>NZ_JBGDXK010000004.1:76245-410689 GCF_046550775.1 Salmonella sp. SAL04202 | reverse complement strand
CAGAAGTGAAACGCCGTAGCGCCGATGGTAGTGTGGGGTCTCCCCATGCGAGAGTAGGGAACTGCCAGGCATCAAATAAAACGAAGGGCCCTGTCGGAAGACAGGGCCTTTTGTTTTTGTCTGTTTCTGCCGGATGGCGGCTCCACCTTATCCGGCCTACAGGAATTATCCCGCCTACGAAGCTGGTGCTCTTGTAGAACCGATAAGAGCACAACCCACCCAATCGTTAACGATGAACTATCCTTTACACGTGCTTATATAAGCAGTGAGGATTTTCATTGGCTATCAAACCTTTTAACTACCAGCAGGACTTTTCCAGCATCGACTTCCGCCAGCAGCCTGAATTGTATCAGGTTGGACGAGGCGAGCAGGGGGTGCTACTGGTTGAACCCTACAAAAGCGAAATTCTTCCTTTCTGGCGCTATAAAGATGAAGCATCGGCGATGAAATCCGCAGAACAGATCTACCAGTTGTTCGAAGCTTACCGGCAGCAGGATGATTTCGTTGGTATGGACATGGCGCGTAAATTTATTCAGATGGGATACACCCGCGCCAGGCGATACGCTAACTATAAAGGCGGTAAAAAGTATGCAGAAGACGGCAGCCTGAATACACGGGGTAATGATCCTATTAAGGCCGCGGCGGCAACGGTTTTCAAAGGTTGGTGGGATAAAATTCGTCAGGACGAAGACTATCTGAAACGGAAACGCCAGCATCAGGCACGGTGGGGATAAAAATTAGCAAACAAATAATTAACACTTTATTTACTTTTTGGTCTCGCGTAATCTGAATCTCCAAAATAAAAGGCCGATTAAGCCTGGCAACAAGGAGAACAGTATGGCAGAAATTATTCAGCGTATAGATAAAAACAACGCTGAGGCTCCGGAGATGCGGCGACGCATATGGGCTATCGTGGGGGCCTCTTCCGGAAACTTAGTGGAATGGTTTGATTTCTACGTCTACTCTTTCTGCTCGCTCTATTTTGCACATATCTTCTTTCCTTCTGGTAATACCACTACTCAGCTTTTGCAAACGGCAGGCGTCTTTGCCGCCGGTTTTTTAATGCGGCCTATCGGTGGTTGGCTGTTTGGACGCATTGCAGATCGACGCGGGCGCAAAGCCTCAATGTTGATTTCGGTGTGCATGATGTGCATGGGGTCGCTGGTGATTGCCTGCTTACCTGGTTACGATACCATCGGCACCTGGGCACCGGCGCTGCTACTTATTGCAAGGTTATTTCAGGGGCTCTCGGTAGGGGGAGAGTATGGGACCAGCGCGACATATATGAGTGAAGTTGCGCTTGAAGGTCGTAAGGGATTTTTCGCGTCGTTTCAGTACGTTACGCTTATCGGTGGCCAACTACTGGCATTGCTGGTCGTTGTGATTTTGCAGCAGGTTCTGGAGGATGCTGAGCTTCGTGCCTGGGGATGGCGTATTCCCTTTGCGCTGGGCGCCGTGCTGGCGGTTGTGGCGTTATGGCTACGTCGCCAGCTGGATGAAACCTCGAAGCATGAGACTCGCGCATTAAAAGAAGCCGGTTCGTTGAAAGGTTTGTGGCGTAATCGCAAAGCCTTTTTGATGGTGCTTGGTTTCACCGCGGCAGGCTCGCTGTGCTTTTATACCTTCACCACCTATATGCAGAAATATCTGGTAAATACAGCAGGTATGCATGCCAATGTCGCCAGCGGCATTATGACGGTCGCGCTGTGTGTTTTCATGTTGGTACAGCCGTTATTCGGCGCGTTATCCGATAAGATTGGCAGGCGCACTTCTATGCTATGTTTTGGCGCACTCGCGACGCTTTTCACCGTTCCAATTCTCTCCGCGTTGCAGAATGTGACGTCGCCTTATGCCGCATTTGCTTTAGTGATGTGCGCGCTATTGATTGTGAGTTTCTATACCTCGATTAGCGGGATCCTGAAAGCGGAGATGTTTCCGGCGCAGGTTCGCGCCCTGGGCGTCGGTTTATCCTATGCGGTAGCAAACGCGTTATTTGGCGGCTCTGCGGAATATGTCGCGCTGTCGCTAAAATCTGTTGGTATGGAGAGTTCGTTCTTCTGGTATGTTACCGCGATGGCCGTTCTGGCTTTCCTGGTTTCGTTGATGTTGCACCGTAAAGGAAAGGGCTTGCGCCTTTAGTATCGCGCCATTTGCCAGATAGCGTAACCGGTTGTCGCGCCAGCGACATCCCAGACAAAATCTTTCCAGCTCCAGCCGCTGCCTTCCGGGCGGCTGTCCCAGAGTTCTTTTGAGGCTCCGAGACTCAAAGAAAACATCAGCCCTATCGCTGCGCTGCGGTCAGGGCTTACTCCCTGGTGACGCGCATACTCATTACCGGCTGCCGATAGCATCGCTGATGCCATAAAATGTTGGGCTTTATCCTGGCCGCTCCAGCGGTCGTTAGCCAGATGGCTGCACCCGGAGAGAAACAACACCGTAAAAGGAATCAACACGCGCACCAGTTCACTCCTAAGAGAAAACCCCGTACAGGACGGGGCTTCGATTACAGGATACGGCTAATTAATCTGTCGATGCGGATCCGGCGCAGACGGCGAATCAATTTACGCACTTTTATCGGATAGTCGGCAATGCTCTGCAGGTCACGATAATGTTTTACGATGGTTGTGTGCGTTCGGATAAGTTCCAGCTCTTTTTCCCGCTGAGGGGCAAGCTCCTGCTTAGGATCGTGGATCAGAATGGCGTTTTCCAGATCCAGACGCCAGGCGCGGGGATTCAGATTGTTGC
The DNA here is from genome assembly GCF_046550775.1 of Salmonella sp. SAL04202. NCBI lineage: Bacteria > Pseudomonadati > Pseudomonadota > Gammaproteobacteria > Enterobacterales > Enterobacteriaceae > Salmonella > Salmonella sp. SAL04202. Next base: position 407,944 of record NZ_JBGDXK010000004.1, on the reverse strand, counting down.
CGGTGAGTAGCATCCATTTATCATCTACCCACATCCCTTTCAGATGATAGGTATTGTCGTCATCTTTCCACAGACGCACCACAAGCTGATCGGTATTGACGTAATACTGTAAACGGCTCAGGAAGCGGCGCAGGTTAATCTCATAGAGATAGGGCAGCGCGCCAATGATCTTGAACGGTTCATCTTCCGGAATGTAAAAATCATTCGCGGTTTTATCGCCAACAATGATTTCGACTTTCTTTCCGTCGCGCAGTAGCTGAATAATATTCCGCACCAGCACCGCTGGTAGATTGAAATAAGGGGTACAAATGGTGAGCTTATGCTCCGCACAGGGCATGAGATGGAAAATGGTTTTGTTCAGCAGACTGGATTTTCCAAGCCCGACCAGCGGCGTAACGGAGAGCTGCTCGTCATTAGCGTCACCCTGAAAATGATATGACGCATCACGCAGCTCCTGACGGTATAAGCGGATATCGTTTTTAATCTCCGGGCTTTTCGGCCGCTGGGTATTATCCAGACGATTCACACCACGGCCATTCATCAGATTTTGCGTCACCCAGTCAAACATGATGTCTGCCATTTGCCGATTGCGAATCAGCTGGTAGCGATCGTAACGATATTTGTCATGCTGATGGAGATAGACATCGTTCAGGCTGGCGCCGCTGTACAGGACGCTATCATCAATGATAAAGCCTTTAAAATGCAGTACGCCAAGCGCTTCTCGCGTATTAATCGGTACGCCGTAAACCGGGACATCAATGCCGGGGTTTTCCTGCGCCAGTCGGCAATACCAGTCTGCATTGGTATTCGAGGCCGCTGCGCCAATGCGCCCGCGTTGCGCGCGATGCCAGTCGACCAGCACCCTCACGTCCAGTTCAGGACGCTGCCGTTTAGCCGCATAGAGCGCGTCGAGTATACCTTTACCCCCATCGTCCTGTTCCAGATACAGGGCAACGATACAAATACGCTGCGTCGCGCTGGCGATTTTCTCCAGCAGTGTCTCCCGAAAAGTAGCAGGAGTATAAAAGAAATCTACATCATCAACTGACTGAGAAATCTTAGGGAGTTGGGCAAGGTGTTGTTGATGTTTATTACGCTTAAATTTTGACAACATCACAGTGCATTTCTTCTCTGTTCATTGAAGGGTCCTCTGTGCTATGCAGACGACATAAGCGAGCAATAATAACATCAGTACCCGTTAAAGTGGTCAACATTTCCAGTACATTACTCACGATTCATCACATTTGGCCAGATTCAGCGTCAATCCCACGATGCCCTCGTCGAGCTGAATATCGACCTGAAATCCCAGTTTTCTGGCCAGCGCGACCATGCCGCGATTGTTTGGCATCGTAATACCGTTTAGCCGCTTCAATCCGTGATCGCGAGTATAGGCAATCAATTTCTCCATTAAACGGCGTCCTAAACCCAACCCTTTAAGATCTGAACGCACCAATACGGCAAATTCGGCATCTACGTTGTCAGGATCGGAGATCGCGCGCGTTACGCCGAGGATCTCTTCAGCGTTGTCCATCCGCCTCACGGCCACAAAGGCCATTTCTCGATCGTAGTCGATCTGCGTCATGTTGGCTAAATCTTCATGGGTGAATTCGTTGATCTCGCTGAAATAACGGTAGTAAAGATCCTCTTTGGTGACCTGGGCGATGAATTGTCGCAGCTGGGGCTCATCTTCCGGCAGGATAGGACGGAACAGGCAGCGATCGCCATTTTTCATCTCCACCCACTCTTCAAGCTGGTGGGGATAGGGGCGTACCGCAAGTCGACTTTCGTTATCGCCATCAAACGGGGCAATATCCAGCGTCACATCCAGCGCGGTAAACTCACTGGCGGAAGCCAGCAGCGGATGGATATCCAGACGCTGAATTTCCGGGCAGTCGACAATCAGGTTTGAAACCTGGACCAGCAATTGGCTTAAACCGACAATATCCAGCGGACGCAGCGCGCTACGGGCGCGAATTTTCCGCTGTTTAATGCCCTGAATCACCAGATAGCGCGCCAGGTTCATGTTGAGCGGCGGCAGCGCGACGACAGCCTGCTCTTCCGGACGCCACTCTACGCCGCCTTCACCCAACATAATCAAAGGACCAAACACCGGATCGTGCTCGACCACCACACGAAGCTCCTGCGCGCCGGCGCGGTTAGCCATGCTTTGTACCAGCAAACCGTGAATCCGCGCTTGCGGCCAGGCCATCTTTACACGATCAAAAATGGCGTTCGCGGCCTGTTGTACCTCGCTTGCGGTCCGCAGGTAAAGCATGACCCCCTGAACTTCAGATTTATGCGGAATGTCGGGCGAGCGCAGCTTGAGAGCTACCGGATAGCCTATCTGTTCGGCGATATGCACCGCTTCAGCGCTGTCGCTGGCAATCCAGGTTGGGAGCGTGTGCAGCCCATAGGCGTGTAAAATCGGCTGTACTTCATGGGTATCCAGTGAGGCGGCGCCTTCCGCAATCGCCCGCTGTAACAGATTATGCGCCTCAGCGGTATTGGACGTCAGGTTACTCGGCAACGCTGGCGTTTCCCGCAGTTGCTTCTGGTTACGCCGGTATTCCACCATATGCATAAACGCGGTAATCGTGCCTTCCGGCGTGCGGTAGGTTGGTAATCCGGCTTCGCTGAACAGCCGTCTTGCCTCCTGAGACGAGAACTCGCCGCACCAGTTTGTCAGCAGCGTAACAAACTTGCCTCTGGGGTGGCGCTTAATCGTCTCGATCAGAGCATGGGCGCTTTCCGTACCCGGCGCGGCAGCGCTGGGAGAGTGGATAACCATAAGCGCGTCAAAATCCTGACTGGCGAGCAGGATATCCAGCGTTTTGACGTAATGTTCGCTGCTGGCGTCATCACACAGATCCAGCGGATTGGCAATATCTATGTGCGCGGGAAGCGCCTGCCGTAGTTGCAGGCAGGTCTCTTCGCTCAACGTCGCCAGCTTGCCGTTACGCGACCACAACTCATCTAACGCCAGCGCGGCAGGCGCGGCGCCATTGCTGATGATCATCAGTCTGTCGCCGCGTAGCGGACGCATATGGCTCAGTGTTTCGACGGCGGAAAAAAGCTCGTGCGTATCCTGGACTCGCAGCAGGCCTGCGCGCTGGATGGCCGCATCCCACGCAGGGTCCATTCCCGCGCTGGTATTAAGTAAACGCTGGGCTGCCGGGCTTCGGCCGCTTTTAATCACCAGAATCGGTTTGTTACGTGAAGCGCTACGGGCGGCGGAAACAAAACGGCGGGCGTCGCTTAACTGTTCCAGATAGAGCAAAATCGCGCTGGTCTTGCTGTCGCGCGCCAGATAGTCCAGTAGTTCATCGACATCAATATCCAGGCTATCGCCCAGCGCGATAAAGTAGGAAAAGCCCATTTCACGCTGTTGCGCCCAGTCAAGAATAGTATTGGACACGGCGGCAGACTGGGAAATAAAAGCGAGCTTGCCCTGTTTAATCGGGACGGGAGAAAAGCTGGCATTCAGCCCTTGCCACGGCGCGAGGAGCCCAAGACTGTTTGGACCCAGCAGACGCATTTTATAATGCCGGGCACAGGCAAGAAGTTCTTCATGTTGCGACGTGGGAGCAGAAAGGATAATGCACGTTTTACACCCTTTCGCGCCAAGCGCGTCCAGTAATGCCAGGTTACGGCTGGCGTTAGTGCATAAAATAGCCAGATCGGGGGTGAAAGGGAGACTGGCGATATCCGGCCAGGCCATGACGCCTAAAACAGCTTTCCAGGCGGGCGTCACGGGAAGGACGGGGCCATTGAATCCGCCCGCCAACAAGTTACGCATCATCAGGTAACCCGCGCGGTGGGGCTTCATTGATGCGCCAATCACCGCGATCGATTTTGGTCGCAGTAGCGCTTCCAGTCCTTGCTGGCTCATACCGGTTTCCCTTACACAGAAGTGACCGGATAATTTTAAACGCTTTCGCTATTTTATGCTGTGACGTTTCCCGGATGTTGCGTTTTTCCTGCCAGATAGCGCGTTTTAAAACGGGTAAAATGTTCACCTAAACTGGTTGCCGCCTCGGTATCTCCCGCCAGATCTAACAACGCTATGGCGACTTCGGCGGTACAATATTGCCCTTCGGCATGGATTTCACGCAGACGATAAGCTGAAAGACGCGATAAATCGACGGAAATGACCGGCAGATGATCCAGATAAGGGCTTTTACGAAACATTTTACGTGCTTCGGGCCAGGTGCCGTCCAGCATAATAAACAGCGGCGGTTTCCCGGCGGGCGGGGTGGAAATGACCTCGCGCGCTTCGCCGGCGTAGGACGCAGGAAAGACCACTATCGGTTGATAATCCGGATGCTGTACCAGCTCCAGCAACGCCTGTGGCGGCTCGGTACGCGACCACTGAAACGCCGCGGTATCCGGCAAAATATCGGCTATCAGCCGGCCGGTATTGCTGGGTTTCATCGGTTCAGTGTCAAACATGACCAGACAAAAACGGCTTTTCGCCTGAGAAGGCGTTAACGTATCACACAGGCAAGATTTTAGCGGCAGCAGGCAGCGTTGACAGCGGCGAACCCGATTGCCTCTGGCAAGAAAAGGGCGTGTAGCGCGCGCAAGCCGTTCGGCGCGTAACTGAAGGACAGCGTTATTGGTCATAGAAAGCGTTTGCGGAGAAAAACGCTATTGTGGCAGAGGTGAAAACGGGGCACAAGATGCGCCCCGTGGCGTTTACAGCGCTTCGTTCAGCCAGCTGTCGAAAGGCGCTTTAGGCACTGCGCCATTAAGCATATCGACCACTTGTCCATGTTTAAAAATCATAATCGTCGGGATGCTGCGAATACCGAAACGGGCGCTGAGTTCCCGTTCCGCCTCGGTATTCACTTTGACGAAACGGACTTTACCGCTGCGCTCTTCTGCGACATCCTCGAAGATTGGCGCAAAGTTACGGCAAGGGCCGCACCAGGGGGCCCAAAAGTCGATCACCACTGGAAGATCGTCCTTCAACAGTTTGTCCAGCGTTTCGCCGGTCGCATTAATGACTTCTCCGTCAAACAACTCATGACCGCAGCGTCCACATTTTGCCGCATCCTGAAGCCGATCGTCGGGGATGCGGTTAATGGCCTGACAATGGGTACAAACGGTGTTCATAGCTAACCTCTGAATACGTCGGAAGACGTCCCGCTACGCGCGGGATGTTTCTATAATGTTACATATTATCGAGGAGTCTGTGCTAAACAACAATGTGTTTTATTCAATGAGTACAATAGTCGCAAGCTTTTAAACGAAATCATGGCTAACCGGATGCACATCGGGTAATCTTCGCGCTTCGCGCAGCGCTGGTGGAGAAAAGCATGAACGATGAATTAAAAAACAAAAGCGGCAAAGTCAAAGTGATGTATGTCCGTAGTGATGATGACTCTGATAAACGCACCCATAACCCGCGTACCGGGAAAGGGGGAGGCCGCCCAGCAAAGTCTCGCACTGACGGTGGACGTCGCCCCGCCCGTGATGAGCGAAATAATCAGAGCCGTGACCGTAAACATGAAACTTCGCCGTGGCGCACCGTGTCCCGCGCGCCAGGCGATGAAACGCCTGAAAAAGTCGATCATGGTGGTATTAGCGGTAAAAGTTTTATTGACCCTGAAGTTTTGCGTCGCCAGCGTGCGGAAGAGACACGCGTCTACGGCGAAAATGCCTGCCAGGCGCTATTCCAGAGCCGCCCGGATGCTATCGTTCGCGCCTGGTTTATCCAAAGCGTGACCCCGCGCTTTAAAGAAGCCTTGCGCTGGATGGCGGCGAATCGTAAAGCCTACCATGTGGTGGATGAAGCCGAACTGGCAAAAGCTTCCGGCACCGAGCACCACGGCGGCGTTTGCTTCCTGATTAAAAAGCGTAACGGTACGACCGTTAAGCAATGGGTAAAGCAGGCGGCGGATCAAGACTGCGTGCTGGCGTTGGAAGATGTCGCTAACCCGCATAATCTGGGCGGCATGATGCGTAGCTGCGCGCACTTCGGCGTGAAGGGCGTGGTGGTACAGGATGCGGCGTTGCTGGAGTCCGGCGCGGCGATTCGTACTGCGGAAGGCGGGGCGGAGCATGTCCAGCCGATTACTGGTGAAAGCATTGTTGACGTACTGGATGATTTTCGTCAGGCGGGGTACACCGTGGTGACGACGTCCAGCGATCGCGGTCAGGCGCTCTTTAGTACGACCCTGCCGGAAAAGATGGTGCTGGTCTTAGGCCGTGAATATGACTACCTGCCGGAAGCGGCGCGCGAACCCGACGATCTGTGCGTGAAAATTAACGGCACCGGGAACGTGGAAAGCCTGAATGTGTCGGTTGCGACAGGCGTGCTGCTCGCCGAGTGGTGGCGACAGAATAAAGCGTAAGGGCTGCAGCCCGGTGACGCAACGCGCGCCGGGCCAATGATGTACTTCCTGCCGCCCGGTCAGACAAGGCGCTTTCGCGCCGTTATCCGGGCGATAAAACGGCGAGTCGCCAACGTTATTCACTCTCAGCCGGTAATACTGGCGTCCAGTCGATAGTTTTCTCGCCGTGTTGTTCCAGCCATTGGTTCGTTAGCGCAAAATGGTTACAGCCAAAAAATCCACGGTGCGCAGAGAGTGGCGAGGGATGCGGGGCTTTCAGAATATGGTGGCGCTGTGGATCAATAATCGCGCCTTTCTTCTGGGCGTGCGAGCCCCACAGCAGGAAGACGACCCCTTCGCGGTGTTGGTTAATCAGGCTTATCACTTTATCCGTAAAGGTTTCCCACCCCAGGCTGGCATGAGAGTGCGCCTGGCCTGCCCGTACCGTGAGCACCGTATTCAGTAACAGTACGCCCTGGCGTGCCCAGCTTTCCAGATAACCGTGCGCGGGGCGAACAAAGCCGGGAATGGAGGCTTCCAGCTCTTTGTACATATTCACTAATGACGGCGGGGGAGCGATCCCAGGACGCACGGAAAACGCCAGACCATGTGCCTGGCCGGGGCCGTGGTAAGGATCTTGTCCCAGGATCACCACCTTAACGTCGCCCAGTTCCGTGAAGCGAAAGGCATTAAACACATCTTTTTGCGGCGGGTAGACCGTGATACCCGACTGACGCTCGCCAGCAACAGTGTGAAGCGTATTGATAAAGTAAGGTTGCTGTTTCTCATCAGCCAGCACATCGTGCCAGGTTAACTCAGTCGCCATCTCGCTCTCCTGCGAATTTCCAGTTCCCTTAGCTTAACTGCTTCTTTCTGCAGTGCAAAATCCTGCGTGCTACAAAAACGGTTACCTACAAAAGATAGTTGAAAATTTATGTAAAAAGTTTATAGGTCTGAATGGTGTAAGTTGATGTAAAACAATAAATTCCCTTCATCACCCTTTTTATGGTGTGGTTTTTATTGATTTAAATCAAAGAATGAAGGGTGATCGAAGGGTATATATACACTCAAGCAACAATGGTTTTACCAATTGGCCGGGATTAGGCCGACCGAAATCAAATAATTTTGCCTGGGGAGGCATCACATGATTACAGGTATCCAGATTACTAAAGCCGCTAACGACGACCTGCTGAATTCCTTCTGGCTGCTGGACAGCGAAAAAGGCGAAGCGCGCTGCATCGTTGCAAAATCCGGCTTTGCTGAAGATGAAGTTGTGGCTGTCAGCAAACTGGGCGAGATTGAATACCGTGAAATTCCGATGGAAGTTAAACCGGAAGTACGCGTTGAAGGCGGTCAGCATCTGAACGTTAACGTTCTGCGTCGTGAAACTCTGGAAGATGCGGTTAAGCATCCGGAAAAATACCCGCAGCTGACTATTCGTGTTTCTGGTTATGCGGTGCGTTTTAACTCCCTGACGCCGGAACAGCAGCGCGACGTTATCGCTCGTACCTTTACCGAAAGCCTGTAAGGCTTATCCGGTAATAACAAGCGGAAGAGGCCGGGCCTTTTCCGCTTTTGTTTTATTTGTGTCAGTAAAAAATCCGCACCGCGCAGTACACCAGCAGTAACGCCAGAATGATATTTAACTGGCGACCATAATGGCGAAACGCCCGCTGAAACAGATGTCCCGCCAGCGCCCAGCACACATTACCGAACGTGCCGATCAATGCCAGCAATATACTGACGCCGATGACCCAGTTCAGCGCCTGCGTTTGCGGTAAAACAAATGTAGACAGAGCGGTAATGCCGTACAGAATAATTTTGACGTTCACAAACTGCAGGCCAAAGCTTACCCAAAAGCCAACCGGTTTTGGTCTGACATTCTCATCCGCCGCTGGACTGGTGGCAATTTTCCACGCCAGCCACAGGATATACGCAGCCCCCACCCAACTGAGTAAATGAATGATTGCCGGATCGATAACCGCAAGGGAAAACGCGATCCCGGCGTACAGCAGCATAACGACCAAAAATCCCAGACTCATACCTGCCAGTACACGAATACTCTGCCGAAAACCATGTGCAGTTGCTGCGCTAAGCGCGAGAATATTGTTAGGGCCGGGGGTAAGGGCGGTGATTAATGTATAAGTCCAGAAAGCGCTTAAAAGCATCGGTGTCACTTGTCATCTCCTCTGTTTTAGCAGACAGTACCCGATATGAAATATTTAAAAAAATGAATGTTTTTTAATTCTGAATTCGAGATTTTCGATAGGTTGGTGGTTATGGATCTGCGTCGGTTTATTACGCTGAAAACGGTAGTGGAAGAGGGCTCGTTTCTGCGGGCTTCGCAAAAGCTGTGCTGCACTCAGTCGACGGTAACTTTTCATATTCAACAGCTTGAACGTGAGTTTTCCCTGCAACTGTTCGAGAAAATAGGGCGCCGAATGTGCCTGACCACTGAGGGGAAAAAGCTGATGCCGCATATCCATGAATTGACGCGTGTGATGGAGTCGATTCGTGAAGCCGCAAGGCAGGATGCGGAACCCGGCGGAGAGCTGCGCGTGGCGACAGGTGAAACCTTACTGGCGTACAAAATGCCGCAGGTTTTACAACGTTTTAAGCTGCGAGCGCCGAATGTCAGATTGTCGCTACAGTCGCTGAATTGCTATGTGATACGTGATGCGTTGCTGAATGATGAGGTCGATCTGGGTGTTTTTTATCGCGTAGGTAATGATGACGCGCTCACGATGCAGCAACTGGGGGAGCAGTCGCTGGCGCTGGTGGCCTCTCCACTGCTACAGGATGCTGATTTTACGCAGCCAGATCAGCATATCCCCTGCAGCTTCATCATCAATGAACCGCAATGTGTCTTCCGCCAGCTGTTTGAAAGTAAGCTACGGCAGAGGCGGATTACGCTGGAAAACACCATTGAACTGTGGAGTATTGAAAGCATTAAACAGTGTGTGGCTGCTAACCTGGGCATCAGCTTTTTACCACGTTTTACCGTTGAACGAGAACTTAGTACCGGTCAGTTGAAAGAGCTGCCGTTTGGCGCGCCGTCGCTATCGATCATGGCGCTGTGCGCCCATCATGCCGGGAAAGCGGTCAGCCCGGCAATGCAGATATTTATGCAGTGTATGGAGGCGTGTTTTACCGTGGAAGATAAAAAAATGCCGGGTTAACGAACCCGGCATTATCATCACTCTTCGCTGGATTGCTCCTGCATTTTCGTACCGCTTGGCTTGCGGCGCTTACCGATATTTTTTGTATCGCGGTGACGTTTCTTCACGCGCGGCTTCTCTTTTTCTTTCTCTTTTTTCTTCTCGGCGCGTTTCGCCAGCACTTTTTTCGACGGTTTGCCGGTCAGCTTTTCGCTGGGCGCACGCGTGGTCGGGCGAAGCTCATCAATGACGCGCGCTTTTAGCGGCTCTTCGATGTAGCGACCGATTTTCAGCAGCAACAGATGGTCGTGGGCTTCAACCAGCGAGATTGCAGTGCCTTTGCGACCAGCACGGCCTGTACGACCAATGCGATGCAGATAGGTATCGCCACTGCGCGGCATGTCGAAGTTAATGACGTGGCTGACGTCAGGAATATCAATCCCGCGTGCCGCGACGTCGGTCGCGACCAGCACGTTAACGCGACCGTCGGTGAGACGCTTAATACCTTCGTTACGTTTGATCTGCGCCATCTCACCTTCAAGATAGCAATTGTTGATCCCTGCCAGACGCAGCGTTTCAGCCAGTTCATGGACGCGTTCACGTTTACGTACAAACACGATAGAACGGGTTGCATCGTCTTGTTTTAGCAGGTGCTTCAACAGCGCAACTTTATGTTCGAAATTGTCTGCACGGTAGTACCACTGGTGAATTTTCTTACGCTCGCGGGTTGACGGATTGGCGGAAACCTCAACCGGGTCTTCCAGCAGACGCTCGGCAAAATCTTTAATCGCATCGCCTTCCAGCGTGGCGGAGAACAGCATCGTCTGTTTACGCCAGCGGGTCTCACCAGCGATATGTTCAATGTCCTGAGCGAAGCCCATGTCGAGCATCCGGTCAGCTTCGTCAAGGATCAGTGTTTCAACCGCCCGGCAGTCAAAATTCTCTTCTTTTATATATTGCAGCAGACGGCCCGTCGTGGCGACCACGATATCCTGGTTTTCGCTAAACACTTCAGCATGGTTCATATAGGCCACGCCGCCGGTAATCGTGGCGATATCCAGATGAGTATGCTTAGCCAGTTCACGAGCGTGATCGGCAACCTGCATTGCCAGTTCGCGGGTTGGCGTCAGGATCAGAATACGCGGCGGCCCCGATTTTTTACGCGGAAAGTCGAGCAGGTGCTGCAACGCCGGCAGCAGATATGCCGCCGTTTTACCGGTGCCTGTCGGCGCAGAACCGAGTACATCACGGCCATCGAGCGCAGGCGGAATGGCGGCAGCCTGAATGGCGGTCGGGCGAGTGAAACCTTTATCCTGGAGGGCATCCAGCAGGCTTTCGTCGAGTTCAAGTTCGGAAAAAGTCGTTACAGTCATGTTCTACCTCTGTGTGGGGCGCTGATTATAGACGTTACGGCCGCAATCTTCATCTGTTTGTATGGATATCCCTTCTCAGGTATTGTTTTCACTCGGCGCTGTCGCCGTTTTTTGCAAGGTTGTTTTTACATGTCTCAGTCTGGCTCCGTTCTTCGTCGCAACGGATTTACGTTTAAACAGTTTTTTGTCGCACACGATCGGTGTGCGATGAAAGTGGGAACTGACGGTATTTTACTCGGGGCGTGGGCGCCGGTCGCGGATGTAAAGCGAATTCTGGATATCGGTACTGGAAGCGGTCTGCTGGCGTTAATGCTGGCGCAGCGGACGGATGACAATGTGCCTATTGACGCCGTGGAACTGGATGCCGGGGCTGCCATGCAAGCGCAGGAAAACGTGGCTCACTCTCCCTGGCCGCATCGAATAACGGTGCATACTGACGATATTCAGCGTTGGGCGCCTCGCCAGACGGTACGCTTTGATCTTATTATCAGCAACCCGCCTTATTACGAACCCGGTGTGGAATGCGCCACGCCGCAGCGGGAGCAGGCGCGTTACACCGCTACGCTGGATCACCAGACGTTATTGGCTATTGCGGCGGATTGTATTACCGAAGATGGCTTTTTTTGCGTAGTCTTGCCGGAACAAATAGGTAACGCTTTTACGCAGCAAGCGCTCAACATGGGATGGCATTTGCGGCTACGTACTGACGTTGCGGAAAACGAAGCGCGCTTGCCGCACCGGGTTTTGCTCGCATTCTCCCCGCAAGCCGGGGAGTGCTTTAGCGACAGATTAGTGATTCGCGGGTCAGACCAGCATTATTCTGAAAGTTATACGGCGCTGACCCAGGCATTTTATCTGTTTATGTGAGGCGTTAACGGCGAAAGGATCGATGGGCCTGATTCAGCCAGTTGTTGCGGATAATCCAGCGTAAAGTGCAGCCCCCGGCTCTCTTTACGCATCATCGCGCAACGCACAATCAGTTCGGCCACTTGCACCAGATTGCGCAGCTCCAGTAAATTATTCGAGACGCGAAAGTTGGCGTAATACTCGTCAATCTCTTGTTGCAACATAGTAATACGCCGTAGGGCGCGCTCCAGCCGTTTCGTCGTGCGCACAATCCCCACATAGTCCCACATCAGCAGGCGCAGTTCATGCCAGTTATGCTGAATCACCACCCGCTCATCGGCGTTCTCCACGCGGCTTTCATCCCAGGCGGGAAGGACGTCAACGCTGTGGACAGAAGGCATTCGCCTGTCGATATCCATTGCTGCGGACCAGCCGTACACTAAGCATTCCAGCAACGAGTTGGACGCCATACGGTTAGCGCCGTGCAGGCCGGTGTAACTGACTTCGCCAATGGCATATAAGCCGTCTACATCGGTACGACCATAATCATCGACGACCACGCCGCCGCAGGTATAGTGTGCGGCAGGAACAACGGGAATCGGTTCTTTGGTTAAATCCATACCCAAATCGAGCAGTTTCGCATAGATCATCGGGAAGTGCTGGCGGACAAAATCGTCAGGCTTGTGGCTGATATCGAGAAACATACAGTCTGCGCCGAGTCGTTTCATCTCATGGTCAATAGCGCGGGCGACAATATCGCGCGGCGCCAGTTCCCCGCGTTCGTCAACGTCCGGCATAAACCGTGAACCGTCCGGACGTTTAAGGTATGCGCCTTCGCCACGCAGCGCTTCGGTAAGGAGAAAATTACGCGCCTGCGGGTGATAAAGGGCGGTGGGATGAAACTGGTTAAATTCCAGATTAGCGACCCGACAGCCTGCGCGCCAGGCCATCGCGATACCGTCGCCGGAGGAAATATCCGGGTTAGTGGTATATTGATACACCTTTGAGGCGCCGCCGGTCGCCAGCACCACCGACTTCGCATGACAGGTTTCAACCCACTCTTTATTGCGATTCCAGATCCAGGCGCCGACGACCCGGCGAGGCCCCGGCAGACCCATTTTATCGGAGATAATTAAATCAACGGCGTTGCTGCGTTCCAGCACCTGAATATTAGGATGATTTTGCGCCCGACTGACCAACGTGGTTTCGACTTCCTTTCCGGTAGCGTCGGCGGCATGAAGGATACGGCGATGACTATGGCCGCCTTCACGCGTGAGATGATAGCTCTCCTTGCCGTTTGGCTGGACATGCGTATCAAACAGGACGCCCTGATCGATAAGCCACTGCACGCAGGTACGGGCGTTGCTGGCGACAAACTCCACCGCGTGGCGATCGCAAATTCCGGCACCGGCAATCAGCGTATCTTCGACATGCGACGCAATACTGTCGGTTTCATCAAACACGGCGGCAATACCGCCCTGCGCATAAAACGTGGAGCCCTCGCTCACCGGCCCTTTACTCAGGACGATAACCTTATGCTTTTCAGCCAGACGCAGCGCCAGCGAGAGTCCGGCCGCGCCGCTGCCGATAATTAACACATCACAGGACAGTTCAGGAGTTGTCATCATGGTTTTTTGTTTAATTTACTAAACACGGTTGCGGCAGATTAGCACTATATGGCGCTAAAAAGCACGTGATGATTTCGCTGGTGTTGTGCTTATTAAACATAAAATAAAAATACGGCGAGAGATAAACGGCAAAAAATATTTTATAGGGCAGGGTGTTAGCGTCGGATTTTGTAGTGAAATAAAGATGCTGTTAGGTTACTCTGCAAACGACGAAATGGGCATTTCTGTACAGATAGTGCGTTGTTCAGCATCTGTAGACTTATAATGGAAGATAAGACCTGTCTACAACATGACAAACAAAAACAAATGCGTAACGGAACTTTACGAAACATAGACACTCTAACCTGTTGCTTGCTCATAGTGCGGCTTATGGAGTGGCGTTTCGAAAGCGCGTGGAAATTTGGTTTGGGGAGACATTACCTCGGATGAGCGAGCAGTTAACGGACCAGGTCCTGGTTGAACGGGTCCAGAAGGGAGATCAGAAAGCCTTTAACTTACTGGTAGTGCGCTACCAGCATAAAGTGGCGAGTCTGGTTTCCCGCTATGTGCCATCGGGCGACGTTCCCGATGTCGTACAGGAATCATTTATTAAGGCCTATCGCGCGCTGGATTCTTTCCGGGGGGATAGCGCTTTTTATACCTGGTTGTATCGTATTGCGGTCAATACCGCGAAGAACTACCTGGTTGCGCAGGGGCGTCGTCCGCCTTCCAGTGATGTAGACGCGATTGAAGCAGAAAACTTTGAAAGCGGCGGCGCGCTGAAAGAAATTTCGAACCCTGAGAACTTAATGTTGTCAGAAGAACTGAGACAGATAGTTTTCCGAACTATTGAGTCCCTCCCGGAAGATTTACGTATGGCAATCACCTTACGGGAGCTGGATGGCCTGAGCTATGAAGAGATAGCGGCTATCATGGATTGTCCGGTGGGGACGGTGCGTTCACGTATCTTCCGGGCGCGGGAAGCTATTGATAATAAAGTTCAACCGCTTATCAGGCGTTGACGATAGCGGGATACTGGAAAAGGTATTAGGCATGCAGAAAGAAAAACTTTCCGCTTTGATGGATGGCGAAACGTTGGATAGTGAGCTGCTCAAAGCGCTTACGCACGACCCGGAAATGCAGAAAACCTGGGAGAGTTATCACCTGATCCGCGATTCAATGCGGGGGGATACGCCTGACGTTCTCCATTTCGATATATCCGCTCGCGTGATGGCCGCTATTGAAAACGAGCCAGTACGTCAGGTGTCGCCATTAATCCCTGAGGCCCAACCCGCTCCGCAGCAATGGCAGAAAATGCCGTTCTGGAAAAAAGTGCGTCCGTGGGCGGCGCAGCTTACCCAAATGGGCGTGGCGGCGTGCGTTTCACTTGCAGTTATCGTCGGTGTCCAGCACTATAATGGGCAATCTGAAACATCCCAACAACCTGAAACGCCGGTTTTCAATACCCTGCCTATGATGGGGAAAGCTAGCCCGGTAAGTCTGGGAGTGCCTTCTGAAGCAGCGCCTGTCGGCAGTCAGCAACAGCAGGTACAGGAGCAGCGTCGTCGCATTAATGCCATGTTGCAGGACTATGAACTGCAGCGCCGACTGCACTCCGAACAGCTTCAGTTTGAGCAGGCGCAAACCCAGCAAGCCGCGGTACAGGTGCCAGGAATCCAAACTTTAGGAACGCAATCGCAGTAATGAAGCAACTTTGGTTTGCCATGTCCCTTGTGGCGGCTAGCCTGTTCTTCTCAGTAAACGCCTCGGCCGACCCTGCGTCCGGGGCGTTATTGCAGCAGATGAACATCGCCAGTCAGTCACTGAATTACGAGCTGTCATTCGTCAGCATCACGAAACAAGGCGTTGAATCTCTGCGTTATCGACACGCACGCCTGGATAGTCGCCCGCTTGCGCAATTGCTACAGTTGGACGGTCCCCGCCGGGAGGTCGTACAGCGTGGTAATGAAATCAGTTATTTTGAACCGGGCCTTGAGCCGTTCACCCTGAACGGTGATTATATTGTCGATTCTCTGCCTTCCCTGATTTACACCGATTTCAAGCGTCTGGCGCCTTACTACGACTTTATTTCCGTCGGTCGCACCCGTATCGCAGACAGATTGTGCGAAGTTATCCGCGTTGTGGCGCGCGATGGTACGCGTTACAGCTATATCGTCTGGATGGACATGGACACCAAACTGCCGATGCGCGTTGATCTGCTGGATCGCGATGGCGAGACGCTGGAGCAGTTCCGCGTTATTGCGTTCACGGTGAGTCAGGATATCGGCAGCAACATGCAGGCGCTGGCGAAGGCGAATCTGCCGCCGCTGCTTTCTGTTCCCGGTGGCGAAAAAACGAAATTTAACTG
Organism: Salmonella sp. SAL04202; assembly: GCF_046550775.1. Classification (NCBI taxonomy): domain Bacteria; kingdom Pseudomonadati; phylum Pseudomonadota; class Gammaproteobacteria; order Enterobacterales; family Enterobacteriaceae; genus Salmonella; species Salmonella sp. SAL04202. The sequence goes on along the minus strand of NZ_JBGDXK010000004.1, from coordinate 392,257 downwards.
GAGTCCATCCTGGGTGCCGCAAGGCTTTAGCGAAGTTTCCAGCAGCCGTCGTCCGTTGCCGACGATGGATAACCTGCCTATCGAATCGCGGCTTTATTCTGACGGTCTGTTTAGCTTTTCCGTCAATGTGAACCGGGCGACGCAAAACAGCAGCGATCAGATGCTGCGCACCGGGCGCCGAACGGTTTATAGCAGCGTTCGCGACAACGCGGAAATCACCATTGTCGGCGAGCTTCCGCCGCAAACGGCGAAGCGCATTGCCGACAGTATCAAATTCAGGGCAGTACAATGATTAAAGAGTGGGCAACCGTTGTCTCCTGGCAGAATGGTCAGGCGGTGGTGAGCTGCGACGTTAAAGCGTCATGCAGCAGCTGCGCCTCCCGTGCGGGATGCGGCAGTCGCGTGCTGAATAAATTAGGGCCGCAAACCACCCATACCATTGTTGTGCCAAGCGCGGAGCCGCTGGCGCCGGGGCAGAAAGTCGAGTTGGGCATCGCCGAAAAAAGCCTTTTAGGTTCGGCGTTGCTGGTCTATATGTCGCCTTTAGCAGGGCTATTTCTTTGTGCGGCGCTTTTTCAGATGCTGTTTGGATCTGACCTTGCCGCATTAAGCGGGGCCGTGCTGGGCGGCGTGGGCGGTTTTCTGGTTGCCCGCGGCTATTCCCGAAAACTGGCGGAGCGCGACGCCTGGCAGCCGGTGATTTTAAACGTTGCCCTCCCGCCGGACCTTGTTCGCGTCGAAACTACCTCAATCGAAACGCGCCAGTAAACGTTTTGCCCAACGGTACACCTGCCGCGTTGGGTTGTTGTCCCGATAAACATGCGCTTTTCCTGCGTTGCGGTGTTTTACAGGAAAAAGCGAGGCGTTTTCCAGTTCCCGCTCTCCTTACACTATGAACATTTCCTCGCCTTAGCGTTGTAGTGTAGAATGCGGCGTTTCAGTTAAAACAGACGTTAAGCTCAGAACAGCGACCTCTAAAGTCTGGTCAACCAGGCGTAAGGCATAATAATTTATCTCTATGAAGAACATACGTAACTTTTCGATCATTGCTCACATTGACCACGGTAAATCGACGCTGTCTGACCGTATTATCCAGATCTGCGGTGGCCTGTCTGACCGTGAAATGGAAGCTCAGGTACTTGATTCGATGGATCTTGAGCGTGAGCGCGGTATTACTATTAAAGCCCAGAGTGTGACGCTGGATTTTAAAGCGTCTGATGGTGAAACTTATCAACTGAACTTTATCGACACGCCGGGACACGTTGACTTTTCCTATGAAGTTTCCCGTTCGTTAGCCGCCTGCGAGGGCGCGCTGCTGGTGGTGGATGCCGGCCAGGGCGTAGAAGCGCAAACGTTGGCGAACTGCTACACCGCGATGGAAATGGATCTTGAAGTGGTGCCGGTGCTTAACAAGATTGACCTGCCGGCCGCCGATCCGGAGCGTGTGGCGGAAGAAATCGAAGACATTGTCGGTATTGATGCGACGGACGCGGTACGCTGCTCCGCCAAAACGGGTGTCGGCGTGACGGATGTTCTGGAACGCCTGGTGCGCGATATCCCGCCGCCGCAAGGCGATCCGGACGGCCCGCTGCAGGCGCTGATTATTGACTCCTGGTTCGATAACTACCTGGGCGTGGTATCGCTGGTGCGTATTAAAAACGGCACCATGCGTAAAGGCGACAAAATTAAAGTGATGAGCACCGGGCAGACCTACAACGCTGACCGCCTGGGGATTTTCACGCCGAAACAGGTTGATCGTACCGAGCTGAAGTGCGGCGAAGTAGGCTGGCTGGTCTGCGCCATTAAAGATATCCTCGGCGCGCCGGTTGGCGATACCTTAACCTCAGCGCGTAACCCAGCGGAAAAAGCGTTGCCGGGCTTTAAGAAGGTGAAACCGCAGGTCTATGCAGGTCTGTTCCCGGTCAGCTCCGACGATTATGAAAGTTTCCGCGACGCGCTCGGCAAGCTGAGCCTGAACGATGCCTCACTGTTTTATGAACCGGAAAGCTCCTCGGCGCTGGGCTTTGGTTTCCGCTGCGGCTTCCTCGGCCTGTTGCACATGGAGATCATTCAGGAGCGTCTGGAACGCGAATACGATCTGGATCTGATCACCACTGCGCCGACCGTGGTTTATGAAGTAGAAACAACGGCGAAAGAGACTATCTATGTTGATAGCCCCTCCAAGCTGCCGCCGTTGAATAACATTTATGAACTGCGCGAGCCTATCGCCGAATGTCATATGCTGTTACCACAAGCCTATTTAGGTAACGTTATTACGCTGTGTATTGAGAAACGCGGCGTACAAACTAACATGGTGTATCACGGTAACCAGGTCGCGTTGACCTATGAAATCCCGATGGCGGAAGTGGTGCTCGACTTCTTTGACCGTCTGAAATCAACGTCGCGCGGCTATGCGTCTCTGGATTATAACTTCAAGCGCTTCCAGGCTTCCGATATGGTGCGTGTTGATGTGTTAATCAACAACGAGCGTGTCGATGCGCTGGCGCTGATCACGCACCGCGATAACTCGCAAAGCCGTGGTCGCGAGCTGGTGGAGAAGATGAAAGATTTGATTCCACGCCAGCAGTTTGATATTGCGATTCAGGCGGCGATTGGTACGCATATTATTGCCCGTTCGACGGTAAAACAGTTACGTAAAAACGTGCTGGCGAAGTGCTACGGCGGCGATATCAGTCGTAAGAAAAAACTGCTGCAGAAACAGAAAGAAGGTAAGAAACGCATGAAGCAGATCGGTAACGTCGAGCTGCCTCAGGAGGCGTTCCTCGCCATTCTGCATGTCGGTAAAGACAATAAATAATCCCTAAGGAGTTGGCATGGCGAACATGTTTGCCCTGATTCTGGTGATAGCCACACTGGTGACGGGCATTTTATGGTGCGTTGATAAGTTTGTTTTCGCGCCAAAACGTCGGGCGCGCCAGGCTGCCGCGCAAACGGCGTCGGGAGATGCGCTGGATAACGCTACGCTCAATAAAGTGGCGCCTAAGCCGGGCTGGCTGGAGACCGGGGCGTCGGTTTTCCCGGTTCTGGCGATCGTTCTGATCGTTCGTTCATTTCTTTATGAACCCTTTCAGATCCCGTCAGGCTCAATGATGCCGACACTGCTTATCGGCGATTTTATTCTGGTGGAAAAATTTGCCTACGGCATTAAAGATCCGATCTACCAGAAAACCCTGATTGAAACCGGTCATCCAAAGCGCGGGGATATTGTGGTATTTAAATATCCGGAAGATCCTAAGTTAGATTACATCAAACGCGCCGTCGGTTTGCCGGGCGATAAAATCACTTATGATCCGGTTGCGAAAGAGGTGACGATTCAGCCTGGCTGTAGCTCCGGTCAGGCGTGCGAAAATGCGCTGCCGGTTACCTACTCTAACGTTGAGCCGAGCGATTTTGTACAGACCTTTGCCCGCCGTAACGGCGGAGAAGCGACCAGCGGTTTCTTTGAGGTTCCGCTAAACGAGACGAAAGAAAACGGCATTCGCCTGACCGAACGTAAAGAGACGTTGGGCGATGTGACGCACCGCATCCTGATGGTGCCGATAGCTCAGGATCAGTTGGGCATGTATTACCAACAGCCAGGACAACCGCTGGCGACCTGGGTTGTACCACCGGGACAATATTTCATGATGGGCGACAACCGCGATAACAGCGCGGATAGCCGTTACTGGGGATTTGTTCCGGAAGCGAATCTGGTCGGTAAAGCGGTCGCTATCTGGATGAGCTTTGACAAGCAGGAAGGGGAGTGGCCGACAGGCGTACGCCTGAGTCGTATCGGCGGTATTCACTAACTGTGACGAAATGATCGTTCACGCTGTCGTCTTTTTAGCGGCAGCGTGAATTATTTCCTGGATAAATTCCCTCAGACTAACGACATCCCCTGTCGTTGTGTATAGAATATTCCCCCGAAGTTTTAGGTTGGCGCCGTTTGGTCGCCACGGCACACGAAACAGCGTTGGTTATAGACAACCTTCTTTCCGCTGCAGCGATGCGGCAGGACAGATGACGTGTATCAGGTCTGTTTCGTGTGCTGGATTGTTGACGCATTCATTTATTGGTATCGCATGAACCCCATCGTAATTAATCGGCTTCAACGGAAGCTGGGCTACACTTTTAATCATCAGGAGCTGTTGCAGCAGGCATTAACTCACCGCAGCGCCAGCAGTAAACATAACGAACGCCTGGAGTTTTTAGGCGATTCAATCCTGAGCTTCGTTATCGCTAACGCGCTTTATCACCGTTTCCCACGGGTGGATGAGGGAGATATGAGCCGTATGCGCGCCACGTTGGTACGTGGTAATACGCTGGCGGAATTAGCCCGTGAATTTGATTTAGGCGAGTGCCTGCGTTTAGGGCCGGGCGAATTAAAAAGCGGCGGATTTCGTCGGGAGTCCATTCTGGCGGACACCGTGGAAGCGTTAATCGGCGGAGTATTTCTCGATAGCAATATCCAGACCGTCGAGCAGTTAATCCTTAACTGGTATAAAACCCGTCTGGATGAGATAAGTCCGGGCGATAAACAAAAAGATCCTAAAACGCGCTTGCAGGAGTATTTGCAGGGTCGCCATCTGCCGCTGCCATCTTACCTGGTTGTGCAGGTACGCGGCGAGGCGCACGATCAGGAATTTACTATCCACTGCCAGGTCAGCGGCCTGAGCGAACCGGTGGTTGGCACGGGTTCCAGCCGTCGTAAGGCGGAGCAGGCTGCCGCCGAACAGGCGCTGAAAAAACTGGAGTTGGAATGAGCACCGATAAAACTTATTGCGGATTTATTGCCATCGTCGGACGTCCGAACGTTGGCAAATCCACCTTGCTGAACAAACTGCTTGGGCAGAAGATTTCGATCACTTCCCGTAAAGCGCAGACCACGCGCCACCGCATTGTCGGTATTCATACCGAAGGCCCGTATCAGGCAATCTATGTCGATACCCCGGGACTGCATATGGAAGAAAAGCGCGCCATTAACCGTTTGATGAATAAGGCGGCGAGCAGTTCGATTGGCGACGTTGAGCTGGTGATTTTCGTTGTGGAAGGCACCCGTTGGACGCCGGACGACGAAATGGTCCTGAACAAACTGCGCGATGGCAAAGCGCCGGTTATTCTCGCCGTTAACAAGGTGGATAACGTGCAGGAAAAAGCCGATTTGCTGCCGCACCTCCAGTTCCTGGCAAGCCAGATGAACTTTCTTGATATCGTACCCATCTCTGCTGAAACGGGTATGAACGTCGATACCATTGCCGGTATCGTGCGTAAACATTTACCGGAAGCGATTCATCACTTCCCGGAAGATTACATCACCGATCGCTCTCAGCGCTTTATGGCGTCTGAAATCATTCGTGAAAAGCTGATGCGTTTTCTCGGCGCCGAGCTGCCGTATTCCGTTACCGTTGAGATTGAACGTTTTGTTACCAACGAACGCGGCGGCTATGATATCAACGGGCTGATCCTCGTCGAACGCGAAGGGCAGAAGAAGATGGTGATTGGCAACAAAGGCGCCAAAATCAAAACCATTGGTATTGAAGCGCGTAAAGACATGCAGGAGATGTTTGAAGCGCCGGTACACCTGGAACTGTGGGTGAAAGTGAAATCCGGCTGGGCCGATGACGAACGCGCTCTGCGCAGTCTCGGTTACGTAGACGATCTGTGAGTTAACACAGCGTGGAAGGGTGGCAGCGCGCATTTGTCCTGCACAGTCGCCCCTGGAGCGAAACCAGCCTGATGCTGGACGTCTTCACGGAAGAATCGGGGCGCGTGCGCCTTGTCGCCAAAGGCGCGCGATCTAAACGTTCCAATCTGAAAGGCGCGTTACAGCCTTTTACGCCGTTATTGCTACGCTACAGCGGACGCGGCGAGGTGAAAACCCTGCGCAGCGCCGAGGCAGTTTCTCTGGCGCTGCCGTTAAGCGGTATTACGCTCTATAGCGGCCTGTACATCAACGAACTCCTCTCTCGCGTACTGGAATATGAAACGCGCTTCTCCGAACTCTTTTTTGATTATCTGAACTGTATTCAGGCGCTGGCGGGAACCACCGGCTCGCCTGAACCGGCGTTGCGACGTTTCGAACTGGCGTTGCTGGGTCATCTGGGGTATGGCGTCAATTTCACCCACTGTGCAGGCAGCGGCGAACGGGTGGATGACACCATGACCTACCGTTACCGCGAAGAAAAAGGCTTTTTCGCCAGCGTCGTCATCGATAACAACACCTTTACCGGACGGCACCTGAAAGCGCTGGAGGCGCGGGAATTTCCGGATGTAGATACCCTGCGTGCCGCTAAACGCTTTACCCGTATGGCATTAAAGCCGTATCTTGGGGGAAAACCGTTAAAAAGCCGGGAGCTGTTCCGGCAATTTATGCCCAAACGCACAGTAAAAACGAAGAAAGATTAACGAGGATTGTCATGGCTGAATTACTGTTAGGCGTCAATATTGACCACATTGCCACGTTACGTAATGCGCGCGGCACCGACTATCCGGATCCGGTACAGGCGGCGTTTATTGCTGAACAGGCAGGCGCGGACGGCATTACCGTACACCTGCGCGAAGATCGTCGCCACATTACCGATCGCGATGTGCGCATTCTGCGTCAGACGCTGCATACGCGTATGAATCTGGAGATGGCGGTGACCGAAGAGATGCTGGCGATCGCCGTAGAAACCAGGCCGCATTTCTGTTGTCTGGTACCGGAAAAACGCCAGGAAGTCACCACCGAAGGCGGCCTGGATGTGGCCGGACAGCGCGATAAAATGCGTGATGCCTGTGCGCGCCTGGCGGCGGCTGGCATCCAGGTTTCGCTCTTTATCGATGCCGATGAAGCGCAAATCAACGCGGCGGCGGAAGTCGGCGCGCCGTTTATCGAAATCCATACCGGCTGCTACGCCAACGCAGAAACCGATGCGGAACAGGCAAAAGAGCTGGCGCGTATTGCCAGCGCCGCGACCCTGGCGGCCCGTCTGGGGCTAAAAGTAAATGCGGGTCATGGCCTGACCTACCATAACGTCAAAGCTATTGCCGCACTTCCGGAAATGCACGAGCTCAATATCGGTCATGCCATTATTGGTCGGGCGGTGATGACGGGGCTGAAAGAGGCGGTGGCTGAAATGAAACGTTTGATGCTGGAAGCGCGCGGCTAATGGCGATTCTCGGCCTGGGAACGGATATTGTAGAGATTGCCCGCATTGAGGCAGTGATCTCCCGTTCCGGCGAACGTCTGGCAAGGCGTGTGCTCAGTGACAACGAGTGGGCTATCTGGGAGACGCATCAGCAGCCGGTGCGTTTTCTCGCCAAGCGTTTTGCGGTCAAAGAGGCGGCAGCGAAAGCTTTTGGCACCGGCATCCGCAACGGTCTGGCGTTTAATCAGTTCGAAGTGTTTAACGATGAGCTGGGAAAACCACGTTTGCGGCTGTGGGGCGAGGCGTTAACGCTGGCGGAAAAACTCGGTGTGGCGCACATGCATGTCACGTTGGCCGATGAACGCCATTACGCCTGCGCTACGGTCATTCTGGAGAGTTAGATTTGTCGGATGGCGGCGTAAACACGTTATCTGACCTACAGGCCGATATATTGTCGGCCTGATAAGCATAGCGCCATCAGGCATTGTTGCGTTGGAAGTGCGTTAACCCGCTTACAGTTTATCTGCGTGATGCATCAGAACAAACTTATCCCACAACTGTTCTTCGGTTTCGACATGGGCGGGATCCTGCAAAATCGTATTGGGGATCGGGCAGACTTTCTGACAGGTCGGCGTTTCGTAATGGCCTACACACTCGGTGCATTTGTCGCTGTTAATCTCATAAATGCTGTCGCCCATTGAAATCGCCTCATTCGGGCACTCCGGCTCGCACATATCGCAATTGATACATTTTTTGGTGATTAACAGCGCCATCAGGAAATTCTCAGAAACAACACAAATCGGGCGGGCATTATACGCCTATTTTCTGCTCGGGCCAGCTCTTTTCTGGCGCTGATTTGTTATCTACAGTGTAAAAATTTTTGATCTGCTTGAGCAGGCAGATGGTTGCGTTATCCAGTGAAAGGTCATTACTGTGCACCAGCATGACAGGAATAAAAAATGCGGGGATGCCCAGTGAAACCAGGCGAACATTTTTGGGTGTCGATAAATGGGTTAGCGAGCGGGTAATAAATGCGATGCCAATCTGCGCTTCGGCATACTCAAGGCATGAGTAGTGGTTATCCAGTTCGCAGATGACGTTAGGAACGACTTTGCGGTTATTAAATTCAGTGGTGATGATCCCTCTTAATAGCAGAGAGTCATTAAGCACGATAATGGGCTGGTCGTTTAAATCTTTTAGATGCAGACGTTCGCGTGTCGCCAGAGGATGAGAAAGTGGGATTGCAGCGATAATTTCATCTTCAAACAGCATGGTCGAGCTTAGCTGGGCAGGGAGCGCTGTTCGATAAACAATGCCAATATCAACGGCGCTATCCGTCAGCTTTTTAATGGTTTGCTCAGTTGAGAACTCTTTAACATTTAAAGATATTTCCGGATGGTGCGCCATAAAGTTGCGAAAAGCGGGCAGGACCAGGTAGCTGCCTGACACCCCGATTGAAATAGTATCGCGCTGTTGATCCTGATAGGGAAGAAGCTCATTTTCGGCATTTTTTAAATCCAGCATTATTTTGTTAGCGTGTCGTTGCAAAATAATGCCTGCTTTTGTTAATTTAATTCCTCTGCCTTTTCGCTTAAATAATATTGTTTTAAGTGATGACTCAAGTTGTTTGATTTGCTGACTTAATGATGGCTGAGTGATAAACAGGCGACTGGCTGCCCGACCATAATGTAATTCATCACACAATATCAGGAAGGAATGTAGTTGTTTGATATTCATTAAAATTTAATGCCAATCGATTGGGTTTTGTTATAACGATTATAAAAAATACCAAATTGTTTGCCTATTTTGCTTTTTTTAAACTGTGATCAGTGCATTTTAAAAAGGGAAAATTATGTCGGCATCAATCAACCGCTGGGGAATGCTTGCCGCTCACGTGTGCATCAATTTTGTGCTCGGGGGCGTCTACGCATTTAGCTATTTCAAAACACCACTCATGGCGCAATATCACTGGGATCCGGCTACGCTGGCGTTAGCATTCTCTATCAACATGGGGATCATTCCTTTACCGATGATTTGGGGCGGGAGAATGATCGACAATGGTAAAGGAAAGCAGGCGATAGTTATCGGCGGTATCCTGTTTTCTTTAGGTTTTATCTTGTCCGGGTTTGTGGATAATTTGCCCATGCTGTTTTTAACCTACGGCGTCATTGCCGGGTTGGGATCGGGCCTGGCTTTTACGGGTAATCTTAATAATATTCTGAAATTTTTCCCTGACCGTCGCGGTCTGGCCAGCGGTATCGTACTGGCGGGTGTTGGCGTCGGGACGCTACTTTGCACCCGCCTGGCCGAATATTTTATGGCGCAAACTCACGATGTTAGTCGGGCGTTGTTATATCTGGGTATTGTTTATCTGGTGGTTATTTTTATCGTCCAGTTCTTTATTCGTAGCGCGCCAGCAAAAGATAGTGGAGGAATTAAAGCGTCGCCACTGGATAAAGACTATCGGCACATGCTGAAAGATCTGCGCTTCTGGCTGCTGTTTATGATTCTGGCGCTGGGCGTGTTCTCTGGGATGGTAATTAGCTCAAGCTCTGCGCAAATTGGTATGACGCAGTACGGTTTACTGTCTGGTGCATTAGTCGTTAGCCTGGTCTCGATATTTAACTCGATCGGTCGCCTGTTCTGGGGAGGGTTAACCGATAAATTAGGCGGCTATAATACGCTGGTTATTGTTTACCTCTTTACTTGCTTGTGTATGCTGCTGTTATTTTTCTTCAATGGCAATACTTCGGTATTCTATTTCAGCGCTCTGGGCGTGGGCTTTGCTTATGCCGGTATATTAGTTATCTTCCCTGGCTTGACCAGCCAGAATTTTGGTATGCGTAACCAGGGACTAAACTACGGCTTTATGTATTTTGGTTTTGCCGTCGGTGCGGTTATTGCTCCTTACGTCACGTCCGCTATTGCAAAATATACCGGAAGCTACAATACAGTATTTATTTTGACAACGGTGCTATTGCTTATTGGAGTCGTGTTGACCCTGATAACGAAAAAATATGTCGCAACGGTTTTAGCCAAAATTCATTAATCAGATAATAAGGAAATAAAAATGAAAATTGCAATCGCAGGTGCAGGCGCTATGGGGTGTCGTTTTGGCTATATGCTGCTGGAGGCCGGGCACGACGTGACGCTTATTGATGGCTGGCAGGAGCATGTCGACGCTATTCGTAGCAAGGGGTTGTTTGTCGAAACGGAAACGACTCAGAAGTATTACCCCATCCCTGCTATGTTGGCCGATGAATCCCAGGGGGAGTTTGAGCTGGTTATTCTGTTTACCAAAGCCATGCAGCTGGATAGCATGTTACAGCGTATCAAGCCATTACTGCCAGCCGCGAAGGTCGTGATGATTTTATCTAACGGCCTGGGAAATATCGAAACGCTGGAGAAATATGTCGATCGGCAGAAAATCTATGCGGGTGTGACGTTATGGTCCAGCGAACTGGAGGGGGCTGGGCATATTATGGCCACCGGTACCGGAACGATTGAACTGCAGCCGATAGCCAGCCAGGATTCGGCTCAAGAGGCTAAGGTCATTGCCACCCTTAATAGCGCTGGATTGAATGCTGAAATAAGCCCTGACGTATTATTATCGATCTGGAAGAAAGCAGCCTTTAATAGCGTAATGAACACCTATTGCGCGCTACTGGATTGTAATGTCGGCGGATTTGGTCAGCGGCCTGGTGCTTTAGATTTAGCGCAAGCGGTAGTTGATGAGTTTGTGTTAGTTGCTGCCAGCCAGAATATTCCGTTGACTGAGCAAATGGTGATGAATACGGTGAAGAAAGTGTTCGATCCGCGTGAGAGCGGCCACCACTATCCTTCTATGCATCAGGATTTACATAAAGGCCGACTGACTGAAATCGACTATTTAAATGGTGCGATTGCGCGAATCGGCGCTCAGAACAATATTGCCGTACCGGTTAACACACTCCTGACGCAATTGATTCACGCGAAAGAAGCGCAATAAACTTGATGGCTCTTCTGCATGAGGCGGAAGAGCCATTTTCATACCAGTTTTTTTACCAGCGCCTCGCTATGGCGAATACGCTCCGGCGCCCGCTCTAAATCCTGTTGTACCAGCGCCATAAACAGTAAGTCGGTCAACATCATTTGCGCATGTGTCGAGGAGATAGCGGCGCTGCGCGTCGCCTGCTCTTCGGCAATCGTATACAGACAGCGGGTGGCGCGCTGCTGCAAGGCGTTGGGAGAAAAACCGGTAATGGCCAGGATTTTCGCGCCTGCGCGTAATGTTTCGTCCGCCGCCAGGTTCAGCTCGCGCCGCTCCCCGGAATAAGAGATCGCCAGCAGCAGATCCTCCGGCGCCAGCGCCTGCACCGTCGCCAGCAGGGCGTGCATATCGCGCTCAACCACCGCGTTAATGCCAATCTTCAGTAGCTTCCAGGCAAAATTTTGCGCCACCAGCCCAGAGGCGCCAATCCCGGTGATCACAATACGGCGGGCGTGGCGCAGCATCGTGACGCTTTCTAACAGCTTTTCTTCACTGTTAACGTCCAGCGTGGCGTGCATCGCCGCCACATTCTCTTTAATTAATTTTTCCCCGACCAGGCGCATCGGATCGTCGCCGCGAATCTGGTTATGAACGGGAACGGAATGCGGATTAGGATTGCTGGCCAACGCTTCGCTGATAGCCAGTTTCAACGCCGGAAACCCTTTAAACCCCAGTTTTTGCGCGAACTTGACTACGCTGGATTGGCTGACGCCCGCTTCGGCCGCCAGTTGCTGCGAGCTCAGATGCCGCGCCGTATCCGGTTGCGCGAGCAGATAATCCGCCAGTTTCCTGTCGCTTTGCGCGAGATCCGGATAACGCTGGCGAATACGAATCAAACAGTTCATGGGCAGCTCCTGCGAAACGTGATGGCGACGACAAAACGAAATTTCACTCGCCTGGGGGAATATTCTATTCCATCATGGACGCTTATTATGAATTAAAAATTCCAGAGGGACAAAAATGAATCTTGGTACCTTAGTGTCTGAAACCCGTAACCCGCAAACGATGGATCTGGATGCGTTGCCTACTCCTGAATTAGTTAAGCGTTTTAATGAACAGGATACGCGGGTAGCGGAAGCGGTAAAAGCCACTCTGCCTGACGTTGCGCGTGCGGTGGATGCCGCGGCGGCGGCGCTGAAGTCTGGCGGACGTATCATCTATATGGGCGCGGGCACCAGTGGTCGGCTTGGCGTACTGGATGCCTCAGAATGCCCCCCGACGTTTGGCGTTCCGCACGGTCTGGTCGTCGGGCTGATTGCCGGCGGGCCGGGCGCGTTGCTGAAAGCGGTCGAAGGCGCGGAAGACAGCCAACAGGCAGGCGAAGACGATCTTGTCGCACTAAATCTGCAAGAACAGGATCTGGTCGTGGGGCTCGCGGCGTCGGGTCGTACACCCTATGTGATTGGCGGCCTGCGCTATGCGCGACAGTCCGGTTGTACCACTGTTGCCGTCTCCTGTAATCCAGATTCGCCTATTGCGCGGGAGGCTAATATCGCTATTTCGCCCGTTGTCGGGCCGGAAGCGCTTACCGGCTCCACGCGGCTGAAATCCGGCACCGCGCAGAAAATGGTGCTCAATATGATTTCTACCGGCGCGATGGTGAAGTTCGGTAAGGTCTATCAGAACCTGATGGTGGATATGAAAGCCACCAACGTCAAACTGGTCGATCGCGCGTGTCGGATGGTCGTTGAAGCGACCGGGATAGGTCGTGAAGAGGCGGAAACGTTGCTGAAACAGACCGATTTTGAGGTTAAGCCCGCCATTTTGATGGCGCTTACGGGGCTGGATGCTGCAGCCGCCAGGGAAAAACTCGCCGCTCATCAGGGCTTTTTAAGGGCGGCGTTAGAACACTAAAGAGGTGTGTATGGATAAGACGGCAGCGCTCGCCAGCGACATTTTACGTGGTATCGGCGGAGAGCAAAATATTCTGCGCCTGGAAAACTGTATGACGCGAGTCAGGGTGGAGGTACAGGACGACAGCCAACTGGATATTCCGCGCTTAAAAGCGTTGCCTGGCGTCAGTGGATACGTAAAGCAAGGGGAGCAACATCAGCTGATCGTTGGGCCGGGGAAGGCTGCGCAGGTGGTTGATGCGATGCGCGTGCAGATTGCCGCAGGTGGTGTAAAGCCGGACGATGCTATGGCGCGTACCAAATCCGAGGCGAAAGCGAAGTATAAAGCGCCGATGAGCGATGCGTTGCGTAAGCTGGCGAATGTTTTTATACCGCTTATCCCCGCCTTTATCGCATCCGGCTTGATTACCGGCATTATCAACATTCTTAAACGTCCGGATGTCGTTGGCGATGTTGCCGTCCACTATCCTAACCTGCTGGGCCTGATGGGGATATTTGGCAGCGCGGTGTTCGCTATCATGAACATTCTGGTTGGCATCAATACCGCGAAAGTCTTTGGCGGATCGCAGGCGTTAGGCGGCGTGATGGCGGGGATCCTTTCCAGCCCGCAACTGGCGCAGATTACGCTCTTTGGCGAGGCGCTTCAGCCGGGACGGGGCGGCGTTATCGCCGTCCTGCTGGTGGTGGCGTTAATGTGCTGGATTGAGCGCCAGTTCCGTAAGCTGCTGCCGGGGTCGCTGGAGTTAATTCTTAACCCTTTATTGACGACTGTTATCACCGGCGCGGTAGCGATTGTCGCTCTGCAACCGCTTGGCGGCTGGATTTCAGACGCTATTGCTCACGGCGCGTCCTGGGCTATCGATCGCGGCGGTTTTCTGGTGGGCGCGGTGTTAGCCGGAACCTTCCTGCCGTTGGTACTGACCGGGCTGCATCAGGGGCTGGTGCCTATTCATGTGGAGCTGGTGCAAGCGCACGGCTATAACGCGCTGTTTCCCATCCTGGCGATGGCGGGCGTTGGTCAGATAGGCGCGGCCATTGCCGTACTGATGAAAACCCGCAATGCGCGACTCAAAAAGGTGATTAAAGGCGCGCTTCCTGTCGGACTGCTGGGGATTGGCGAGCCGCTGATTTTTGGCGTCACGCTGCCATTGGGTAAGCCATTTATTGGCGCTTGCCTCGGCGGCGCGGTAGGCGGGGCGTTGATCAGCTACTGGAAAGTGGCGACGGTAATTACCTTTGGTATTTCCGGTTTGCCGCTGGCATTAACAATTGTTGCCGGAAAAGTCCTGTTCTATCTGTTAGGCTATTTAATAGCGGTAATTGCCGGGTTTATTTTTACCTGGCTGCTGGGGTTCAATGATCCAGAGGAGTAAGGTTTGGTCAGCCACGAGCGTCGTGTCGTCTTTTTTGATTTGGATGGAACGTTACATCAACAGGATATGTTCGGCAGTTTTCTGCGTTATTTGCTGCGCCGTCAGCCGCTAAATGCGCTGCTCGTACTGCCGTTGTTACCCATTATCGGTATCGGTTTACTGGTCAAAGGGCGTGCGGCCCGCTGGCCGATGAGTCTGTTGTTGTGGGGCTGTACTTTTGGCCATAGCGAAACGCGTTTGCAGGCGCATCAGGCGGATTTTGTCCGTTGGTTTCGCGCTAACGTCACGGCGTTTCCGGTCGTACAGGAGCGTCTGACCACCTATCTATTGAGCTCTGACGCGGATATCTGGCTTATTACCGGTTCTCCGCAATCATTGGTAGAGCAAGTCTATTTTGATACGCCGTGGCTGCCGCGCGTTAACCTCATCGCCAGCCAGATGGCGCGACGGTATGGCGGCTGGGTATTAACCGTGCGCTGTCTGGGCCATGAAAAAGTCGCGCAACTGGAACGTAAAATCGGTACGCCGTTGCGTCTTTATAGCGGCTACAGCGACAGCAAACAGGATAACCCGCTGCTTTATTTTTGCCAGCATCGCTGGCGGGTGACGCCGCACGGCGAGTTGCAGCAGCTCGAATAGTGAAACGCATAGCGTCTGTGTATAATGCCGCCCGCTTTCATTACCGGAGTTACCTCTTTGTCTGATGTCGAATTAGATCACGAATACTGGATGCGCCACGCGCTGACGCTGGCGAAACGCGCTTGGGACGAACGCGAGGTTCCGGTTGGCGCGGTATTGGTGCATAACCATCGCGTCATTGGCGAAGGCTGGAACCGACCCATTGGCCGCCACGATCCTACTGCGCATGCTGAAATAATGGCGCTGCGTCAGGGCGGTCTGGTATTGCAGAATTATCGGTTACTGGATACCACGCTGTATGTCACACTGGAACCCTGTGTGATGTGCGCAGGCGCTATGGTGCATAGCCGCATTGGACGCGTTGTCTTTGGCGCGCGCGATGCAAAAACCGGCGCGGCCGGATCGCTAATTGATGTGCTGCACCATCCGGGAATGAATCACCGGGTCGACATTATTGAAGGGGTGCTGCGCGATGAATGTGCGACGCTGCTCAGTGATTTTTTCCGTATGCGTCGTCAGGAAATTAAAGCCCTGAAGAAAGCCGACCGTGCGGAAGGCGCGGGGCCGACAGTATAGCGCAATGCCGGATAAGACGTTGCGCGTCGCCATCCGATAAGACCATCGCGCTATTTTTCTTCTTTCTTCTGCGGCGTAAACAGTAAAGACGGCGAATGCGTCAGGTAGCCTGATGACTGCGATAAAAACGACAGGAGGGGGAAGGGCGCTTTATTCAGCTCCTCCGGCGACACCGCCGGGTAATCCTGCGCCAGTTTCATGGCTTCCGCTTCCTGCTTTTCTTTTTCCTGCAAATACCCCACTAAACTTATCTGGTATTTACGGATATTTTCCACATAAGCATAAGCCTCATGTCCACGCGCGTAACCGTAGGTTAGCTTACTGTAATACGGTTTTTGGCTTAACAGAGGCAAACGCTGCTTCACATCGGTCCAGCTATCCGGATTGCCTTTGGTTTTTACCGTCAGCGATCTGGCATCGAGCATGTGCGCATAACCCATATTGTAGGCGGCTAAGGCAAACCAGATACGCTCGTCTTCCGGAACGGTTTCGGGAACTTTAGCCATCATATCTTCAAGATAGCGAGCGCCGCCGCTGATGCTTTGCTCCGCATCGGTACGGTCGGTCAGCCCCAGACTTTGGGCGGTATTTTTAGTCAGCATCATCAGGCCGCGCACGCCGGTTGGCGAGGTCGCCAGCGGATCCCAGTGCGATTCCTGATAAGAAATCGCCGCCAGCAGGCGCCAGTCTATCTCTTTGGCATATTTTTTAAATAACGGTTCCAGCTCCGGCAGGACGTTATCCACCGCTCGCAGGAAAGAGCGGGTATCAACGTAGTCGAAATCATCGCCATGTCCCAGATATTTCTCTTCGATCCGCGCCAGAGAACCGTCTTCATTGATCGAATTGAAAAAATCGAGCAGCGCGGCGGAGAGCGTATTATCGTCGTCCAGTCGGCTAAACCAGGTCACGGGCTGTTCATCCGTGACGTCCAGCGCCACGGCCAGCTCGGGATGAACGCGCTGAAACAGACTGATCGCCACTGAATCGGCAATGGTGTAATCCAGTTTGCCGCTGATGACCTCTTCCAGCAGCGTCGTCGAGCCTTTTTTATCATCCACTTTCCAGCTCAGATCGGGAAACTTTGTCTCTTTTAAACGCTGTAAATCATTGACCACGACGTGCCCTGGCGCAATGGTAAGCTGATTCTCGTTAACGGTCGCCAGCGAACGTGGGCGATATTGTCCGACCCGGTAGACGAGCTGTTGCGAAACCGAATAATACATGGGACCAGGCTGATAGTTTTTAACGCGCGCGCTGTCGTAGACCAGCCCAGCCGCGAGCAGGTCGGCATTGCCGTTATCCAGATCGTCAAACAACTGGCTGATATTCTGGCGTACCGTCACTTTCAGCTTCACGCCGAGATAGTTGGCGAACTGCTGCGCCAGTTCATAGTCCAGACCATATTTTTTACCGTTGATAACGGAATAGGTTAATGGCGAGTCGATCGTACTGACGCGCAGTACCCCCCGGGCTTGAATCGCGGCGATATGGTTTTCGGTTTTACCGAACCAGGGGATTGAGGGCCAAAGGGCTGCTGCCAGCAGCAGCGTCAATATGCCGATGAACAGATAATTAATCTTTAATTTTTTCAATTAGTTAATTCTCTGGATCGTGCGTTGCCTCGGGCTGAAAAAGATGTTTTGCTGCAATAGATAAGTCATTAATGAGCGGCATTTTGCGTAACAATGCGCCAGTTGGCAACTTATTCGCAACGATAGCCGCACCGTATGACAAGAAAAAGCGGTGATTTTATTTCTACGCAAACGGTTTCGTCGGCGCGTCAGATTCTTTATAATGACGGCCGTTTCCCCCCTTGCGCACACCAAAGCTTAGAAGACGAGAGACTTATGATGGAAATTCTGCGTGGTTCGCCTGCACTGTCTGCATTCCGTATCAATAAACTGCTGGCGCGCTTTCAGGCTGCCAACCTCCAGGTCCACAATATATACGCTGAGTATGTCCATTTTGCTGACCTGAACGCCCCGTTAAATGATAGCGAGCAGGCGCAGCTTACCCGTCTGTTGCAATACGGCCCGGCGCTTAACAGCCATACGCCGGCGGGTAAACTCCTGTTGGTCACACCGCGTCCTGGTACCATCTCCCCCTGGTCTTCAAAAGCAACGGATATCGCCCACAACTGCGGCCTGCAACAGATTGATCGTCTGGAGCGTGGCGTAGCGTACTATATCGAGGCTTCGACGTTGACGGCGGAACAGTGGCGACAAGTGGCCGCAGAGCTGCACGACCGTATGATGGAGACGGTGTTCTCTTCTTTAACCGATGCGGAAAAACTGTTTATCCACCATCAGCCTGCGCCGGTTTCCAG
The DNA here is from genome assembly GCF_046550775.1 of Salmonella sp. SAL04202. Taxonomy (NCBI): domain Bacteria; kingdom Pseudomonadati; phylum Pseudomonadota; class Gammaproteobacteria; order Enterobacterales; family Enterobacteriaceae; genus Salmonella; species Salmonella sp. SAL04202. Next base: position 374,330 of record NZ_JBGDXK010000004.1, on the reverse strand, counting down.
TGTCGATCTGCTGGGAGAAGGCCGTCAGGCGTTAATTGACGCCAACCTGCGTCTTGGTCTGGCGCTGGCGGAAGATGAAATCGACTATTTGCAGGAGGCGTTTACCAAACTGGGGCGCAACCCGAACGATATCGAATTGTACATGTTCGCCCAGGCGAACTCCGAGCACTGCCGCCACAAGATTTTTAATGCCGACTGGATTATCGACGGTAAACCGCAGCCGAAGTCGCTGTTTAAAATGATTAAAAACACCTTCGAAACCACGCCGGACTATGTGCTCTCTGCCTATAAAGACAATGCCGCGGTGATGGAAGGATCTGCGGTGGGGCGCTACTTCGCCGATCACAATACTGGCCGTTACGATTTTCATCAGGAGCCCGCGCACATTCTGATGAAGGTCGAAACGCATAACCACCCAACCGCTATCTCTCCGTGGCCGGGGGCGGCGACCGGTTCCGGCGGCGAAATTCGTGATGAAGGCGCCACCGGGCGTGGCGCGAAACCAAAAGCCGGGCTGGTGGGCTTCTCCGTTTCCAACCTGCGTATTCCGGGCTTTGAACAGCCGTGGGAAGAGGATTTTGGCAAGCCGGAACGTATTGTCACCGCGCTGGATATCATGACCGAAGGCCCGCTGGGCGGCGCGGCGTTTAACAACGAATTTGGTCGCCCGGCGCTGACCGGTTACTTCCGTACTTATGAAGAGAAAGTGAACAGCCACAACGGCGAAGAGCTGCGCGGCTACCATAAGCCGATCATGCTGGCGGGCGGGATCGGTAATATTCGCGCCGATCACGTGCAGAAAGGCGAGATCGTTGTTGGCGCGAAGCTGATCGTCCTTGGCGGCCCGGCGATGAATATCGGCCTCGGCGGCGGGGCGGCTTCTTCAATGGCTTCCGGCCAGTCTGATGCGGATCTCGATTTTGCCTCTGTTCAGCGCGATAACCCGGAAATGGAACGCCGCTGCCAGGAAGTGATCGACCGCTGCTGGCAGTTGGGCGACGCTAACCCAATCTTGTTTATCCATGATGTGGGCGCGGGCGGTCTCTCCAACGCCATGCCGGAGCTGGTGAGCGACGGCGGGCGCGGCGGGAAATTCGAACTGCGCGACATTCTTAGCGACGAGCCGGGCATGAGCCCGCTGGAAATCTGGTGTAACGAATCCCAGGAGCGCTATGTGCTGGCGGTCGCGGCTGACCAGTTGCCGCTGTTCGATGAACTGTGTAAGCGCGAACGCGCGCCGTATGCGGTCATTGGCGACGCTACCGAAGAACAGCATCTCTCGTTGCATGATAACCATTTCGACAATCAGCCGATCGACCTGCCGCTGGATGTCCTGCTGGGCAAAACGCCGAAAATGACCCGCGATGTGCAAACATTGAAGGCGAAAGGCGATGCGCTGAACCGCGCGGATATCACGATTGCCGACGCGGTAAATCGTGTTCTGCATCTGCCGACCGTGGCGGAAAAAACCTTCCTTGTCACTATTGGCGACCGTACCGTCACCGGTATGGTGGCGCGTGACCAGATGGTTGGCCCGTGGCAGGTCCCGGTGGCTGACTGCGCGGTCACTACCGCCAGCCTCGACAGCTACTACGGCGAAGCGATGTCGATTGGCGAGCGCGCGCCGGTGGCGCTGCTGGACTTTGCCGCTTCCGCCCGTCTGGCCGTCGGTGAAGCGTTGACTAACATTGCCGCGACGCAGATTGGCGATATCAAGCGCATCAAGCTTTCCGCTAACTGGATGGCGGCAGCCGGTCATCCTGGCGAAGATGCTGGTTTATATGACGCGGTTAAAGCGGTGGGAGAGGAACTCTGTCCGCAGCTTGGCCTGACCATTCCGGTGGGTAAAGATTCGATGTCGATGAAAACCCGCTGGCAGGAAGGCAACGAACAGCGCGAAATGACCTCGCCGCTGTCGCTGGTGATTTCCGCATTTGCTCGCGTGGAAGACGTGCGTCACACCCTTACGCCGCAGCTGTCAACGGAAGATAACGCCTTGCTGCTGATCGATCTTGGCAAGGGCCACAACGCGCTGGGCGCAACGGCGCTGGCGCAGGTCTATCGTCAGCTTGGCGACAAACCTGCGGACGTGCGTGACGTCGCGCAACTGAAAGGCTTCTATGACGCCATGCAGGCGCTGGTCGCTGCGCGTAAATTACTGGCCTGGCACGACCGTTCCGACGGCGGTCTGCTGGTGACGCTGGCCGAGATGGCCTTTGCCGGCCACTGCGGCGTGCAGGTCGATATCGCCGCGCTGGGCGATGACCATCTGGCCGCACTGTTCAACGAGGAGCTGGGCGGCGTGATTCAGGTACGCGCTGAAGACAGAGACGCGGTCGAAACGCTGTTGGCGCAGTACGGTCTTGCTGACTGCGTCCACTACCTTGGTCAGGCCCTGGCTGGCGATCGCTTTGTGATTACCGCTAATGACCAGACGGTATTCAGCGAAAGCCGCACTACGCTGCGTGTCTGGTGGGCGGAAACGACCTGGCAGATGCAGCGTCTGCGCGACAATCCGCAATGTGCTGACCAGGAACACGAGGCGAAAGCGAATGATGCCGATCCGGGCCTCAACGTGAAGCTGTCGTTTGATATTAATCAAGATATCGCCGCGCCGTACATTGCGACAGGCGCACGACCGAAAGTCGCTGTACTGCGCGAGCAGGGGGTGAACTCTCACGTGGAGATGGCGGCGGCGTTCCATCGTGCGGGCTTTGACGCGATTGACGTCCATATGAGCGACCTGCTGGGCGGTCGTATCGGTCTGGGCAACTTCCATGCGCTGGTGGCTTGCGGCGGCTTTTCCTACGGCGACGTGCTGGGGGCGGGCGAAGGTTGGGCGAAATCCATTCTGTTTAACCATCGGGTGCGCGACGAATTCGAAACCTTTTTTCATCGTCCGCAGACGCTGGCGCTTGGGGTGTGCAACGGTTGCCAGATGATGTCGAATCTGCGCGAGCTGATCCCGGGCAGCGAACTGTGGCCGCGTTTTGTACGTAACCATTCTGACCGCTTCGAAGCCCGCTTCAGCCTGGTGGAAGTGACGCAAAGCCCATCGCTGCTGCTGCAAGGAATGGTAGGCTCACAGATGCCGATTGCGGTTTCCCATGGGGAAGGGCGCGTTGAGGTGCGTGACGATGCGCATCTTGCCGCGCTTGAGAGCAAAGGCCTGGTCGCTCTGCGCTACGTTGATAACTTTGGTAAGGTGACCGAAACCTATCCGGCTAACCCGAACGGTTCGCCGAACGGCATCACGGCGGTGACGACCGAAAACGGTCGGGTGACGATTATGATGCCGCATCCGGAACGCGTATTCCGCACCGTCGCCAACTCCTGGCACCCGGAAAACTGGGGCGAGGATAGCCCGTGGATGCGTATCTTCCGTAATGCGCGTAAGCAGCTTGGTTAATTAGCCCGATAGCCATTAAGCCCCTCTTCACGAGGGGCTTTTTTGTAGACGGCGCTTATCAGGCCCACGGGGAAGCGCGGTTGAAGCTACCGTCTTGAACGTCAAGCGGTAGGCCGGATAAGGCGTTTACGCCGCCATCCGGCAATAAACTAGTGCTTATGCCGCAAGATTAAAGTGTCGGGAAATCCCGACATGAGTGGGGGATAGGTTGTCGCCAAAAAGAGACATTTAACTATTTGATTTTAAATTGTTTTATTTTTAGGTGTTACAGGTGTTGCTGATTGGCGACAGAAAGGGCAAAAAACAGACAGAGCCATTTTTAGCATGAATAGCGATATTTTTCATATCTATCATTGTGTTAACAAAGTCTTTTGAATGTTGGCACAATTACTGCATAATGATAACCAGTGGCTCATTCACCTTCTTATGTCAGCCCCTTAGGGACGCGCTACATAAACTTCGAATGACGCACAACAAGGTGCCTGCCGTCCAACTTCTGATAATAGCGTAGCTTTATCAACCTCCGGGCGAAACGTCGAGTTAGGCACCGCCTTATTCCATAACAAAGCCGGGTTTAGCCCGGCTTTGTTGTATCTGGCGCTTCCCTCGGTTAGCATCTTTTTTATTCTTCTTTTATGTGAGCGACACGTTGAAGCGCTGGTCTGTTTTCCCCCGTTCTTTACGACAATTGGTCATGCTGGCCTTTTTGCTGATCCTGCTGCCGTTGCTGGTTCTGGCCTGGCAGGCGTGGCAAAGCCTTAACGCGTTAAGCGATCAGGCTGCGGTGACTAACCGCAGCACGCTTATTGACGCCCGGCGCAGCGAGGCGATGACCAACGTCGCGCTGGAGATGGAGCGAAGCTACCGACAGTATTGCGTGCTTGACGATCCGACGCTTGCAAAAGTGTATCAAAGCCAGCGTAAGCGCTATAGCGATATGCTGGACGCCCATGCCGGCGTATTGCCGGATGATAAGTTGTATCAGGCGTTACGCCAGGATTTAAACGCGCTGGCGCAATTGCAGTGTAAAGATAGCGGCCCGGAAGCGGCAGCGGCCGCGCGTCTGGAGGCCTTTGCCAACGCGAATACGGAAATGGTGCAGGCGACGCGTACTGTGGTTTATTCGCGTGGGCAGCAGTTACAACAAGAAATCGCCGAGCGCGGACAATTTTTCGGCTGGCAGGCGCTGGTGCTATTTCTGGTGAGCCTGGCGATGGTGCTACTTTTTACCCGCATGATTATCGGGCCGGTGAAAGGAATTGAACGGATGATTAATCGCCTGGGCGAAGGCCGTTCTTTAGGGAATACCGTCACCTTTACCGGTCCGCGTGAATTACGATCGGTGGGGCAGCGCATTATCTGGCTGAGTGAGCGTCTGGCGTGGCTGGAATCCCAGCGCCATCAGTTTCTACGTCACTTGTCCCATGAGCTGAAAACCCCGCTGGCCAGTATGCGCGAGGGGACAGAGCTGCTGGCCGATCAGGTGGTTGGGCCGCTGACGCCGGAGCAAAAAGAGGTGGTCGATATTCTGGATGACAGCAGTCGTAATTTACAAAAATTGATTGAGCAATTGCTTGATTACAACCGGAAACTGGTAGACAGTGCCACAGAGCTGGAAGCGGTCGATATCGCGCCGCTTGTGGATATGGTGGTTTCCGCCCACAGTTTGCCTGCCCGCGCTAAAATGATGCATACCGATGTCGACCTGGAGGCCGAACGCTGCATAGCAGAGCCCATGTTGCTGATGAGCGTGCTGGATAATCTCTATTCCAACGCGGTGCACTATGGCGCTGAATCCGGTAACATTTGTATCCGTAGTCGCTCTCAGGGCTCCACGGTTTATATCGATGTGGTTAATAGCGGCGAACCGATTCCGCAAACCGAAAGAGAAATGATTTTTGAGCCTTTTTTCCAGGGAAGCCACCAGCGAAAAGGGGCGGTAAAAGGCAGTGGGTTAGGGCTGAGTATCGCCAGAGATTGTATTCGTCGAATGCAGGGAGAGATCCAACTGGTGGATGACAACGCGCAGGAAGTTTGTTTTCGCATCTCGCTGCCATTGCCTGCATCTGACAAACACTAATATGAATTTAAGCCTGGTGCGTATGTCACACGTTTTCGTCCAAACTATTAAACGATGCCTTTTGCGGTGGGGAATACCGGTGGGCATATCGTGTCTGGCGCTGACAGCATGTGTTCCCCATGCTTCACAGCAACTGCCCGGTAGCGCAGCGCAGGACACGCTCCCCCATTATCAACTGGCGGATTATCTCCCGACGGCGTGCGCGGATATCTGGTCGCTACGCGGGCAGGCGGTGGAGACGAATCCGCTGTACTGGCTACGCACGATTGACTGCGCCGATCGTCTGATGCCGGTTCAGTCGCGCGCAGAGGCGCGCGCGTTGACGGATGATAACTGGCAAAATGCCTTCAGGCGCGGGATTTTACTGGCGGATGCAAAAATTACGCCGCCGGAGCGGCGCGCCATCGTGACCCGTCTGGAGGCGTTAAGCGCGCAAATACCGGCTCAGGTACGGCCCGTCTACCAAATCTGGCATGACGGTCAGGCGCTGCAACTGGCGCTTTCTGCCGAACGTCAGCGTTATAGCAAACTCCAGCAAACGTCAGATAGTGAGCTGGATGCGCTGCGCCAGCAGCAACAGGCCTTGCAAACGCAGCTCGATCTTACCACCCGTAAGCTGGAGAGTTTAACCGATATTGAGCGCCAGCTTTCGACACGAAAACCGGCAGGGAATTACAACGCCGATACGCCGCATACGAATGACAAACCCGCGACGTCTGAAGATGGCGCGGCGCCGTCGCCGTCACAAGATGAGGTAACGCCATGATAAGCCGTAAACCGGCGCACCTGCTGCTGGTCGATGACGATCCCGGATTACTGAAATTGCTCGGTATGCGCCTGACCAGTGAAGGATACAGCGTCGTGACCGCAGAGAGCGGCCAGGAAGGACTACGGGTACTACATCGGGAAAAAGTGGATCTGGTAATAAGCGACCTGCGCATGGACGAAATGGATGGTATGCAACTGTTCACAGAAATTCAGAAAGTACAGCCGGGAATGCCGGTTATCATTCTGACGGCGCATGGTTCCATTCCGGATGCGGTGGCCGCTACCCAGAAAGGCGTATTCAGCTTTTTGACGAAGCCGATCGACAGAGACGCGTTATATAAAGCGATAGATGAAGCGCTGGAGCAGTCCGCTCCCGCGACGGACGATAGCTGGCGCAACGCTATCGTTACCCGTAGCCCGCTGATGCTGCGACTGCTTGAACAGGCGCGCATGGTCGCGCAGTCGGATGTCAGCGTATTGATTAACGGACAAAGCGGCACCGGGAAAGAGATTTTCGCACAGGCGATTCATAATGCCAGCCCGCGCAGTAACAAGCCGTTTGTCGCCATCAACTGCGGCGCGTTGCCGGAACAGTTGCTGGAGTCCGAATTATTCGGCCATGCGCGCGGCGCCTTTACCGGCGCAGTAAGCAATCGTGAAGGGTTGTTCCAGGCGGCGGAAGGCGGCACGCTGTTTCTGGATGAAATTGGCGATATGCCCGCGCCGTTACAGGTGAAGCTGCTGCGGGTGTTACAGGAGCGCAAAGTCAGGCCGCTGGGCAGCAATCGCGATATTGATATCGATGTGCGAATTATTTCCGCGACGCACCGCGATCTGCCGAAGGCGATGGCGCGGGGCGAATTTCGTGAAGATTTGTACTACCGGCTGAATGTCGTGAGCCTGAAAATTCCGGCGCTGGCGGAGCGTACCGAGGATATTCCGCTGCTGGCTAATCATCTGCTCAGACAGTCGGCACAGCGGCATAAACCGTTTGTTCGCGCCTTTTCTACTGATGCAATGAAACGGCTGATGACGGCAAGCTGGCCGGGCAACGTGCGCCAACTGGTCAACGTCATTGAACAATGCGTGGCGTTAACCTCTTCGCCGGTGATCAGCGATGCGTTGGTCGAACAGGCGCTGGAAGGCGAAAACACCGCGCTGCCCACCTTTGCCGAAGCGCGAAACCAATTTGAACTGAACTATCTGCGCAAGTTACTGCAAATTACCAAAGGTAACGTGACGCACGCGGCAAGGATGGCGGGGCGCAACCGCACGGAATTCTATAAGCTACTCTCCCGTCACGAACTGGATGCGAATGATTTCAAAGAGTAGTTTTCATGCCGTAAAGTAGCGCGAAATATGTTACGTTTAACCGATCAAAACACAGGCGACCTTTTCAAGGAATAGCATGAAAAAGATTGATGCGATTATTAAACCCTTCAAGCTGGACGATGTCCGTGAAGCGCTGGCCGAGGTAGGTATTACCGGCATGACGGTCACTGAAGTCAAAGGCTTTGGCCGTCAAAAAGGCCACACCGAGCTGTATCGCGGCGCGGAATATATGGTGGATTTTCTGCCGAAGGTAAAAATTGAAATCGTTGTGCCTGACGACATCGTGGATACCTGTGTTGATACCATCATTCGTACCGCGCAGACGGGGAAAATCGGCGACGGTAAGATCTTTGTCTTTGATGTCGCCCGCGTTATTCGTATCCGTACTGGCGAAGAAGACGACGCGGCTATCTGATGTGCCGATTCGCTGCCCGTCCCCTCCTTGTGGGCAGCGAACCACCGTTTAATCGCCCTGCGGTAGCGCCGATGTTGTCCGGGTGCAAACCCATCTCAGGCCGACAATGGCGACGATCAGCGCCACGCAACTTAGCGTCCACTCGCCCATTTGCGAGAAAAAGTGTCCATAGGCGGCTACCGCCGTATCACTAATTTGCGATTCCGTGGTTTGTTGCGCGACGACGCCAGCCAGCCAGTTAGCGACCGCGCCGGTCGCCAGCATATAAATACCGGTCAGTACGCCCGTGACGCCAGGCAGGTTGAGGCGGGTAATTTGCGCCATCGCGACCGGATCAATAAACAGCTCTGCAAAGCCCATCAGCGCCAGCCCTGCGATCATCATTCCCATTGATGCCTGCCCGTCTAACCGGGCCTGATGCGCGTTTAGCGCCAACAGCATAAAACCGCCGCCCATCAATACCAGCCCCACGGCAAATTTAAGCCAGACGCGCAGCACCGAGCGGGCGCTCTCTTTCGGGCTGCTCAGCCACGCCAGCACCACGCCCGCCGCCATCACCGCAATCGCATTGACCGACTGGAACAATGCGGTGGGGACGGTCATATTCAGCCAGTGGCGGTTGACAAAACGGTCGATGAATAAACTGATCGAACTTCCGCCCTGCTGCGCCAGAACCCAAAAGAGAGTGCCGGTGATCATTAACAGAACGATTTGCCACAAGGCGCGACGGTGTTCGGGAAATTTAACCATAATACGGGCGATAAGTTGCGCCGCGAAGACGCAGACAATGGCCAGCACATAGCCAGACCAGTTATTTTCCAGCAGGAGGGTGAAGAATACCGGCGCGATACACAGCATTAATACCAGCCAACCCCAGGTTGGAAGGGCGAATTTAACCGCCCGCAGCGCGGGGCGATTAACACCGCGCGTCTGCTGAAAGTGGCGATGACCGCTTAAAAAGATGAGCAGGCCGATGAACATTCCGACGCCCGCCAGCGCAAAGCCGACATGCCAGCCATACCACTGCGCCGCCAGACCACAGGCGATCGGCGCGGCTATCGATCCAATATTCCCGGCGGCGTAGAGCAGCGAGAATCCCCCGTCGCGGCGGTTGTCATCAGGGGCGTAAAGTTCGCCCAGCAGACAGCTAATATTGGATTTAAACAAGCCGTAGCCGCAGATAATAATGGCCAGCGCCGCATATAAACTCAGCGTTGAATCAGATTCTAAGCCCAATACCACATGACCCAGCGTCATCAATAAGGCGCCGGTGATAACCGCCACGCGGTTGCCAAGCAGGCGGTCGGCAAGCCAGCCGCCAAGAATAGGGGTAACGTAAACTAAAGAGGCGTAGGCGCTGAAGAGGTTGATCGCGTGGCTGTCATTAAAACCAAGCTGGTGGGTAAGATAAAGGATGAGTAAGGCACGCATGCCGTAAAAGCTGAAGTATTCCCAAATTTGAATCGCCACGATGTAAAAAATCGCGCGCGGTTGTGAGGGTGTTTTCATAAAGTCTCCTTGCTGCGTGAAAAAAGGGAAGTGGCAAGCCACTTCCCTTTGGTACTTATTTCGTATTTTCTTTCAGCACCTTAACGGTGTAACGTCCGTCTGCCTGACGATAGGCGCCGTGGATATCGGTTTCGAAGCCCGGATAGTGAGCGCCGATTTCGCACAGCATTTGCAGGAATTCCAGTACCGGACGGCTTTCCTCGGTGATCATTTCACCAGGCATCACCAGCGGCACTCCCGGAGGGTAAGGAAGGATCATGTTGGCGTTGACGCGTCCAACCATCTCTTCAAGATACACCTCTTCCGTTTCGCCATGCAGCTCTTTCTGGAACGCAGTATACGGCGTCATCACCATTTTCGGCAGCACTTCAAACGCACGGTACATTAAGTCCGGCAGATTATGATGTTCGACCAGTTTATGAATATTCTGCGCCAGTTCCTGGATGCGCATATTTTCATAAAACTCAGGCGCTTCGCGGTACAGTGCCGGCAGAATGTTTTTGACGCGCAGGTTCAGGTCAAAGGCGCGTTTAAATTCAGTGAGCGCGCGCAGCAGGCTCAGAGCTTTGGTTTTGTCGATACCAATGCTGAACAGGAACAGCAGGTTGTATGGACCGGTTTTTTCTACGATGATGCCGCGTTCATCGAGATATTTGGCGACCAGACTTGCCGGAATACCGAACTCATCCATCGTACCGTCTTTCTTCATCCCCGGCGTCAGGATAGTGACTTTGATCGGGTCGAGGTACATGTGTTCGTTATCGATATTTTTGAAGCCATGCCATGCGCTATCTGAACGCAGCGGCCAGCACTCAGCTCCATCGATATGTTCCGGCTGCCATACGTCAAAGAACCAGCCGTCAGATTCGCTTTTCAGGCGTTTAATTTCTTTACGGAATTTAATCGCACGTTCAATAGAGCCGTTAATCAGGCGTTTACCCGCATTACCTTTCATCATCGCCGCTGCGGTTTCAGTAGACGCTACGATACCGTAGTGCGGAGAAGTGGTGGTATGCATCATGTAGGCTTCGTTAAAGGTTTCTTCGTTAATGTCGCCTTTAACATGAATCATGGATGCCTGTGAAAACGCCGCCAGCAGTTTATGCGTGGACTGGGTTTCATAAATGATTTTGCCTTCTACACGGTCGCCGCTCATACCGCATTTACCCTGATAAATAGGGGAGAAATTGGTGTAAGGCACCCAGGCGGAGTCAAAATGAATGGACTTCACATCCAGAGTTTTCTTGATGTAGTCAGTGTTATACAACAGACCGTCATAGGTTGAGTTAGTAATAACAGCATGGACCGGCCAGGTTGCGTTAGGCGTCTCTTTTACCCGTTTAGCGATAGTGGCGTGCTGGAACTCGCTTTGCGGAATACCGCCAAGAATACCGTAGGCGTTACGGGTTGGGCGGAAATAAATCGGCGTAATGTCGCTCATCATCATCAGATGGGTCAGCGATTTATGGCAGTTACGGTCAATCAGTACCGTGCTGCCTGCCGGCGCGGAGTACATACCGACGATTTTGTTCGCCGTAGAGGTGCCGTTCGTCACCATGTAGCTACGTTCGGCGTTAAAGACGCGGGCGATATACTCTTCCGCTTCTTTATGCGGGCCGGAGTGGTCCAGCAGCGAACCCAGTTCGGAAACGGAAATCGAAATATCGGATTTCATCGTGTTCGGGCCGAAGAAATCATAAAAGATGCTGCCGACGGGGCTTTTCTGGAAAGCGGTCCCGCCCATGTGGCCAGGCGTACAGAAAGTATATTTCCCTTCGCGCACATATTTGAACAACGCTTTTGTCAGCGGCGGCAGAATATTGTCGATGTATTCATCGGTATTCTGGCGAATTTTCGCCGCGATATCGGCTGCGGCGCCTAAAGCATATTCAAAGAAGCGAACCTGCATTCTCAGATCGTTGAGGCTGACGTCCAGCGTAGAGTAGCTGTTGGCGAAGGCGTACAGCGGCATATACTCGTTCAGCTTGCTAATCTCTTCGCAAAGCTCAAGGTTATATTTATCCCAGTCGAAAATGACGCCGCAAAGGCGGGAGTTATTTTCAATCAGCTTCAGCAGGTCTTCTCGGTCGTTTGGATAGACGATACGGAAATTTAAACCTTCCAGTGCACGATGCAGTTCACGAATAGGCTCTTCTTTAAAGTAGACGCCCATGTGGTTCATGATAGCAATAACGTTCATAGTCTTGTTCCTGGTAAAGTGGGCCCCTCCCGCTACGCTATAGCAGGTGACGAAAGGGGCTTTGAGAAAAAGGAGTTAGCGGTTAAAGCGCTTCAGCCGTATTGTTGTCGCTGTCGTTGTTCTGGCGCTGGTGCATTTTGCGACCGTAGAACATCAGGATGATCAGACTGACGATAAAGGTGCCGGAGAGTTCGAAGGAGCTGGCGCCCATCAGTGCGATGAAGCAAAATGCGCAGCCCAGTACAGAACAAATCAGGCTTACCGAGTTACGGATGTTGAACCCTTCGAAGCGAATCAGGTCAACACAGGAGTAGAAGTACGGCAGCATGGTAAGCAGTACGGCAATCCCGGTCAGTTCGCCGAACAGGTCGGACGCTTTACCGCCGCTGGAGTTCATGATGGTGATCAGAATCATCAGCGCCGTCATTTTCACCGCAGCTAACAGCAGACCTTTTTTCGGAATACCGTTTTTATCCATTTCACCGTAAATTTTCGGGAAGTTGCCGTCGTTGGCGGCGCGAACCCCAGCCTGGCCGACCAGCATCATCCAGGAGCCCAGAGATGTCAGGCAGGCGAAAGCGGTAAAGGCGGAAACCAGCGGCGCAGCCCAGCCACCCAGAATCGTGGAGGTACTGATAGCGAACGGCGCGCCGGAAGAGGCCATAACGGAAGCTGGGAACATCCCGGCGATAACCTGAGTCGCGGCGATATAGATGATGCCTGCCAGCGCGGTACCCAGCATGGTTGCCAGCGGTACGGTGCGTTTCGGGTTTTTCACCATGCCGGTGCTGACGGCGGCAGACTCAACGCCAACGAACGCCCACAGGCAGAGCAGAATACTTTTAACAATGGCGTGAGAGTCGGTCGTCGTGGACGTGTTCCAGTTCGCGTGATAGGTCGCGATATCGAACCAATGCCAGCCGGCGACTGCGGTCAAGACTACCGGGATCAGCACCAGGAATAGGCCAATCGTTGTCAAGCGGCTGACCCAGGCCCCACCCAGCATATTAATAAAGGTGAACAGCCAGACGATAGCAATACAGGCAATACCTGCCGGTATTGGATTATTTAATGCCGGGAAGAACGTAGAAAGATAAGAAACAGCGGTAATACCGATGGCTAAGTTACCAATCCAGTTTGCGTGATAATAAAGAACGCCGGTCTGGAAACCAAACGCCGGAGATATTTCCCCAGCATAAGCGATAGGGCCACCCTGTTGAGGGTTTTTGGTTGCCAGCCTCGCATAAACATAAGCCAGCGACATTGCCCCAATAATAGAAATTACCCAGCCCCAGATGGCAATGCCACCAATACTGGCAAGGTTGGCGGGTAATAATGCAATCCCGCTCCCCATCATATTACCGGCAACGACGCCAGTACAGGCAAATAGCCCGATCTTTTTGACAGAACTCATGTTCATTTCTCCTGAGCTGTATTTTTAAGAACCGGGCTTATGCTTCATATATGCTGCGTGCCCGTTCAACTGTCGACAAGATTAACGAATGGGTTGAGATAAGTCCTAAAGAAAAAGTGAAATAAACACAAACATGAAAAAACTGATAGATTGATTTTTTTGAATTAACATATAAACATCATGGAAAATATCATGAAAGGATAAACATCGTTTAATTACAAAGAGTTATATTTACATTTCTTTGCGATGAACATGTTGCCAAAATTAACATAAGCTATTTTTGGCAACATGTTTTTCACAAAATAAAAGCGAAAAATTTAATATCTTTTCGCTTTTATTCGTCATGGTTCAGCATTAAATTTAATCTTCTGCCAGAAAACTATTCAGATAAGGGACAATTTTCTGAACGGATGTCTGAAATACGCCATTTTCGATCCAGTACAGCGTGTTTTCACCTGGACGTAAATTAAAGGCGGTCAGATAGGCATCAGCGGCCAGACGATTCTCACCTTTCATTTCGTAAACTTTCCCCAACAGGACATAGTTAAACCACGACATTTCAAGCTCGATGCTTTTATTGATTTCCTCATACGCTGCATCGATATCACCTTTGCCCAAAAGATCAACGGTCTTGATTTTATAATAAACAGACGTTTTCTCAACGCCCGGAATTTGATCTATTTTTTTAAACTCTTCGTTCAGTGCGGCCACTTGTTCTTTATCAAACGGCTGTTGTGATTGCCGTAATACATCTACCAGCACTTTATATTCATAGGCATAGTTGAAATCAGGCGTTTCCTTAATAATGCCATTCAGAATATCGCTGGCTTTACTTAGCGCCTGCGCATCGCCGCTCAGAATAAGCTGGCGCGCCTCATAAAAACGCATCAGCGCGGTATTTTGCGGCGTTCTGAACAGGGCCAGTTGTTCTCGCATTCGATTAGGCCAGGGCTGTGTTAAAACGAAAGACAGGCTATTAAACAGATCATCCTGGATGGACAACTGGTTAGTATTGGTGACGAAATAACGCTTATCCAGCATGGTTGAACCATCGGCGTTATCAATGAGCACCACAGACATAAAGCACTGCTGCGCCCGATAGTGGCGCTGATTGACAAACTGAATGGTTAACGTCTTACCGGAGCTGCTTGGCTCATTGACCCGGTAATTGGTTTTATCGTGCACCATAAAGGTCGAGTAGGTGTTCAGCAGGTCGGTGATTAAGCCGCCCAGACCGATGGCGTAGGACTCCTGCGAGACCCAGTTATTACAGGAATTGCCGCCTTCAAAACGAACATCTATATCTCGTGGGTTAAGTAATAACCGCGTTTTTGTTACCGCGGCATTATGATCTACCACCGACATCACGATAAACACCACCAGCGTCGCCAGCGAGAGCAGGAACATCACCCACGTCCAGAAAGCGGCGATACGCGGCTTTTTCGCCTTTTTAGTCGGCGTTTGCAAAGAGGCGGGCGGCACAGGCGTAGCGGCAGTAGCCCCCTCTGTCGGTTCTGCATTCGTTGCTGCGATCGGCGGCGGCGACGTTGATGAATTATCGATCTCATCGCTATTTTCTTCGCACCAGATAACCGGCGCCGTCAGCTTATAGCCGCGTTTAGGTACGGTAACGATGTATTCAGCATTGCTGTCTCCGCCATCTCTTAATGATTTGCGTAGTTCAGAAATGCTTTGGGTGACAACATGGTTGGTCACGATGGTGCGCATCCAGACATGATCAATAATGTTATCCCGGCTTAACACTTCATCCGGATGATGCGCAAAATACATCAGAAGATCGATCAGCCGTGGTTCAAGAGTAATCTGGCGTCCCTGACGACTGATCTGATTAACAGAAGGTGTAACCAGCCACTCTCCAATGCGTACAACAGGTTGCTGCATAAAAAGATGCCCTAACGAGCTAAGTCAAACGTTAATAATAACACGATTTGCACAGACTTTTTTTATTCCCCTTTTTTGTAAAAGAAAGGCATAAAAAGCAGCGCAATAAGCAGGAGAACGGGGAGGAAAACGGGCGTTCGCCTTAACGATAACGCCCGTTTTTTCAGAGGATTTCTTGCAATTACAGCACTTTATGCGGGCCGAAGCATTCGTAATGAATGTTTTCGTTATTCACGCCAAGTGAAACCAGTTGTTTTGCGGCAAACTGCATAAAGCCTACCGGGCCGCAAAGATAGAACTGCATTGCCGGATCGCTGATCGCGGCTTCCAGTTTGCTTAAATCCATCAGCCCTTCGCTGTCGAAGAGGCGTTGGGCGCGATCGGCCTCAGTCGGCTCGCGGTACCAGGTATGGGCAGTGAAACGCGGCAGTGTACGGCCCAGCTCGCTCACTTCGTCGGCAAACGCATGAACGTCGCCGTTTTCCGCCGCGTGGAACCAGTTCACCTGCGCGGTATGCTGTCCTTTCGCCAGCGTATCGAGCATCGCTAACATCGGCGTCTGGCCGACGCCAGCGGAAATCAGCGAAACGGGGGTATCAGCGGCGACATTCATAAAGAAGTCACCTGCCGGCGCAGCCAGATGCACCACATCGCCTACGCTGGCGTGATGGTGTAACCAGTTTGATACCTGGCCGCCGTCTTCACGCTTCACGGCAATACGGTACCCTTTGCCATCGGGTTTACGGGTCAGTGAATATTGGCGGATCTCCTGATGCGCAAAACCTTCCGGCTTCAGCCAGACGCCCAGATACTGCCCGGGACGGTATTCCGCCACCGTACCGCCGTCGACCGGTTCAAACTCAAAGCTGGTGATCAGTGCGCTACGCGGGGTTTTCGCAACGATGCGGAAGGGGCGCGTGCCTTCCCAGCCGCCGTCTTTGCTGGCGTTCTCGTGATAAATCTCGGCTTCCCGATGGATAAAGACGTTAGCCAGTACGCCATAGGCTTTGCCCCACGCGTCCAGCACTTCCTGGCCCGGGTTGAACATTTCGTCCAGCGTCGCCAGCAAATGCGTCCCGACGATGTTGTACTGCTCCGGCTTAATCTGGAAGCTGGTGTGCTTCTGCGCGATTTTTTCTACCGCCGGCAGCAACGCCGGTAAATTTTCGATATTGCTGGCGTAGGCCGCGATAGCATTAAACAGGGCTTCGCGCTGATCGCCGTTACGCTGGTTGCTCATATTGAAGATTTCTTTGAGCTCCGGGTTATGCGTAAACATACGGTCGTAGAAGTGGGCGGTCAGTTTCGGTCCTGTTTCAACCAGCAGGGGAATGGTGGCCTTTACTGTAGCGATGGTTTGTGCGTCAAGCATACGTGCTTCCTTTATGTGAAAATCTAATGATGTATATCAAATGCATCTTATAAAAATACCCTTGCATTGTAAATGGATCTTCTCTGCTTTACGTTATGGAGGTAACAACGTGAAAAATCTGCATCACAAAGCTGAAAAGAAATCCGTTGAAATTCGTCAGTCTCTCGTTCAGGAAACCCTTATCTGACGCATAGGTAATCGTTTGCGTAAAAACCTTTGTCAAGACCTGTTATCGAAGAATGATTCGGTTATACTGTTGGCCGAAGTCCCACGGACTGCCTTTTCAGGCACAAATTTTATTGTTAGCTGAGTCAGGAGATGCGGATGTTAAAGCGTGAAATGAACATTGCCGATTATGATGCCGAATTGTGGCAGGCTATGGAGCAGGAAAAAGTACGTCAGGAAGAGCACATCGAACTGATCGCCTCCGAAAACTACACCAGCCCGCGCGTGATGCAGGCGCAGGGGTCTCAGCTGACCAACAAATACGCTGAAGGTTATCCGGGCAAGCGCTACTACGGCGGTTGCGAATACGTTGATGTCGTTGAGCAACTGGCTATCGACCGCGCGAAAGAACTGTTCGGCGCCGACTACGCTAACGTGCAGCCGCACTCCGGTTCTCAGGCTAACTTCGCTGTTTACACCGCGCTGCTGCAGCCGGGCGATACCGTTCTGGGTATGAACCTGGCGCAGGGCGGCCACCTGACTCACGGCTCCCCGGTTAACTTCTCCGGTAAACTGTACAACATCGTACCTTACGGTATCGATGAGTCCGGTAAAATTGACTATGACGAGATGGCGAAGCTGGCCAAAGAGCACAAGCCGAAGATGATTATCGGCGGCTTCTCTGCCTACTCCGGCGTGGTTGACTGGGCAAAAATGCGTGAAATCGCTGACAGCATCGGCGCATACCTGTTTGTCGACATGGCGCACGTGGCGGGCCTGATTGCCGCAGGCGTTTACCCGAACCCGGTTCCGCACGCTCACGTTGTCACCACCACCACCCACAAAACCCTGGCGGGTCCGCGCGGCGGCCTGATCCTGGCGAAGGGCGGCGATGAAGAGCTGTACAAAAAACTGAACTCCGCCGTCTTCCCAAGCGCGCAGGGCGGCCCGCTGATGCACGTGATCGCGGGTAAAGCGGTAGCGCTGAAAGAAGCGATGGAGCCGGAGTTCAAAGTTTACCAGCAGCAGGTGGCGAAAAACGCCAAAGCGATGGTAGAAGTGTTCCTGAACCGCGGCTACAAAGTGGTGTCTGGCGGCACTGAGAACCACCTGTTCCTGCTGGACCTGGTGGATAAAAACCTGACCGGTAAAGAAGCTGACGCCGCGCTGGGCCGTGCTAACATCACCGTGAACAAAAACAGCGTGCCGAACGATCCTAAGAGCCCGTTCGTGACCTCCGGTATCCGTATTGGTTCTCCGGCGGTTACTCGTCGCGGCTTCAAAGAAGCGGAAGTGAAAGAGCTGGCTGGCTGGATGTGTGACGTGCTGGACAACATCAATGATGAAGCCACCATTGAGCGCGTGAAAGCGAAAGTGCTGGATATCTGCGCCCGCTTCCCGGTTTACGCGTAAGCGCTTATGTTGTGAAAATGGCCCGATGGCGCTGCGTCTGTCGGGCATTACTTATGCGCCATAACGTGACGCCGCCGGAAGTCATTATCCGGCGGCGTTGCCGTTTGAACTTCTCCCTCCGCCTGTTAACCTTATGTTACCCTTGCCAGCGCAACCGTTTACCGCCAGACTATCGCCTCCAAACGGGAGGGAATCATGGCATTGCATTCCACGCGCTGGCTGGCGCTCAGTTATTTCACCTACTTCTTTAGTTACGGTATTTTTCTGCCCTTCTGGAGCGTCTGGCTCAAAGGTCTTGGGCTAACGCCGGAAACCATCGGTCTTCTGCTGGGCGTGGGGCTGGTCGCGCGTTTTCTCGGTAGTCTGCTCATTGCGCCTCGCGTAAGCGATCCTTCGCGGTTGATCTCCGCGCTGCGTGTACTGGCATTGCTGACGCTGGTATTTGCGCTGGCATTTTGGGCAGGAACGCATGTCGCGTGGCTAATGGTGGTGATGGTTGGGTTTAACCTCTTCTTTTCACCACTGGTGCCGCTGACCGATGCGCTGGCTAATACCTGGCAAAAGCAAATTACCCTGGACTATGGTCGGGTGCGGCTGTGGGGGTCCATCGCCTTCGTGATAGGGTCGGCGCTGACCGGTAAGCTGGTGAGTTTATACGATTACCAGGCGATTCTGGCGCTACTGACGCTCGGCGTCGCCTCGATGTTGCTGGGTATGTTGTTACGTCCCAGCGTGCCGCCGCAAGGGGAAAGTCGTCAGCAGGAGAGCGCAGGCTGGCCCGCCTGGCGTACGCTGGTGGCACAAAGTTGGCGTTTTCTCGCCTGCGTCTGTTTGCTGCAAGGGGCGCACGCCGCCTACTACGGTTTTAGCGCCATCTACTGGCAGGGGGCTGGCTATTCAGCATCGGCGGTCGGCTATTTATGGTCGTTGGGCGTGGTGGCGGAAGTGATCATTTTCGCCCTGAGTAAAAAGCTATTTCGCCGGTTTAGCGCCCGCGACTTGCTGTTGCTTTCCGCTGTGTGCGGCGTGGTACGCTGGGGACTGATGGGCTGGAGTACGGCGTTGCCGTGGCTGATTGTGATACAAATCCTGCACTGTGGCACGTTTACCGTTTGCCATCTGGCCGCCATGCGCTATATCGCTGCGCGTCAGGGAAGCGAGGTGATTCGTTTGCAGGCCGTCTATTCCGCTGTGGCGATGGGCGGCAGTATCGCGATTATGACGGTATTTGCCGGTTTTCTGTATCAACATCTGGGCGGCGGCGTATTCTGGATTATGGCGCTGGTGGCATTGCCCGCTATCTTCCTTCGGCCCAAAGTGGTTGCCGCGTCATGATTCCAGGATCTTGCGGATCTGCTGCTGCTGGTGCTCTGTGAGGGTGCGATCCGCATGAATTAATGGCGGTGAGAAGAGCGGTAGCGGCGTGGCGTAAGGGGTAACAATCAGCGCTACGCCGCGCGGGCATCCCTCTTTTTGAAACGCCTGGAGCGATATCCGTCTGATATTCAGCGGCAACAGGGTCAGTTCACGCAGTTGCTGCTCAATATGCGTCTCCAGCGCATCATTTTTATCCGCTAACAATACGATCTGTCTTTCATGCAAAGCGTTATCCTGCATTAGCCAGGCGCCGAAAATTACTGCCACCAGCCCCGTCTCTTCCTCGGAAAAGTGGATACCATATTCGGCTTCAAACCCGGCGAGCGCCTCACGTGTGGTGCGAACCAGACGCGGATAAAGACGGTTGAACTCTTCCGGAAGCGTATTATCGATGCCAATCGTGAATAAACTTCGGTTCAGCGCCTGGGCGAGATGGACATACAGCTGATCGTTAAGCCCTTGTTCGTCGCTGAAGCGTACGTTCCCTTTTTCTCGAAAGCGCAGCACCAGCCGCGCCACTTCCAGTCGCAGTTGCTGCGCCCGTTGATGCGTGTCGCGAATCGGGTCGGGGAGGCGAATCATTGAAAACAGTAACGCCATAAACAGCGCTTCATTGAGCGGTGCGGCCTGCATCACGTGGCGCTGCCAGTGACGACCAATTTCCTGGGCGAGTGGATATTCCGCGCACGACTGCGCCCAAATCTGCTGCACAGGGTTGAATTCCGGGGTGATGCCGGCATGGTGTTGTAGCAGACAATACTGTAAAAAGAGACGCAGGAACTGCACGTCGCGATGTTCAAATGGTTTTTGCAACCGGCGGGCGCACAGATTGATGAGCGCGTGCAGATTAATATCGTCATACAGCGGACGCGCGATACCGCGCTGCTTTAGCGCGTTTTTTAAGGCCGGGGTAAACTGTTGCGTGACGAAGGTCGGGCATAAACGCAGGCCGCGCCTGAGCCAGTGTAAAAGGCAAAGGCGCTGATCGAGTGCTGTACCTTCGATCCGATAGCAACCGTTCTGGCATGTTGTGATGGCAAGGCGATGATAGCGCTGGATCTCCAGGCTTGTCTCAGTGATATCCTCACGGGCAGTATCATCATCAACGCCATTAAGCGCGCTGAAGATTTCCACCGTGGCAATTGGCTCCGGCTGGAAAAGCGTCAGCAATACCTGACAGCGGCGCTGGGGAGCGGAAAGTACAGATGGTGGGGCAATTGTCGGCATCATCTGTCAGGTCTCCCGTTAGTTTGTCTGGTAAGGATAGCTAAAGTTTGCGCGTGAAAAATGTGATAAGCGTGCTTTTAGGCCAGGAATGCTGAGGAACGTCACAGAATTTTTATCGCGAGGAACAGATGAAGCCAGTGAAACGCAGCGCCTTAACACTATTTCTTGCCGTTTTATCTTTCGTGGCGGCGGCGCATCCGCACAGCTTCATCCGTCTGCAAACGCAGGTGGTCAGTGAAAATGAGCAATTTGTGGCGTTAAAAATGCGCTGGACAATGGACGCGCTGACGTCCGCAGATCTGCTGTATGACGCCGGAAACGCGGCACCGGAGTCAGAAATATGGAAAAAGTTGGCGGCGGAAGTGATGGCTAACGTACTTGGGCAGCACTACTTTACAGAAGTGTGGCGCAATGGCGCGAAAGTGAAGTTTAAAAACAGGCCGACAGAATACGGTATGACGCGTGACGTGCATCAGGCGGTATTGACCTTTACGCTACCGCTGGCTGAACCGCAGCCGTTAAGCGGACAGACTTATACCTTTTCAACGTTTGATCCCTCTTATTATGTCGATATGCATTATGACCAGGACAGCGATATCACGATGCCGGAACCGCTGCGCGAAAAGTGTCGGATTCAGGTTTATACTCCTGCGCCCGGCGAAGAGACGCTACGTTTCGCCCAGTCGCTGGATAAAGAGGACGCGCCGCCGGAGGATATGGATTTAGGTAAACAGTTTGCCCAAACGGTGACCTTGCAATGTCAGTAATTTTTTCTCAACGCGCTCCGGGGCGACGCTGGCTCTCGCTGTGGCCACTGGCGTTATTCCTGCTGCTGATGCTGGTTGGCGGTCTGTGGATATGGCAGGCCTGGCCGCAGGTGATGTTGAAAAGCGCTCTTTGGCAGCGGGACGTAAATCAGCAGTTGAGCGCGCTGCTTAACGCGGTGGCGACGCATCCTGAGCGGGCGGGCGGATCGTTGCTTCTGCTGAGTTTTATGTATGGCGTGCTTCATGCGCTGGGGCCGGGACACGGCAAAGTGGTGATCGCGACATGGCTGGCGACGCATCCTTCGAAGCTGAAATCAAGTATCGTGTTAACCCTCGCCGCCGCGTTATTACAGGGGTTCGTGGCTATCGGGTTGGTGGTGGGCGTGCTGACCGTATTGCAACTTCCGGCCAGGCAGCTCCATCTGAGCGGTTTCTGGCTGGAAAAGGGGAGCTATGCGTTAGTTGGCGGGCTGGGCATCTTGCTGTGCTGGCGGGCCATAAAAAGGTTACGCGCGCTGCTACGTAAACCTGTCTTTATCGCTTTTACGCCGCGCCATGTTCACCATGAAAAATGCGGCTGCGGACATCAGCATCTACCGACGCAGGAACAATTGCATAGCGGCGATGACTGGCGCGCGCGACTCATGATCGTACTGTCTATGGGGATGCGGCCCTGTTCCGGCGCGATAATGGTGCTGTTATTCAGTAAAGTGATTGGCGTTTTTAGCTGGGGAATGGCGTCGGTACTGGCGATGGCGGCGGGAACCTCGCTAACGATTACCTCGCTGGCGTTGCTGGTACACACTTTTCGTGCTCTGGCGGTGAAGCTCAGTGGAAACAAAGCGCCAGCGTTATGGCGGCAGGTAGGCTGGTCAACGCTGGCGCTGGCCGGAGGGGTCATACTGCTTGTCGCGGCGCTGGTCATGTGGTTTAGCGTGCCGCAGCCTGTGGGCGGGCTGCGGCCATGGCGTGGTTGATTAGTGCCCGGCGGGTTTGAGATGCATCCGCGCGACGGATTCGTCTTCGGCCCAGTAAATGCGTTCGGCGACCATCGCTTCCGGATTGAGCTGAACGCCGCGCAGTACCCGTTCTTTAAAACGCAGGTAGCCGCCTTTGTCGATCAGATGGCCCATATGGAGATAGATCGGTTTTCCGCCGAGCATCTCTTTTTCAAATTCATACAGGTTAACGATCACCTGCTTTATCACATCTTCAGTCACCCAGTTGAGGAAGAGCTTGCCGACGCGCGGCGTCTTTTTACTGGTGCGTCCGCCCAGACGGACTTGCCAGAGCTGATCCGGCTTACGTTGCCAGGCCAGCGTCGGACAGGCCAGCACGCACTCGCCGCAGCCGATACAGGCGGACTCTTCTTTGACCGCTTTGCCGTTCTTCAGCGCCAGGCAGCCTACCGCGTGGTGACTACAGGCCTTCACGCAGGCGCCGCAACCGATACAGCGATCGGCAGTGAAGCGCATTTTCGCCACGCCAATAATTCCCAGATCGGCCATTGACGCCTTCGCGCAATCATTCGGGCAGCCAACGATGACCGTTTTGAGATGATAAGGGCTGGGATAGACCAGTTTTTCAAGACGACGGGACAGACCGGTCGTGTCAGTGTTGGCTTTCTGGCAAATGCGGTTCCCCTGACAGGCGACAATATTTCGCCCGCCAATAGCGAGATAGCCCGCTTTGGTATCCTCAACCTGGACGTCGCACAGTTCTATTTCAATCTCGCGAAGAAACGGCTCCAGCGCAGCGTTCACGTTGTCGATATCTTCGTAACGGATACCCGGCATCGCCAGCTTCTGGCGGGTAGTGAGGTGAATTTGTCCGTTGCCCCAGGTTTCGGCGATGTCACGCGCCACCGTTAGCAAATGCGCAGGCAAAATACCACCGGGAATGCGGACGCTGATCATGGCTTCGCCGCGCACTTTTGACAGGCGATATTCGTTTTTCGCACGGGCTTTAATGATATCAATATCAATGCTCATGATGTTCTCCTTAATCGGCAAAACGTTGCGCGACGGCGTAGTTAAATATCGGGCCGTCGGTGCAGACATACACTTCGCCCATACGGCAGTGGCCGCACTTCCCGACGGAGCAGGCCATCCGGCGTTCGTAGTCCACCCAAATTTGCTCCGGCTTGAGCCCTTTTTGCAGCAGCATTTTTACGGTAAAGGTAATCATTATTGGCGGCCCAACGACGATGGCCTGCATGGTGTCGATATCGCTAAGCGTCATGTCGGCAAGCCGATCGGTCACCCGACCAATCTGGTAACGGTCATCAGCCTCGCCTTCATCCAGCGTGAGCACCAGATTATGTTTGCCGCGCCACGTCGCCATTTCTTCTTTGTACAGCACGCAATCGCGATTTTTATAGCCGAGAATCATATCCAGTTGACCAATTTCCTGGGGATTCTCAACGAAATAGCGCATTAAGCCTTTCACCGGCGCGACGCCCGTGCCGCCTGCGACAACCAGTAAGGGTTTATGGCGCAGCGTATCGACCGGATAGCCATTGCCATAGCAGCCGCGTAGCCACACGTTGTCGCCTTCTTTCAGCGTAAAGAGGGCGCTGGTCACTTTTCCGACATTACGGATCAGCAGATCTATCCAGCCGTCGCCGTAGTCGGAAACGGAGATGGGCGCTTCGCCGACGCGCGGCAGCGACACCTCAACAAATTGCCCCCAGTGCGCAGGAAAATCGACGGCCACGCGGAAATTCCACTCCAGCGGCGTGTGGCGAGTAATACTGAGGATGCGGTACGCCGCAGGCAGCAAACTGTGCTGCGGTTTATCATGACAGGAACAATGTGACATGCGTTATGCCTCCTCTGCCAGCGCCTGCCGAACAGCAGCGGTCATTTTGTTGATAATCAAAGAAAATTTGATGTATTGCGGGCAGCGATCGTCGCAGCGGCCGCAGCCGACGCACATATGTTCAATGCCGTTGCGCGCTTTGTAGTCATTGACCTTATGCAGGGCGCGGTAGCGCAGACGCTCGCCGGGTTTTTCGCGAAAACCATGACCGCCGGCCATGTCGCTAAAGCCCGGCACCATGCAGCTTGCCCACTGGCGACGGCGTTCGCCGCGCTGCGGATTTTCATCATAGGCGACGTCAAAGACGCTATAGCAGGTACAGGTTGGGCACCCGGTAGTGCAGCGGCCACAACTGATGCAGCGGCTGTCGTAAGCGTCCCATAGCGGATGGCGGGTGAGAATGTCGCGAATTTTTTGCGGATCGCGGCAAACGCTGTCCGGCGTGACGACGGTTTCCCGGTTTTCGCTGACGAAAGAGGGGGTATAGTCAGCCTCCTGCCCCAGCCCTTGTATCGCCGCCTCGATAAAGGGATCGCGGATGCTGACAAGCGCGCCCTCATCGCTAAAACGCATGGCGGCGCTATAACAGTCAGTTTTATTAGTACCCATTGAGACGCAGAAACAATTTTCGAAGCTTTCTTCACACTCAATAAGGACGAAACGAATATGCTCCCGTAGCAGTTGGTAACTGTAATCGGAATTATTCCCATTTGATAAATACATATAATCCAGCCGCGACATGGCGTTAATGTCGCAGGCGCGGGCAAAGATGATTATCGGGGAAGTGTCTGTCTCGGCAATTTGGATGGTGTCTTTATCGAAATAAAAGAGCGTTTCGGTGATAGGGGCAATTATGGTATTCGGCGACATGTGCGATTTCTCGTGCCAGATGAGATCGCGCCAGCCGCTAATCCGTTGATAAATAATGTTGTCAGTGTCGGAAAAACGTCCGCCGCGAAACTCTGCGGACGGGGCAAACACGCGCCATTTTTTGTTTAATCGCTGGATAAGCAAACTAAACTCGTCAGGCGTAATTTTGATAGCCATCACATACTCCACAGTAATATTCAGGAAAAACAAATGAAAATAAATTGTTATAAAAATCAGTTGAATATTACTGTTACGCTAGCGCTAATCCACTGCCTTCGCTAACGGGAAAAAATGGTTTTTACTATCGGTATAATAAATATATTCTTAATCATAAAATATGCATATATACAGCGTCGCGCTATTTAGCGGATAGCGCGGTCTGAATAAATTTAATCATTGCATCACGGTAAAGGTTTGCATAACGTCCGGAAAAAGCATCAATGTGATCGCCGTCAGGAATGAAGATTTTTTGTTTGGGCTCCCGGGCGAGGGCATACAATTTCTCACTGTCCTGCCAGGGAATAACATGGTCTGCCGTGCCATGAAGAATCAATACCGGAATGGGGCTGACGCTGGCAATATTGCGATCCGCGCTATAGCGGTCATCAAGCAAATAGCCGCTGCCCGGGATCATCTGGTTGGCGATGGAGGAATAGGATAAAAACGTTGAGTCGAGGATAATCGCACGTATGCCCGCCTGGTCGGCGTAGCGCATATTTGCGCAGCCTACGCAGTGGCCTACGGCGGCCAGTACATTATTGCCGCCCAGGCTCTGCCCCAGCAGTACCAGGCGCTCGGGGTTAACGTCGGCACGATGCCGCACATAATCTATCGCGCTTTTCGTATCATCCAGTAGCCCTTCTTGTGATGGGGTGCCCTCAGATTCGCCAAAACCACGGTAATCAAACATAAACAGGTTTACGTTGCGTTCTGGCAGCCAGCTGACTAACGGCCAGTGCGCCGACATATTTCCGGCGTTGCCATGGACATGAATCACCGTCGCGACGGCGTTTTCCGGCCTGCCGAAAGCAGTGGGAATAAACCAGCCGTGCAGATGCGTGCCATCTTTGGCGGTAAAGGTAATGGATTCAGCTTCGGCAGGGGTTGGTCCATAGACTTTATTGTCCGGGTAATAAAAGGCATTGATCGCTACGCGGGGTAGCAGGTAAATACAGACCACAATAATAAACAGAATAAAAAGGGATTTGACGATGCGTCGGGTATGTTGAAGGGTCATGTTCGCTTCCTTGCCGCTTTATGTCCATAGCGGAGCAGGGAGCGATCGTACAAAAACATGCAGGCAAGTAAAGCGATGAGGCTGTGTTTAGGAAAAACGCCTGAAAAGGCACGGCGGATGAGTGGCCCCATCCGCCGAAGAGACTTAGCGCTTCAGCGCATCGCTCAGTTCGTCGCGCATATTCGCCAGCATGGCTTTAACGACGCGCGGATTCCCCGCCACGATATTACCGGTCATCATGTAGTTATGACCGCCGGTGAAATCGCTGACGATACCGCCCGCTTCACGAACCAGCAGTTCGCCCGCGGCGAAATCCCACGGACGAAGGCCAATTTCAAAGAAACCATCGACACGACCTGCAGCCACATAGGCCAGATCCAGCGCGGCGGAACCGGTGCGGCGGAAATCGGCGCATTCGGTGAACAGCTTGCCGATAATATTAATGTAGGTGGTCGCGTATTGTTTGGCTTTGAACGGGAAGCCAGTAGCGAGGATAGTGCCGTCCAGATCGCGAGCGGTACTGCCGCGCAGACGGTAGCCGTTCAGCTGCGCGCCCTGACCGCGGGTGGCGGTGAACAGTTCGTTACGCATCGGATCGTACACGACAGCCACTTCAGTACGGCCTTTAATGCGTACAGCAATGGAAACAGCGAAGTGTGGCAGACGTTTGATGAAGTTGGTGGTGCCATCCAGCGGATCGATAACCCATTGAACATCCTGATCTGTGCCAACGTGCTCACCGCTTTCTTCGGTGATAATAGTGTGTTGCGGGTAAGATTTGCGAATGGTGTCGATAATCACCGCTTCAGCGGCCTTATCTACATTGGTCACAAAATCGTTACTGCCTTTTTGGCTCGCTTCTACAGCGTCCGGAGTTTCATAGTTTTTGGCAATTACATTACCCGCCTTGCGCGCTGCGCGCACGGCGATGGTCAGCATCGGATGCATCGGTCTCTCTCACTGGATGTTAAAGAACGGGAAAACGGCGCAGAGTATAGCAGCGAGATCGGAATCTGTCTTGGTTTTATGGTAAGATGTCAGAATAATCTTTAGCTGAAGAAAGACAATGCTGCAAAACATTCGAATTGTGCTGGTGGAAACCTCCCACACCGGCAATATGGGCTCCGTGGCTCGCGCTATGAAAACCATGGGCTTAACTAACCTGTGGCTGGTAAACCCGTTGGTGAAACCGGACTCCCAGGCCATCGCCCTGGCGGCAGGCGCCAGCGATGTGATCGGTAATGCGCAGATCGTCGATACGCTGGATGAAGCGTTGGCTGGCTGTAGCCTGGTGGTCGGCACCAGCGCCCGCTCCCGCACTCTGCCGTGGCCGATGCTTGATCCGCGCGAGTGCGGCTTAAAAAGCGTGGCGGAAGCGGCAAATACGCCGGTTGCGCTGGTTTTTGGTCGTGAGCGTGTCGGGCTGACTAACGATGAGTTGCAAAAATGCCATTATCACGTCGCTATTGCCGCTAACCCGGAGTACAGCTCGTTGAATCTGGCGATGGCGGTACAGGTCATCGCGTATGAAGTCCGCATGGCCTGGCTGGCGACGCAGGAAAACGGCGACGCGGCAGATCATGAAGAGACACCGTATCCGCTGGTGGACGATCTTGAACGTTTCTACGGCCATCTGGAGCAGACGTTGCTCTCCACTGGCTTTATTCGCGAAAACCATCCGGGGCAGGTGATGAATAAATTGCGCCGTCTGTTTACCCGCGCCCGCCCGGAAAGCCAGGAGTTGAATATTCTGCGTGGGATTCTGGCGTCTATTGAGCAGCAGAATAAAGGCAAGTAACCGCGTTAATGCCGCACGGAACGCTAAATACCTGACTAATTTACTCAAGTAAATAGTTGACCAAATTACTCGGGAATGTCAGACTTGTCCCTGCTATGCAATACCCCCATTTTACAATAAAAAACCCCGGGCAGGGGCGAGTTTGAGGTTAAGTAAGACATGAGACTGACATCTAAAGGGCGTTATGCCGTGACCGCAATGTTAGACGTTGCGCTCAACTCCGAAGCGGGCCCGGTACCGTTGGCTGATATTTCTGAACGTCAGGGGATTTCCCTTTCTTATCTGGAACAGCTATTTTCCCGTTTACGTAAAAACGGTCTGGTTTCCAGCGTACGCGGGCCGGGCGGCGGTTATCTGCTGGGTAAAGATGCTGGCAGTATCGCGGTCGGCGAAGTGATCAGCGCGGTTGATGAATCCGTTGACGCGACCCGTTGCCAGGGCAAAGGCGGCTGCCAGGGCGGCGATAAATGCCTGACCCATGCGCTGTGGCGTGATTTAAGCGATCGCCTGACCGGTTTTCTCAACAATATTACCTTAGGCGAGCTGGTGAATAACCAGGAAGTTCTGGATGTGTCTGGTCGCCAGCACACGCATGACGCGCCGCGCGCCAGTGGTCGTGCGCAGGACGCTATCGACGTTAAATTACGCGCTTAATTAAAATATTACGCCATCTCTTCTGGCGGCCTCATGCGGTGAATGCCGCGGTCGTCTGAAGGATGAAGCGTAAAAAAGAATTCAGAATCAGGCCGGGACGCGGACGTCCCGTCAACACGGTCGTACATCCAGCCGGTTGCCTGATTCCTTGCATTGAGTGATGTACGGAGTTTAAGAGCAATGAAATTACCGATTTATCTCGACTACTCCGCAACCACGCCGGTGGACCCGCGTGTTGCCGAGAAAATGATGCAGTTTCTGACCCTGGACGGAACCTTTGGGAACCCGGCGTCTCGTTCACACCGTTTCGGCTGGCAGGCTGAAGAAGCCGTCGATATCGCCCGCAACCAGATTGCTGAACTGGTCGGCGCCGACCCGCGTGAAATCGTCTTTACCTCAGGGGCGACGGAGTCCGATAACCTGGCGATCAAAGGCGCTGCCAACTTTTATCAGAAAAAAGGCAAGCACATCATCACCAGCAAGACCGAGCACAAAGCGGTGCTGGACACCTGCCGTCAGCTTGAGCGCGAAGGGTTTGAAGTGACCTACCTGGCGCCCCAGCGCAACGGCATCATCGATCTCAACGAGCTCGAAGCAGCGATGCGTGACGACACCATTCTGGTTTCCATCATGCACGTGAACAACGAAATCGGCGTGGTGCAGGATATCGCGACCATCGGCGAAATGTGCCGCGCGCGCGGTATCATCTACCACGTTGACGCCACCCAGAGCGTGGGCAAACTGCCTATCGACCTGAGCCAACTGAAAGTGGATCTGATGTCCTTCTCCGGTCATAAAATTTATGGTCCGAAAGGCATTGGCGCGCTGTATGTGCGTCGTAAGCCGCGTATTCGCATTGAAGCGCAGATGCATGGCGGCGGGCACGAACGCGGTATGCGCTCTGGTACTTTGCCTGTCCACCAGATCGTCGGCATGGGCGAAGCTTACCGTATCGCGAAAGAAGAGATGGAGACCGAAATGGCCCGTCTGCGCGGTCTGCGTAACCGTCTGTGGAACGGCATCAAAGATATTGAAGAAGTTTACCTGAACGGCGACCTTGAGCAGGGCGCGCCAAACATTCTCAACGTGAGCTTTAACTACGTTGAAGGCGAGTCGCTGATCATGGCGCTGAAAGACCTGGCGGTCTCTTCCGGTTCCGCCTGTACATCCGCCAGTCTGGAACCGTCCTACGTGCTGCGCGCGTTGGGCATGAATGACGAGCTGGCGCATAGCTCTATCCGTTTCTCTTTAGGTCGTTTTACCACTGAAGAAGAGATCGACTACACCATTGATCTGGTTCGTAAATCCATTGGCCGCCTGCGTGACCTTTCTCCACTGTGGGAAATGTACAAGCAGGGTGTGGATCTGAACAGCATCGAATGGGCACATCATTAATCGGTATCGGAATCAGGAGAATTTATAATGGCTTACAGCGAAAAAGTAATCGATCACTATGAGAACCCGCGTAACGTAGGGTCGTTTGACAACAACGACGATAACGTGGGAAGCGGCATGGTTGGCGCTCCGGCCTGCGGCGACGTCATGAAGTTGCAGATTAAAGTTAACGATGAAGGTATCATTGAAGACGCGCGCTTCAAGACTTACGGCTGCGGTTCCGCTATCGCCTCCAGTTCTCTGGTAACGGAGTGGGTGAAAGGGAAATCCCTGGACGAAGCGCAGGCGATTAAAAACACCGACATTGCAGACGAACTGGAGCTGCCGCCGGTGAAAATTCACTGCTCTATTCTGGCGGAAGACGCGATTAAAGCCGCTATTGCGGATTACAAAAGCAAACGCGAAGCGAAATAAAATAGAACGTTAACATTGAGGTTTTGTTATGTCGATTACACTTAGCGACAGTGCAGCAGCGCGAGTTAATACCTTCCTGGCCAACCGTGGTAAAGGGTTTGGTCTGCGTCTGGGCGTGAGAACCTCCGGCTGCTCAGGTATGGCTTATGTACTGGAATTTGTTGACGAGCCAACGGCGGAAGACACCGTGTTTGAAGACAAAGGCGTTAAGGTAGTGGTTGACGGCAAGAGCCTGCAATTTCTGGACGGTACACAGCTGGACTTCGTAAAAGAAGGTCTGAACGAAGGGTTTAAATTCTCCAACCCGAATGTGAAAGATGAGTGTGGTTGCGGCGAAAGCTTCCACGTGTAACCGTGTTCCGCTGTTATACCGAGCATTCGTGCTGTAGAAAAGCGGCAAGCGAGTGAATCCCCAGGCGCTTACTTGAGTAAATGACTGGGGGAACCCGCGCAGACAACGCATCTGCGGCGCGAAGTAAGAAGGTATAACCCCACCGTGGTCGCCTGCGTGTGGGGTTTGTTCTGACAGGCTATCCCTGAGAATGTTATGGATTACTTCACCCTCTTTGGCTTACCAGCCCGTTATCAGATTGACACCCAGGCGCTGAGCCTTCGTTTTCAGGATCTGCAACGCCAGTATCACCCTGACAAATTTGCCAACGGCACTCAGGCGCAGCAGCTTGCCGCCGTCCAGCAATCCGCCACGATCAACCAGGCCTGGCAAACGCTGCGTCACCCTTTGACGCGCGCGGAGTATCTGCTTTCCTTACACGGGTTCGATCTGGCCAGCGAGCAACATACGGTACGCGACACCGCGTTTCTGATGGAACAACTCACGCTTCGCGAAGAGCTGGACGATATCGAACAATCAAAAGACGACGCGCGGCTGGAAAGCTTCATCAAACGCGTACAAAAGATGTTTGATGCTCGTCTTCAGCAAATGGTGGAACAGTTGGACAACGCCGCGTGGGACGCGGCGGCGGATACGGTGCGCAAACTGCGGTTTCTCGATAAACTGCGAAGCAGCGCAGAACAACTCGAAGAAAAGCTGCTCGATTTTTAACTGGAATCTAACATGGCCTTATTACAAATTAGTGAGCCTGGTCTGAGCGCCGCGCCGCATCAGCGTCGTCTGGCGGCGGGCATCGACTTAGGCACTACCAACTCTCTGGTTGCGACGGTTCGCAGCGGCCAGGCGGAAACTCTGCCTGACCACGAAGGGCGCCACCTGTTGCCTTCAGTGGTTCACTATCAGCAGCAGGGCCATACGGTCGGTTACGCTGCGCGTGACAATGCCGCGCAGGATACGGCCAACACTATCAGCTCTGTGAAACGCATGATGGGACGCTCGCTGGCGGATATCCAGGCGCGCTATCCGCATCTGCCTTACCGGTTTAAGGCAAGCGTTAATGGGCTGCCGATGATTGACACGGCGGCTGGATTGCTCAATCCGGTACGCGTATCGGCTGATATTCTCAAAGCGCTGGCCGCGCGGGCTAGCGAATCGCTCTCCGGCGAGCTGGATGGCGTGGTGATTACCGTTCCCGCCTATTTCGATGATGCCCAACGTCAGGGGACGAAAGACGCCGCGCGGCTGGCAGGCCTGCATGTGTTGCGCCTGCTCAACGAACCGACGGCGGCGGCGATTGCCTACGGTCTGGACTCAGGCAAAGAAGGCGTTATTGCTGTTTACGATCTCGGCGGCGGTACCTTCGATATCTCTATTTTACGCCTGAGCCGCGGGGTGTTTGAAGTGCTGGCGACGGGCGGTGATTCTGCGCTCGGCGGCGACGACTTTGACCATCTGCTGGCGGACTATATTCGCGAGCAGGCGGGAATTGCCGATCGTAGCGACAATCGCGTTCAGCGCGAACTGCTGGATGCCGCGATTGCCGCGAAAATCGCCTTAAGCGATGCCGATACTGTTCGCGTTAACGTTGCGGGCTGGCAGGGGGAGATCACTCGCGAGCAGTTTAACGATCTCATTTCCGCGCTGGTTAAGCGCACGCTATTGGCCTGCCGTCGCGCATTGAAAGATGCCGGCGTTGATCCCCAGGACGTTCTGGAAGTGGTCATGGTCGGCGGTTCGACCCGTGTACCGCTGGTGCGTGAGCGCGTGGGCGAATTTTTTGGCCGCACGCCGTTAACCGCTATCGACCCGGATAAAGTGGTCGCTATCGGCGCAGCGATTCAGGCCGATATTCTGGTCGGCAACAAGCCGGACAGCGAAATGCTGCTGCTGGACGTGATTCCACTCTCTCTTGGGCTGGAGACGATGGGCGGCCTGGTGGAAAAAGTCATTCCGCGCAACACCACTATCCCGGTGGCGCGCGCGCAGGATTTCACCACCTTCAAAGACGGCCAGACCGCGATGTCTATCCATGTGATGCAGGGCGAACGCGAACTGGTGCAGGACTGCCGCTCGCTGGCGCGCTTTGCTCTGCGCGGGATTCCGCCGCTGCCGGCGGGCGGGGCGCATATTCGCGTGACCTTCCAGGTAGACGCCGATGGCCTGTTGAGCGTCACCGCAATGGAAAAATCCACCGGCGTCGAGGCCTCCATTCAGGTCAAACCTTCCTATGGCCTGACCGATGGCGAAATCGCCTCGATGATCAAGGATTCCATGAGTTTTGCCGAGCAGGACGTGAAAGCGCGTATGCTGGCGGAGCAAAAAGTCGAAGCCGCGCGCGTGCTGGAAAGTTTGACCGGCGCGCTAACTGCCGACGCCGCGCTGTTAAGCGCCGCAGAACGTCAATGCATTGATGATGCCGCCGCACATTTAAGCGCGGTCGCACAAGGCGATGATGTTGACGCCATAGAACAAGCCATTAAAAACGTAGATAAACAAACCCAGGAATTTGCCGCTCGCCGCATGGACCAGTCGGTTCGTCGCGCGTTGAAAGGCCATTCCGTAGACGAGGTTTAACATGCCGAAGATTGTTATTCTGCCTCATCAGGATCTTTGTCCGGATGGCGCAGTTCTGGAAGCTGAGACCGGTGAAACCATTCTTGACGTTGCGCTGCGCAACGGCATCGAGATTGAACACGCCTGTGAGAAATCGTGCGCCTGCACCACCTGTCACTGTATTGTACGTGAAGGCTTCGACTCCTTGCCGGAAAGTTCGGAAGAAGAAGACGATATGCTGGATAAAGCGTGGGGGCTGGAGCCGGAAAGTCGACTGAGCTGCCAGGCCCGCGTTACCGACGACGATCTGGTTATCGAAATTCCACGTTACACAATCAACCATGCGCGTGAGCATTAACAGAGGGTAGTATGGGACTCAAGTGGACCGATAGCCGCGAGATCGGCGAAGCGTTATACGACGCATATCCTGATGTCGATCCTAAAACCGTTCGTTTCACCGATCTGCATCAGTGGATCTGCGAACTGGACGATTTTGACGACGACCCTAACGCATCCAATGAAAAAATTCTGGAGGCGATTCTGCTAGTCTGGTTGGATGAAGCAGAGTAAGTCAAATAACGGGCTGCCCTACGGCGGCCCGTTTGCTAATAAGGAAAATAACAATGACAGAAGCCATGAAAATTACGCTTTCCACGCAGCCTGCCGATGCGCGCTGGGGCGATAAAGCCACTTACAGTATTAATAACGACGGTATTACCTTGCATCTTAACGGTAAAGACGATCTGGGATTGATCCAGCGTGCGGCGCGTAAAATCGACGGCCTGGGAATAAAACAGGTCGCGCTGACAGGCGAAGGATGGGATACCGAGCGTTGTTGGGCATTCTGGGCGGGTTACAAAGGACCAAAAGGCGTCCGTACCGTAATGTGGCCGGATTTAGACGATGCCCAACGTCAGGAACTGGATAACCGCCTGACCATTATTGACTGGGTGCGCGACACCATTAATGCTCCGGCGGAAGAGCTTGGGCCGGAGCAACTGGCGCAGCGCGCGGTGGATCTGCTGTGCAGCGTCGCGTGCGATAGCGTCACTTACCGTATCACCAAAGGCGAAGATCTGCGCGAGCAGAACTATATGGGGCTGCATACCGTAGGCCGTGGTTCTGAGCGTCCGCCGGTGCTGCTGGCGCTGGATTACAACCCGACGGGAGACAAAGATGCGCCGGTTTATGCCTGCCTGGTCGGTAAAGGTATCACCTTTGACTCCGGCGGCTACAGTATCAAACAAAGCGCTTTTATGGACTCAATGAAATCCGATATGGGCGGCGCGGCGACAGTAACGGGCGCGCTGGCGTTCGCCATTACCCGTGGGCTGAATAAACGCGTAAAACTGTTCCTGTGCTGCGCCGATAATCTGATCAGCGGCAATGCGTTTAAACTGGGCGATATTATTCGCTACCGTAATGGTAAGAATGTCGAAGTCATGAATACCGATGCGGAAGGGCGACTGGTGCTGGCAGATGGTCTGATTGACGCCAGCGCGCAACACCCGCAGCTAATCATTGATATGGCGACGTTAACCGGCGCGGCGAAAACGGCGCTGGGTAACGACTACCATGCGCTATTCAGTTTTGACGATACGCTGGCGGGGCGCTTGCTGACCAGCGCGGCGCAAGAGAATGAACCGTTCTGGCGTCTGCCGCTGGCGGAGTTCCACCGTAACCAGCTGCCGTCTAACTTTGCGGAACTGAACAACACCGGCAGCGCGGCGTATCCCGCCGGGGCAAGCACCGCCGCAGGTTTTCTGTCGCACTTTGTTGAAAATTACCGCGAAGGCTGGCTGCACATTGACTGTTCCGCCACTTATCGCAAAGCGCCGGTTGAGCAGTGGGCTGCCGGGGCAACCGGTCTGGGTGTGCGCACCATCGCGAATTTGCTGACCGCCTGAACGGTGTTTTTGTAGGCCGGGTAAGCGAAGCGCCACCCGGCATTTTGCCTGATGGCGACGCCGTGCGTCTTATCAGGCCTACAACCCATATACATAATTTGTGATTCCTATGTCCGAAACTAAAAATGAATTAGAAATCTTGCTGGAGAAAGCGGCGACTGAGCCCGCGCATCGTCCGGCATTTTTCCGTACCTTACTGGAGTCCACCGTCTGGGCGCCGGGCAGCGCTGCCGAAGGCGAGGCGATTGTGGAAGACAGTGCTCTGGATTTGCAGCACTGGGAAAAAGAAGACGGCACGACCGTCATTCCCTTCTTTACTTCTCTGGAGGCGCTGCAGCAGGCCGTGGAAGACGAACAGGCATTTGTGGTGATGCCGGCGCGCACGCTGTTTGAAATGACGCTTGGCGAAACGCTATTCCTCAACGCTAAATTGCCGACGGGCAAAGAGTTTATGCCGCGTGAAATCAGCCTGCTTCTCGCTGAGGAAGGCAGTCCGTTAAGTACGCAGGAAGTGCTGGAAGGCGGCGAGTCGCTTATTTTATCCGAAGTGGCCGAGCCGCCGTCGCAGATGATTGATTCCCTCACTACGCTGTTTAAAACCATCAAACCGGTGAAACGCGCGTTTCTCTGCGCGATTAAAGAACATGCGGACGCCCAACCCAATCTGCTGATTGGCATTGAGGCTGACGGCGAGATTGAAGAGATCATTCACGCAGCGGGCAATGTGGCGACCGACACGTTACCGGGTGACGAACCGATCGATATTTGTCAGGTGAGGAAGGGCGAGCAGGGTATCAGCCACTTTATCACCGAGCATATCGCGCCGTTCTACGAGCGCCGCTGGGGCGGGTTCCTGCGCGATTTTAAACAGAACCGCATCATCTGAAGAAAAGAAAGCCGCCCAACAGGGCGGCCTCCTGGCTTACCTGCTCTGGACGTTGAGCGTTACGGGAACAGAGCTACCTGGGTGGCTTCTGTCTGCGTGAAGACACAACGTGCCAGAAACAAGAAGCACGACACAAAAGCATCGTACCTTCATGTTGCGGTCCTTGCGAAGACCGCATCACGGCAGCACCGCTGGCGATAATGCCGTGATAGCAGGCACTACGGTGTGCCTGCGCTTACGGCCATGGGTTATCCTCTCCTGAAGCCAGCGCCCGTTTGCGAGACGGCGGAAAGGGCCGGGAAAGATAATACCTCAAATGTTGAATAGTTTCCCGGTAAATCATATTGACATTTGCTCCCTTAAAAGGGAGTATTAATCCCCTACGGTGTGCCTGCGTTGCTATGGCAACAAAGCCTGCTGGAAAGGCCGCGAACCGGACCAGCACAAAAAAACCGCTCAACTGAGCGGTTTTTTTGTGGCCTGCTTAAACCGAATTTATGTAGATTCGTTTTAAATCAGCCTGAACGGTAGGCCGGATAAGCGTGAGCGCCACCCGACAGCATGTCGATTAATCGACGAGCGCGTCCAGTTTTGCCCAAAACGCCTCATGATAATCCTCCAGGTCAAGTAAAGCGGCATCGCGTTGTTCATTCATTTTTTGCTGTGCCTTCCATTGCGGAAGATGTAAATCCTCTTCGGTAAAGCCAATGTCTTTAGCGCCCGAAATAATATTATAGAGATATTCCACCAGAGAAGACTCCGCCAGCCAGAATTCATTACGTTCCATGCGGGCAATAGGGTATTCGCCGTTGGCATCCCGTTCTGTGATATAGATAAAAATGGCCTGATCGCCGACATGATCGATACGAATTAATGCCGGAAGACGGGGATCGTTACTCCAGACAGGCATCAGATCTTCAATATCAATACCTGAGCTATCCATGCCAGCGCCGTAATACGCCTCTTCATCAGGGGAGTAAGAATGAATTACTCCCTCTTTATCAATAGATCTTTGTAATGTTTCAATCACAGGCATATTATAATTGCTAAGTAGATCGCGGTCGTAGGCCAGTAGCGCCTTCAGGCTTTCAGGCAACTCAGTGGTTTCCGTATTTTGCGGATCGCGATACTTACGCACTCGCAGACGACTTATTTCCTCGGCAGGCATAGAATTAGGCACCTTATTACGGTTAACCTTTTTAACCAACTCAATTAAATTAGCGAGTAAAATATCCATTTTCCATCCTTAAAAATTATCTTTACAGGAGTTATTTTCCGGTGAAAACCAAAACAGCGGTGATGATACTCCTTATACCCGGCGTAAAGTATTTACCGATAAAAAATAGGATTTTATTAAGAGAAAATAATGCCCGTTTGCAGGACAGTGGAAAACAGCTGAATAAAAACAATGTCTGTAGATCGTTTTACATCAGCCTGAACGGTAGGCCGGATAAGCGTGAGCGCCATCCGGCATGGCGGATATTAAGCGGGTTCAACCGGTAAATCGGTACGCGCGCCCCATTCGCTCCACGCGCCGTCGTAAAGCGTGACGTCAGGCACATCCAGCGTGGCGAGCGCCAGCACCACGACCGCGGCCGTCACGCCGGAACCGCAACTGGCGATAATCGGTCTGTCGAAACTCACGCCGTGGCTGAAAAAAACCTCATTCAGTTCGTCAGTGGTCTTTAATTCGCCCTCATACACCAGTTCCGTCCACGGGACGTTTAGCGCGCCAGGAATGTGTCCGCGCCTTAGTCCCGGACGCGGTTCATCAACCTGAGCGTTGAAACGCGCCGCCGGACGCGCGTCAACGATTTGCGCGGTTTTTTCATGACTTGCCAGCAATACGTCGGTGAGACGCACCATGGCTTGCGGCGTGAATTTCGCCTCAAACTCGCCTCCTTCATGCGCTTCCTCGCCTTCGCGCAATAGCCATTCGTCGCGCTGCCAGCCCGCCAGTCCGCCCGCCAGAATGGACACTTTCTCGGCACCGAACGTGCGCAGCATCCACCATGCCCGCGGAGCGGAGAACAGATTGCCTTCATCGTATATGACCAGGTGTTTATCCTGGCGAACACCCAGTTCACGCATGGCCACCGCAAACGCTTCCGGGCGCGGCATCATATGCGGCAACGGCGATGCGCGATCGGAAAGCGCTTCAATATCAAAAAACAGCGCGCCGGGAATATGTCCGGCGCGATATTCGCCCGCCATATCACGATGTTCCTGTCCTGGCGGCGCCATACGGGCGTCAAGAATCTGTATTTCCGGATCATCAATATGTTCGGCAAGCCAGTCGGCGGCGACAAAAAAGGCGGTGGTCATGGGCATCTCCATTGTTACCTGATTATGATCAAATTGTCGGACGTTTCCCGAAAAGGGACAAGTAGAAGAGGCTGTTTTGGCTGGCGAAACCACATTTCTGCGTAAAATTTTCGCATCATCACAGTAATACGGACTTACACAATAAAATTTCTCACGCATAATATCTCATCAACCGTTGCTGACAGGCCGTTAAGGCCAGGGATGAAAGATGAAACATTTACGCGTGGGGGCCTGCATGATCATGCTGGCGCTGGCGGGATGCGATAACAACGATAAAACCGCCCCGACGACTAAAAGCGAAGCGCCAGCCGTAGCGCAGCCCTCGCCCGCGCAAGACCCGGCACAGCTACAAAAGCTGGCGCAGCAAAGCCAGGGCAAAGCGCTCACGCTATTAGACGCCTCCGAAGCGCAGCTTGACGGCGCGGCGACGCTGGTGCTGACGTTTTCAATTCCTTTAGATCCTGAACAGGATTTCTCCCGTGTGGTTCACGTGGTTGATAAGAAAAGCGGCAGCGTTGACGGCGCATGGGAGCTGGCGCCAAATTTAAAAGAGCTAAGGTTACGTCATCTGGAACCTGAACGCGTGCTGGTGGTCACGGTTGATCCCGCCGTTAAAGCGCTGAATAACGCCACCTTCGGCAAGTCTTATGAAAAAACGATTACCACGCGTGATGTCCAGCCCAGCGTCGGCTTTGCCAGCCGGGGATCGCTGCTACCGGGGAAAATAGCGGAAGGACTGCCGGTCATGGCGCTTAACGTCAACCATGTTGATGTGAACTTTTTCCGCGTTAAGCCCGGATCGCTGGCGTCATTTGTCAGCCAGTGGGAGTACCGTAGTTCTCTCTCTAACTGGGAGTCCGACAATCTGCTGAAAATGGCGGATCTGGTTTATACCGGTCGTTTTGATCTTAATCCGGCGCGCAATACGCGTGAGAAACTGCTGCTGCCATTAAGCGATATTAAGCCGCTGCAACAGGCGGGCGTATATGTGGCGGTAATGAATCAGGCTGGACACTACAACTATAGTAATGCCGCTACGTTGTTTACCCTTAGCGATATCGGCGTGTCCGCGCACCGTTACCATAATCGGCTGGATATCTTTACGCAAAGCCTGGAAAACGGCGCGGCGCAGTCGGGAATTGAGATTGTTCTTCTGAATGATAAAGGTCAGACGCTGGCGCAGGCGACGAGCGACGCGCAGGGACATGTGCAACTGGAAGCTGATAAAGCGGCGGCGCTATTACTGGCGCGTAAAGAGGAGCAGACCACGCTGCTCGATCTCACGCTTCCGGCTCTGGATCTGTCGGAATTTAATGTCGCTGGCGCGCCCGGCTACAGCAAGCAGTTCTTTATGTTCGGCCCGCGCGATCTCTACCGACCGGGCGAAACGGTTATCCTCAACGGATTACTGCGCGATAGCGACGGTAAAACGCTGCCCGATCAACCCGTTAAGCTGGAAGTGGTAAAACCAGACGGACAGGTGATGCGTACCGTCGTCAGCCAGCCGGAAAACGGGCTATACCGTTTGAATTATCCGCTGGATATCAACGCGCCGACCGGCTTGTGGCATGTCCGCGCCAACACCGGCGATAATTTGCTGCGGAGTTGGGATTTCCACGTGGAAGACTTTATGCCGGAGCGGATGGCGCTCAACCTGACGGCGCAAAAAACACCTCTGGCGCCTGCGGATGAGGTGAAATTCTCCGTTGTCGGCTATTACTTGTATGGCGCGCCTGCTAACGGCAATACCTTGCAAGGGCAACTTTTCCTGCGTCCGCTGCGCGACGCTGTCGCGGCCTTGCCTGGCTTCCAGTTCGGCAATATTGCCGAAGAGAATCTTTCGCGCAGCCTGGACGAAGTTCAACTGACGTTGGATAAAGGCGGACGTGGTGAAGTGAGTGCTGCCAGCCAGTGGCAAGAAGCGCATTCGCCGCTGCAGGTAATTCTACAGGCCAGCCTGCTGGAGTCTGGCGGTCGTCCGGTCACTCGTCGCGTAGAGCAGGCG
This sequence comes from Salmonella sp. SAL04202, assembly GCF_046550775.1. NCBI lineage: Bacteria > Pseudomonadati > Pseudomonadota > Gammaproteobacteria > Enterobacterales > Enterobacteriaceae > Salmonella > Salmonella sp. SAL04202. The sequence goes on along the minus strand of NZ_JBGDXK010000004.1, from coordinate 333,764 downwards.
ATTTGGCCTGCCGATACGTTACCGGGAATTCGTCCACAGTTCGCCGCCAAAGCGGTATACGACTACCGTACGGATACCACCGTTAATCAACCGATTGTCGACGAAGACAGCAACGCCGCATTCGATATTGTTTACGCCAACGCGCAGGGCGAGAAAAAAGCGGTGTCTGGTTTACAGGTGCGGCTCATCCGCGAGCGTCGCGACTATTACTGGAACTGGTCGGAAAGCGAAGGCTGGCAGTCGCAGTTTGATCAAAAAGATCTGGTGGAGGGCGAGCAGACGCTGGATCTTAACGCGGATGAAACCGGAAAAGTCAGCTTCCCGGTGGAATGGGGCGCGTACCGTCTGGAGGTCAAAGCGCCGAATGAGACGGTCAGCAGCGTTCGTTTCTGGGCCGGCTATAGCTGGCAGGATAACAGCGACGGTAGCGGCGCGGCGCGTCCGGATCGCGTCACCCTCAAACTGGATAAAGCGAATTATCGTCCAGGCGACACCATGAAATTGCATATCGCCGCGCCGGTCGCCGGTAAAGGTTATGCCATGGTGGAGTCCAGCGACGGTCCGCTGTGGTGGCAGGCGATCGATGTGCCGGCACAAGGTCTGGAGCTCACGATTCCGGTGGATAAAACCTGGAATCGCCACGATCTCTATCTCAGTACGCTGGTGGTGCGTCCCGGCGATAAATCTCGTTCCGCGACGCCAAAACGCGCCGTGGGGTTACTACACCTACCGCTGGGGGATGAAAACCGCCGCCTCGATCTGGCGCTGGAAAGCCCGGCTAAAATGCGCCCGAATCAGCCGCTCACCGTCAGGGTGAAAGCCAGCGTTAAACACGGCGAAATGCCAAAACAGATCAACGTGCTGGTCTCCGCGGTCGATAGCGGCGTATTGAATATCACCGATTACGCGACGCCGGACCCGTGGCAGGCGTTCTTCGGTCAAAAACGCTACGGTGCGGATATCTACGATATTTACGGCCAGGTCATTGAAGGGCAGGGGCGGCTGGCGGCGTTGCGTTTTGGCGGCGATGGCGACGACCTTAAGCGCGGCGGAAAACCGCCGGTAAACCATGTCAATATCATCGCGCAGCAGGCGCAGCCGATCACGCTCAATGAGCAGGGCGAAGGGATCGTAACGCTGCCGATTGGCGACTTTAACGGCGAACTGCGGGTTATGGCGCAGGCATGGACAGCGGACGATTTTGGTCGCGGCGAAAGCAAAGTCGTTGTCGCCGCGCCAGTGATTGCCGAGCTGAATATGCCGCGTTTTCTGGCGGGAGGGGATGTTTCGCGACTGGTGCTGGACGTCACCAATCTGACCGACCGTCCGCAGACGCTGAATATTGCGCTCGCCGCCAGTGGGTTACTGGAACTGCTTAGCCAGCAGCCGCAACCGGTCAACCTGGCGCCGGGCGTGCGCACCACCTTATTCGTTCCGGTACGCGCGCTGGAAGGTTTTGGCGAAGGCGAAATCCAGGCGACCATTAGCGGTCTGAATCTGCCGGGAGAAACCCTCGGCGCGCAGCATAAGCAGTGGCAAATCGGCGTGCGTCCGGCCTGGCCTGCCCAAACGGTAAATAGCGGCATTGCGCTGGCGCCGGGAGAGAGCTGGCATGTACCAGAGCAGCATCTGGCAAACGTCTCGCCAGCCACGTTACAGGGACAACTGCTGTTAAGCGGAAAACCGCCGCTCAATCTGGCGCGCTACATTCGCGAGCTGAAAGCATATCCGTACGGGTGCCTGGAACAAACCACCAGCGGGTTATTCCCGGCGCTGTATACCAATGCCGCTCAATTGCAGTCGCTCGGTATTACCGGTGATAGCGATGAAAAACGGCGCGCCGCGGTGGATATCGGCATCTCACGGGTACTACAGATGCAGCGTGATAACGGCGGTTTTGCGCTATGGGATGAAAATGGGGCGGAAGAGCCCTGGCTAACGGCCTACGCGATGGATTTCCTTATTCGCGCGGGCGAGCAGGGATATAGCGTCCTGCCGGAGGCCATTAACCGGGGCAATGAGCGACTGCTGCGCTATCTGCAGGATCCCGGCACGATGCTGATTCGTTATAGCGATAATACTCAGGCCAGTACTTTTGCCGCTCAGGCTTACGCCGCGCTGGTACTGGCGCGTCAGCAGAAAGCGCCGCTCGGCGCGCTGCGCGAAATCTGGGAGCGCCGTAGTCAGGCGGCTTCAGGACTGCCGCTGATGCAATTGGGCATCGCGTTAAACACGATGGGTGATGCCAGACGCGGCGAAGAGGCCATTACGCTGGCTCTGAATACGCCGCGTCAGGACGAACGGCAATGGATAGCGGATTACGGCAGTTCTCTGCGCGATAACGCTCTGATGTTGTCGTTACTGGAAGAGAACAACCTCAGACCGGACGCGCAAAACGCGCTATTAAGCTCGCTTTCTGAGCAGGCCTTCGGTCAGCGCTGGCTCTCTACCCAGGAGAACAATGCCTTGTTCCTCGCCGCGCATTCGCGACAGGCCAGTGCGGGCGCCTGGCAGGCGCAGACCTCGTTAGAGGCGCAGCCGCTGTCGGGCGACAAGGCGCTGACCCGTAATCTGGATGCTGACCAGCTGGCCGCCCTTGAGGTGACGAACACCGGTAGCCAGCCGCTATGGCTGCGTCTGGATAGCAGCGGCTATCCCTCATCTGCGCCTGAGCCTGCCAGCAACGTTTTGCAGATTGAACGACAAATACTGGGGACCGATGGTCAGCGCAAATCGCTGTCCTCGTTGCGTAGCGGCGAACTGGTGCTGGTCTGGTTAACGGTAGTGGCCGATCGCAATGTGCCGGATGCGCTGGTGGTGGACCTGCTCCCGGCCGGACTGGAGCTGGAAAACCAGAATCTGGCTGACAGCAGCGCCAGCCTGCCGGAGAGCGGTAGCGAAGTGCAAAATCTGCTTAATCAGATGCAGCAGGCGGATATTCAGTATATGGAATTCCGCGACGATCGGTTTGTGGCTGCCGTCGTTGTCAATGAGGGCCAGCCCGTGACGCTGGTCTACCTGGCGCGCGCGGTAACGCCGGGAACGTACCAGCTTGCGCAACCGCAGGTGGAATCGATGTACGCGCCTCAGTGGCGGGCAACCGGCGCGAGCGAGGGGCTGCTGATTGTGACGCCTTAAATGAACGGTTGGCGTGGTAAACGTGGCCGCTGGCTGTGGCTGGCGGGCGCGCCGCTTTTTATTCTTCTGGCGTTATGGGCGGCGGATAAACTTTGGCCGCTGCCGCTCAATGAGGTCCATCCTGCGCGGGTCGTGGTAGCCCATGACGGTACGCCGCTGTGGCGCTTTGCCGACGCCGGGGGGATCTGGCGTTATCCGGTGACGATTGAAGAGGTCTCTCCCCGCTACCTGGAGGCCTTAATCAATTACGAAGATCGCTGGTTCTGGCGGCACCCTGGCGTTAACCCTTTCTCCGTCGCGCGCGCGGCATGGCAGGATCTTACCGCCGGGCGCGTTATTTCCGGCGGCAGTACGCTGACTATGCAGGTGGCGAGACTGCTGGACCCGCATTCGCGCACGTTCGGCGGTAAAATCCGCCAGCTTTGGCGCGCCCTCCAGCTTGAATGGCATTTGTCCAAGCGCGATATCCTGACGCTGTACCTGAACCGCGCGCCGTTCGGCGGCACGCTACAGGGTATTGGCGCTGCAAGCTGGGCCTACTTCGGCAAGCCGCCCGCGCGCCTGAGCTACGCTGACGCGGCGCTGCTGGCCGTATTGCCGCAGGCGCCGAGCCGGTTACGCCCCGACCGCTGGCCTGCGAGAGCCGAAGCGGCACGAAATAAAGTGCTGGATCGGATGGCGGCGCAGGGCGTCTGGCCTGCCGAAACGGTACGCGAGTCGCGTGAAGAACCGGTCTGGCTGGCGCCGCGTCAAATGCCGCAACTGGCGCCGCTTTTTGCCCGAATGATGTTGAGTAAAAGCCAGAACGACAAAATTGTGACCACGCTGGACGCCGGATTGCAGCGGCAACTGGAAGATCTGGCGCGGGCATGGAAAGGGCGGCTGCCTGCACGCAGTTCGTTGGCGATGATCGTCGTCGATCATACCGATATGAGCGTGCGCGGCTGGGTAGGATCGGTAGACCTTAATGACGACAGCCGTTTTGGTCATGTCGACATGGTAACGGCGATCCGATCGCCGGGATCGGTACTCAAACCCTTTGTGTATGGTCTGGCGCTGGATGACGGCTTGATCCATCCCGCATCATTATTACAGGACGTTCCGCGCCGCACCGGAGATTACCGCCCGGGAAACTTCGACAGCGGATTTCACGGCCCGGTCAGCATGAGCGACGCGCTGGTACGCTCGCTGAATCTGCCTGCCGTTCAGGTACTTGAAGCCTATGGGCCGAAACGATTTGCGGCAAAACTGCGTAACGTCGGCCTGCCGCTATATTTGCCTGCTGGCGCGGCGCCCAATCTTTCGCTGATTCTGGGCGGCGCGGGCGCGCGGCTTGACGAGATGGCGGCGGCATACAGCGCGTTCGCTCGTCATGGGAAAGCGGCGAAACTACGGTTACAGCCGGACGATCCGCTGTCGGAAAGACCATTAATGTCGCCGGGAGCGGCGTGGATCATTCGACGGATTATGGCGGATGAAGCGCAACCCTTGCCGGATAACGCGCTGCCGCGCATTGTGCCGTTGGCGTGGAAAACCGGCACCAGTTACGGCTATCGCGATGCGTGGGCTATTGGCGTTAACGCGCGCTATATCATCGGCATCTGGACAGGCAGACCTGACGGCACGCCTGTGGTGGGGCAATTTGGTTTTGCCAGCGCGGTGCCATTACTTAACCAGGTCAATAATCTGTTACTGGCGCATACGGGACGCCTGCCGGAAGATCCGCGTCCGCAGACGGTAAGCCGCGGCGTCATTTGCTGGCCGGGCGGACAGACTCTGCCTGCCGGAGACAGCAACTGTCGCCGCCGACTGGCGACATGGCTGCTTGACGACAGCCAGCCGCCCACGCTGCTGTTACCTGAGCAGGAAGACATCAACGGTATTCGTTTCCCGGTCTGGCTGGATGATACGGGGCGGCGTGTCGCTGCCGACTGTCCGCAGGCGCGTGCGCATACGTTTATCGTCTGGCCGCGGCCGCTGGAGCCGTGGCTGCCGCCTGCGGAAAGACGTAGCGCCCGCTTGCCCGCGGCGTCCGACCACTGTCCGCCGCTACAGGGCAGTGATGCCGCGCCGTTAATGCTGTCAGGAGTGAGGGATGGCGCGGTGATCAGGCAATTGCCAGGCCAGGAAAACGTTACGCTGCCCGTCTCGACTACCGGCGGTAAAGGGCGTCGCTGGTGGTTTTTAAATGGCGAACCTGTTAATGGTGAAAATAATCGCCTTTCTTTATTACTCAATATCGCTGGACGTTATCAACTTGTCGTAATGGATGAGTCCGGTCAGGTTGCAGCGGTTAATTTTGAATTAATACGTTAACAACTCTTCAGAATAAATTATGAATTTCATTTAATTTAAAGTTAATGAGAATTATTAATTTTTCCGGAATTACCCTTAATGAGGGAGCTTGATAAATATCAAAAGATCTAACACTTAAAAACGTGAGAATGGGTTTTTATTTGACGAGTCGGATCATGAAAAATATAAAAAGCCAGGGAAATGGCGAACAGCCCGCTATTTCTCGCCGCCACTTTATCCAGGCCAGCTCCGCGCTTATTGCGTTACCCTTTGTCTCCTCGCCAGCTACCGCTCAGGCGCGCGCTGTGACAGCAACTGAAAACAGGCCTGCGGAAAAAGTCGTTCAGACATGCAGCACTTTTGACTGCGGGGGCAAATGCGATATTCGGGCGCATGTTAGTGACGGTATCGTGACGCGAATTTCAACGCGACCGGATAATGCGCTGGATGCGCAAATGCCGGTGATGCGTGCCTGTGTTCGTGGACGCGCATACCGTAAATTTGTTTATCATCCTGACAGACTTAAATATCCCATGAAGCGTGTAGGAAAACGCGGTGAAGGAAAGTTCGAGCGCATTTCCTGGGATGAAGCGACAACCTTAATCGCCGATAATTTAAAATCGATTACTGAAAAATATGGCCCGGCTTCGCGTTATGTTCATGTTGGTACCGCCGTTTCCGGCGGCACCTTTTCCGGCGATAAAATGGCGCGTCGCCTGTTGAATCTGACCGGCGGCTATCTCGAAAGCTACCATTCTGTGAGTATGGGCAACACGGCGGCCGCGACGCCTTATACTTACGGCATTGCCGCCAGCGGCAGTTCGCTGGATACGCTTTTGGAGACCAAACTGGTGATTCTGTGGGGCCATAACCCGACGGAGACCATTTTTGGTCATACCAACTATTTCTTGCAGAAGATGAAGCAGAACGGTACGCGGTTTATCGTGGTCGATCCGCGCTATTCCGACACCGTTTCGTCGCTGGCGGATCAGTGGATCCCGCTGCTGCCCACCACCGACAATGCGCTGATGGACGCGATGATGTACGTCATCATCAGCGAGAATCTGCACGATCGCGCATTTATTGCGCGCTACGCTATCGGTTTTGATGAAGACTCAATGCCGGAAGGCGTACCGGCTAACGAATCGCTGGTGGCATATCTGACCGGCGCCAAAGACGGTGTCGTTAAGTCTCCCGAGTGGGCGGAAAAGATCACCCATGTGCCGGCGCAAACCATTCGCCAGTTAGCGCGTGATTACGCGAATACCAAACCCGCCGCGTTGATTCAGGGGTGGGGACCACAGCGCCACAACTGCGGCGAGCGCACCGCGCGCGGCTCGACTCTACTGGCGACCATTACCGGTAATGTCGGCATCAAAGGCGGTTGGGCTGCGGGTTACGGCGGCTGCGCTAACCGTAAATTCGCCGCGGGTCCGGAGATGCCGGATAACCCGGTAAAAGCCAAAATTTCGGTGATGAACTGGGTGCAGGCCGCAGACGACGCCAGCAAAGTGACGCCGGATATGGGGCTGAAAGATGCCGATAAACTGGACAGTAACATCCGTATTCTGTTCTCGCTGGCCGGGAACTATCTGGCGAATCAGAACCCCGATCTGCACCAGGCGGTACGCGTACTGGAGGATGAATCAAAGATCCAGTTTATTGTCGCCAGCGATCTGTTTATGACGCCGAGCGCGAAATACGCTGATCTACTGCTGCCGGAAACCAGCTTTATGGAACGCTGGAACATCGGTGAAACCTGGGGCACGGCAAGCTACCTGATACTCTCTGAAAAACTGATCGAGCCTGAATTTGAGCGGCGCTCCGACTACGACTGGCTACGTGAGGTGGCGGCGAAATTAGGCATTGAGAATGAATTTAGCCAGGGGCGCGATGAGAAAGCGTGGATTGAACACATCTGGGAACAGACGCGCCTGGCGATGCCGGACGAAAATCTGCCGGATTTCGCCACGCTGCAAAAGACCCGTCAGCATCTGTTCAAAAGCGCGCCATTTATCGCCTTTGAAGACAATATTCGCGATCCGGAAAATCATCCGTTCCCGACGCCGTCAGGGAAAATAGAGATCTTCTCGAAGCGCCTGTACGACATGCAGCATCCGGAAATCCCGGCGTTATCGCACTACGTTCCCGCGCATGAAGGCCCGGAGGATGCGCTGGCGAAAGATTTTCCGCTCCAGTTAATTACGTGGAAAGGAAAAAACCGCGCCAACTCAACGCAATACGCTAACCCGTGGCTGATTGAAGTGCAGCAGCAGACATTGTGGATCAACCCGCAGGATGCGCAAACGCGCGGCATTGCGCATGGCGACATGGTGCGTATTCATAACTCACGCGGGATTTGCGAAATCCCGGCGGAAGTGACGCCGCGCATTATTCCTGGCGTTGTCGCGATGCAGGCCGGCGCCTGGTGGCAGCCGGATGAGAACGGTATTGATAAAGGCGGCTGTGCGAACGTCCTCAGCTCGGCCCGTATTACCGCGCTGGCGAAAGGAAATTCACATCAAACCATGCTGGTGGAGGTGGCTAAAGCATGAGTCAGTTTACACATTACCCGCCGGTGAGCGATAAACAACTGGGATTTTTCATCGACTCCTCACGCTGCTCCGGTTGTAAAGCCTGCCAGGTGGCCTGCAAAGACAAAAACAATCTGGAAGTAGGCCGTCGTTTCCGCCGCGTCTATGAAGTCAAGGGCGGAAGTTTCATCCCGACCGGGCAGGGCGGGGTCAGCAATAACGTATTTGCTTATACGCTTTCTATTTCCTGCAATCACTGTGCGGACCCTGTCTGCACCAAAAATTGCCCGACTACCGCTATGCATAAACGCCCGGGCGACGGCATCGTGCGCGTTGATACCGACAAATGCGTCGGCTGTGGCTATTGCGCCTGGTCCTGCCCTTACGGCGCGCCGCAGCTTAACGAGCAGACCGGCCAAATGTCCAAGTGCGACATGTGCGTTGATTTACTGGCGAAAGGTGAACCGCCCGTCTGTGTTGCGACCTGTCCGCTGGAGGCCATCAAGTTTGGCCCGATTGATGAACTGCGCGCGAAGTACGGTAGCGTATGCGACGTTAACGGGCTGCCAGATTCATCCATAACCAAGCCTAATCTGGTTGTCAAAGCGCATCAGGGCGCAGAAAAAGAGGGTAAACGCCATGCATGAGTTACCGCTGCTGATTTTTACGCTCTGTTTGCAAGGGTCTGTGGGCGTGACTCTGTGGCTGGCGTTGGGCCGCCAGTACGCCGTAGAGGGACGCGTGCCTGCACGCGGCGCGCTTCCCGCGATGGCGGGGGCGTTTGTACTGGCCTGCGTGGGGCTGCTTGCTTCCGCGCTGCACATGGGCTATCCCCTGAATGCGCTAAATGCGTTACGTCATGTCGCCAGTTCGTGGCTGAGTCGCGAAATCGTCTTTGCCAGCCTTTATCTGGCGGCGCTGGGACTGGGGGTTGTGCTGCTGTTTTTCCGAAAACCAGGCTGGCAGCCGCTGCTGGCGCTGGCGGCGGCGTTTGGGCTGGTGGATGTATTCTGCATGGCGCAGGTTTATATCCATGCCTCGGTGGCGACCTGGCAGCATAGCAACACGCTGGCGCTGTTCTTTGGCACGTCAGGCATTATCGGTTCGGTAGTCATTGCGCTGGCTTATCTGCGCAACGCTGGCGCCGCAATGCGCTGCGCTGTGGTGGTGGTCGCACTGATGGTGCTGATTCGTCTGATCATGCAGCCGCTATGGCTGGCGGATGTTAATGCGGTGGATACGACGGTCGTCACTTTCCCGCATCATCCGCTACAGGCGCTGGCGCAGTTGCGTGACGTCTATCTTCTCGGCTGGTGTGTCTCAGCGGCGGGAATGCTCTGCTTTGCCGCAGGCGGTCTGCGAAACGCCAGAGGAACTCTGGTGGCGGGCAGCGTATTGCTGCTTCTCGGCGAGATTATGCTGCGCTACGTCTTCTTTAGTATTGGCTGATGGTTAACCTGACGATCGATCCGGCGGTAGACGTGACGCAGGCCTGCGTCCGTCGTCGCTTTCGTTTTTCTTCCTGCCGCGCTTGCGCCGATGTTTGTCCGGCGCAGGCGTTTTCGCTGGCGCAAGGGCAGGTCAGCATAGATACGACGCGCTGCATAGCCTGTGGCGACTGTCTGTTTGTCTGTCCTGTTGACGCCATTACCGGTATCAAACCGGTTAAACGCTTTGTGCAGGGGGATACGTTGGTGGGGCCGTTTTCGCTACAGGCGCCAACGGTCGATGAACTGCTTCTCTGGCACAGCCAGTACGGTATTCGCTTTATTGATATTGCGGTGGAGCGATCGGCGCAGTGGCTGATGGCGCTGGCGGGGCTAAATTTAGCGCTGCGCCGCTACGGCGAGCCGGGCTGGTCTTTCAAACACGTTGTCGGCGTGGAGATTAACGCCTCGCGGCGCACTCTGTTTCATGTTCCGCGCGACGCCATTACCCCATGCGCCGTCGAGCCGGGGAAACGGCGTCTCAGACAGGCGTTTTCCGCGTTCAGCGAATGCGTACCCGAAATCAGTCCGCAAGAGTGCAGGATGTGCGGTGCCTGCTGGCGAAGCTGCCCGGAAAACGTTATCCAGTTTGACGACAATACCCTGACGATAGCGGCGGCGCGTTGTACGGGATGCGGCGGCTGTGCGGCGGTATGTCCGCATCAGGCGCTGCTGCTGCGGTTTGACGTGGAACCCGCCTCAACGCGGCATAGTGCGGTGCATACGCTCATCTGCGAAAGCTGCAAACGTACTTTCCATGCTCTCACGCCTGAACACACGCACTGCGTGCTGTGTCAGTCCCCTGAGTTTGCTGTGCGCCTTTAACTTTTGTTGCTAATGCTCATTTTATTTTAAAAAAATGTTACCTGCATCCATAGGCAATTGATGGGATGCTCTTTATAATCCGCGCCTGACATAACAACAGAACATATTTCAGAGGTAAACATGGCTATTGAACGGACTTTTTCCATCATTAAACCCAACGCGGTGGCAAAAAACGTTATTGGCAGCATCTTTGCGCGCTTTGAAGCTGCAGGGTTCAAAATTGTTGGCACTAAAATGCTGCACCTGACCGTTGAGCAGGCGCGCGGCTTCTATGCTGAGCACGACGGCAAGCCGTTCTTTGACGGTCTGGTGGAGTTCATGACCTCTGGCCCTATCGTGGTATCCGTGCTGGAAAGTGAAAATGCGGTACAGCGTCACCGCGATCTGCTTGGCGCCACCAATCCGGCGAACGCGTTGGCGGGTACGCTGCGCGCCGACTACGCTGATAGCTTAACTGAAAACGGCACCCACGGTTCGGATTCGCTGGAATCCGCGCAGCGCGAAATCGCCTTTTTCTTCGGTGAAGGCGAAGTGTGCCCGCGCACCCGTTAATCTCCTTCGTCTTTCACGCTGTAAATGCGTTGGCGATAAATTATCGGTTCAAATATTATTTTTGCTAATGCCGCGTGCAGACGTGGCATCCTTACGCCAGAATTTGTACAATGCAGCGCCCCCGGACGAGCAGTAAGCTTACCGGGGCGTTTCTTTTTTCAACCCTCCAGGGGCCATAACGTGTAATAACGAGGCCGGAATAGCATATGTCTGAACAAATTGTCACACCTGAAAGCAGTACCCCGGTAGTTCTTAACAACGAAACAAAAATCAACCTGCTGGATCTAAACCGTCAGCAGATGCGCGAGTTTTTTAAAAACTTAGGTGAAAAGCCTTTCCGCGCCGATCAGGTGATGAAATGGATGTATCACTATTGCTGCGATAATTTTGATGAGATGACCGACATCAACAAAGTGTTGCGCGGCAAATTAAAAGAGGTCGCGGAAATCCGCGCGCCGGAGGTCGTTGAAGAGCAGCGTTCCTCAGACGGCACCATTAAGTGGGCGATTGCTGTCGGCGATCAGCGCGTTGAAACGGTCTACATCCCGGAGGACGACCGCGCTACGCTGTGTGTCTCTTCACAGGTAGGATGCGCGCTGGAGTGCAAGTTTTGTTCAACTGCGCAGCAGGGCTTTAACCGCAACCTGCGCGTATCGGAAATTATCGGTCAGGTCTGGCGTGCGGCGAAAATCGTCGGCGCGGCCAAAGTCACCGGCCAGCGTCCGATCACCAACGTGGTCATGATGGGGATGGGCGAGCCATTGCTTAACCTGACCAATGTCGTACCGGCGATGGAAATTATGCTCGATGACTTTGGTTTCGGCCTGTCCAAACGTCGTGTCACGCTCTCAACGTCCGGCGTGGTGCCTGCGCTGGATAAACTGGGTGATATGATAGATGTCGCGCTGGCTATCTCCTTACATGCGCCGAATGACACTATTCGCGACGAAATCGTCCCGATCAACAAAAAATACAATATCGAAACGTTCCTGGGCGCGGTTCGCCGCTATCTGGAGAAATCCAACGCCAATCAGGGGCGCGTGACGATTGAATACGTGATGCTTGACCACGTCAACGACGGCACTGAACACGCGCATCAACTGGCGGAGCTATTAAAAGAGACGCCTTGTAAGATTAATCTGATTCCGTGGAACCCGTTCCCTGGCGCGCCGTATGGCCGCAGCTCTAACAGCCGTATCGATCGCTTTTCTAAAGTTTTGATGAGTTATGGTTTCACGACCATCGTACGCAAGACGCGTGGCGATGACATTGATGCGGCATGCGGACAGTTGGCAGGCGATGTGATTGACCGTACCAAACGTACCCTGCGTAAGCGTATGCAGGGAGAGGTGATTGACATCAAGGCTATTTGATAGCAGTTGCGCCACGGGGCATTCATTATACCGTGGCGCAATGTCAGTTGAATAATGTCTGGCGTTGTACTTGTCTGGTCAATAATAACGGTGCGTTTTTGTCGACTTTAAGGCAGTATGTAATGGTGCAACAAGAGTTTAGCCTTGTGTCTTAGCGGTTTTGTCATCTGCGGCCTGACAGGCTTATACTGTCTGACTAAGGTTAACTAACCTGATGTTTCGCGGTGTGGGCGGGCATTACGGCTCGTCGGCGCCTGAATCCTAATTTACACGTACCTGTAGCTGTAGCGAATGAATACTGAAGCCACGCACGACCAAAATGAAGCACAAACCACCGGCGTTCGTCTGCGCAATGCCCGTGAACAACTCGGACTCAGCCAGCAGGCTGTCGCTGAGCGACTTTGCCTGAAGGTTTCTACGGTACGCGATATTGAAGAAGATAAGGCGCCGTCCGATCTTGCTTCAACCTTCCTGCGCGGATATATCCGCTCATATGCGCGTCTGGTGCATGTTCCAGAAGAGGAACTGTTGCCGGGGCTGGAAAAGCAGGCCCCGCTGCGCGCCGCCAAAGTCGCCCCGATGCAGAGTTTCTCATTAGGAAAGCGTCGTAAAAAACGCGACGGCTGGTTAATGTCTTTTACCTGGCTGGTACTGTTTGTGGTCGTAGGGCTGACCGGCGCCTGGTGGTGGCAGAACCATAAGGCGCAGCAGGAAGAGATCACGACAATGGCCGATCAAAGCACGGCTGAACTGAACGCAGATAAAGACAGCGGCCAAAGCGTACCGCTGGACACCGGTGCCGCGACAAGCCAGGATACGACGCCAGCGCAAACGGCTCCGGCTCCTGCGACGCCGGTTGATTCGACGGCGGCGACGCAAACGCCAGCGCCAACGGCGGCGGCAACGCAAAATACGGTAGTCGCGCCTTCGCAGGCGAATGTCGATACGGCTGCGACATCTGCCGCGCCAGCGGCAACGGAGACGCCGTCCGCGCTGCCGACCAGTCAGGCTGGCGTAGCGGCGCCTGCTGCCGATCCGAACGCGCTGGTGATGAATTTTACCGCTGACTGCTGGCTCGAAGTCACTGACGCCACGGGTAAGAAGCTGTTTAGCGGTATGCAGCGTAAAGATGGTAATTTAAACCTAACCGGTCAGGCGCCTTATAAACTTAAAATTGGCGCGCCGGCCGCGGTGCAGATCCAGTATCAAGGAAAACCTGTCGATCTGAGCCGCTTTATCAGAACTAATCAGGTTGCGCGTCTGACCCTTAATGCCGAACCGACACCGGCGCAGTAACAGACGGGTAACGCGGGAGGTTTTTCATGCATAACCAGGCTCCGATTCAACGTAGAAAATCGACACGTATTTACGTTGGGAATGTGCCGATTGGCGATGGCGCCCCCATCGCCGTCCAGTCGATGACTAACACGCGTACCACTGACGTGGAAGCGACGGTTAATCAGATCAAAGCGCTGGAGCGCGTTGGCGCAGATATTGTTCGTGTTTCTGTACCGACAATGGACGCCGCCGAAGCGTTCAAGCTTATCAAACAGCAGGTTTCAGTTCCGCTGGTTGCCGATATTCACTTCGACTACCGCATTGCGCTGAAAGTAGCGGAATACGGCGTTGACTGCTTGCGTATTAACCCCGGCAATATCGGTAACGAAGAACGCATTCGCATGGTGGTGGACTGCGCGCGAGACAAAAACATCCCTATTCGTATCGGCGTAAACGCCGGATCGCTGGAAAAAGATCTGCAGGAAAAATACGGTGAGCCGACGCCGCAGGCGCTGCTGGAATCAGCCATGCGCCATGTCGATCATCTCGATCGTCTCAACTTTGATCAGTTCAAAGTGAGCGTAAAAGCGTCCGATGTATTCCTTGCCGTTGAGTCTTATCGTTTGTTGGCTAAACAGATCGATCAGCCGCTGCATCTGGGGATCACCGAAGCGGGCGGCGCGCGTAGCGGGGCGGTCAAGTCGGCGATCGGTTTAGGTCTGCTGTTATCGGAAGGTATCGGCGACACGCTGCGCGTATCGTTGGCGGCCGATCCGGTGGAAGAGATCAAAGTCGGTTTCGATATCCTGAAGTCGCTGCGCATTCGCGCGCGCGGCATCAATTTCATCGCTTGCCCGACCTGTTCTCGCCAGGAGTTCGACGTTATCGGCACGGTGAACGCGCTGGAGCAACGTCTGGAAGATATCATCACCCCGATGGACGTCTCGATCATCGGTTGCGTGGTGAACGGGCCGGGCGAAGCGCTGGTATCGACGCTGGGCGTGACGGGCGGCAATAAGAAAAGCGGCCTGTATGAAGACGGCGTGCGTAAGGACAGACTCGATAACGACGATATGATCGCGCAGCTTGAATCCCGTATTCGCGCGAAAGCAAGTCAACTTGATGAAGCGCGTCGGATTGACGTGCTGCAGGTTGAAAAATAAGAACGTGATGGGAAGCGGCGCGCTTCCCGTGTATGATTGAACCCGCATGGCTCCCGGTTCGTTCGGGGAAGCGCTGAGGGTTCATTTTTATATTCAGAAAGAGAATAAACGTGGCAAAAAACATTCAAGCCATTCGCGGCATGAACGATTATCTGCCTGGCGAAACCGCCATCTGGCAGCGCATTGAAGGCACACTCAAAAACGTGCTCGGCAGCTACGGTTACAGTGAAATCCGCTTGCCGATTGTAGAGCAGACCCCGTTATTCAAACGCGCGATCGGTGAAGTTACTGACGTGGTTGAAAAAGAGATGTACACCTTTGAGGATCGCAACGGCGATAGCCTGACATTGCGCCCTGAAGGTACGGCGGGCTGTGTACGCGCCGGCATCGAACATGGTCTCCTGTACAATCAGGAACAGCGTTTGTGGTATATCGGCCCGATGTTCCGTCATGAGCGTCCGCAAAAAGGCCGCTACCGTCAGTTCCACCAGCTAGGCGCCGAAGTCTTCGGCTTACAAGGCCCGGATATTGACGCGGAGCTGATTATGCTGACCGCACGCTGGTGGCGCGCGCTGGGCATCGCTGACCACGTTAGCCTGGAGCTGAACTCTATTGGTTCATTAGAGGCGCGTGCGAACTATCGTGATGCGCTGGTCGCGTTCCTCGAACAGCATCAAGAGACGCTGGACGAAGACTGCAAACGCCGCATGTATACCAATCCGCTGCGCGTGCTGGATTCAAAAAATCCGGACGTGCAGGCGCTGCTCAACGACGCGCCCGCTCTCGGCGACTATCTCGATGACGATTCACGCGAGCACTTTGCCGGTCTGTGTAAATTGCTGGACGCGGCGGGAATTGCCTACACCGTCAACCAGCGTCTGGTACGCGGTCTGGATTACTACAACCGCACCGTATTTGAATGGGTAACAAACAGTCTGGGGTCACAAGGCACCGTCTGTGCGGGTGGTCGTTATGACGGTCTGGTGGAACAACTGGGCGGTCGCGCTACCCCGGCAGTGGGCTTTGCGATGGGCCTGGAACGACTTGTTTTGTTAGTTCAGGCAGTTAATCCGGAATTTATTGCCTCTCCTGTTGTCGATATATACCTGGTAGCTGCCGGCGCACAAACGCAGTCTGCGGCAATGACGCTGGCGGAGCGGCTGCGCGATGAAATGCCAGGCGTGAAGCTAATGACAAACCACGGCGGCGGCAACTTTAAGAAACAGTTTGCCCGCGCCGATAAGTGGGGCGCCCGTATTGCACTGGTTCTTGGCGAATCTGAAGTCGCCGATGGGACTGTTGTAGTGAAGGATTTGCGCTCCGGTGAGCAAACGGCAGTGGCGCAGGACAGCGTCGCCGCGCATTTGCGCACTTTATTGGGCTAAGGAGAAGGACAGCGTGGAAATTTACGAGAACGAACACGACCAGGTGGATGCGATTAAACGCTTCTTTGCCGAAAACGGCAAAGCGCTGGCTGTCGGAGTGATTTTAGGGGTTGGCGCGCTGGTTGGCTGGCGTTACTGGAGCAGCCATCAGACGGAGTCCGCGCGTGCTGCTTCTCTGGCGTATCAAAATGCGGTGACGGCGGTAAGCGCCGATAAGCCGGATAGCATTCCCGCCGCTGAAAAATTCGCGGCTGAGAATAAAAATACCTATGGTGCGCTGGCGTCTATGGAACTGGCGCAGCAGTTTGTGGATAAGAATGAACTTAAAAAAGCCGAAGCCCAGTTGCAGCAGGGGTTGGCGGCCACCAGCGATGAAAATCTCAAAGCGGTGATTAATCTGCGTCTCGCTCGCGTTCAGTTACAGCTTAAGCAAGCTGATGCCGCGCTGAAAACTCTGGATGCCGTTAAAGGCGAAGGATGGACGGCCATTGTCGCTGATTTGCGCGGCGAAGCGTTGCTGAGTAAGGGTGATAAAAAAGGCGCGCGCAGCGCATGGGAAGCGGGCGTCAATAGCGATGCTTCTCCGGCGTTGAGCGAAATGATGCAGATGAAAATCAATAATTTGTCCATCTGAGAGGGACCCGATGCAATTGCGTAAATTACTTCTGCCAGGGTTGCTTTCCGTTACCCTGCTCAGCGGCTGTTCACTGTTTAGCGGTGAAGAAGATGTCGTCAAGATGTCTCCATTACCGCAGGTTGAAAACCAGTTTACCCCGACCACTGTCTGGAGCACCTCTGTCGGTAACGGAATTGGCGAATTTTATTCTAACCTTCATCCGGTAATGGCAGATAACGTGGTCTATGCAGCCGATCGCGCGGGCGTGGTAAAAGCGCTCAATGCGGATGATGGCAAAGAGATCTGGTCTGTGAATCTGGGCGAAAAAGACGGCTGGTTCTCTCGTTCGTCCGCGCTGTTGTCCGGCGGCGTCACGGTCGCGGGCGGTCACGTCTATATCGGCAGTGAAAAGGCCGAGGTTTATGCGCTGAATACCAGCGACGGCACTACAGCATGGCAGACGAAGGTCGCAGGCGAAGCGTTGTCTCGCCCGGTTGTCAGTGATGGAATCGTCCTGATCCATACCAGCAACGGTCAGTTGCAGGCGCTAAATCAGGCGGATGGCGCCATTAAATGGACGGTGAACCTGGATATGCCTTCGCTGTCGCTGCGCGGCGAATCTGCGCCGGCAACCGCGTTCGGCGCGGCTATCGTTGGTGGCGACAATGGCCGCGTCAGCGCCGTGTTGATGCAACAAGGCCAGATGATTTGGCAACAGCGTATCTCCCAGGCCACTGGCCCAACGGAAATTGACCGTCTGAGCGACGTTGATACCACGCCGGTTGTGGTAAACGGCGTCGTTTACGCGTTGGCGTATAATGGTAACTTAACGGCGCTGGATCTGCGCAGTGGTCAGATTATGTGGAAACGCGAGCTGGGTTCGGTCAATGACTTTATCGTCGACGGCGACCGTATCTACCTGGTCGATCAGAACGATCGTGTGCTGGCGCTGACCACTGACGGCGGCGTAACGCTGTGGACGCAAAGCGATCTGCTGCACCGTTTGCTGACCTCCCCGGTACTGTATAATGGTGATTTAGTCGTCGGCGATAGCGAAGGTTATCTGCACTGGATTAATGTTGATGACGGGCGTTTTGTGGCCCAACAAAAAGTAGACAGTTCCGGTTTTCTGACCGAACCGACGGTGGCGGATGGTAAACTGCTCATCCAGGCCAAAGACGGTACGGTCTACGCGATTACGCGTTAATCGTCACGGTTGTGCGTTTTAAAAAACGGCTCCTGGTGTAGGGGCCGTTTTCCTGTTTTTAACAATGGCGCAAAATGCGCGCGTTGTCTGATGATTTTTTTAATGAGGCTTTAAACATGGTACCTGTGGTCGCGCTTGTCGGGCGCCCTAACGTCGGAAAATCCACGCTATTTAACCGTCTGACCCGCACCCGAGATGCGCTGGTTGCGGATTTCCCGGGTCTGACTCGTGACCGTAAGTACGGTCGTGCGGAGGTTGAAGGCCGCGAGTTTATCTGTATCGACACCGGCGGTATTGACGGCACCGAAGACGGCGTCGAAACGCGGATGGCGGAACAGTCGCTGCTGGCGATTGAAGAAGCGGATGTGGTGTTATTCATGGTAGATGCGCGCGCTGGCCTGATGCCGGCGGATGAAGCGATTGCCAAACATCTGCGCTCCCGTGAAAAACCGACCTTCCTGGTGGCGAATAAAACGGATGGTCTCGATCCCGATCAGGCGGTTGTCGATTTTTACTCGCTGGGATTAGGCGAAATTTACCCTATCGCCGCCTCACATGGTCGCGGCGTATTGAGCCTGCTGGAACATGTGCTTCTGCCGTGGATGGATGATGTCGCGCCGCAGGAAGAGGTGGATGAAGACGCGGAATACTGGGCGCAGTTCGAGGCGGAACAAAATGGTGAAGAAGCGCCGGAAGATGATTTTGACCCGCAAAGCCTGCCGATAAAGCTGGCGATTGTCGGTCGCCCGAACGTAGGTAAGTCCACACTCACTAACCGTATTCTCGGTGAAGAGCGCGTGGTGGTATACGACATGCCGGGCACCACTCGCGACAGCATTTATATCCCGATGGAACGCGACGAACGGGAATATGTGCTGATTGACACGGCGGGGGTGCGTAAGCGCGGAAAAATCACCGATGCGGTAGAAAAGTTCTCGGTGATTAAAACATTGCAGGCGATTGAAGACGCTAACGTCGTACTGTTGGTTATCGATGCGCGCGAGGGGATCTCCGACCAGGATTTGTCTCTGCTGGGCTTTATCCTCAATAGTGGGCGCTCACTCGTTATCGTAGTCAACAAATGGGATGGCCTGAGCCAGGAAGTCAAAGAGCAGGTGAAAGAGACGCTGGATTTCCGTCTGGGCTTTATTGATTTTGCCCGCGTTCATTTTATCTCTGCGCTACACGGCAGCGGTGTCGGCAACCTGTTTGAGTCCGTACGCGAGGCTTACGACAGTTCCACTCGCCGGGTGAGCACTGCGATGCTGACCCGTATCATGACGATGGCGGTGGAAGATCATCAGCCGCCGCTGGTGCGCGGTCGCCGTGTGAAACTGAAATATGCCCACGCTGGCGGCTATAACCCGCCGATTGTGGTGATTCACGGCAACCAGGTAAAAGATCTGCCAGACTCCTATAAGCGCTATCTGATGAACTACTTCCGCAAGTCGTTGGAAGTGATGGGGACGCCGATTCGCATTCAGTTTAAAGAAGGGGAGAACCCGTATGCGAACAAGCGTAACACACTGACGCCAACGCAAATGCGCAAACGTAAGCGTCTGATGAAACATATCAAGAAAAGCAAGTAATGCTTTTTCAGTAATATTCCAGGCCTGACAAGCGCTGCGCTATCAGGCCTTTCAAGTAAAAGTGAGTCACGCGCCTGAGGAGAATGTTATGGAAATAACCTGCCCCGTTTGCCATCACGCGCTGGAGCGCAATGGCGATACAGCGCATTGCGAGACATGCGCTAAAGATTTCTCGTTACAGGCACTTTGTCCTGACTGCCGCCAGCCGTTACAGGTGTTGAAAGCCTGCGGCGCAGTGGACTATTTTTGCCAGAACGGTCATGGTTTAATTTCAAAAAAACGGGTTAACTTCGTCATTTCCGATCAATAAAACCGCTGTCGACGTTGCGCCGCAGAGCAGAGGCGCCGACGTCTTATCCGGCTAAGGGCAAAAGCGTTATTCGATACTCCCGTAATATCAGTATAGTATCCTGCCCGGCGGCTATTTTATTCTTTTTATTGATTCAAGTATTTATAGAGAATATTATTCCCAAAAATTAATATTAGAAATAAATAAAAGCTTTCTTTTTATTTATTATATCAATATTATAAGTCTGTTTCATATTAAAATTTTCTTTTTAGGAATATATTTAGGCCTGTTAGTTATGATTCCATCTGAATCATCCATATAATATCTTTTCATCGAGGCGTGTTTATTTAACGACAGGGATATCATATGGTGCGAAGGATTCGCATTCTGGTTTTGCTATTAGTGTCTGGAGTCTCAGTTGCGGCTTCCGGCGCAGATAACTCTGTATCTGCAAATGATGAAAGCCACTCCTCTCTGCCTGATTTAGCCAGCGAATCCGCGAAAAAAGAAGAACAGGAAAATAAAGGAAAGTCCTTTAAAGAACAGGGCGCTGACTACTTTATTAATTCCGCCACCCAGGGCTTTGATAATCTCACCCCGGAAGCGCTGGAATCCCAGGCGCGTAGCTATTTGCAAAACCAAATCACTTCCTCAGCACAGTCATATCTTGAAGGCGTAATGTCACCTTATGGCAAGATCCGTACCAGCCTCACCGTGGGCGAAGGTGGCGATCTGGACGGCAGTTCGCTGGATTATTTTATTCCCTGGTATGACAATCAGAGCACGCTTTTCTTTAGCCAGATTTCGGCTCAGCGTAAGGAAGACCGCACCATTGGTAACTTTGGGCTTGGCGTTCGCCAGAACGTCGGCAACTGGCTGCTTGGCGGCAACGCATTCTATGACTACGATTTTACGCGCGGTCACCGTCGATTAGGTCTGGGAACCGAAGCCTGGACAGATTACCTGAAATTCTCCGGCAACTATTACCATCCTCTTTCTGACTGGAAAGACTCCGAAGATTTCGACTTTTATGAAGAGCGACCCGCGCGCGGCTGGGATATCCGCATGGAAAGCTGGCTGCCGTTTTATCCGCAGCTTGGCGCTAAATTAGTTTACGAACAGTACTACGGCGATGAAGTAGCGCTGTTTGGCACCGATAATCTGCAAAAAGATCCTCATGCCGTCACTTTGGGGCTGGAATATACGCCGGTACCGCTGGTCACGGTTGGTACGGATTACAAAGCCGGTACTGGCGATAGTAACGATTTTAGCGTTAACGCGACCGTGAACTACCAGATAGGCACGCCGCTGGCGGCGCAACTCGATCCGGAAAACGTTAAAATTCAGCACTCCTTAATGGGCAGCCGCACCGATTTTGTCGATCGCAACAATTTCATCATTCTCGAATATCGCGAGAAAGATCCGCTGGACGTCACGTTGTGGCTGAAGGCTGACGCCACCAACGAACACCCGGAATGCGTGATTGAAGATACGCCTGAGGCCGCGGTGGGGCTGGAGAAATGTAAGTGGACGGTCAACGCGCTGATTAACCACCATTACAAAATTATTTCTGCTTCCTGGCAGGCGAAAAACAACGCCGCCCGTACGCTGGTGATGCCGGTGGTAAAAGCGAATGCGTTAACCGAAGGCAACAATAACAGCTGGAATCTGGTGCTTCCTGCCTGGGTTAATGCCGATACCGAAGAGCAGCGCATCGCCCTGAACACCTGGAAAGTACGCATGACGCTGGAAGACGAAAAGGGCAATAAGCAGAACTCCGGCGTGGTGGAAATCACCGTCCAGCAGGATCGCAAAATTGAGCTGATCGTCGACAACATTGCCGATACCGATCGCAGCGATCACAGCCATGAAGCCAGCGCGCTGGCCGATGGCGAAGACGGCGTGGTGATGGATCTGCTGATCACCGATTCCTTTGGCGATTCCACTGACCGTAACGGCGACGAACTGGTGGACGATGCCATGACGCCCGTATTGTACGACAGCAATGATAAAAAAGTCACCCTGGCCCAGACGCCCTGCACCACGGAAACCCCCTGCGTGTTTATTGCCAGTCGTGATAAAGACGCGGGGACGGTGACGCTTTCCAGCACCCTGCCAGGCACTTTCCGCTGGAAGGCGAAAGCAGACGCCTATGGCGACAGTAACTACGTTGATGTCACTTTTATCGGCGACAACCTGAGCGCGCTGAATGCGGTGATTTATCAGGTCAAAGCCGCCAACCCTGTCAACCTTATCGGCAAAGAAGATAAGCACCCTACGGTCAATAATGCTTACCGTTTCCTGCTGTGGCGCGACAAAAATAAAGACAATGTTTTTCAGATGTCCGAGCAGCTCACGGAAGAAGAGATGGCGCTGTACGACTACCAGTGGGAGTTTACCGGGCAGAGTACAAACGGACATACCGGCGCGTTGGCCAACACCATGAATGAAGACCTTGTCCTGCCAGTAACCAATAAAGAGGCGGCGCAGAAGTTTGCCGCCAATGAGGAAGATGGCGTTCAGGGTTACGGCATACGCGTTACGTATAGCCAGAAATAGCGTCAGCGTTATGGCTGACCAGCCAGCCGCTGAATTTGGAGAAAAAGGAGAGTCTGAATGCAAGCAACAGTAAAACGGCGGCTGACGAAGGTCGCTTTAGCATTAGTAGTTGCCGGATATTGCGCCGCGCCAGCGGTGGCGGCGAACGGTAATCTGAAATCGGGGCAGTGGCAGATTGTCTCTGAACAGACGGGCACCATTCAGGGTACGGTGCCGTGGATTACCCGTGCAGCGGATAAAACTGCGGATACCGACAAAGATCACGTAACGGTAACGGTCGATCGCGGCGATCGTACCGTTGTGACCGAAGGCGATAAGCAGTTCCACGTTGGCGATAAGGTCACCGTGAACTGGGCGATTGGCGATACGGAAGGCGACCTCGACACCGACAACGCCGCCACGAAACAGACGGTGCAGTGGATGAGATACAGCGACCAGAATGGTAGCAATCCCGAAGAGATTGGCACCAAAGGTAGCGATACCTATGAAATTCAGGCGAGTGACGCAGACCATTATATCGGTATCAAAATCACGCCGACCACCACCACCGGTGACCCTGCCGTAGCAACCGAACTGTTGTTGAAAGACCTGTCGACCTATGCGGGCGGTGGTGCGGATGGGGATGACGACGATATTCCGGAAGGTCCGGTGGTGGATGACAACGTCCATGTGGTTATTCATGAGAAAGGTTCGAATACCAACCTGTTGAAGAATACAGGGACGACACTCAAAACGAATACCACCTATCAGGTATTGCTGTGGAGCGATAAGAACGGCAACGGCACCTATGATGCTGGTGAAAACGTTACCGACCAGTATGACTACCGCTGGAAATTCATGGGGACCAGCGCAAAAGCAGGTACTGGTGCCGGCGGTATTGTCAACGAAAGCTGGAACGATAAAGACCTTGTCATCCCGCTTACCAACGCCGAAGCGAAAACGGCGTTCGAGGGCGCGGAAGGCGGCGTTACCGTGGGTAGCGACGGTGTCCAGGGCTTTGGTTTGTCCATCGACTACAAACGCAAATAAGTTGTCCTCAACATACCACTCCCTGCGGGGAGTGGTATTTTCCGCGCACTTTGCTTAGCCGCGCGCTAAGCAAAGTGGGTTGAATTACGACAGAGAATGAAAACGGGTGGCTATCGCTCATGGACAGGAATCGGCAAGTGAATAAAGTTGTACATTTCTTACTGACATTACTGGTCATGTTTGCAGCGTCGATCGCGCCTGCGCAGGCGCTATTGAAGGGCGGAACCTGGCAAGAGCTGAACTCGACGACCGGCGCGGTTAACGGCACCGCGCCGCTGGCCGACGGGGCCATTATCCCCCTGTATCAGGGCAGTACGTTGCTTGACCCGAGCAAAACCCACGATATTGAATTCAGCGCCATGCCGCGCGATTTTAGCGCGGATGCTGCCTCAACCTCGATGCAGGCGGTCAATTCCACCGATACCGAAGGTGATCTCTTTAGCGATCCGCCCACCATCGCCTGGGAAAACCGCCAGCCGCCCGCCATGGGGCTGGTATGGGCCGATGCCGCCACGCCCGACACGCCGCTCTCGCCGCAGCCGGTTCCGAACCTGACCTTTTGCGCCCAAAACCTCGCCGGGCGACAGCTGGTGGCCTGGGCGCAGGTGGAAGATGAAACCAACGTTCCCGCGCTGTGGCTCTTTACGAATACCGGGGTGCCGAATTATGCGACCATTCCGCTGTTAAGCCCGAAAGTGGCGCTCAACATTAAACCGGCCACCGACACGCCGGTTACAGTCAGCGGCGATCACGTTGATTCGGCCTTTGAGGCATCAAAAGTGAAGGTGGGGGAAAGCATCACCCTCACCATCGCCACCAAAGCGTGCGACGGCACGCCCGAAGGCAACGCGCCGTTTGTCATCCGCCGTAAAGATGCGGAAAACCGCCAGGGTGTGGTCAATAACGCCAACCCGGTTCGCGTTGGCGATACCGAGCTCACGACCACCCAAACGGAATATCGCGGCGTCACTGACGCCAACGGCAACGCCACGGTGGTGGTCACCCAGAAGGAAGGCCCCGGCGTCAAAACGCCGCTGGTTGTCAGCTCGGTCAACTTTCCGGCGCTTACGGCTGAAACCGCCGTCATTTTCACCACCATCACCAGTCCGGACAGCGATAAGGCCAATATGTACGGCCACATGATAGAGAGCGCTACCGCGACGCTGAACGGTATAACCTACACCTTCACCCGCCCGAAACTGCTGGCGGAAGCGAGCGGCGCGGATAGCCGCGTCGACGATACCAACGAAACCTGGGCGCAGTTTACCTGGAGCGGCGCCGATAACCACTGCAACATTCTGCCGGATGCCGAACAACTGGTGGCGTTCAGGCATGAGCACAGCACACTGGCGACGTACACCGGCTGGCCGGCGACGGACGATGCCGAATACTGGTCGTCGACCAAAGATCAGATGAGCGACTACCACGCTGCCGTACATATGAACAGCGCATCGGTCGTCAGGGCCGCCAACAGCGACACGCTGCTGGTCAGCTGCGTGGATAAAGCCCAGCCTGCGGCGCACCCGCAGATTACCCTTTCTCCGGTGGGGCCGTATAAAGCGCAGGTGGGGGACGAGATCAATCTGACGATGACCGTAGTCGACCGGGACACGCAAAAACCGCTGCCTTACCGTTATATGGAGCTGTTTATCGATCCGGCGACAAACCGCAAAGGGGAGCATCAGGACGCGTGGGATAACCAGCGGGTCACCGTCGATTCCGAAGGCATGAGCGCCTCCTCGCCGGAGCACTATACCGGCGTGACTGACGTCAACGGCCAGGCGCATCTGACGTTAAAACACAACAGCGGTATGGGGGTCGAAACGCCTATCCGCATCGTGATGCCGGACGATGAAGGCGGCAACGTCGAGCTGCCCTTTAGCGTGATTTTCACCGTGGTCACCAGCCCGGACGTGGACGGCGCCAACATGTGGGGCCATATGCGCGGCGTGGTGGATGCGGGCAACCTGTACAAACGTCCGCTGCTGGCGGTGGAGGCCAGCCATAAAGACGGCCAGTTCGACGAAAACAACGAACAGTGGGCGACATTTAACTCCGTGGCGTCGGCCACCGCGCAGTGCGGTACCGGCCAGGTGCCGGATCAGTCGTCGCTGGCGCATTTGTACAGCGAACATGCGGGCGGGCAGATGGAAAGCGAACACGGCTGGCCGACCGAAGATTATTACATCGCCGCCGACAGCGACGCCTCCGGGACGGTACACGTCAACCTCGAAAACGGCGATAGCGGCAAATTTACCGATACGCCGAACTACCTGACCTGCTCGGCCAATGAAATGGTGGCGGTGCTGGACGTCTATTTCAACGACGACCCGGCGACCAAAAATGCCGATATGACCGCCAAAGTGGGTGAACAGATTAAGCTCAACATCCATTCGCGCAACGCTCTTAACGGCATGGCGATCGCCAATACCGACTTCACCGTCACCATGGCAAACGGCAGGCGGCGCGACGGGCTGACGACCGGTTTTACCGATACCAGCAACGGCGAGATGCAGTTTGACGGCGTCGGCTACGTTGCCGGACAGGTTTATCAGGGGATCACCGACGCCAACGGCGATGCGACCATTATCCTCACCCAGGATAAGGGCGTGGGGCTGCTGACGCAGTTAAGCATCGTGCCCGTCGATTCATACATCAATACGCCGGTTTCCCGCAGCGTGAAG
This sequence comes from Salmonella sp. SAL04202, assembly GCF_046550775.1. Classification (NCBI taxonomy): domain Bacteria; kingdom Pseudomonadati; phylum Pseudomonadota; class Gammaproteobacteria; order Enterobacterales; family Enterobacteriaceae; genus Salmonella; species Salmonella sp. SAL04202. The sequence continues at coordinate 307,761 of NZ_JBGDXK010000004.1, read as the reverse complement.
TTTACCGTCGCCACCAGCCCGGATACGGCAAAAGCCAAAATGTGGGGCCATATGGCCGACACAATTACCGTGGGTGACTGGACCTTTGAGCGGCCCAAACTGGCGGGTGAAGTGAGCAACCCGCTGCGTACCCAGGACGAGAGCAATGAGACCTGGACGCGTGTGGCCCACACCGACGCGGCGGGCAACCCGGAGGCGGGCGGCTGCGCGGCGAACCGCCTGCCGCGCATCGACCAGCTTGAGGCGCTGTATAACGCCAACAGCGGCGGCAAAATTAACGGCATTCAGGGCTGGCCAGTCTATCTGAACTACTGGTCGTCCACCTTCCAGAGCGCCAGCACGTGGAAACTGATTGCGCTGGCGAACGGCAGTGAATTTGCCAACAGCAACGTCTCGATTTACACCAGTTGCCTGGCCAGCGACAACCCGGTACCAGCCGCCATCACCATTGAACCGGTCGATCCGTCGCAGTGGTACGACGGCAGCGACGTGCATGCAGTCAAAGTGAAAAAGGGCGAGACGATGCAGCTCAAGGTGACGGTGAAGGACGCCAGCGGCAACCCGATCCCGGAAGCGCCGTTTGTACTCACTCGCGGCGACGGCTACGACCGCCGGGGCGAGAAGTATACCGCTCAGGACGGCGACGATCTGCAAGGCATCGTGACGCCCGTGGTGATCGACGGCGAATCGCTGGCCTGGACCACCACTAAAATGGGGTCGCTGACCGGCCCTGACGGCACCCGCATTATTAACGTTACCCGCCCGGACACCCACGGCACCCGCACCGCGATTAACGCGACGCTGTATGAAAATGCCGCCGTGAGCGCCAGCATCGACACCATCTTTACCGTCGTCACCAGCCCGGATGTCAGCGTCGCCCGCATGTGGGGGCATATGGCGCCGTCGCTGACGGCGGCGGATGGCGCGGTGTACCAGCGCCCGCTGCTGTTCGCTGAGCTGTCCAGTACGGACAATACTACGTCTAAGCAAGAAACCAACGAAACCTGGGCGGTTTTTCATGGGCCAGCCAGTGAAGGGGCAAATCCGGCCCGCTGCGCGGCGGGCTATTACCCTGCCGTTGAGGCGCTGGATTCGCTCTACAGCAAATACCCGAGCCGAACGATAAATACCGCCCAGGGCTGGCCGGTCTACTATTCTTACTGGAGCGGATCGAACTCGACGTCATTTTCCAGCGGGGCAAAAGTTGACTTCTATTACGTTGTCGATCTGGCTGATGGTTCGCGTCGGTCAGAAAACAGCTCGCCCAGCACTGCCTGGCAGTACCAAATTTGCGCTACGACGCCGATGCCGCAGGCCACGCAGATTACCCTCACCTCCCCGCAGGCGATGGATGACGCTATTCAGGCGGTGAAGGCGAAAAACAGCGAGTCGATCCCGCTGCTCATCACCACTACCGATGCGATGGGCAACCCGGTACCTTATGCGACTTTTTCGCTTAAACGCGACGCCGGGACGCCGCGCAACGCCGACTATAAAAAATTTGTAGCCACTAACGGCACCAATATGACGGTAAAGCCGCTCACCGGTGCGCAGCAACAGTTTTACTATGCCACATCGGTTCTGACCGGCGCCACCGGCGCGGACGGTACGCTGACTCTGACGCTTGCCGAACCCGGCGGCATAGGGTTGAAAAACGTGCTGACCGCGAGTCTGTACGATACGCCGACGGCGACCTCAACGCTGCCGGTGGTGTTCACCGTCCTCACCAGCCCGGACAGCGACAAGGCCAACATGTACGGCCATATGCCGGAGACCTTCACCGCCAGCAACGGTGCGGAGTTTAAGCGCCCGCTGGTGGTAGGCGAGCCCTCATCGGAGGCGCACACGGATACCTATTTCGAAACCAATGAATACTGGATCATGGTGAATAATTTTAATACCGGTAATTACGGTGGGTGCCCGATGAACCAGATGGCTGCGATAGATGATTTCACGGCGCTGTACAACGATCACCCAGGCGGCAAGGTGGCGACCGATATTGGATTGCCCGTCGGGAAGCGGTGGTGGGCTGGCGATAGCCTGCTGAAAGGCTCAACCCTTTACTGGCAGTATAAAGATCTCAAGACGGGGAGAGACTACAGCATGTCGGAAAACCCGGGTAACTACTACTTACAACTCTGCCTGACAACATCGCGCAGCGGGCTGAATATCGCGCTCTCTTCCGACGCATGGAACGCCGATAAATCAGCGGCTGTGGCGAAAAAAGGCGAAACGATACCGATGACGGTAACGGTGACTAACGACGCCGGGCAGCCGCAGGCCGGGGTGGCCGTACTGTTGACGCGTGAATACGCTTATTCGCGCGGTGAGGTGGATAAGCAATACATTGAACCAGGCGTGATTGGCGAGCCGGTTCCGTTTACAACTTCGCCGGCGAATATGATGCTGACGCCGGTTTCACCTGTGGCGGGTACGGCAGTGGCGTTTAATAACCAGAATGGCCTCAGCACAAAATGGTCTGGCTTCACCGGCGATGACGGTAAGTTGCGGTTTACGTTAACTCAGGATAAATCGCTGGGGTTAAAAACGTCTGTCACGGCGGCGCTTGCGAATCAATTTGATGAGGCGGCGAGCGTGGATGCAATCTTTACGATACAAACCAGCCCGGACACGCCGTATGCGTCATACTGGGGTCATATGCCGGATACCGTGCAGGTGAACGGCGTTACGCTGCGCCGCCCGTATCTGAAAGCCGAGCTCTCTGCCATGCCCCGGGATACCTGGCCGTTTAATAATGAAATCTGGGGGTCGAACTATTATTATCAGTCCCAGCACGTGGAAACGTCGTTGACGCATCTTTGCGGATCGCAGGAAAATATAGCCTCGCTGGACGATCTGAAAGCGTTGCAGAGCGTTATCGGCACGTTGCAATGGCCGACGACATCGTCCTGGGATTATGTGTCGCAAGATGAAGGTCAAAGCGATAAGTACTACTGTTCATTTAACGAAACGACCGGCCAGACAACCTGTACTCGTGAAAAATCGGCTACCGCGGGCTTTGGCTCGTGCCGGGTGCCGTAGTGAATGGGGAATGGGGAATGGGGTCGGGAGCGCATTTGAATGTTGGGTGACGCTTTGCGGCGCCCAACCTGGGTATCCCTTGCGGCTGGCGTTGTTCCGGTAGCGATGCATTTTTACGTTTTTGTATTCATGGAATGAACTGCAACGAAATGGATTTTTCTCAGGTACGTCAGTGAAAGCGAAAAAGTGTGTCGGTTTTTTATCCTGGCTGCTGCTATGCGCCCTCAGTTTAACGCCTTTCTTCGCCCAGGCCGTGCGAAGCAGCGGCGCATGGCAGGAACTCACTGAGCAAACTGCGGCTATTAACGGCACCCCGCCGCAGGCCGATAGTGTAACGATCCCGGTGTATCAGGGCAGCGTTCAGTTGCGCTCTGATGCGGCGAATCCTGTAGCTCGTTAGGCTGGCCGACGCAGGGCTATCCCTGTTTATCTAAATCAACCTCGAGCGGCGGCATGTATTGCGGCGTGGATGAGAATACCAGGCAACAAAACTGCGCCATTAAGCCGGCAAGCACAGCAGGTTATGCGACGTGTGTGGAGTAACGTATTACGCGTCTGGCGCTACCTATATACTCTAAATAATTCGAGTTGCAGGAAGGCGGCAAGCGAGCGAATCTCCGGGAGCTTACTAAAGTAAGTGACTGGGGGGAGGGAACGCAGCCGCAGCACATGCAACTTGAAGTATGACGAGTATATTTAAAATAACGCCAGGTGTCGCATGATAATTACCCCTTTTTGCCTCGCGCATCTATTTATCTCAATATATGAAATCATTAAATGATATTCACAATATAAATATATATAAAAGAGATGGATATATTTATATCAATTATAAATTAATCAAAAGTTGACCTGATATTGAAATAGGCCTTGAAATTGGTTAATAATTTGGCTTTGATAATATATTGTTACAGGTGATTGCAATCATTCATAAAACCATATTTTTATCATTTATTATTTATCTCATTTATATACACCATTTAAAAGCTATTTACAGCCAATCAAAATCCAGTTTGCTTCGTGAACGTTATTAAAAGGAAATTTAAAAATTGAACAGGACCTACAGTATTGTCTGGAGCGCCGTGCGAAATATGTATGTTGTGGCTTCAGAACTGGCGCGAGGCCACAGCAAAGTTAAAGCGCAAGTATGCGCGAGTGAAACCCATTCCCCAAATAAAAAGTCCGAATATGGACAAATAATAAAAGCAACGCGCAATGTGCTGGCTTGCGCCGTGGCTGCGGCGCTCGGATTTTTCAGCCCGCTGGCCATGGCCGACAATCAAGTGTCATATGCTGATGCGCAGACCCACGTTCTGGATGAGTCAACGCCGCCGATGACCTATTCAGGAGTTGAGGATGGCGCGGCACTCTATGTCTCGGGTGTCGCCACCGTCGGCTGGCAATCCACCACGGTCAAAGGGACGGGGCTCGTCATTGAAACGACCGGAGGCGGGGCCAATGCTCCGGATGGCGGTAAGTATGTTTCCAAAGCCATTTCGATAGATCATTATGCCATCCTTGAGCTTACCGACACGGAGATAACCACTGATAGTATTTATTCGCTGGGTATTTCCGCAGCGGATGGCAGCACACTGACGTTAACAGACAGCACGCTGAATATTGGCGGCAATTACGGCGTAATGACGTTGTATACGGGTTCAGAAGTGACGCTGAGCAACACCATCGTTGAGGCAGCTAACAGCAGCAGCGCGCAGGTGCAACAAGGTAGTACGCTGAACGTACTGGACGGTAGCAAAATCACCCTGGCGCAAGGCCAGATAAACGTTGTTGCCGGTACCACCGCGGCAGATGCGGGTTCCACCCTAAACCTGTCTGATAGCTCGGTCATCTCTGCAGGTACGATGAGCACTATCCAGGGCAGCAATAAGGCCGATCTTAATCTCACCAACGCGACCATAACGCATACCAACGCCAGCGGCGCGGCGGTGCAGGCCAATAACGCCACTACCCTGGATATTTCAGGCGGCAACATTACCTCTGCCGGTACGGGCGTGTATATTCTGGCGTCGGACGCCAGGATCGACGGCGCCACCATCAACGCCGACGGCGACGGCATCTTTATCACCAGTAAAAAGAGAAACACCTCGTATGAGGATCTCAACGCGCTCACGGTCACCGACGCAAACGTCACCTCAAAAACTGTCGCACTGAACGTTGATGGTAGCACGACCATTAACGACCCCATTAAGCTCACCAACAGCACCTTTACGGCGCCGACAGCGATCAAATTGGGCAGCAAAGCGGCTATTCAGGCCGAAAACATGACGCTGACCGGCAACATTGTCCAGACTGACACGTCGTCGTCATCGCTCTCTTTAAGCCAGAAGTCCACGTTAACCGGTCGTGTAGATGCGCTCTCCAGCACGCTGTCGCTCGACGAAACCAGCCAGTGGAACATGACCGACCCGTCAACCGTCGGCAACCTGACCAACGACGGCGGCATTACGCTGGGCAACGCGAGCAGTTCGACAGGTACGCTGCTGACGGTGGATAATACCCTGACCTTGCAGGACGGCAGCCAGATAAACGCGACGCTGGATACCGCCAACAGCTCGCCAATTATCAAAGCCGCCAACGTCACGCTGGGCGGGACGCTGAACCTTAGCTCAACGGCCACCTTTGTCGCGCCCGAAACCGACGAACACTTTGGATCGGTCACGCTGATTGATTCGCAAACCGCGATCACTACCGATTTTGACAGCGTAACGCTGGATGCCGACACCTCCGCTATGCCGGATTACCTTACGATCAACGCGGGCGTTGATGCGAATGATAATACCAACTACGAGTTGTCTACGGGCTTGAGTTGGTACGCGGGCGCAAATTCTGCGCGCGCTGCGCATGGCACTTTTACCGTTGATGCAGACAGTACCTTTACCGTCACCAGCGAACTGGACGAAACCACGGCTAACTCCAACTGGAACGGCAGCAAGCTAACCAAACAAGGCGACGGCACGCTGATCCTCAGCAACACCGGCAACGACTACGGCGACACTGAAATTGACGGCGGTATTCTGGCCGCCAAAGACGCCGCCTCGCTCGGCACTGGCGATGTGACGATTGCAGAAAGCGCAACGCTTGCGCTGAGCCAGGGCACGCTGGATAACAACGTGACCGGCGGGGGCCAAATTGTCAAAAGCGGTAGCGATGAGCTGATCGTGACCGGCGATAACACTTACTCCGGCGGCACCACTATTTCCGGCGGTACACTGACGGCTGACCATGCGGATTCGCTGGGGACCGGGACTATTGCCAACAGCGGCGTGCTTCAGGTCGGCGAGGGCGAGCTGGAAAATACGCTTTCCGGCACCGGTTCGCTGGTGAAAACCGGCACAGGCGAGCTGACGCTAAGCGGCGATAACACTTACTCCGGCGGCACCACCATTACCGGCGGCACGCTGACGGCTGACCATGCGGATTCGCTGGGCAGCGGCGATATCGACAACAGCGGCGTGCTTCAGGTCGGCGAGGGCGAGCTGAAAAATACGCTTTCCGGCACCGGTTCGCTGGTGAAAATCGGCACGGGCGAGCTGACGTTAAACGGCGATAACGATTACTCCGGCGGCACCACCATTGACGACGGTGTGCTGATTGCTGACCATGCGGATTCGCTGGGCACTGGCGCTATTGATAACAGCGGCGTGCTTCAGGTCGGCGAAGGCGAGCTGGAAAATACGCTTTCCGGCAGCGGTTTGCTGGTCAAAACCGGTACCGGCGAGCTGACGTTAAGCGGGGACAACAACACTTACTTCGGCGATACCACCATCGCCGGCGGTACGCTGATTGCCGCCAACGTCAACGCGCTGGGCAGCGGCAATATCGACAACAGCGGTACGCTGATGCTGGATGCCAACGGCGCATTTGAGCTTGCGAACGTCACCACCCATAGCGGCGCCACTACCGCGCTGGCAGCGGGCAGCACCCTTGACGCGGGCCAGTTCACCCAGGAAGACGGCAGTACGCTAAGTATTGACCTCGGCGCGGCCACCGACGACGCCGTGATTACCGCCGACAGCGTCGCGCTGGGCGGCACGCTGAATGTTACCGGCATTGGCAGCGTTACAGACAGCTGGACGCCTGAGGCATACACCTACACGCTGATTGGCAGCGACAGCGCCATTACGAGCGATTTCGACGATCTGACCATTGCAGGGATGAACCGCGAAGATGTTGACTTCCTGACTATCGACGGAAAAGTCGATGAAGCAGACAACACCCACTATGATCTGACGGCCTCCCTCTCCTGGTATGCGGACAGAGACAACGCCACTACCGACGCCCACGGCACCTTTACCCTGAGCGACCCTGACGGCAGCTTTAACGTTGCGGCTACACTGACAGACGTTGATGACACGCTGGATCCGGGTAGCAGATGGGACGGTAAATCGCTGACCAAAGAAGGCGCAGGCACGCTGATCCTCTCCGGCGACAACGACTACAGCGGCGGCACCACCATCAATGAAGGTACGCTGGTCGCCGCCAGTACGACGGCGCTGGGCACCGGTCTGGTAGACAATAACGCCACGCTGGTGCTGGACGTAGACGGTGAAGTCAGCGCGGTGGGCGGCATCACCACTCATAGCGGCGCGACGACCCAACTGGCGCTCGGCACCTCGTTGGATCTCGGCGACAGCGCGTTAATTCAGCAAGATGGCAGTACGCTGAACGTTGAGCTGAATAGTGACTCAGTGCAACCGCTGATCACCGGCGGCAGCGCCACGCTTGGCGGCGATTTGGTCGTCAGCGACGCCAGCCTGCAAGCGCGCGCCTCCGATGCGGAGTTCCAGTCCTTTAAACTGATGGATATGGACAGCGATATCAGCGGCGACTTTACCAGCCTGACGATGAACCTCACCGACCAGCCGGACTATCTGACCGTAACCGGGACAATCAATCCTGAAGATGCGTCAGAATATCTGCTTACCGAAGGGCTGAGCTGGAATGCGACTGCCACGTCAGCGACGCCAGCACACGGCACGTTTACCCTGGGCGCAGGCGACAGTTTTGAAGTCACCAGCGTACTGGGCGATAAAACCGGCAACGGCGACTGGGACGGTAAATCGCTGACCAAACTGGGCGCGGGTAAACTGACGCTGAGCGGCGTGAACACCTACACCGGCGATACTAACGTACAGGAAGGCACGCTATGGCTGTCCGGAGACGGCTCGATTGGCGAGATGAGCAGCCAGCAGGCGGTGAACGTCGCCTCCGGGGCGACCTTCGGCGGCAGCAATGGTACGACCGTTAACGGTAAGGTGACCAACGAAGGGACGCTGGTCTTTGGCGACAGCGAGGAGACAGGCGCCATCTTCACCCTCAATGGCGATCTGATCAACATGGGGACAATAACCAGCGGTAGCAGTGCCAGCACGCCTGGCAATACGCTTTATGTTGATGGCAATTACACCGGCAACGGCGGCTCGCTTTACCTGAATACCGTCCTGGGCGACGATGATTCGGCAACCGATAAGTTGGTCATTACCGGCGATGCCTCCGGCACCACCGATCTGTACATCAACGGCATCGGCGATGGAGCACAGACCACTAACGGTATCGAAGTGGTGGATGTTGGCGGCGTATCGACCAGCGATGCGTTTGTGTTAAAAAATGAAGTTAACGCCAGTCTGTATACCTACCGTCTGTACTGGAATGAAAGTGACAACGACTGGTATCTGGCGTCAAAAGCACAGTCTGATGATGACGACAGCGGCGGTGATGACACGCCTTCGGATGGCGGTGACGATGGCGGTGATGTCACGCCTCCGGACGATGGCGGCGATGGCGGTAATGTCACGCCTCCGGACGACGGCGGCGATGTCACGCCTCCGGACGATGGCGGCGATGTCGCACCGCAGTACCGTGCGGATATCGGCGCGTACATGGGCAACCAGTGGATGGCGCGCAACCTGCAAATGCAGACCCTCTATGACCGCGAGGGCAGCCAGTATCGTAATGCCGATGGCAGCGTATGGGCGCGCTTCAAAGCGGGTAAAGCGGAATCCGAGGCTGTCAGCGGCAATATCGATATGGACAGCAACTACTCTCAGTTCCAGCTAGGCGGCGACATTCTGGCCTGGGGTAACGGCCAGCAGAGCTTTACCGTTGGCGTCATGGCGAGCTACATCAACGCCGATACCGACAGCACCGGTAACCGTGGCGCAGACGGTAGCCAGTTCACCAGTAGCGGCAACGTAGACGGCTACAACCTTGGCGTCTATGCCACCTGGTTTGCCGATGCCCAAACGCATAGCGGCGCGTATGTCGACAGCTGGTACCAATATGGTTTCTACAACAACAGCGTAGAGAGCGGTGATGCGGGATCTGAATCTTATGATTCAACCGCTAACGCCGTCTCGCTGGAAACCGGTTATCGCTACGATATTGCGCTTAGCAACGGCAATACTGTCAGTCTGACGCCGCAGGCGCAGGTTGTCTGGCAGAATTACTCAGCGGATAGCGTGAAGGATAACTACGGCACCCGGATCGATGGTCAGGATGGCGACAGTTGGACAACGCGTCTGGGTCTGCGTGTTGACGGCAAGCTGTACAAAGGCAGCCGTACGGTTATCCAGCCGTTTGCTGAAGCTAACTGGCTGCACACCAGCGATGATGTGTCGGTATCGTTTGATGATGCCACGGTAAAACAGGATCTTCCGGCTAACCGTGCGGAGCTGAAAGTGGGTCTGCAGGCAGATATCGATAAGCAGTGGAGCGTTCGCGCTCAGGTTGCCGGGCAGACTGGCAGCAATGATTTTGGCGATCTGAACGGTAGCCTGAATCTGCGCTATAACTGGTAAGTTAGACAAAACCGGGCGGGTGTTCCCTGCCCGGTTTTGAGGCGAATGACAAACCGGTTGATCGTCGGATTGCGGCTACACCTTATCCGACGTGGCGCGTAGGTTGGCTGAGGAGAAACCGAAACCTGACATTGCGCTGCCGAGGGTGGGGGAATATTGGATTACGTGCCCGGCGTGACGGATTTGATTTCACTTTCAAGCCAGCCGTCCTCCAGTCGCGTGGTCATAATATCGCCTGCTTTGACCTGTTTGATCTTTTTCAGCACCTTGCCGTTCGTTGTCGTCGAAACCGTATAGCCGCGCGCCAGCGTGGCTAACGGGCTGACCGCTTCCAGATGCGTGACCGCGTTGCCGAAACGCTCGCGCTGTTCGCTTAACCGTGAGCGGATATTCTCCGTCAGACGATATTCCAGCTGTTGGATGCGCGACTGCGCGCGGTGAATGCGCGGCTGCGGATTTTGCTGGCTCAGGCGTTGACTTACGCGCTGCTGACGCTGATTGGCCTGTTTAATCCTGGCCTCAAGCGCAAATCCCATCCGTTGGCGTAGACGTTCCAGCGCGGTTTGCTGACGGGCCAGACGCAGTTGCGGATGTTGCTGTTGCAGACGGTGAAAAATCTGCGTGAAACGGCGGCTACGGTTAGCGAGGTAGTAGTCCATCGCCATGCCCAGACGCTGTTGGGCGGACTGGATCTGACGCAACAACTCCTGCTGGTTACGGCTGACAATTTCTGCCGCTGCTGATGGCGTAGGCGCGCGCAGGTCGGCGACAAAATCAGCTATCGTGACGTCCGTTTCGTGACCGACGGCGCTGACCACCGGAATGCGGCTGGCAAAAATCGCCCGCGCCACGCGTTCGTCGTTAAAACTCCACAAATCTTCCAGCGAACCGCCGCCGCGTCCGACGATCAGTACATCACATTCGCCGCGCGCGTTCGCCAGTTCGATAGCACGAACGATCTGCCCCGGCGCGTCGTCGCCCTGGACTGCGGTTGGATAGATAATAACGGGCAGGGATGGGTCACGACGCTTTAGCACGTGGAGAATGTCGTGCAGTGCCGCACCGGTTTTCGAGGTGATCACCCCCACACAGTGGGCCGGGGAGGGCAATGGCTGTTTATGCTGCTGATCGAACAAGCCTTCGGCCTGGAGTTTGGCTTTTAGCTGCTCATATTTCTGCTGCAACAAGCCTTCGCCCGCGGGCTGCATACTTTCGGCGATGATTTGATAATCGCCGCGCGGCTCGTACAGCGTAATGTTGGCGCGTACCAGCACCTGCTGCCCGTGCTGCGGACGGAACGTCACCCGGCGGTTGCTGTTACGGAACATCGCACAGCGCACCTGAGCGGTATCGTCTTTGAGCGTAAAGTACCAGTGGCCCGACGCAGGCTGCGTGAAATTAGAAATCTCGCCGCTGATCCATACCTGTCCCATCTCCTGTTCTAACAGCAGACGAACCGTCTGGTTAAGGCGGCTTACGGTAAAAATTGAGGAAGTTTGAGAGGATAACATGTGAGCGGGATCAAATTCTAAATCAGCAGGTTATTCAATCGATAGTAACCTGCTCACGGGGGATCGCAAGCACTATTTGCAAAAAAATGTAGATGCAACCGATTACGTTCTGTATAATGCCGCGGCAATATTTATTAACCTCCCAGGTGAGATATTGCCCATGCTACGTATCGCTAAAGAAGCCCTGACGTTTGACGACGTCCTCCTTGTTCCCGCTCACTCCACCGTTTTGCCGAATACTGCCGATCTCAGCACGCAGTTGACGAAAACTATTCGTCTGAATATTCCTATGCTTTCTGCGGCGATGGACACCGTGACGGAAGCGCGCCTGGCAATTGCCCTGGCCCAGGAAGGCGGCATTGGTTTTATCCACAAAAACATGTCCATTGAGCGCCAGGCGGAAGAAGTTCGCCGCGTGAAGAAACACGAGTCCGGCGTAGTGACCGACCCGCAGACCGTCCTACCAACCACCACGTTGCATGAAGTGAAAGCCCTGACCGAGCGTAACGGTTTTGCGGGCTATCCGGTGGTGACTGAAGATAACGAGCTGGTGGGTATCATCACCGGTCGTGACGTGCGTTTTGTGACTGACCTGAACCAGCCGGTAAGTGTCTACATGACGCCGAAAGAGCGTCTGGTGACTGTTCGTGAAGGCGAAGCCCGTGAAGTCGTGCTGGCAAAAATGCACGAAAAACGCGTAGAAAAAGCGCTGGTCGTTGATGATAACTTCCATCTGCTTGGCATGATTACCGTAAAAGATTTCCAGAAAGCGGAACGTAAACCAAACTCCTGTAAAGATGAGCAGGGCCGTTTACGTGTCGGCGCGGCGGTCGGCGCAGGCGCGGGCAACGAAGAGCGCGTTGACGCGCTGGTGGCGGCAGGCGTTGACGTACTGCTGATCGACTCTTCTCACGGTCATTCGGAAGGTGTTCTGCAACGTATCCGTGAAACCCGTGCTAAATATCCTGACCTGCAAATCATCGGCGGCAACGTCGCCACTGGCGCAGGCGCTCGCGCACTGGCGGAAGCCGGTTGCAGCGCGGTGAAAGTGGGTATCGGCCCTGGCTCTATCTGTACCACCCGTATCGTGACTGGTGTGGGCGTTCCGCAAATCACCGCTGTTTCTGACGCAGTTGAAGCGCTGGAAGGCACCGGGATTCCGGTTATCGCTGACGGCGGTATCCGTTTCTCCGGCGATATCGCCAAAGCCATCGCCGCAGGCGCGAGCGCGGTAATGGTGGGTTCCATGCTGGCGGGTACCGAAGAATCCCCGGGCGAAATCGAACTCTACCAGGGCCGTTCGTACAAATCTTACCGTGGGATGGGCTCGCTGGGCGCGATGTCCAAAGGTTCCTCCGACCGTTACTTCCAGAGCGACAACGCTGCTGACAAACTGGTGCCGGAAGGTATCGAAGGCCGCGTAGCCTACAAAGGTCGCCTGAAAGAGATCATTCACCAGCAGATGGGCGGCCTGCGCTCCTGTATGGGCCTGACCGGTTGTGCTACCATCGACGAACTGCGTACTAAAGCGGAGTTTGTGCGTATCAGCGGTGCGGGCATTCAGGAAAGCCACGTTCACGACGTGACCATTACCAAAGAGTCCCCGAACTACCGTCTGGGCTCCTGATTTTCTTCGCCCGACCTTCGCGTCGGGCGATTTATTTAATCTGTTTCACTTGCCTCGGAATAAGCGTCAATGACGGAAAACATTCATAAGCATCGCATCCTCATTCTGGACTTCGGTTCTCAGTACACTCAACTGGTTGCACGCCGCGTGCGTGAGCTGGGTGTTTACTGCGAACTGTGGGCGTGGGATGTGACAGAAGCACAAATTCGTGACTTCAACCCAAGCGGCATTATTCTTTCCGGCGGCCCGGAAAGCACCACCGAAGAAAACAGCCCGCGCGCGCCGCAGTATGTCTTTGAAGCAGGCGTGCCGGTATTTGGCGTCTGCTACGGGATGCAGACCATGGCGATGCAGCTTGGCGGTCATGTAGAAGGTTCTAATGAGCGTGAATTTGGTTACGCGCAGGTCGAAGTGTTGACCGACAGCGCGCTGGTTCGCGGTATTGAAGATTCCCTGACCGCAGACGGCAAACCGCTGCTGGACGTGTGGATGAGCCACGGCGATAAAGTGACGGCGATTCCGTCCGACTTCGTGACCGTCGCCAGCACCGAGAGCTGCCCGTTCGCCATTATGGCCAACGAAGAAAAACGCTTCTACGGCGTACAGTTCCACCCGGAAGTGACTCACACCCGCCAGGGGATGCGGATGCTGGAGCGTTTTGTACGTGATATCTGCCAGTGTGAAGCCCTGTGGACGCCGGCGAAGATCATCGACGACGCCGTGGCGCGCATTCGCGAGCAGGTAGGCGACGATAAAGTGATCCTCGGTCTCTCCGGCGGCGTGGATTCTTCCGTCACCGCGATGCTGCTGCACCGCGCGATCGGTAAAAATCTGACCTGTGTTTTCGTCGATAACGGCCTGCTGCGCCTGAACGAAGCCGAGCAGGTGATGGACATGTTTGGCGACCATTTTGGTCTGAACATTGTTCACGTACCGGCAGAAGATCGCTTCCTGTCCGCGCTGGCTGGCGAAAGCGATCCGGAAGCCAAGCGTAAGATCATTGGCCGTGTTTTTGTGGAAGTGTTCGACGAAGAAGCGCTGAAACTGGAAGACGTGAAGTGGCTGGCGCAGGGCACCATTTACCCTGACGTTATCGAATCTGCGGCGTCTGCAACCGGTAAAGCGCACGTCATCAAATCTCACCACAATGTCGGCGGCCTGCCGAAAGAGATGAAGATGGGTCTGGTTGAACCGCTGAAAGAGCTGTTCAAAGACGAAGTGCGTAAGATTGGTCTGGAGCTGGGCCTGCCGTACGACATGCTGTACCGTCACCCGTTCCCGGGTCCGGGCCTCGGCGTTCGTGTTCTGGGTGAAGTGAAGAAAGAGTACTGCGACCTGCTGCGCCGTGCTGACGCTATCTTCATTGAAGAGCTGCGCAAAGCGGATCTGTACGACAAAGTCAGTCAGGCGTTTACCGTCTTCCTGCCGGTTCGTTCCGTTGGCGTTATGGGCGATGGTCGTAAGTATGACTGGGTTGTCTCTCTGCGTGCCGTCGAAACCATCGACTTTATGACCGCACACTGGGCGCACCTGCCGTATGACTTCCTCGGTCGCGTTTCCAACCGCATCATCAATGAAGTCAACGGGATTTCCCGTGTGGTGTATGACATCAGCGGTAAACCGCCGGCTACCATTGAGTGGGAATAACCGATAATCCTTCCTGTGTTTTCATGAACAGGTAAAGGTGAATTTAACCCTCTGTTTTTGCAGAGGGTTTTTATTTATGTGCATAGATGAGTTTTCTGTGTAGCGCACAGCTCCTGGCGGCAAATTTGACGTAATTACGAACCCACGAAGGTTGGTTGTATCTTGCCGTGGTCGTTGATTTGTTCTCGTGCAAAGTTATCGGTTGGTCAATGCAACCACGAATGACAAAAGACATTGTTCTGAATGCGCTTCTGATGGCCGTGTGGCGACGTCATCCCCAAAAACAGGTGCTGGTTCAGTCTGATCAGGGTAGTCAGTACACCCGCTATGAATGGCTGAAATCGCACGGACTGGAGGGCAGTATGAGCCGTCGTGGCAACTGTCATAATGCGGTTGCAGAAAGCTTTTTCCAGCTACTGAAGCGTGAGCGGATAAAGAAAAAGATCTACCAACGACTCAGAAGTGTCCAGGTTATCCGTGGCGATTCAGCCCAAATAAGGGGTATTTAAAAATATGATAACTTTATTCTTCAACTATATAACCAACGCCCAGCTTTAGCACTTTCAACGAGCATACCAACCGTTAGTGGCTTACGCGGATCAGGCTCTTTACTTCCAAAGTACTCTGGATTCAGATAGTTGAGTATGTCAAATCCTTCTGAATCTACATTCCAACGCTTGAAGTACTTTTGTAGAAGTTCTTCACTATCTTCAAAAACGAGTTTAAGATCATCCCTAATACTGGTATCAAGCGTGATGATTCGCTTTGGCCCACAGAGAAAGTACTTTTTAGTGTTATATTCCTGATCGATAAAATCGATAATTTCTTTCTCAATATCTCTCATTAGAAGTACGTCCACTAAATGCGATCTTTAGGAACCGCCACACGATTAAATGTATCTTTAATATCACGCTGGATATCATAAATCGTAGTGAATGTCATAACTCAATCGAGCCAGGGTACATTACGACCAACGAAACGACCTAAATTATTCGTTGAGCTTAGCTGTAATGAGTTGATGGTTTTGCCTGTCAACGTTGGTGATCTGATCCCTCGTGGCTCTTTACAAAACAAATCCTGACGTATGGGACTGGTCACCTTATTCTCCTTCCACGGTGGTTATCTTCGCATTGATTCTGGCGGATAGGGCGGAACCGCAGGTGACCTTTGAGTATACGTTTACGGTAAAGCACTGCATCGACACAATAGCGGGTTCCTGAAGCGCGTTGAGGTTGAGCCGCATCCGGCTATCGCAGAGATACTCACACAGTTTGAGAGTACCGTACGTCAGTGCCCGCTGGGATGCCAGATTTGCCCTGAACTTGTGCCAGCTACCGGGAGTTTAACCACGCTGAAGGCTATCGGATTTTGTATTCGGCCGAGGGAATCTTAGTAACCGCGCATGTGATCTTATCACCCAGGCTGGATATCCCGCGGTTGCTCTTTAAGCGTCTGATCATGGCCTGAACCCATTGAGTGGGATTGTCTTTTTGCGTTAACGCTAAAGCTTCTTTTTCTTGCGCGGGCTTTTTAACGGATAACAGCTTAACGTTGTCCCGGCGTGGTGACAGAAAGCGATGACTGTTGCGCTTCTTTTTTATCCTGATGGTGCTGCCAGGCGCCGATAGAAGAGTAGACGAAACGTCCAAAGAAGAAGAGAAAACTGATAAGCAGTACGATACGGGTCATGCGAGTGTTAAATCGATGTCGTTTTCGCATACTGTTGGCCTGACTCACAAAGGGTTCCTTAACGTTGGCCCAGCGGTATGGGCGGGATCAGGCTGGGTTCTTCAAGGGTATTATCAAGGCGAAGAACGTAACAAGCCTGCGTTCACTCTACATTAAGGCATACTGCGAACCGATGGTCAATTCCTCTTAATGTAAAATTGCGTCAGTTGATTTATCTTATATTGTTATGGAAGATAATTTTAGTATTTACATTAATAATAAATTAATGATAACAAAGAATAAAAAGGCGAATAAAGGCTGCAGGAGAAAGGTAATAATTGACTTAAATCAAATGTTACTTTTGTTTAATAATTACAATCGATGACTATCGTGTGATGTATATCGCATCATCAATTTAAAGTCAGGTGGGATGCCTGTCTGTTAACGCCCCTTTGGGATTGGGGGGTTCTGCTGAGCATCTATGAAACTAAATAAAACTTATATAAATATCAGAGATAAATAGTGGGGACTACCGCTCATCCTTCCTTCGATTTTACTACCTGTTTTAAGTAGCGCAAATACTTATGCGCTTACCAGCACTGGAAATGTGGTTCTTTTTTACCTGCCGTTAGCTTTTATGCTTAGCCTGATGCTCTTTTTCGGCTGGGCAGCACTGCCAGGCATTGTGCTTGCTATCTTCTGGCGCAGATACCCGCAGACAGGGCTGTATGAAACCCTTTCTGTGACGATGCACTTTATCATTACTATCGTGCTAAGCTGGGGCGGCTATCGTGTCTTTTCCCCACGGCGAAACAATGTTTCCCACGGCGACGCCCACCTGTTGTTTCAACGAATATTCTGGCAGGTATTTTGTTCAGCAACATTATTTCTGGTCATCTACCAGTTTGCCGCTTTTGTTGGCATGTACGAAAGCAAAGCCAGCCTGATGGGTGTAATGCCCTTTAATATCAACACGCTGATTAATTACCAGGCGTTACTGGTCGGTAACCTTGTCGGCGTGCCATTGTGCTATTTTATTATTCGTACTCTTCGCAATCCGCTGCACCTACGGGGGTATTATCAGCAATTAAAGCTACAGATTGATAGCAAGGCCACTAAAAAAGAGATCGTTATTTGGCTGGCCGTATTGACTACACTAATGTTTATACTGTGTATGCCATTGACTGATAATAGTTCAATATTTAGTACCAACTATACGCTTTCGTTATTATTGCCGGTCATGCTGTGGGGTGCGATGCGCTATGGCTATAAGTTTATTTCAATTATCTGGGCCGTCGTGCTAATTACGTCGATTCATTATTATCAGCGTTATATGCCCTGGTATTCAGGTTATGATACGCAATTAGCGATTACCTCTTCGAGCTATCTGGTTTTTTCTTTTATTGTTAATTATATGTCTGTACTGGCCACGCGTCAGCGCGTAGTGAGTGGTCGCGCACGGCGGCTGGCCTATCTTGACCCGGTTGTACATCTTCCCAATTTACGTGCGTTAAACCGCGCGCTCCAAAATGCGCCCTGGTCTACGATCTGTTTTTTACACGTGCCGGGCCTGGAGCTATTGGGTAAAAATTATGGCGTCATGCTACGCATCCAGTATAAGCAAAAGCTCTCTCACTGGATTACGCCGATGCTGGCCTCAAATGAGTGCGTCTACCAGATGTCAGGGCACGACCTGGTGCTGCGTCTTAATACAGAGGCGCATCAGCAGCGTATTGAAGCGCTGGATAAACATATTAAGCAGTTTCGGTTTATCTGGGATGGACTGCCGCTACAGCCCCCTGTCGGCGTGAGCTACTGCTGCGTGCGTTCTCCGGTTAGCCACCTTTATCTTCTGCTGGGCGAATTAAGCACCAGTTCCGATCTTTCGTTGACGACTAACGCGCCGGAGGATTTACAGCGGCGCGGCGCAATGCACCTGCAGCGCGATTTGAAGGGCAGAATTGCGATGATGAATCGCCTGCAACAGGCGTTGGAGCACGATCATTTTTTCCTGATGGCGCAGCCTATTTTCGGTGTTCGTGGGGACGTTTACCATGAAATTTTACTGCGACTCAGGGATGACAACGGCGACGTTATCAACCCGGACAATTTTTTACCCGTGGCGCATGAGTTTGGATTGTCTTCCGCTATCGATCTCTGGGTGATTGAAAACACGCTGCGGTTTATGGCGGCCAGCCGGGAATATATGCCCGCGCATCGTTTTGCCATTAATCTGTCGCCAACATCGGTATGCCGCGCTCGTTTTCCTGCAGAAGTTAAGCAGCTGCTTACGCAATATCAAGTTGAACCCTGGCAACTGGTTTTTGAGGTAACGGAAAGCAACTCTCTCACCAATGCTGAGCAGGCGCAGTTGACGCTGGGACAGCTCCAGCAGTTTGGCTGTCAGATAGCGATTGATGATTTCGGTACTGGCTACGCCAGCTATGCGCGGCTGAAAAACGTTGACGCCGATATTCTTAAAATTGACGGCAGTTTTATTCGCAATATAGTGTCAAACAGTCTCGATTATCAGATTGTGGCTTCTATTTGTCATTTAGCGCGAATGAAAAATATGCAGGTCGTCGCGGAGTATGTCGAGAGCGAAGAAATACGAAGCGTCGTGCTCTCGTTGGGAATCGACTATCTTCAGGGATATTTAATTGGCGAGCCGCAGCTATTATCTGAGATTCAGTAAAGGCAGACGCCGCGGCGCGGCGTCTGACTCACAATTTACGCGGCGATCTCCGGCGAGCTTTCTTCCTCAATATTGAGACGCCAGCCAGTTACCGCTTCCCAGTACTGCTGTTCTTTTTCCAGATCAAGCAGTACCAGCGCATTCTGGCTGAACCAGTCATGCGGAAAACATAACGTCCAGTGGCTGTCATCGGTCGTTAGCCGCAGCGTCGGCGGCGTGGTGGTCGCCTGCCGCTGGTTGTTCAGTAATACGCCCAGCCGAAGTAGCTGAATTAACGGCAGATACTGTTTTTTCTTAAACAGTGTAAAGCGGGGCATATCATCCAGTTTTATGGCTTTACGATGGTAACGCACCAGCGTCGCCATCATCATTTGCTGCTCCTGATTAAAGCCGGGCAAATCGCTGTGTTGCAGAATATAAGCCGAATGGCGATGTAAACCGCTGTGATTAATATTCAGTCCAACCTCATGCAGCATTGCCGCCCAGCGGAGCAACGCTTCAAGCTGCGGATGCGCCAGTTTTGGCTGCTGGGCCTGCCACTGCTCGTACATCTGCATGGTGGTTTCCAGCACGCGTCTGGCCTGTTCTCTGTCAATGTTGTATTGATTGGCCAGACTTTTTGCGGTACGGCTGCGAACATCCTGATGACGGAAGCGGCCTTCCATTTCATACAGCACGCCTTCACGCAACGCGCCGTCGGAAAGGCGAAGCTCGCGGATAGCCAGAGCATCAAAAACGCCGCACAGAATTGCCAGGCCCGGCACAAAGACCGCTTTGCGTTCTTCAGACAGACCCGGCAGGCTGAGCGCATTAAAGGAGCGGTGCTTCAACACTTCTGACTTCAGTTTATCAAGGCGCTCCGGCGTAATGAAGCCATCTTTCTCACCCAGCGCCAGGAGAACTTCATGAGCGGCCTTAATCGTACCGGAAGCGCCCATCGCTACGTTCCAACCCTGAATACGATACTGCCAGGTTAAGGTTTCCAGTTTTTGCGCCGCCGCCATTCGGGCGCGCTGGAAGTTTTCTTTATTGATAACGCCGCCGGGAAAGTAGAGCTGCGCGAAGCTCACGCAGCCCATACGACGGCTTTCAACCAGCCTGGGTTCGAAGTTTTCGCCAATGACCAGCTCTGTTGACCCGCCGCCGATATCGATCACCAGCTTGCGGCCTTTTTCCGGCTGCGTATGTTCTACGCCCATAAAAATCAGGCGCGCTTCTTCGTTACCGGAAATAATCTCTATCGGGTAGGGAATAACCTTTTCCGCGCGTTTGAGAAAATCAGCGGCATTTTGCGCCTGACGTAACGTATGGGTGCCTACGATACAGACGCTGGAAGGGGAGAAACCTTGTAAGCGTTCAGCAAACAGCGACAGACAGCTAAGCCCCCGTTCCATGGCTTCTTCGCTGAGTTTGTTATCTGCGCCCAGCCCGTCCGCCAGATGGACGCGCTGTTTTAAGCGCCCGATAATCTGCATTGCGCCGTCAACCACGCGGGCAATGACCATATGAAAGCTGTTTGAGCCGAGATCGACCGCAGCGAACTCCTGCGGGCGAGGGGATTTATCGTAAATTGGCATAGCGTTAGTCTGGTTGCTCGAGTGATTTGATGTAGTCATAAATTGCCAGCTGCGCCTGGACTTTACGGCGATTGCCGCGCGGTACGTAGCGGTTGCTGAGTTCTTTATCGATAAAACGCGCTTTTACCGTGTCGCTAAACAGAATGTCAATGATATCCAGGACGCGTTGTTTAAGCCGCGGGTCGAGGATAGGCGTAGCGACTTCGATACGGTAGTCAATATTACGCGTCATCCAGTCAGCTGAAGAGAGCCAAACTTGCTTATCACCGCCGTTTTCGAAAATATAAACCCGATCGTGTTCCAGATAGCGATCCACGATGCTAATCGCGCGAATATTATCGCTAATGCCTTCCAGTTGCGGAATAAGAGAACACATACCGCGCACCAGCAGATTGACCTGGACGCCCGAACCCGACGCGGCGTATAGCCTGTCGACCAACCCTTTATCAACCAGGTTGTTAAGCTTTAAGGTAATCCCTGACGGTAAGCCTTGCTGGGCATTGGCGATTTCACGATCGATCATCTCATACAGCAGACGCCGTGAGTTTTGTGGAGAAACCATCAAATAATCGAAAGTGACCGGGCGATAGGGGTTTTCAATAAAATTAAAGACCCGGCGCACTTCATTGGTAATGCGCGCATCGGCGGTCAGCAGCGAATAATCGGTATACAGCCGCGCCGTTTTTTCGTTGAAGTTACCGGTGCCGATATGCGCATAACGCACCACGTCATCGCCCTCTTTTCGTGAGATGAGGAAGAGTTTGGCGTGAATTTTCAGCCCGGGCGCAGAGAAAATAACATGGACGCCCGCTTCGGTTAACCGCTTGGCCCAGTGAATATTTGCCTCTTCATCGAAGCGCGCCTGCAACTCCACCACCACGGTGACTTTTTTGCCGTTATGGGCGGCATGGATCATCGAGTCAATAATGCGCGAGTCTTTCGCTACGCGATAAATATTGATTTTGATCGCCAGCACGCTTGGGTCAAACGACGCCTGGCGTAGCAGTTCCAGCACATGTTCAAAGGTGTGATAAGGATAATAGAGCAGCACATCACGTTCACGAATCGCGTCGAAACCGTTACGAAACTTCTCTTTATCAAACCAAAGATGGCGTAACCGCGGTAACGGTTTATTGACCAGGTTGGCTTTACCGACATTCGGAAAATTAATAAAGTCTTTAAAATTGTGGTAGCGCCCGCCGGGTACGATTGAGTCATACCGGGAGATCGTCAGTTTTTCCCGCAGTACGTCGACCAGCGCGGCGGGCATATCGCGTTGATAGACAAAGCGCACAGGTTCAGCGGTCAGGCGCTGCTTCAGGCTGGAAGACATCAGCTCCATCAGACTGGATTCCATCTCATGCACCAGGTCATATTCGGCATCGCGGGTCATTTTCATCGAATAGGCATTAAGCGCGTCATAGTCGAAGAACCCTTTAAAAATGTCATCCAGGCAGTAGCGCAGAATATTATCCAGCAGGATCATCGGCTTGCGTCTGCGCGGTGTCTCCGGCGGCAGATTAACGAAGCGTGGGACTTTGTCGGACGGTATCTCCAGCAGCGCATAGTTGATGGTGTCGCCGCGGATAATCTCCACCGCCAGATAGGTGTAATCATCTTTTAAAAACTGAACAAGATCCGTCTCCCGGTTAATGAGAATCGGGGTAATATGCTGGCGCAAATAGTGCTTAAAATAGTGGCGCAACCAGCTTTGTTGGTTCACCGAGAGCTGACGCTCGTTGATCAGAAAGATTTGATTACGCGCCATTTCCAGCAGTAATTCGTTGTACAGGCCGTCGAACTCCTGGTCTGCTTTCAACACGCGAGACTGAATTTTGCCTAACAAATGGCGTGAATGAGAATTTGAACCCTGTTCTTCGCTGATAATAATGCGTCGTTTCAGTTCAGCGAAACGCACTTTGTAGAACTCGTCGAGGTTATTAGAATAGATTCCCAGGAACCGCATCCGCTCAATCAACGGGTTGGATTTGTCCGCCGCTTCCTGTAACACGCGTTCGTTAAATGCTAACCAGCTCAGTTCTTTCTCGATATATAGCTTTTCCTGACCCATTACTACCTATACTCCGTTTTATTCACGGGACACTGCCTGATGATTATGGCGAGCATTACGCGTTAATGTCCAACTGCGCCAGAAAAATATGACAATAAACTGATAGCATAAAGGAAGGGAAAAGAGTAGGCCGGATAGGCATTTATGCCGCCATCCGGCAAGCAGACGCAGTCCTGTCCGATGACGTATTATTCGTCAGACGCATAACCTTGCGGCGGCAGACGACGCCCGTCCAGCCAGGCGGCGTTATCGCGCATCTTTAGACGCCCCTGCGCAAACCAGCTAATCACCAGCGGATAAATCGCATGTTCCTGAGTCTGTACGCGTGCGGTGATATCATCTTCGCTGTCGTCGGCAAAAACCGGCACCTTCGCCTGGAGAATGACCGGGCCGCCGTCGAGTTCGTCTGTCACGAAATGTACCGAGGTACCGTGCTCCTCATCGCCGTTTTCCAGCGCCTGGCGATGGGTATGCAACCCCGGATATTTTGGCAGCAGGGAAGGGTGAATGTTCAGCAGACGCCCGTAGTAATGCGCGACAAACATCGGACTCAGAATACGCATAAAACCGGCCAGCACGACCACATCGGGCGCATACGCGTCTATCTTGCGAATCAACTCGCGATCGAAGGCGTCGCGGCTGTCAAACCGATCGGCAGTCAGCGCTTGCGCCGGAATGCCGGCTTCTCTGGCGCGTTCAAGGCCGAACGCGTCGGCCTTATTGCTGAATACTGCCCTGAGGGTGCCTTTAATTTTCTTCGCTTCGCAGGCATCGATAATCGCCTGTAAATTGCTTCCATTGCCGGAAATCAGCACCACAATATTCATTATTCAATAACCACACGCTGTTCGGAATCAGAGGCTTTGATGATACCGATTTTCCATGCGTTTTCACCTTTCTCGTTTAGCAGAGCAAGCGCTTTGTCCGCTTCCGGAGCGGAGAGCGCTATCACCATGCCGACGCCGCAGTTAAAGGTACGGTACATTTCATGTCGACTGACATTACCGGCGGTTTGCAGCCAGGTAAAGATGGCGGGCCACTGCCAGGACGACTCATTAATTACCGCCTGGGTATTCTCCGGTAGAACGCGCGGAATATTTTCCCAAAAGCCGCCGCCGGTGAGGTGGGCGATAGCGTGCACATCGACGTTTTCAATCAGTTCCAGAACCGATTTTACGTAGATACGGGTTGGTTCAAGCAGATGATCGGCCAGCGGCTTCCCTTCCAGCAGAGTGGTTTGTGGGTCGCAGCCGCTAACGTCAATAATTTTCCGCACCAGCGAATATCCATTCGAGTGCGGGCCGCTGGAGCCGAGCGCAATCAGCACGTCGCCTTCGGCAACCCGGGAGCCGTCGATGATTTCTGATTTTTCGACTACGCCGACGCAGAAACCTGCCACATCGTAATCTTCGCCGTGATACATGCCCGGCATTTCCGCCGTCTCGCCGCCGACCAGCGCGCAGCCGGATTGCAGGCAGCCTTCGGCAATACCGTTGATCACGCTGGCGGCGGTATCGACATCCAGTTTACCCGTGGCATAGTAATCGAGGAAAAACAGCGGTTCCGCGCCCTGAACGACCAGATCGTTTACGCACATCGCCACCAGATCAATACCGATAGCGTCGTGACGCTTTAAGTCCATCGCCAGGCGAAGTTTGGTGCCTACGCCGTCAGTGCCGGAAACCAGTACCGGTTCACGATATTTTTGCGGCAACGCGCACAGCGCACCGAAACCGCCCAGACCGCCCATAACCTCCGGGCGGCGAGTTTTCTTCACTACGCCTTTGATTCGATCAACCAGAGCGTTACCCGCATCAATATCGACGCCGGCATCTTTATAGCTAAGAGAGGTCTTATCGGTCACTGCCTGGTTCCCCACGTTTTTTCTTGCGGTAAAAGTTAAATTCGGCGCAATTCTAACAGGGAAAGCAAACGTTTGCGAGCGTGGTCTGCGCCCTGGATATCCAAGCGATTTTTTGGCATGGTTTCGGTCGCTGCTTGAAAATTTCCCTGTTGGTAAAAAAGAAAAGGATATCCAGCACTTGGTTTACGACAGGCGGTCGGGACAGGTCATTCACCCTTAAAATTGCTAATATTCAATCGGTTGTTAGCCTTTATCGCCTGTTTCAACGTGAGTGATTTATACTCACTTTTCCGCTATCTGCGCTTTTGGTTGATCCAGGTCAAGCATACATTGTGTTGCGTCAGAGAGGAAAAGCGGTATAATCCGGCGATTTTTTTTGTGGTTGCCAGTCATCTGAGGATAGGAGAAGAGTATGAAGATCGTGGAAGTCAAACACCCACTCGTCAAACACAAGCTGGGTCTGATGCGTGAAAACGACATTAGCACTAAACGCTTTCGTGAACTCGCCTCAGAAGTAGGCAGCCTGCTGACGTATGAAGCGACAGCCGACCTGGAAACGGAAAAAGTCACCATCGAAGGCTGGAATGGCCCGGTGGAAATCGACCAGATCAAAGGTAAAAAAATTACCGTTGTGCCGATTCTGCGCGCGGGTCTGGGCATGATGGAAGGCGTTCTGGAAAATGTACCGAGCGCGCGTATCAGCGTAGTCGGGATGTACCGTAACGAAGAGACGCTTGAGCCAGTACCTTATTTCCAGAAACTGGTATCGAACATTGATGAGCGCATGGCGCTGATCGTCGACCCGATGCTGGCGACCGGCGGTTCTGTCATCGCGACCATCGACCTGCTGAAAAAAGCAGGCTGTAGCAGCATTAAGGTGCTGGTGCTGGTCGCCGCGCCGGAAGGCATTGCGGCGCTGGAAAAAGCGCACCCGGACGTTGAACTGTACACCGCCTCTATCGATCAGGGGCTTAACGAGCACGGATACATTATTCCGGGGCTTGGCGATGCCGGCGATAAGATTTTTGGTACCAAATAAGTGAATAAATAATTAAAAGCCGACTTTAAGAGTCGGCTTTTTTTTGAATAAAACAACTCATAACAAACACACTTAGAGGAAAACACTATGACGCGCCGTGCTATCGGGGTGAGTGAAAGACCGCCGCTTTTACAGACAATCCCGCTTAGTTTACAGCACCTTTTCGCCATGTTTGGCGCGACCGTGCTGGTGCCAGTTCTGTTTCATATCAATCCCGCGACGGTGCTGCTGTTTAACGGTATCGGAACGTTGCTGTATCTCTTTATCTGCAAAGGTAAAATTCCTGCCTACCTTGGATCGAGCTTTGCCTTTATTTCCCCGGTATTACTGTTGTTGCCGCTGGGTTATGAAGTGGCGCTGGGCGGTTTTATTATGTGCGGCGTGTTGTTCTGTCTGGTCTCTTTCATCGTTAAAAAAGCGGGCACCGGCTGGCTGGATGTGATGTTCCCGCCTGCGGCAATGGGCGCAATCGTTGCCGTCATCGGTCTGGAGCTGGCTGGCGTCGCGGCGGGGATGGCCGGATTACTGCCTGCGCAAGGGCAGTCGCCGGACACGAAAACAATTATTATCTCCATGGTCACGCTGGCGGTGACGGTGTTCGGCTCCGTACTGTTTCGCGGTTTCCTGGCGATCATTCCGATTTTGATCGGCGTGCTGGCGGGCTATGCGCTGTCATTCGCGCTGGGAGTGGTCGATACCACGCCGATTGCCCAGGCGCACTGGTTTGCGCTGCCGACCTTCTATACGCCGCGTTTTGAATGGTTCGCGATCCTGACGATTCTGCCCGCGGCGTTGGTCGTGATCGCCGAGCATGTCGGTCATCTGGTGGTGACGGCGAATATCGTCAAAAAGGATTTAGTGCGCGATCCCGGTTTGCACCGCTCGATGTTCGCTAACGGACTGTCGACGATCGTCTCCGGTTTCTTCGGCTCCACGCCGAATACCACCTATGGGGAAAATATTGGCGTCATGGCGATCACCCGCGTTTACAGTACCTGGGTTATCGGCGGCGCGGCGATTTTCGCCATTCTGCTTTCCTGCGTCGGCAAACTGGCGGCGGCGATTCAGATTATCCCGTTACCCGTGATGGGCGGCGTCTCGCTACTGTTGTACGGCGTTATCGGCGCGTCGGGGATTCGCGTATTGATCGAATCGAAAGTCGACTACAACAAAGCGCAAAACCTGATCCTCACCTCGGTGATTTTGATCATCGGCGTGAGCGGCGCGAAAGTGCATATCGGCGCGGCAGAATTGAAAGGGATGGCGCTGGCGACCATCGTCGGGATTGGCCTGAGCCTGATTTTTAAACTGATTAGTCTGTTGCGTCCGGAAGAAGTGGTACTGGAGGCAAATGATGCGGAGCCTCCGCATCAGTAACGGGTTGCCGGGCAGCGATGCTGCCCGGTTCTATCTCAAGGGAATTATGTGGTAAACTCAGCGCGATTTTATGTCATCCTGGGTTGAGGTATCTCTGAACACACCGGCACAGCTCTCTTTGCCACTTTATCTTCCTGACGACGAAACTTTCGCAAGTTTCTGGCCGGGGGATAACGCCTCTCTACTGGCCGCGTTACAAAACGTGTTGCGCCAGGAACATAGTGGATATATCTACCTTTGGGCGCGTGAAGGCGCGGGCCGCAGCCATTTACTGCACGCCGCCTGTGCTGAACTGTCGCAGCGTGGAGATGCGGTAGGCTACGTCCCGCTCGATAAACGTACCTGGTTCGTGCCGGAAGTGCTCGACGGTATGGAACACCTCTCGCTGGTGTGTATTGATAACATTGAGTGTGTCGCTGGCGATGAACTGTGGGAGATGGCGATCTTTGATCTCTATAACCGCATTCTGGAGTCCGGTAAGACGCGGTTATTGATCACCGGCGATCGTCCGCCAAGACAGTTAAATCTGGGCTTGCCCGATCTCGCTTCCCGTCTGGACTGGGGGCAAATCTATAAACTCCAGCCTCTTTCCGATGAAGACAAACTTCAGGCGCTACAGTTGCGCGCCCGGTTACGGGGGTTTGAACTGCCGGAAGATGTCGGGCGGTTTTTACTCAAACGTCTTGATCGCGAAATGCGCACGCTGTTTATGACGCTGGATCAGCTCGATCATGCGTCGATCACTGCCCAGCGAAAATTGACGATCCCGTTTGTCAAAGAGATCCTGAAACTGTAATACGCCGCGACGGCGGCGTTCAACGGTTAACCGAGGATGTCCAGCACCTGCTCAGGCGGTCGGCCAATGCGCGCCTGACCATTTGCCACCACAATGGGGCGCTCCATCAGTTTAGGGTGTTCAACCAGCGCCTGGATTAACGCCTCTTCACTCAGCTGGCTATCCGCCAGGTGAAGCGTCTTATAGAGATCTTCTTTCTGGCGCATCAGTTCGCGCGCGCTGGACATGCCCAACATACGCAGCAGTTCCCGCACGGTGGCGGCGTCGGCGGGCGTATCCAGATAAAGCACCACTTCCGGTTCCACGCCGTTAGATTTCAGCAGGTTCAGCGTGTCGCGGCTCTTCGAGCAGCGCGGGTTATGGTAGATTTTAATCGTGTCGGTCATGAGTTCTCCTTGTGACGCCATCCGGCTAATAAACGGCGATTACATTTTCGTGTATGGCTTGAAGCGTTCCTGTAACTGGCGCAACTGGTCGATACGCGCATCGTAACGCGCCTGTTGCTGGCTACCCAGTTTTGCCTGGGCGCTGGCGCTACTGAGCAGTGAAATTGCCTGATCCAGTCGTCCCGCCAGCGCATAACTTTCAGCGCGCGCCGCCAGCTCCTGATCGCGGTTGTTCAGCGCGGCTTCGGCCTGAGCAAGCAGATCCCAGCCGTTACCGTCATCTTTATGGCTAAAGGTGTAGCGATTCAGAATGGTTTCCGCCGCTTTCGGCTGGCCTCCCTGGAGGTACGCATTGGCGAGGTTTAACTGCAGCACAGGATTAACGCGCAGATCGCGGGCATTTTTCAGGCGATTAATCGCGTCGTTGGCTCTTTTCTGCCCGAGGTCAATATCGGTGGCGAGGTCAAGATACCAGGCATTGTTCGGTTCCGCGCTTAACAGCGGCTGCAACGTTTTGCGCGCTTCATCGTACTTGCTCGCTTCCATCGCCTGCAACGCCCGGCCATATTGCGCCGCATGTTGCTGACGCACGTTGCCTTTAGACCACTGATCCAGCAGGTCGCTGGTGAGCTGGTTACGTCCGGAATTGTACATTCCCAGGGCGCGCGCTTTGGCGAAATAAAAGTCGGCGGAAGATTGCACCACGACCGGGCGCATCTGGTTGGCACGGTTGCGGGCATCCGCAAGGCGGCTTTCCGGTAAGGGGTGAGTGAGCAAAATTTCAGGCGGTCGCGTGGAGTAACGCGCCTGGTCGAGCAGTTTTTCGAGGAAAGAGGGCATCGCCTGTGGGTCAAATCCGGCGCGTTGCAGTACCTGAATACCAATACGGTCGGCTTCTTGCTCATTTTGCTGGGTGAAACTTATCATTCCCTGGCGCGTTCCCGCCAGAGTACCGGTTAGTGCCGCCATACCGGCCTGTGGGCTGGCCATGGCCAGCAAAATGGAACCCAGCGCGCCCACCCAGGTAAGCGGCGCGCTGCGCTTTTGATCTTCCATCGCGCGCGCCAGGTGGCGCTGCGTCACGTGGGAGATTTCATGCGCCATGACTGAAGCTAGCTGGCTTTCGTTATCCGCGTAGCGAAAAAGCGCCGAGTGCAACACCACATTGCCGCCAAAAAACGCGAACGCGTTGATTTCGTCATTATTGATCAAGAAAAAATGGAAGGGCGTTTTGACGGAGTCGGCGTGCGAGACCAGACGCATACCCAGCGCGTTAATGTATTGCACCAGCAGCGGATCGTTGATTAACGGCGCGCTGCCGCGTAGCTGGCGCACATAAAAGTCGCCCATTTGCATCTCTTGTCCGATAGAAAGCGTGCTTCCTGCCGAGGTTCCCATATCGGGCAGCGTGTCGGCAGGGTCGGCAAATGCGGGCGCGACCTGACCGAGAGCCAATGCTGCAATGAGGGTTGCCACCAGGTTTTTTTTCAACTGCCTGAACATAACCTCTATCCTGTTGTTTTGAGATAGCCCTTTGACCAACGTCGTGAAATATCGTTCCACGCTCCGACACTTCATAAGTGTAACTGTGATGAGCACAGACTCACTATTTTAGTTTCCTGAATCAACGATAAAAAGCGAAGTCTTTTTTGTGACATTTCGATACAATTCGGCATCACAATCCCGCAGTTGAGTTCTGGGAAGGGTTTTATGCTCGAAATGTTAATGCAATGGTATCGCCGTCGCTTCAGCGACCCGGAGGCGATTGCCTTGCTGGTCATTCTGGTGGCTGGTTTTAGCATCCTCTTTTTCTTTAGCGGCCTGTTAGCGCCGCTGCTGGTCGCTATCGTACTGGCCTACCTGCTGGAGTGGCCGACGGCGCGCCTGCAGGCGATTGGCTGTTCCCGGCGCTGGGCAGCCTCCATTGTCCTTATCCTCTTTGTCGGCATTCTGTTATTAATGGCGTTTGTGGTGATGCCGATTGCCTGGCAGCAGGGTATTTACCTGATTCGTGATATGCCCGGTATGCTGAATAAACTGTCCGATTTTGCCGCGACCTTGCCGCGACGCTATCCGGCGCTGATGGATGCGGGCATTATTGATGCGATGGCGGAAAACATGCGTACCCGGATGCTTAACATGGGCGATTCGGTGGTG
The DNA here is from genome assembly GCF_046550775.1 of Salmonella sp. SAL04202. Classification (NCBI taxonomy): domain Bacteria; kingdom Pseudomonadati; phylum Pseudomonadota; class Gammaproteobacteria; order Enterobacterales; family Enterobacteriaceae; genus Salmonella; species Salmonella sp. SAL04202. The sequence goes on along the minus strand of NZ_JBGDXK010000004.1, from coordinate 277,486 downwards.
AAGTATTCGCTGGCTTCGTTAGTCGGGCTACTGACGCTGGCGGTATATCTGGTGCTGGTGCCGCTGATGGTCTTTTTCCTGGTAAAAGATAAAGAGCAGATGCTGAATGCCGTGCGCCGCGTGCTGCCGCGTAATCGCGGGCTGGCGGGGCAGGTGTGGAATGAGATGAATCAGCAGATCACCAACTATATCCGCGGAAAAGTGCTGGAGATGGTAGTGGTGGGCGTGGCGACCTGGCTGGGCTTTTTGCTGTTTGGCCTCAACTATTCGCTACTGTTGGCGGTACTGGTGGGCTTTTCGGTCCTGATCCCCTATATCGGCGCCTTTGTGGTAACAATTCCGGTGGTGGGCGTCGCGCTGTTTCAGTTTGGCCTGGGGACGGAATTCTGGAGCTGTTTTGCCGTTTATCTGATTATTCAGGCGCTGGATGGCAATCTGCTGGTACCGGTACTTTTCTCCGAAGCGGTGAATTTGCATCCGCTGGTGATTATTCTGTCAGTGGTGATTTTCGGCGGTCTGTGGGGTTTCTGGGGAGTGTTTTTCGCCATTCCATTGGCGACGCTGATTAAAGCCGTTGTCCATGCCTGGCCGGATGGTCAGGTGACGGATACCTCATCCTGAGCGGTCTGTACAAAAGTTGTAAAGCGTGAACGACATCATAGTGTCCTGCCGCCATTTTGCGCACGCCTGATGAGGGACAAGCGCTTAGAAAGCCGCTCTTTTTTTTAATGCCGCACCGTGTTGCGGCATTTTTATTGTCGGAACCTACAAAATTCTCGCTGTAAAGCCGCCAAAATTTGGTGACTTAGCCTAAGCATTCTTCTGAGAAATTCGTTAATAAGTGACATCATTGATGCGAGATTGTTTTTTTAATGTGAAGCGATAACGAAACAGGGAATGAGTGTGTTGAGAAAACATTACTTGAAAGGGTATACCGCGCGGCAAATTGTACAGCGAGCCATGAAAATTATTCCTTACTCGGTAAACGTCATGGATGAACATGGCGTCATTATCGCGTCTGGCGAACCTTCGCGGCTTCGCCAGCGTCATGAAGGGGCCATTCTGGCGCTGAAGGAAAACCGTATTGTAGAAATTGATTCCGCTACCGCCAATCAGCTAAAAGGCGTGCGATCCGGCATTAATCTTCCCATCTCTTTTCATGAACAGCTTATCGGCGTGGTCGGCATTACCGGCGAACCGGAGGAGGTTCGCGCGTATGCCGAGCTGGTTAAAATGGCGGCGGAGCTGGTGATCGAGCATATGGTGCTGATCGAACAGCGACAGTGGGATAAACGCTATCGCGAAGAGCTGATCAACCAATTGATTTTGCGAGAAAATTCAACAGAGTCGTTGCGCTCTATGGCGGCCTATCTGGGCATTGATCTGGCGGTTCCCAGAGTGGTGCTGATTATTGAACTTTCCCAGCCGGATCGCGAAGCGTTGCGCAATGTAATGGATTATTTCGAGAATCACGCGCGCAACCATTTGGTGACGTTTACCGAATTTAATGAATTAATCATTATTAAGCCTATCACGTTAAAAGAGGGAAAGTGGAATACCCGCCAGGAAATGGGCGAATTGCAGATTTTTAAATCATGGGCTGCATCATCGGGCTTTAGCCGTATTTTGGTTGGGGGTTATTTTGCCGGCGAGACGGGATTGCACCGATCTTTGCTCACTGCGAGAGCCACGCAGGCGATGGCGAAAAGACAAAAGCTGCGCAGCCAGTACATTTTTTATCATGACCACGCGCTTCCCGCGCTGCTAAGCGGGCTGTCTGAAAGTTGGCAAGTGCAGGAGTTATCGCGTCTGTGGCTGCAACTGGCGCAACATGACGCGAAAGGCGTATTGCAACAGACGCTGCGGACCTGGTTTGAACATAATTGTGACCTGACGCAAACGGCCAAAGCATTGCATATTCATGTGAATACATTGCGCTATCGCTTACAGCGCTGTGAGGATATTACGCACATAAAAATCAATGAGTTAAAAAGTACGCTTTGGCTTTATATCGGTATGGAGCTCCAGGCCGAATCTGTACCGTCCGACAAGTTACCGCTGCCTGGTCGAATCGAAATTTGTTGAAAGCTCCAGCGGATTTTTAGGCGGGTTTTTCCATACTGCGCGCTCCATGTTAAAGGAGGCGCAGTATATGACGTCGATATCCACCCTGGGAGCCATTGCCGCATTGGTTGTGGCCATCGTATTAATTTTAAGAAAAGTGTCGCCAGCCTACGGCATGATGGCGGGCGCGCTGGTCGGCGGTTTGATTGGCGGTGCCGATCTTCTGCAAACCGTGTCGCTGATGGTGTCAGGCGCGCAGGGCATCGTTAATGCCGTATTGCGTATTCTGGCCGCAGGCGTACTGGCGGGCGTATTAATTGAGTCCGGGGCGGCGAATACGATTGCTGAGACGATTGTCCGCAAAGTGGGGGAAACCCGGGCATTATTGGCATTAGCCATTGCCACACTATGTTTGACCGCCGTCGGCGTATTTATTGATGTGGCGGTGATTACCGTCGCGCCGATTGCGCTGTCGATTGCGCGTAATGCAGGGCTGTCAAAAAGCGCTATTCTGCTGGCGATGGTTGGCGGCGGCAAAGCGGGTAACGTGATGTCACCCAACCCGAACGCTATTGCCGCCTCCGATGCGTTTCATGTTCCTCTTACCTCTATTATGCTGGCGGGCGTGGTTCCGGGCATCGTTGGGCTTATTATCGCCTATCTGTTAGCGAAACGGCTGAATAATAAAGGCGCGGGCGTCGCCGATCATGAAGTGACTCACCATGATGACTCCGTCGCCAGACCCGGTTTTCTGGTGGCGATTAGCGCGCCGCTGGTCGCTATTTTTCTGCTTTCTCTCCGTCCGTTTGCCGGCATTTCCATTGACCCGTTAATTGCCCTGCCCGTAGGGGGATTGGTCGGTCTGCTGTTGATGGGACGCGCGCGCCACTGTAACCAGTACATGGTCGCTGGTCTGATGCGTATGGCGCCTGTCGCTATTATGTTGCTGGGAACCGGTACGCTGGCCGGCATTATCGCTAATTCCGAACTTAAAGATGTCCTGATTCATGGCCTCACCGCTTCGGGATTGCCATCCTGGCTGCTGGCGCCCGTGTCTGGCGCCATGATGTCAATGGCGACGGCCTCAACCACGGCGGGAACGGCGGTGGCGTCCGGCGTTTTCTCTCCCACGTTACTTGAACTTGGCGTTTCCGCCCTGGCGGGAGCCGCTATGATCCATGCGGGCGCCACGGTGCTGGACCATCTGCCGCACGGCAGCTTTTTCCACGCGACGGGCGGCAGCGTCAATATGCAAATTCATGAACGTTTAAAGCTAATGCCATATGAAACGCTGGTGGGGCTAGCCATTACCCTTATTTCTACTCTGATGTTCGGTTTCTTTGGTTTTGCAGGATAATCCCTATGAAAATTGTTATTGCTCCTGATTCATTTAAAGAAAGTTTGTCCGCAATGGCGGTCGCTGAGGCGATAGAAAAGGGGTTCCGCGAAATTTATCCTGACGCCGACTACGTTAAAGTGCCCATGGCGGATGGCGGGGAAGGAACCGTACAATCAATGGTGGAGGCCAGCGGCGGGCGTTATGTCGACCAGTGGGTACAAGGCCCGCTTGGGCAACCGGTGACCGCGCGCTGGGGAATGCTGGGCGATAGCGATACCGCCGTGATTGAAATGGCGGCGGCATCCGGGCTGCATCACGTTTCGCCTGAATTGCGCAACCCGCTTAATACCACCAGCTACGGCACCGGCGAGTTAATCGTCGCGGCGCTGGAGCGTGGCGTAAAGCGTATTATTCTGGGAATTGGCGGCAGCGCGACGAATGACGGCGGCGCGGGGATGATGCAGGCGCTTGGCGTTATATTGCGCGATAAACAGGGGCGCTCGCTTTCTCCGGGCGGCGAGGCGCTGGCGGCGCTGGCCTCTATCGATCTGTCCGGTTGTCACCCATTGCTGCGTAAGGTATCGATAACCGTGGCGTGCGATGTCAACAATCCGCTGTGTGGTCCCCAGGGCGCATCGGCCATTTTTGGCCCACAAAAAGGGGCGACAGCGGAAATGGTGAACACCCTGGACGCGGCGCTGGAAAACTGGGGCCGACATATTTATCAGGCTACGGGACGTGAGGTGATTAACGCTCCCGGCGCGGGCGCGGCAGGTGGAATGGGCGCCGCGCTTTTAGGATTGCTCAATGCGGAATTACGCGCCGGCGTAGAGATTGTTGTGGAAACGCTACAGCTTGAGCAGGCGGTTAAAGATGCCGATCTGGTGATTACCGGAGAAGGGCGGCTGGACAGCCAAAGTATTTGCGGCAAGACGCCGATTGGCGTCGCCAGAGTGGCGAAGCGGTATCATAAACCGGTTATCGCGCTCGCCGGTGGGCTGCAACACGATCATCACGTTGTGTATCAGCAGGGTATCGATGCAGCGCTGTCGATTTTGTCGCATATCGTTACGCTGCCGGAAGCCTTACTCGAGGCGGAATATAACCTGAGCCTGTCGGCGCGCAATGTGGCGGCGATATGGCGTCTGGCGCGGCAAGCCTGACGGCGCATTCCCTTTCCAGGCCGCACATCAGCGCGGCCTGAGGCTTTTACGCGTTTTCTTTCAGCCAGTTCAGCACCACATCATGGTGATTGCTGGTTTTAAAATCATTAAAGACGTGTTCAATCTTACCATCAGCGTCAATCAAAAAGCTGATGCGGTGAATGCCGTCATACGTTTTGCCCATAAACGACTTTTCGCCCCAGACGCCGAACTGTTCACACACCTGATGGTTTTCATCGGACAAAAGGGTAAAGTTCAGCAGCTCTTTTTCAGCGAAACGGGAGAGTTTTTCAGGTTTATCGGTGCTGATGCCCAGCACGTCCACGCCTGCTTTTTTGAGCTCGTCCATGTTATCGCGTAAGCCGCAGGCCTGCACGGTACAGCCGGGTGTCATGGCTTTTGGGTAGAAATAAACCAGAACGCGCTGTCCCTGGAAGTCGGTCAAATTTACTTGTTCCCCGTCTTGATCCGGCAAGCTAAATTTCGGTGCGATATCACCGGCTTTCAGTGGATTCATTACTTAACTCCATCCTGTTCATCATGTTGTGAGTAATTGACGACGTTTATACTGCCTTGCGCATTGAGTTCTGTACATAGTGCTTTAAAGGCTTGCTCAATATTTGCGGAATTTTGCGACGCCGGGCTATGTGCGGTGATTTGAATAAATAATTGCGCAGCTTTATCACCTTCAGCCGGCTGCGTGCGGGAGACCAGCTCCGCAATATTCATTTCATGACTATTAAACAGCGCGGTGAATCGCTCAATTAAATGCGGGGAGTCGGCGACCTCAACCTGAACCCATACCGTCGCGGGCATTGCCGGGCGGGGGCGGTCGGACGTCCGTTTCATCACAATCAGCAGATCCAGCTCCGCGCCTTTTAACGGCAATGTCGATTCAATCAAGGTAATCGCGTTCCACGTGCCGGACAACAGCATAATAAACGTGAATTCATCGCCCAGCATCGCCAGTCGGCTGTCTTCGATATTACAGCCGCAACTGCTGACATGGCGAGTAATGGTATTCACAATACCGGGCCTGTCGGCGCCCAGCGCAGTGATAACCAAATAGTGTTGTGATGACGGTGTCAAACCAGTTATTCCTTTGAGCGGTGAGGTAATCTTAAGGAAACCATAAAAAAAACCTGCATACAACAATCAGAACGGCTTTGGTCGCTTGCTTTTATTGCCATACCAAACGTACCATTGAGAGACTTGTTTGCACAGAGGATGGCCCATGTTCACGGGAAGTATTGTCGCGCTTGTTACGCCGATGGATGAGAAAGGTAACGTCAGTAGGTCTTGCCTGAAAAAACTCATTGATTATCATGTCGCCAACGGTACCTCGGCGATTGTTTCGGTTGGCACCACCGGCGAGTCTGCCACGCTAAGCCATGATGAACATGGCGATGTCGTGATGATGACGCTGGAACTGGCTGACGGACGTATTCCGGTTATCGCCGGCACGGGCGCAAACGCGACCGCGGAAGCGATTAGCCTGACGCAGCGTTTTAACGATAGCGGCATTGTTGGCTGCCTGACGGTAACGCCGTACTACAATCGCCCGACGCAGGAAGGTTTGTTCCAGCATTTCAAAGCCATCGCGGAACACACTGACTTGCCGCAAATTCTGTATAATGTGCCGTCCCGTACCGGTTGCGATATGTTGCCGGAAACCGTGGGTCGTCTGGCGGAAATAAAAAATATTATCGCTATCAAAGAGGCGACAGGGAACTTAACCCGCGTTCACCAGATCAAAGAGCTGGTTTCAGACGATTTTATTCTGCTTAGCGGCGATGACGCGTCTGCGCTGGACTTTATGCAACTGGGTGGTCATGGCGTGATTTCCGTTACGGCTAACGTAGCGGCGCGCGAGATGGCTGACATGTGCAAACTGGCGGCGGAAGGGCAATTTGCCGAGGCGCGCGCTATCAACCAGCGTCTGATGCCGTTACACAACAAACTATTTGTCGAACCCAATCCTATCCCGGTGAAATGGGCATGTAAGGCATTGGGTCTTGTGGCGACCGACACGCTGCGCCTGCCAATGACGCCTATCACGGACCATGGTCGTGACATCGTCAAAGCAGCGCTTCAGCATGCTGGCCTGCTGTAAAGTTTAGGGAGATTTGATGGCTTACTCAGTACAAAAGTCGCGCCTGGCGAAGGTTGCGGGTGTTTCGCTTGTTTTGCTGCTCGCTGCCTGTAGTTCCGATTCGCGCTACAAGCGCCAGGTAAGCGGCGATGAATCCTATCTGGATGCCGCGCCGCTTGCTGAACTTCACGCCCCGGCAGGAATGATCCTGCCGATAACGACCGGCGACTACGTTATTCCGGTCACGAAGGGGAGCGGCGCGGTTGGTAAGGCGTTGGATATCCGTCCGCCAGCGCAGCCGTTAGCGTTAGTGAGCGGCGCGCGTACCCAGTTCTCTGGCGATACCGCTACGCTATTGGTGGAAAATGGTCGTAGCAGCACGCTGTGGCCGCAAGTCGTCAGCGTGATTCAGGCGAAAAATTATCCGATTGAAAAACGTGACGATGCCAGCCAGACCCTGACGACCGATTGGGTGAACTGGAACCGCCTGGATGAAGACGAACAGTATCGTGGACGTTATCAAATCTCGGTGAAGCCGCAGGGCTATCAGCAGGCGGTAACGGTAAAACTGGTTAATCTGGAACAGGCTGGCAAGCCGGTCGCTGACGCGGCGTCGCTGCAGCGCTATAGCACGGAAATGATGAACGTCATTTCCGCCGGTCTGGATAAGACCGCTACGGATGCGGCAAATGCCGCGCAGAACCGTTCCGCCGCAACGATGGATGTGCAGAGCGCCGCTGATGATACCGGTTTACCTATGCTGGTCGTTCGCGGTCCGTTCAACCTCGTGTGGCAACGCCTCCCGGCCGCGCTGGAAAAAGTGGGCATGAAAGTCACCGACAGCACTCGCTCTCAGGGCAGCATGGCGGTAACGTACAAACCGTTGTCTGACAGCGACTGGCGGGATCTGGGCGCTAGCGACCCGGGCCTGGCATCCGGAGACTATAAATTGCAGGTCGGCGATTTAGATAACCGCAGCAGCTTGCAGTTTATCGATCCTAAGGGGCATACTCTGACGCAAAGCCAGAACGACGCGCTGGTTGCCGTCTTCCAGGCAGCGTTCAACAAGTAATTTAACAGGGCTGGAGTAATCCGGCCCTTTTTTCTGATAAGATACGCAAACGTGTGCGTCGGTACAAAAACGCGATTTAACCGCTATTTCGCACCACAATTACAGGCCGACGTCTCCGGCAGGCGTAGCAGGAAATGAATACTTATCGTTAATTCACACCCAGGAGTGTTAAAGATGCAAAAGCAAGCTGAGTTGTATCGTGGTAAAGCGAAAACCGTATACAGCACGGAAAACCCGGACCTGTTGGTGCTCGAATTCCGCAATGATACGTCAGCAGGGGATGGCGCGCGCATTGAACAGTTTGATCGCAAGGGCATGGTAAATAACAAATTCAACCATTTCATTATGACCAAACTGGCCGAGGCGGGCATCCCGACCCAGATGGAACGTTTGCTGTCTGATACCGAGTGTCTGGTGAAGAAGCTGGAGATGGTGCCGGTTGAATGTGTGGTGCGCAACCGTGCGGCTGGGTCGCTGGTCAAGCGTCTGGGCGTGGAAGAAGGCATGGAGCTTAACCCGCCGATATTCGATCTGTTCCTGAAAAACGACGCGCTGCACGACCCGATGGTGAATAGTTCCTACTGTGAAACGTTCGGTTGGGTAAGTCAGGAAAATCTGGCGCGTATGAAAGAGCTAACCTACAAAGCCAACGACGTACTGAAAAAACTGTTTGATGACGCGGGTCTTATCCTGGTGGATTTCAAACTGGAGTTTGGCCTGTATAAAGGCGAAGTGGTGCTGGGCGATGAGTTTTCGCCGGACGGTAGCCGCCTGTGGGATAAAGAGACGCTGGACAAAATGGACAAAGACCGCTTCCGCCAGAGCCTGGGCGGTCTGATTGAAGCCTATGAAGCCGTCGCGCATCGACTGGGCGTGAAATTAGATTAATTCCGCTTCTGACCGGAGGGCAACCGCTCTCCGGTATCATCCTTTCCTCATTCTGATAGCGTTTACCTGTGGTAATCCTGCGCCTGACCGCCTACGATCATCTGTATAACAAAGAGAGAATGAGGTGATTATGCGCTGGCAAGGGCGTCGTGAAAGTAACAATGTAGAGGACAGACGTAATCGGCCAGGCGGCCCCTCGCTGGGTGGCCCAGGCTTTCGTCTTCCGCGCGGAAAAGGCGGCATCATTCTGTTGGTGGTGGTGTTGGTCGCAGGGTACTATGGGGTGGATTTAACCGGTCTGTTGACCGGTCAGCCGGTTTCGCAGCAGCAGTCGACGCGTTCGATAAGCCCCAATGATGATGAAGCGGCAAAATTTACCTCGGTGATTCTGGCGACGACCGAAGATACCTGGGGGCAACTCTTTCAAAAAATGGGGCGCGGCTATCAGCAGCCAAAACTGGTGATGTACCGTGGTATGACGCGCACCGGCTGTGGTGCGGGTCAGTCCGTGATGGGGCCGTTTTACTGCCCGGCGGACGGCACCGTCTATATCGATCTCTCATTTTACGATGATATGAAAAATAAGCTGGGCGCGGACGGTGATTTTGCTCAGGGTTATGTCATCGCCCACGAAGTCGGCCACCACGTACAAAAACTGTTAGGTATTGAGCCGAAAGTACGCCAGTTGCAGCAAAACGCGTCGCAAACGGAGGTGAATCGCCTTTCGGTGCGCATGGAACTACAGGCGGATTGCTTTGCCGGCGTGTGGGGACACAGTATGCAGCAGCAAGGCGTACTGGAGGCGGGCGATCTGGAAGAGGCGCTCAATGCCGCACAGGCTATCGGCGACGATCGCTTACAGCAACAGGGGCAGGGGCGCGTCGTGCCGGATAGTTTTACCCACGGCACCTCAGAACAGCGCTACAGCTGGTTTAAGCGTGGATTTGACAGCGGTGACCCGGCGCAATGTAATACGTTTGGCAAAAACTTTTGATAAACCGGGGCAGGGATGTCTGATATCGATGCGCTACGGGCGTTAACGTCGCAAATGACACAGGAAGGTATTCGCCGTTTACTGGTCATCAGCGGCGATGCGGCGTGGTGCCGGGAACGGGCCGAGGCGATACGCGCTGTATTGCCCGGTGACTGGCTGTGGGTCGCGCCTGACGCGCCCGCCCAGCCGCGCTGTACGCCACAGGCGTTACAAACGCTGCTGGGCCGTGAATTCCGTCATGCGATATTTGATGCCTGGCAGGGCTTTGACGCCGCAGCGTTTGCCGCCCTGAGCGGGACCTTGCAGGCCGGAAGCTGGCTGCTTCTGCTGATGCCGCCGTACGAGACGTGGGAAAGCAGGCCTGATACCGATTCACTGCGCTGGAGCGACTGCGCGCAGCCTATCCCTACACCGCAGTTTGCACAGCATCTTAAACGGACTCTTTCCCGCGATCCGCAAACGCTGCTTTGGCGACAGCGCCAGCCGTTTTGCTGGCCATCTTATCCTTTCCGTGGACGCTGGCGACCCGCCACCGGCGAGCCGCAGCCGGAGCAGGCGGCTATCTTATCGCGTTTACGTGAAATGCCGCCCGGCGTGGCGACGGTGATTGCCCCCCGTGGGCGCGGCAAATCGGCGCTGGCCGGGCAATTCATCTCCCGGATGGCGGGCACGGCTATCGTGACCGCACCGGCGAAAACGGCAACGGATATCCTGGCAGCGTTTGCCGGTGAGCGGTTCTGCTTTATGGCGCCGGATGCGTTGCTGGCGAGCGGGGCAAGAGCCGACTGGCTGGTGGTTGACGAGGCGGCGGCAATCCCCACGCCGCTGCTGCTGCAACTGGTTTCGCGCTTTCCCCGCATACTACTCACCACCACCGTTCAGGGCTACGAAGGCACCGGACGCGGTTTTTTACTTAAGTTTTGCGCCCGTTTTCCGCAGCTTCACCGCTTCACGCTTCGTCAGCCTGTCCGCTGGGCGCCAGAATGCCCGCTGGAAAATATCGTCAGCGAGGCGCTGATATTCGACGATGAAGCGTTTGCGCAGGCGCCGCATGGCGGGATAGCAATCTCGGCGTTTTACCAGCAGGCCTGGAGGGAGACGCCCGCGTTGCCGAGGGCTGTGTATCAGTTACTGTCGGGGGCGCACTATCGTACTTCGCCGCTGGATCTGCGCCGAATGATGGATGCGCCAGGACAGCATTTCTTGCAGGCTACGGCGAATAACCGTGTGGCGGGCGCCCTCTGGCTGGTCGAAGAGGGTGGGTTATCCGCAGAACTCAGTCACGCTGTATGGGGCGGTTTCCGGCGGCCGCGTGGAAATCTGGTGGCGCAGTCGCTGGCGGCGCACGGTAGCGACCCTTTAGCCGCGACGCTGGTTGGGCGTCGCGTAAGCCGTATCGCAGTGCACCCCGCTCGCCAGCGTGAAGGCATCGGTCAGCAGTTGATTGCCTGCGCGTGCATGCAGGCGGCGCAGTGTGATTATCTTTCCGTCAGCTTCGGCTATACGCCGGAGCTGTGGCGTTTCTGGCAACGCTGCGGCTTTGTACTGGTACGGATGGGCAACCATCGGGAGGCGAGCAGCGGTTGCTATACGGCGATGGCGTTATTGCCGCTGAGCGACGCGGGAAAACGGCTGGCGCAGCAGGAACACCGGCGTTTGCGCCGCGATGCGGACATCCTGATGCAGTGGAACGGCGAGGCGATACCGCTGGCGGCGTTAGACGAACAGGCGCTTAATGATGAAGACTGGCGTGAGCTGGTCGGCTTTGCGTTCGCGCACCGCCCGCTACTGACATCGTTAGGTTGCCTGCATCGTTTACTGCAATACAGCGCATTACCATTACCGGCGCTGAGAGGGCGGCTGGAGGAAAAAGCCAGCGATGCCGAACTGTGCGCCCGGCTACGCATTTCAGGCCGTAAAGCTCTGCTGGCGTTGCAGCGTGCGCAGGCGGCGCAGGCGCTGATTGCGCTGGATGCCGGACGAACGCAGCGTTTGCGCGACGTAATGCCCGGCGGTGGGGACCATGCCGGATAGCGATACCTGTCCGGCATGATATCCGGTTACTTTTTCGGCTGATCTTTCTTCGGCCAGTCTTCTTCATCGTCCCACTTATCGTTAAAATCGCGATGCGGGGGCAGCTCAGGTTTATTGGCAAGGAATTTCTTATGGTCGATGCGTTTGAGATCTTTGATCACATTCAGCAGTACGCCTACCAGAAACACCAATACCAGAATCCACCAATATTTTGCCAGCCAGTCCATGCTTATTTCCTCTTACCGGAACGCTCATCAGGCGACGAGCTGTTCCATAATGCGTTGATACATACGGGCCAGTAGCTGGAGATCGGCGGCATTCACACATTCATTAATTTTATGAATGGTGGCGTTCACCGGCCCCAGTTCTACCACCTGCGCTCCCATACGGGCGATAAAACGTCCGTCGGACGTACCGCCCGTCGTCAGTAATTGCGGTTTAATTTCATTATAGTGCTCAATGGCGTTTACCACCGCGTCCACCAGCTTGCCGCGTGCGGTCAGGAACGGCTGGCCGGAAAGCCACCAGTCTACGGTATAACGTAGCTGATGCTTCTCAAGCAGCGCATGTACCCGCTCTTTGATCATCTCATCGGTCAGTTCCGTGCTGAAACGGAAGTTAAACTGCACGAACAGTTCGCCGGGAATGACATTATTGCTGCCGGTGCCTGCCTGGATATTGGCTACCTGCATACTGGTGGCCGGGAAAAAGTCATTGCCCCGATCCCACTCGATAGCGACCAGTTCATTAAGAAAAGGCGCGGCGCGATGAACAGGGTTATCCGCCAGATGCGGATAGGCGACGTGCCCCTGAACGCCATGAATAGTGAGGTTACAGGTGAGGGAACCGCGACGCCCGTTTTTGACGACATCACCCACAATTTCAGTACTGGAAGGTTCGCCGACCAGACAGTAATCCAGCCGCTCGTTACGGGCCATCAGCGCTTCAACCACCTTTACGGTGCCATTTTTTGCGCTGGCTTCCTCATCAGAGGTAATCAAAAATGCGAGACGGCCCCGGTGATGAGGATGCTGCGCAACAAAACGTTCAGCAGCCACTACCATGGCCGCCAGTGAACCTTTCATATCCGCCGCGCCGCGACCGAACAACATTCCGTCGCGAATCGTAGGTTCAAACGGCGGATTGATCCAGCGATCGACATCGCCAGCCGGTACGACGTCAGTATGCCCGGCGAACGCCAGCGTTTCGCCACGCCCACGCCATGCCCAAAAATTTTGCGTGTCGCCAAAATCCATATGCTCAATGGTAAAACCGATTTTACGCAGGCGTTCAATCATTAATGCCTGACAGCCTGCGTCATCCGGACTCAGGGAGGGGCGACGAATAAGTTGCTGTGTCAGCTCAATAACCGGGCACGACATAGACTACACCTCATCAAAAAACTGCTGATAACGGGATTCACTGAAACCAAGCAGCATAGGCTTCCCGGGCGCGCAGAGCAATGGGCGTTTGATGATTGCCGGCTGTTCAACCATGAGAGCAGCGGCGGAGTCGGCATCGGTAATCCCGCTGCGGTCGCCTTCATCCAGTTTGCGCCATGTTGTGCCGCGCGTATTCAGTAACGGCTGCCAGCCGAGTTCGGCAATAAAGGTATTAAGAAGGGGGAGGTCTATGCCATCCACACGGTAATCGTGAAAACGATAATCAATGCCATGCTCCTCCAGCCAACGGCGCGCTTTTTTGATCGTGTCGCAATTCTTAATGCCATAGAGGGTAATCATATTGAATCCTTTAACGCGAAATTCGAATAAATAATCAATAGTATCGTCTGCGGGATAATAAGTGTGGCTGTTAATGGTTATTTATCCAGCGCTGATCGGCAATCAATATAACATTGTTGAGTGAATGTGAATAATGATTCCAAAACGTTCCAGATGTGGCTTGTTTATAATTCGCGGGACAAATCCTATTTTGCGCACATGCAATTGATTGTTTTTTAACCCGATTTGATAAAGTAGTAGAAAAGGTATTAATGTTGCTAAATATTGCAGTAAGTCACATAAAATTTACGGCTACAGCGCCATAGTAATATCATAGACAGCATAACCAGAGGATATCGCAACAATCGGTTAAATGAACTTCTCTCTATACCGCTAACTACGTAGAATACCCATAATAATAAGAGAGGCTATTATGATTGAACGTGAACTGGGGAACTGGAAAGATTTTATCGAAGTCATGCTTCGTAAATAAATGCCTGGAAGGCACCGCGCTCCCATAGGGGATAAGAAAAGGCGACTCAACGAAAGTCGCCTTTTTTGTGCCCGACACCTCGTATCAGGCTGGCCGGGAGCTTATTCCGGGCGCGGCTTCAGCGGGAAGCGGCGACGTACCAGCACGAAAAACAGAGGTACAAAGAAGATAGCCAGAATGGTTGCTGAGATCATTCCCCCCATCACGCCGGTTCCGACAGCATGTTGGCTACCCGAGCCTGCCCCGGTGCTGGTGGCCATCGGCAATACGCCAAAGATAAACGCCAGCGAAGTCATCAGTATCGGTCGCAGGCGCTGGCGGCTGGCGTACAGCGTGGCGTCTAACAGCGCGTGTCCCTTCTGATTCATTTCGTTGGCGAATTCCACAATCAGAATCGCGTTTTTCGCCGAGAGGCCGATAACGGTCAACAGCCCCACCTTGAAGTAAACATCGTTTTCCAGCCCGCGCATCCAGGTAGCGAGTAGCGCGCCAATGACGCCGAGCGGCACAACCAGCATCACCGAGAAGGGCACCGACCAGCTTTCATACAATGCCGCCAGACACAGGAAGACGACTAATAGCGAAATAGCGTACAGCGCGGGCCCCTGCGCGCCGGAGAGCCGTTCCTGGTAAGACATGGCTGTCCATTCCAGGCCAAAACCGCCCGGTAGCTGATGCACCAACGACTCCATGACATCCATCGCCGTCCCGGTACTGACTCCCGGCGCGGCCTCTCCGACAATTTCTACCGCCGAATAGCCATTATAGCGTTCCAGACGCGGCGAGCCGGTTTCCCAGCGCGAGGTGGCGAAGGCGGAGAAGGGGACCATGCCGCCATCTTTGTTACGGACATACCAAAGATTAATATCGTCCGGCAACATACGATATTTCGCTGCGGCCTGAACATAGACCTTCTTCACGCGGCCCCGGTCCATAAAGTCGTTGACGTAGCTCGATCCCCAGGCTGTTTGCAGGGTGTCGTTGATATCGTCAATCGATACGCCCAGCGCCTGCGCTTTTCGTTGGTCAATATCAATTTGCAGTTGCGGGCTGTCGTCCAGGCCGTTGTGGCGCACGCGGGTCAAGGAACTGTTTTTCCCGGCCAGCTCAATGAGTTGATCTCGTGCGGCCATCAGCGCGTCATGGCCTGCTCCGGCGTGATCCTGTAATTCCATATCAAAACCGGCGGAGCTGCCCAGACCGCTAATTGCCGGCGGGCTGCTGGCGAAGACGCGAGCTTCTTTAATCTGGTTAAACGCTTTTGTCGCCCGCTCAATAATGGCGAACGAGGAGCCGGTGGTGGGATCGCGCGCGTCCCAGTCTTTCAAGCGAACAAACATGCGCGCGACGTTTTGCCCGTTCCCGCCAGGGCCGGAACCGACCGTCGAGAAGACCGACATAATGTTGTTTTTCTCATGGGTGAAGTAATAGTTTTCAACCTTTTCAACAACTTTCAGGGTCTGCTGTTGCGTAGAGCCGCTCGGTAGCTGGATAGACGTAGTGAACATGCCCCGATCTTCTTGCGGTAGAAAGGAGGTGGGGAGGCGCAAAAACAGGAACACCATTCCGCCAAGCAACAGAACATAAATCAGAATCCAGCGCAGGCTGCGATGCAAAATTTTCGCTACGCCTTTCTCATAACGTTCGGCATTACGATTGAAGGTACGGTTAAACCAGCCGAAAAATCCGCGTTGCCCGTGCTGCTCGCCTTTGTGCAGCGGTTTTAATAACGTTGCGCACAACGCTGGCGTCAGGATCATGGCGACCAGCACCGACAGCACCATTGCCGAGACAATGGTGATAGAAAACTGACGATAAATTGCCCCGGTGGTACCGCCAAAGAACGCCATCGGCACGAATACCGCAGACAGCACCATCGCGATACCGACCAGCGCCCCCTGGATTTGTCCCATGGATTTGCGCGTCGCTTCACGCGGCGTGAGCCCTTCTTCGCTCATGATACGTTCGACGTTTTCCACCACCACGATGGCATCGTCGACCAGGAGCCCGATTGCCAGCACCATCGCGAACATGGTTAATGTGTTAATACTGTAGCCGAACGCGTAAAGCACGGAGAAGGTGCCCATTAATACTACCGGCACGGCGATCGTCGGAATTAGCGTGGCGCGAAAGTTTTGCAGGAACAGGTACATCACCAGGAAAACCAGCGCGATAGCTTCCAGCAACGTTTTGACCACATCGATAATCGAGGCTTTGACAAAGGAGGTGGTTTCATACGCGATCTTGTATTCCAGGCCGTGAGGGAAGTACTGCGCCAGCTCGTTGAGGCGATCCAGTACCAGCTTCGCGGTCGCCATTTCGTTCGCGCCGGAGGCCAGCTTAACGCCAAGACCGGAAGCCGGATTGCCGTTAAAACGGCTGAGGTAGTCATATTTTTCCGCCCCCAGCTCCACGGTGGCGACATCGCCCAGTTTGACCTCGGAACCGTCCTGATTAACGCGCAGGGTGATATCGCGAAATTGTTGCGGCGTTTGCAGCAGCGACTGCGCATTAATGGTGGCGTTCAGCGCCTGCTTGTCGACCGAAGGCGTACCGCCAAGCTGCCCGACGGCGATTTGCGCATTCTGCGACTCAATTGCATCGGTCACGTCTTTCGTGGTCATCTGAAAACTATTCAATTTGGCCGGATCGAGCCAGATACGCATAGAGTACTGTGAACCATAAGCGTCAATATCGCCCACGCCGTTGACGCGGCTGAGCGGGTCCTGAATATTACTGGCGACGTAGTCGGCGATATCCTGCTTGTCCATAGAACCGTCGGTAGAGACGAAAGCGATGGTCAAAATATTGGTATCGCCCGTTTTGCGTACCGTGACGCCTTGATCCTGTACCGCCTGCGGCAGTTTACGCATCGCGGACTGTAACTGGTTTTGCACCTGCTGAACCGCCTCATCAGGATCGGTTCCCGCAATAAAGCTCAGGGTGATGGTCGCCTGTCCGGTTCCGCTGCTTTGTGATGACATGTACATCAGATTATCGAGGCCCGTCATATTCTGCTCAATAACCTGGGTTACGGTATTTTCCAGCGTTTGCGCCGACGCTCCCGGATAATTCGCGGTAATACGTACGTTGGGCGGCGCCAGATCGGGATATTGTTCAACAGGTAAAGAGAAAATGGCTAACGCCCCTGTCAGACACAACAGGATAGCCAGCACCCAGGCAAAAATGGGGCGATCGATAAAAAAATTCGCCATTAAAGGGAAACCTCGTGTTTCTACATATCGTTATAGATTTGAACTGCTTCACTGTAGCGGCAAGCTACGAGCCAAACGTGGAGAAATAAAGGAGATAATGTAAATTATCATGCGCTTTTACAGCATACTTTTTGTGCCAACGCCGGAAAGCCTGACATCTGGCCTTCCGGCGATTTGCCGTTCTTTACGTTAACTGACTCTCTTCCTTGTTGGAGGAGCGAAAACTGATACTGACCAGTGTGCCGCCGCCGGAGGGTTGCGAAAAATTCAGCGTGCCGCCAAGGCGCTCCGCGCGCTCACGCATTATATTCAGACCATAGTGTCCGGCAGGCTCATGCGGTTCGCCGATACCAATGCCATTATCGCGAATATAAACAGTATGATCGCCGTCAGGCGCGGTGACGCAGCTCACGGCGATTTCGCTCGCGTTGGCGTGTTTAATGGCGTTCAGGACTGCTTCACGCA
The DNA here is from genome assembly GCF_046550775.1 of Salmonella sp. SAL04202. NCBI lineage: Bacteria > Pseudomonadati > Pseudomonadota > Gammaproteobacteria > Enterobacterales > Enterobacteriaceae > Salmonella > Salmonella sp. SAL04202. Next base: position 259,946 of record NZ_JBGDXK010000004.1, on the reverse strand, counting down.
CAATTTGCAATAAATGCACCTGCATTTGCGCATCCAGCGCCAGCGTGGGTAAACGGCAATCCAACGTGAGTTTGGCCGGGGTCTGACTCTGTAAATCTTCCAGCATCTCATGCAATGCGGAGGGTAAATCGGCCTGCTGTAACGTCAGACGGAACGTGGTGAGTAGCTCGCGAAGCTGACGGTAGGCGTCGTTCAGCGCTCTGGAAAAATCCGCCATGATGCTTTGCGCGCCGGCGTTATCTTCTGGAATGGCGCGCTTCAAAAGCGTTAACTGAATACGTAAATAAGAAAGTACCTGCGCCAGCGAATCGTGTAGCTCACGGGCAATCGTCGCGCGCTCTTCCATTAACAAAAGTTGCTGAAAGTGTTTTTGCGCCTGATTAAAGTACAAACCACGCCCCAGCATCGTGGAGACGCTGTTCAGCAGCGGCGTAGAGGCATTAACGTTGGGGCTTTGCCAGTGGAGTTCGCCATAGACCGTGTCCTGCATCGTCACTGGCAGCATTTGCATCGGCAGGTCGGGGCTTTGCGTGCCTTCGCTAATCCGCCAGTTATCGCCCACGGTTAACTCCAGATACCAGGCGGCGTCATGTTCACGGACAATTTGCAAAATATGGCGAAAACAGTGGACGTCGATTTGGCTGGTATTCAGCGCCTGGGAGCACTGGTATAACACCTCCAGGCGGCGGTGCGCTTCGTGCAGATCGTGCGTTTTTTCTTCCACCGAGGCTTCCAGCGAACGATAAAGTTTATGCAGCTCGCTCGACATCTGACTAAACGTTTTCGCCAACAATCCCAGCTCATTGGGTAAGCTGGTATCCAGCGGCAGCGGGGCGAACTGACCATGTTCAATACGCTGACTGGCGGTGACCAGTTGATTCAGCGGGCGAACGACCTGCTGGCGAATACGCCGTAGGGTAAAAAAGACCAGCGTAAATATGCCGATACCGCCCGCCAGCGATATGGCGACGACCAGCATGACTTTACGCTCGGCGTAATGCTGTAACGCCAGAACGAAGAGATCAATTTGATCGACATAATTGTTGATATTGGTCTGATACCAGGCAATGTCGCCGTCCTGTAGGCGGCTATTCATCTCCAGCCAGTTGGCGTGCAGGCGCGCATAGCGAGTTTTCACCGCCTGCGGCACATACCAGGCGTTGAGATTTTGCAGTACCGGCGAGTTGAGCGCGTGCTGGAAAAGTTGACGATGCGCATTAATCTGCGGGCTACGGCTTTGCAGATCGTAACCCAGCCGATAGCTCTGCATTCGTAGCGAACCGGCGATATTGATCGCTTCGGCATCCCGTAAACTGCTGGTCAGCGTCAGTAATGCGCTGCCGGTGGACAGAATAGACAACAGCACAATATAGAAAAAAGCCTTAGCCAGACTGGCTGAGACCGGGCGTTTAACCGTCACGCTGGCACTCCCCGCATTTAGCTGAATCGCAATCGCATTTGCTTTGAAATAAATTGATCTGCCACAGGTTCTGGACAGATAGTTGTGCTTCCTGGGCAGATGAACATTGCCGACCCCGCCTTCGTCAGTTAATAACAATGCTCATATAAAGAATAAGGTTTTTACAACCAAAACAGAAGGATGCCATGAATCGTTTTATTATGGCCAATAGCCAGCAGTGTCTGGGCTGCCATGCCTGCGAGGTCGCCTGCGTAATGGCTCACAATGATGAGCGACATGTCCTGACGTCACAGCGCTATCAGCCCCGAATTACTGTCATCAAACATCAGCACCAGCGCAGCGCGGTCACATGTCACCATTGTGAAGATGCGCCCTGCGCCCGTAGCTGTCCGAACGGCGCGATCGCGCATATTAACGACAGCGTGCAGGTCAATGCGCAGAAGTGCATCGGCTGTAAATCCTGCGTCGTCGCCTGCCCATTCGGCACCATGCAGATGGTATTGACGCCCGTCGCGCCAAACCAGTTCAAAGCCAGCGCGCATAAATGCGATCTGTGTCAGGGACGTGAACAGGGTCCGGCTTGTGTGGAAAATTGCCCGGCGGATGCGCTGCAACTGGTCACCGAAGACTCGTTGACCCGTCTGGCTAAAACGCGACGGCTGCGTACCGCCCGGCAGGAGATTCGCCCCTGGCATACCGTTGATACACAACACCGTGGGACAGCAAGCAGCAAAGTCGAGCGTATGCAGGCGACGCCGCCGCGCGGCGAACCGGATAAACTGGCGATTGAAGCGCGTAAAACCACCTTTGAGGAAATTTATCTGCCGTTTCGCGCCGCGCAGGCGGAGCGTGAGGCGTCCCGCTGCCTCACATGCGGGGAACACAGTATCTGCGAATGGACCTGTCCGCTGCATAACCATATTCCCCAGTGGATCGAACTGGTGAAAGCCGGCGATATTGATGCGGCGGTAGAGCTTTCTCACCAGACCAACTGCCTGCCGGAAATTACCGGGCGCGTCTGTCCGCAGGACCGGCTATGCGAAGGCGCGTGTACACTCCGCGATGAGTATGGCGCGGTTACCATCGGCAACATTGAGCGCTATATCTCCGATCGCGCTCTGAGCAAAGGCTGGCGTCCCGACCTGTCGGACGTACAGAAGAGTGACAAGCGCGTGGCGATTATCGGCGCGGGGCCGGCAGGTCTTGCCTGCGCTGACGTGCTGGCGCGCCATGGCGTAAGCGCCACCGTCTACGATCGCCATCCGGAAATCGGCGGTTTGCTCACCTTTGGTATTCCGGCTTTCAAACTGGATAAATCTCTGCTGGCGCGCCGTCGGGAGATCTTCAGCGCGATGGGGATTCGTTTCGAGCTTAACTGCGAAGTAGGTAAAGATATTTCTCTGGAGACGCTGCTGGAGAGTTATGACGCCGTCTTTGTCGGGGTAGGAACCTACCGTTCCATGAAGGCTGATTTACCGAATGAAGACGCGCCGGGGGTATATGATGCGTTGCCATTCCTCATCGCCAATACCAAACAGGTGATGGGGCTTCCGGCGTTGCCTGACGAGCCGTTTATTGATACTGCGGGTCTTAACGTGGTTGTGCTGGGCGGCGGTGACACCGCAATGGACTGCGTACGTACGGCGCTGCGTCATGGCGCTGCCAACGTCACCTGCGCTTATCGCCGCGATGAGGCCAATATGCCGGGGTCGAAAAAAGAGGTGAAAAACGCGCGGGAAGAGGGCGCGAACTTTGAATTTAACGTTCAGCCGGTTGAGTTGGTGCTGGATACGCACGGGCGCGCCAGCGGTATTCGCTTTTTGCGTACGCGGCTTGGCGAACCGGATGGTCAGGGGCGACGCCGCCCGGTACCTGTACCGGACAGCGAGTTCGTGATGCCGGCGGATGCGGTCATTATGGCGTTTGGTTTTCATCCGCATGGTATGTCGTGGCTGGAATCGCATGGAGTGAAGGTGGATAACTGGGGCCGTATTGCCGCCAGCGTCGAGAGCGAGTTTCGTTACCAGACGTCCAACCCGAAAATTTTCGCTGGCGGCGATGCGGTGCGCGGCGCCGATTTGGTGGTGACGGCGATGGCAGAAGGCCGACATGCTGCGCAGGGGATACTCGACTGGTTAGCTAAATAAGCGTATTTGTAGGCCGGTTAAGGCCTGGAACGGTTAAATGATTGAGTGATAAAAAATCTTAAACTTATTGGCTAACCTTACTCCGTTTGCAGAAATGTTGACGCTCGCAGGGCTGGACGCCCTGCGATAAACATTTTCCCGTCGGGTCGACGTTTAACAGGCCTGATGAGGCCAATCTTAGTATTGAAAATAGAGTGTAAATTGAAGGAAGGGACGCTATCAGAATCCCTTCTTAGAGCCTATCCCATTAGGGCTATTTTACTTGCCATTTTGGTCCTGGGCAGTGCTCGCCAAAACGCGTTAGCGTTTTGAACGCCGCTTGCGGCGGCCCGAAGGGCGAGCGTAGCGAGTCAAACCTCACGTACTACGTGTACGCTCCGGTTTTTGCGCGCTGTCCGTGTCCAAACTGGCTGCGCCAATAACGCCTACAGAGATAGGCTCTTAATTTTTATTTTAAGGAACCATATATCTGGTCAACAATCCAGCCATACGTCGCCGCAGGTAATAATCCACTGACAAAAACATTCGGATTCACTTTAGGATTTGCTACCGGCGAGTGCGGCCTGTTACCTAAAATCACAATCGCCATATGATTAACCGGATCGATAGACGTCAGCGTTCCGGTCCATCCGGTATGTCCATACGTTTGCGGACTGGCTAATACCCCGAACGTTGGGGTCATTGAGGCGTTGCCGTTAACGCGCCACCCCAGACCAAAGGTAGCGTCTTCTGGCGAGCGGCGAGTAAACTGCGCAACCGTTTTGTCGTCGAATAGCTTCACGTTACCGTAGCCGCCCCCATTGAGCATGACTTGCATTAACACAGCCATATCATGGGTATCAGAAAACAGTCCGGCGTGTCCTGAAACGCCGCCCATTGAGTACCAGGCTTTTTCGTCATGCACCTGGCCCCATAGTGTATTGGTGCGAATATTGGGGAAATGAATCACGCCGTCACGCGTGTTGCCGTGTAGTTCCGTTGCGGCGATTTGCGGCGGCGTGAAGCCTTTCATCAGCGGGTTAAAGACGGTATGTTTTAATCCGAGCGGTTTATAAATGGTGGTTTCGACGTAGCGATCTAATGGCATTGCCGTTATCGATTCAATGATAAAACCAAGAATCATATAATCCACGTCGCTGTAGATATGCTTCGACCCAGGTTGATATTCCAGCGGTGTCTTTTTAATCATCTCCAGAGTAGTGCTTTTACTCTGTGAAAATAATTTACCGGCGACGTTTTTATTAGGATATTGTGGGTCGGCAGGAAAGCCCGCGACGTGATGAAGAATATCAATAATGCGGAGTTTATCTTTGCCTTTTATTTTATCCCCAGGCATATCCTTAAAGCCGGGAATGTATTTTGATACCAAATCATTGACATCTATTTTTCCTTCATACACTAGTTTTTGCAATGCGAAGTTAGTGGCATACATTTTTGTGTTTGAAGCCAGATCATACATCGTATTAGTGGTCGCCCGAATGGGATGGGCTAACAGCGTGGAACCGTCATATTTTTTGGCATAGCCCCAGGCTTTTTGTAGAACAATATGATTATCTTTTATCACCAGAAGATTGATGCTGGGATATCCGGCATCAATTTGATTTTGAATCCAGCCATCAAGTCGGTGAAGTTTTTGGCTATCAAACCCCACCTGATCAGGGCTCGCGGTGGTCAATACCGGATACTCAACGGCAAAAGCTGAAAGGGAAAACGTCAGTAGAACCGTCGCAACGAGAGTAAATTTCATGATGATTCCCTCAGTCTCACTCCGGCCGTCAAATCATATCGCGAGCATGGACTCTGCGGCCCGGAGAAGCAGAATATGGTCATGGCAGTGACAGAAAAATATGGCTGTACATCCGTTCAGTCGGCATTAAGGATTAACCCTTCAGCAGACAAAACCGACCTCACGGCGTAATATTAATGCTCTTTTTACACCCTGGAGCCAGCATGTCGCAAACCATTACGCTTATTAAGGATAAAATTCTTTCTGATAATTATTTTACTCTGCGCAACATTACCTATGACCTGACCCGTCGTAATGGCGAGGTTATCCGTCACAAGCGTGAGGTTTACGATCGCGGGAATGGCGCAACCATTCTGCTTTACAACTCAACTAAAAAAACCGTGGTTCTGGTTCGCCAGTTTCGCGTGGCGACATGGGTCAACGGTAATCAAGACGGTATGTTAATTGAAACCTGCGCTGGCCTGCTTGATAACGACGAGCCGGAGGTCTGTATCCGTAAAGAGGCCATTGAAGAGACAGGGTATGACGTTGGCGAGGTACGCAAGATATTTGAGCTTTATATGTCGCCAGGCGGCGTCACGGAGCTGATTCATTTCTTCATTGCCGAATATCATGATAGCGAGCGCGCCAGCATCGGCGGCGGCGTGGAGGACGAAGAGATTGAGGTGCTTGAACTGCCGTTTTCCCGGGCGCTGGAAATGGTGCGCTCAGGTGAGATTCGGGACGGTAAGACCGTGTTATTGCTTAACTATTTACAGACGTCTCATCTAATGGACTGAAAAAAAAGAAATATATTTCTTTACACAAAAAAGACCAATCCGATAAATCTGATTGAGAACCCTGAGGCGCGCAAGGAAGATACCGCCTTAGCTGTGTTGTTCTGAATCTGGGGTTGTTCCGTTCATGCGCTACCGCGTTATTCTTTTTTGTCTGTTTGGCCTGTTGCCGGTCCAGCTACTGTGGGCTGCGCCAGCGCAACGGACTTTTTCCGACTGGCAGGTCACCTGCAATAACCAAAATTTTTGCGTAGCGCGCAATACTGGCGAACATCATGGGCTGGTGATGACATTAAGCCGCAGCGCCGGGGCGCGTACCGATGCGGTACTGCGTATCGACCGCGGCGGTTTGGCGCCGCCCGACGCTAAAGAAGCCGCAATTGCGCCTCGCTTATTGCTGGATGGCAAACCGCTTTCGTTCAACAGTCCACACTGGCGCGTGTCGCCCTGGCATCTCATGACCGGCGATCCTGCCACCATCACCGCATTTTTACAGACGATTCAGGATGCGCAGGCCATCACCTTAAAAAACGGCGTTCAGACGCTTTCGCTGGCGGGATTAAAAGCGGCATTACTGTTTATCGACGCGCAACAAAAACGTGTGGGCAGCGAAACCGCCTGGATTGAAAAAGGAAACGAACCGCCGCTCAGCGTGCCCCCGGCACCGGCATTGAAGGGGATCGCCGTGATTAATCCAACGCCCGTACCGCTGAGTGAGGAAGAACGCGACGATCTGCTGGACTACGCAGCATGGCGGGTAAACGGCATTCGTTGTTCGCTTGACCCGCTGCGTCGCGAGACGCAGGTTAGCGCGTTGACGGATGATAAAGCGTTATTGATTGTTAACTGCGAAGCCGGCGCCTATAACACTATTGATCTCGCCTGGGTAGTTTCACGCAAAAAAACGCTCGTCTCGCGCGCCGTACGTTTGCGGCTGCCGTTTAATCGCGGCGTCGAAAGTAATGACATGGAGTTGATGAACGCCTTCTTTGACGAGAAAACGCGCGAGCTGGTGACGTTGGCGAAAGGGCGGGGGTTAACCGACTGCGGTATCCAGACGCGCTGGCGTTATGATGGCGATCGTTTTCGTCTGGTACGTTATGCCGAAGAACCGAGCTGCGATAACTGGCACGGGCCGGATGCCTGGCCTACGCTGTGGATCACGCGTTGAATCCTGGTTGTTATCCCCTTTTCAGAATAGGGATACACCTATTGAGGTTTCATTTATGGTATAGAGATTGCTACGTTACGGTAGGATTGTTACTTTACCCGATAGCCTCACCACAGCAGGAAATAGTATGAAAATAAATAATGGCCCCGTATTATGCCCCCATTGTGGCTGCCTGAGCGCTTATTATGAAATAGATCGGCTGGCGGCGATAAGAGAAAAAGTGAATAAAGAAGGCGGATCAGCGGCGTGGGATTCAACATTACAGGCGCATAAAAAAAAGGCCTTTTGCCTGATGTGCCATAAATCCATTGATGAGGTCGTCATCGGGCAGTCAGATGCGCCTGAGTCTACGAAGTAATTTTGCACAGCCTACAGAACAGGTCTGCAGACTGTGCAAAGTCTGTGTTGCTAACGCTCGCCTTAGCCTTTGATGTTCAGCACCCGGCGGGCTTTTTCTACAATATTTTCCACGGTAAAGCCAAAATACGGGAACAGTTTGTCAGCCGGGGCGGATTCACCGTATCCCGTCATGCCGATAATTGCGCCTTTTAGGCCAACATATTTATACCAGTAGTCGGCTATACCGGCTTCCACCGCGACGCGGGCGGCCACGTGCGCCGGTAGCACTGATTCGCGATATGCCTCGTCCTGCGCATCGAAAATATCCGTTGAAGGCAACGACACCACGCGAACGTTATGCCCCTCGCCAGTCAATTTTTCCGCCGCATGGAGGGTAATTTCCATTTCCGATCCGGTAGCGATCAGAATGATATCCGGCTTGCCGCCGCTATCTTTCAGAATATAACCGCCGCGGGCAATCGCTTTCACCTGTTCCGGCGTGCGTTCCACCTGCGCCAGATTCTGCCGCGAGAGAATCAACGCCGTCGGCCCGTGCTGACGTTCAATGGCCAGCTTCCAGCCGACCGCCGCCTCAACCTGATCGCAGGGACGCCAGGTGCTGAAGTTAGGCGTTAAGCGCAGGCTCGCCAGTTGTTCCACGGCCTGGTGCGTCGGGCCATCTTCGCCCAAACCGATGGAGTCGTGGGTATAGACCATAATCTGCCGGGCTTTCATTAAGGCCGCCATACGCGCCGCGTTACGCGCATATTCGACAAACATCAGAAACGTGGCGGTATACGGTACAAAGCCGCCGTGGTGGGCGATGCCGTTGGCAATGGCGGTCATGCCGAATTCGCGCACGCCATAGTGGATGTAATTACCTGCCGGATCCTCTTTCAACGAGGTCGAACCTTTCCAGATAGTCAGGTTGCTCGGCGCCAGATCCGCCGATCCGCCTAACAGTTCCGGCAACAGGGGACCATAGGCATTGAGCGTATTTTGCGATGCTTTACGGGTGGCGATTTTGGCCGGATTAGCCTGCAAGTCGTTAATAAATTTTTGCGTGGCGGACTCCCATGTCTCCGGCAGTCCGCCGCTCATCCGGCGGGTAAACTCCGCGGCCAGCTCAGGATCAGCCTTCTCATAAGCAGCAAACTTTTCCTGCCACTGCTGCTGCGCTTTCTCGCCTTTTTCACGGCCATCCCACGCGCGGTAAATCTCTTTTGGGATCTCAAACGCCGGATGATGCCATCCCAGCTTCTGGCGGGTCAGCGCCACCTCTTCTTCGCCCAGCGCCGCGCCGTGCGACTCCTCTTTCCCGGCTTTATTCGGCGAGCCAAAACCTATCACCGTCCGACAGATAATTAGCGAAGGTTTATCTTTTACGCTCTGAGCTTCGAGAATGGCTTTTTTCACCGCCTCCGGATCGTGCCCGTCAATGTCATGCACGACATGCCAGTGGTAGGCTTCAAAACGTTTGGCGGTATCGTCGGTAAACCAGCCTTCGGTTTCGCCATCAATGGAGATGCCGTTATGATCGTAAAAGCCGATCAGTTTGCCCAGTCCCAGCGTACCAGCCAGCGAACACACCTCATGCGAGATCCCCTCCATCAGACAGCCGTCGCCCATAAAGACATAGGTGTAGTGGTCGACAATCTCATGGTCCGGCCGGTTGAACTGTGCGCCTAACGTACGCTCGGCAATCGCCAGCCCGACGGCATTCGCCAGCCCCTGGCCCAGCGGCCCGGTGGTGGTTTCAACGCCGGGCGTATAGCCAATCTCCGGGTGGCCTGGCGTTTTAGAGTGCAGTTGACGGAAGTTTTTTAACTCCTCCAGCGGCAGGTCATAACCGGTTAAATGCAGCAGACTATAGAGCAGCATGGAGGCGTGACCGTTGGAAAGGATAAAACGATCACGGTCATACCAGGTCGGATCGGTGGGGTTATGTTTAAGAAAATCGTTCCATAGCACTTCAGCGATATCCGCCATCCCCATCGGCGCGCCGGGGTGCCCGGAATTGGCTTTTTGAACGGCATCCATGCTCAGCGCACGAATCGCATTGGCAAGGTCTTTACGGGACATAAATCACTCCATGCAAGGTTTATAGTTTGGCGGCAAGCAGGTCTTCCAGTTTGCGCTGGTCAACGGCAAAAAGACGGATACCTTCCGACAGCTTCTCTACGGCCATCGCGTCCTGATTATGTTCCCAGCGGAACTCCGCTTCCGTCATTGGCGTAGGACGGTGGAACATCTGCGAGGAAGGCACCAGTTTACGGATCACCGGTTCTTCTTTTTCTTTCAGCTCTTTAAGCAGGTTAGGGGAGATAGTCAGTCGATCGCAGCCGGTTAGCGCGAGGATTTGCTCAGTACGGCGGAAACTTGCGCCCATCACGATGGTTTCATAGCGATGCTGTTTAAAGTAATCGTAGATATTGCGTACCGATTTCACGCCGGGATCTTCCTCCACGACATACGGCTCCAGCGGACTACGCGCCTGATACCAGTCGTAAATTCGGCCCACGAACGGAGAGATCAAATAGACGCCCGCTTCGGCGCAGGCGCGCGCCTGGGCAAAAGAGAACAACAACGTCAGGTTGCAATTAATGCCTTCTTTTTCGAGCTGCCCGGCGGCGCGGATACCTTCCCAGGTTGCGGCGAGCTTGATCAGAATGCGCGATTTATCAATATCCTGCTGCTGGTAGAGATCCACCAGATGGCGCGCTTTCTCGATACTTTTTTCTTTATCGAATGATAACCGCGCGTCGACTTCAGTGGAGACGCGACCGGGAATACTTTTCAGTATTTCCGCGCCAAAATTGACCGCCAGTTTATCGCTGGCTGCCGCAACCTGCTGTTCCTGCGTACCGCCGTGTTTTTTCCCCCAGGCAATCGCATCCTCAATCAAATGACCATACTGCTCAAGTCCGGCGGCTTTCAGCAGTAAAGAGGGATTTGTCGTGGCATCCTGCGGCTGGTAGTGGCGGATGGACTCGATGTCGCCGCTATCGGCGACGACGGTAGTGAATTGTTTGATGCCGTCTAGCTGGTTCATAGGAAATACTCCTTGAAAAGTAAAGTGTTAGATGAGTGTGTTGATTCACACTTCTGAAAGATTGATACACTACATAACCAAAAAGCATAGCAGACAGGCATGGTATTGCTGGTATAAGCAGGTAACATGACTGTTATAAGTTGATAACAAACTCTTGCGCCGCGTCGTGATAGTTTGCAGACCTTCAAAGTTTGTGTTGCGCAGTACGGTGATAATGTGCGGCGCACCAGGCCGCGTCACTTTTTGAACGATACGTGAAAGGAACAACAAAATGGATGAGCAGTTAAAACAAAGCGCCCTTGATTTCCACGAATTTCCGGTACCCGGTAAAATTCAGGTTTCTCCGACTAAGCCCCTTGCCACCCAACGCGATCTGGCGTTGGCTTACTCGCCAGGCGTGGCGGCGCCCTGCCTGGAAATCGAAAAAGATCCGCTGGCAGCCTACAAATACACCGCGCGCGGCAACCTTGTCGCGGTCATTTCCAACGGTACAGCGGTGCTGGGGTTAGGCAACATTGGCGCGCTGGCCGGCAAGCCGGTCATGGAAGGTAAAGGCGTTCTGTTTAAAAAATTCGCCGGCATTGATGTGTTTGACATTGAAGTCGATGAGCTTGACCCGGACAAATTTATCAATGTGGTCGCAGCGCTGGAGCCGACCTTTGGCGGCATTAACCTCGAAGACATTAAAGCGCCGGAATGTTTCTATATTGAGCAGAAACTGCGCGAGCGCATGAACATCCCGGTTTTCCATGACGATCAGCACGGAACGGCGATCATCAGTACGGCCGCCATTCTTAATGGCCTGCGAGTCGTAGAGAAAAATATTTCCGACGTGCGAATGGTCGTCTCCGGCGCAGGGGCGGCGGCAATCGCTTGTATGAACCTGCTGGTCGCGTTGGGGATGCAAAAGCACAACATCGTGGTGTGCGACTCTAAGGGCGTTATTTACAAAGGCCGTGAGCCGAATATGGCGGAGACCAAAGCGGCCTATGCGGTAGACGACAGCGGCAAGCGCACGCTGGATGAGGTCATTGACGGCGCGGATATTTTCCTCGGCTGTTCAGGCCCGAAAGTGCTGACTCAGGAGATGGTGAAGAAAATGGCCCGCGCGCCAATGATTCTGGCGCTGGCCAACCCGGAACCGGAAATTCTGCCGCCGCTGGCGAAAGAAGTGCGTCCGGACGCCATCATCTGTACCGGTCGTTCCGACTATCCGAACCAGGTGAACAACGTATTGTGCTTCCCGTTTATCTTCCGCGGCGCACTGGACGTCGGCGCGACGGCGATCAACGAAGAGATGAAACTGGCGGCGGTCCGTGCGATTGCCGAGCTGGCGCACGCCGAACAGAGCGAAGTGGTGGCCTCGGCCTATGGCGATCAGGACCTGAGCTTTGGGCCGGAATACATTATTCCGAAACCGTTTGACCCGCGTCTGATTGTCAAAATCGCTCCGGCGGTCGCGAAAGCGGCAATGGATTCCGGCGTGGCGACGCGCCCGATTGCTGACTTTGATGCCTATATCGATAAACTGACCGAGTTTGTCTACAAAACCAACCTGTTCATGAAGCCGATCTTCTCGCAGGCACGCAAAGATCCGAAGCGCGTAGTGCTGCCGGAAGGGGAAGAGGCGCGCGTGCTGCACGCAACCCAGGAGTTGATAACCCTGGGGCTGGCGAAGCCCATCCTGATCGGACGTCCGAGCGTGATCGAAATGCGTATCCAGAAACTGGGGCTACAGATCAAAGCGGGCGTTGATTTCGAGATCGTGAATAATGAATCCGATCCGCGCTTCAAAGAGTACTGGAGCGAGTATTACCAGATCATGAAGCGTCGCGGGGTAACTCAGGAACAGGCGCAGCGTGCGATGATCGGCAACCATACGGCCATTGGCGCGATCATGGTGCAGCGTGGGGAAGCGGATGCGATGATCTGCGGCACCATCGGCGACTACCATGAGCATTTCAGCGTCGTGAAAGCCGTCTTTGGCTACCGTGACGGCGTGCATACGGCAGGGGCGATGAACGCCTTACTGCTGCCAAGCGGCAACACTTTTATCGCCGATACTTATGTTAACGAAGATCCCACGCCGGAACAGTTGGCGGAGATCGCCGTAATGGCGGCGGAAACCGTTCGCCGCTTTGGTATTGAGCCGAAAGTCGCGCTGTTGTCGCACTCTAACTTTGGTTCCTCAAATTCGCTGTCCGCCAGCAAAATGCGCGAAACCCTTGAGCGGGTACGCGAACGAGCGCCCGATCTGATGATTGACGGTGAGATGCACGGTGATGCGGCGTTGGTGGAAAGTATTCGTAATGACCGGATGCCGGATAGCCCGCTGAAGGGAGCCGCCAATATTCTGGTGATGCCGAATATGGAAGCCGCTCGCATTAGTTACAACTTACTCCGCGTCTCCAGTTCCGAAGGCGTCACGGTCGGCCCGGTCCTGATGGGCGTGTCTAAACCGGTACATGTATTAACGCCGATCGCCTCTGTACGCCGTATCGTGAATATGGTGGCGTTAGCGGTAGTTGAAGCGCAAACCACGCCGCTTTAATAACGCATTACTCTCTCTTCTGGCGCAGGTTCTCCTGCGCTTTTTTTATGCGCCGCTGGGCTTCGCCATGGCATGAAAGGCTCAGGTGGGGATATTCTGGAACCTGTTGCGTTACCCCTACTTATTTCACTGAATCTGTACGATGCACAAATCGAGTGATACGCATTATTTTTATCGATGGTAATAATACAAAGAATAGCCGGTGGGTATTTATTTCGGAACAGGCTTAAATTCAGAATGACGCCTGAAAATGTGATGCACCACGATATTTATCGTTAACACCTTCGGCAGAAGTCCCTTTTATTTTCTTTCTCTTAGTGATCTACCTCACCTTTTACATCACCTTGCCGAATTTTGTTATTTACTCCGACAAAAAATTGCCACGATGACGGCAGTTTCAGTGGAGACGGTGAGCAATGAATAAAGAACGCATTATTCAGGAATTTGTGCCGGGCAAACAGGTCACGCTGGCGCATCTCATTGCGCACCCTGGTGAAGAACTGGCGAAAAAGATCGGCGTTCCCGATGCTGGCGCGATTGGCATTATGACTTTAACGCCGGGGGAAACGGCTATGATCGCTGGCGATTTAGCGATGAAGGCTGCGGATGTACACATCGGTTTTCTCGACAGATTTAGCGGCGCGCTGGTGATTTATGGCACCGTCGGCGCAGTAGAAGAAGCGCTATTACAGACGGTCAGCGGACTGGGGCGATTATTAAACTTTACCCTGTGTGAGTTAACAAAAAGTTAATTGGTGGCGGTAATGAAACGTATTGCTTTTGTCGGCGCGGTCGGTGCCGGAAAGACAACGCTTTTTAACGCGTTACGGGGAAATTACTCCCTCGCCAGAAAAACGCAGGCCGTGGAATTTAATGATCATGGCGATATCGATACGCCGGGTGAATATTTTAGCCATCCCCGTTGGTATCACGCCTTAATTACCACGTTGCAGGATGTGGACACGCTGATTTATGTCCACGCGGCAAACGATAAAGAAAGTCGCTTACCTGCCGGGTTATTGGATGTTGGAACCCGTAAACGACATATCGCCGTTATCAGCAAAACGGACATGCCGGATGCCGACGTCGCCGCTACGCGGCAGTTGCTTTGCGAGATTGGATTCCGGGAGCCGATTTTCGAGCTCAACGGCCACGACCCGCAAAGCGTGCGGCAGTTGGTGGATTATCTGGCGGCTCTCAGTGAACAGGAGGAAGAGGCAGGTGAAAAAACTTATCACAGCTAACGATATTCGTGCGGCCCACGCCCGCGGCGAACAGGCGATGTCGGTAGTGCTGCGCGCCAGCATTATTACCCCGGAGGCTCGCGAAGTGGCGGAACTACTGGGCTTCACGATTACCGAATGCGACGAGTCCGTTCCGGCATCCACATCGGCGCAGGCGTGTAAAAGCGAAAGCCAGCGCATTCGGGAAGCCATCATCGCGCAGCTCCCGGAAGGGCAGTTTACTGAAAGCCTGGTGGCGCAGTTGATGGAAAAAGTGCTGAAGGAAAAGCAGTCGCTGGAACTGGGGACGATGCAGCCGAGCTTTACCTCCGTCACGGGTAAAGGCGGCGTGAAAGTCATTGACGGCAGCAGCGTGAAATTTGGCCGCTTCGACGGCGCCGAACCGCACTGCGTCGGCTTAACCGATCTGGTTACAGAGCAGGATGGTAGCAGCATGGCCGCCGGGTTTATGCAGTGGGACAACGCCTTTTTCCCGTGGACGCTGAACTACGACGAAATCGACATGGTGCTGGAAGGCGAACTGCATGTACGCCATGAAGGCGAAACCATGATTGCCAAAGCCGGAGATGTCATGTTCATCCCGAAAGGCTCCAGCATTGAATTTGGCACGCCAACGTCCGTGCGCTTCCTGTACGTCGCCTGGCCTGCGAACTGGCAATCCGTATGAACGATTTCATCACCGAAACGTGGCTCAGAGCGAATCATACGCTCAGCGAAGGATCGGAAATCCATCTGCCCGCTGATGCCCGCCTGACGCCCTCGGCCCGGGAACTGCTGGAAAGTCGTCGCCTGCGCATTAAGTTTCTGGATCCGCAAGGTCGGCTGTTTGTCGATGATGACGAACAGCAGCCGCAGCCGGTACATGGCTTAACCAGTAGCGATACGCACCCACAGGCCTGCTGTGAACTGTGCCGCCAGCCGGTGGTGAAAAAGCCCGATACGCTGACCCATCTGACGGCGGACAAAATGGTCGCCAAAAGCGACCCGCGCCTCGGCTTTCGCGCCGCGCTCGACAGCGCCATCGCGCTGACCGTGTGGCTACAAATCGAACTGGCGGAACCCTGGCAGCCGTGGCTTTTCGATATCCGCTCGCGGCTGGGCAACATTATGCGCGCCGACGCTATAGATGAACCGCTGGCGGCGCAGTCTATCGTCGGGCTGAACGAGGATGAGCTGCATCGGCTTTCCCACCAGCCGCTGCGCTATCTCGACCACGATCACCTGGTGCCGGAGGCCAGCCACGGTCGCGATGCGGCGCTGCTTAATCTCCTGCGAACCAAAGTCCGCGAAACGGAAACCCTCGCTGCACAAGTGTTTATTACCCGTAGTTTTGAGGTCTTGCGCCCGGACATTTTACAGGCGCTGAACCGTCTCTCCAGCACGGTTTACGTGATGATGATTTTGAGCGTGGCGAAACATCCGCTGACGGTCGCCCAAATTCAACAACGGTTGGGAGAGAAGCCATGATCATTGAACGCGCCCGCGAACTGGCGGTACGCGCCCCCGCCAGAGTCGTCTTTCCCGATGCGCTGGACGAACGCGTGCTGAAAGCGGCGCATTACCTGCAACAGTGCGGTCTGGCTCGCCCCGTTCTGGTCGCCAGTCCGTTTGCGCTGCGTCAGTTTGCCCTGAGTCATCGTATGGCGATGGATGGCATTCAGGTCATCGACCCACACAGCAACCTGAGTATGCGCCAGCGTTTTGCGCAACGCTGGCTCGCCCGTGCCGGAGAAAAAACGCCGCCGGACGCAGTGGAAAAGCTTAGCGACCCGCTAATGTTCGCTGCCGCCATGGTGAGCGCCGGTGAGGCTGATGTGTGTATCGCAGGCAACCTGTCGTCAACGGCGAATGTGCTGCGCGCAGGGCTGCGGGTGATTGGCCTGCAACCCGGGTGCAAAACATTGTCGTCTATTTTCCTGATGCTGCCGCAGTATGCCGGCACGGCATTAGGGTTCGCCGATTGCAGCGTAGTGCCGCAGCCGACGGCGGCGCAGCTGGCGGATATCGCTATCGCCAGCGCCGACACCTGGCGGGCCATTACCGGCGAAGAGCCGCGCGTGGCGATGCTGTCATTTTCAAGCAAAGGCAGCGCCCGTCACCCCAATGTTGCCAACGTGCAGCAGGCGACAGAGCTCGTTCGCGAACGTGCGCCGCAACTGCTTGTGGACGGTGAATTGCAGTTTGACGCCGCTTTCGTACCGGAGGTCGCCGCGCAAAAAGCGCCTGACAGCCCGCTGCAAGGCCGCGCCAACGTGATGATTTTCCCGTCGCTGGAGGCGGGCAATATTGGCTACAAAATCGCTCAGCGTCTGGGAGGCTATCGCGCGGTTGGGCCGCTAATTCAGGGGCTTGCCGCGCCGCTTCACGACCTCTCCCGAGGCTGTAGCGTGCAGGAAATTATCGAACTGGCGTTGGTGGCAGCCGTGCCGCGCCAGGCTGACGTGAGCCGCGAACGCAGCTTACACACACTGGTTGAATGAACGGTCCCGTTCTGGACCCCTTTAATGAGAGGAAAACACGATGGAAGCATTAGGAATGATTGAAACCCGGGGCCTGGTTGCGCTGATTGAGGCCTCAGATGCGATGGTAAAAGCCGCACGCGTGAAGCTGGTCGGCGTGAAGCAGATTGGCGGTGGCCTGTGTACGGCCATGGTGCGTGGCGACGTGGCGGCGTGCAAAGCCGCAACCGATGCTGGCGCCGCTGCGGCGCAGCGCATTGGCGAGCTGGTCTCCGTACACGTGATTCCACGCCCGCACGGCGATCTGGAAGAAGTGTTCCCGATCAGCTTCAAAGGCGACAGCAACATTTGATGGTAGGCCGGATAAGACGCGCAGCGTCGCCATCCGGCATGAATGCGCGCCATTGCCTGATGGTGCGCAGATTCAAGGCCTACGACCCAACGGGCAATCCATGGAGGCGGATATGAAACTGGCAGTCGTCACAGGACAAATCGTATGTACCGTCCGCCATCAGGGACTGGCGCATGACAAATTGCTGATGGTGGAAATGATCGATGCCCAGGGCAACCCCGACGGGCAGTGTGCCGTCGCTATCGACAGTATCGGGGCGGGAACCGGAGAGTGGGTACTGCTGGTCAGCGGCAGTTCCGCACGCCAGGCGCATCGCAGCGAATTATCACCGGTCGATCTGTGCGTCATTGGCATCGTCGATGAAGTGGTGGCTGGCGGGAAAGTGGTTTTCCATAAATAGGACTGAACATCATGAATCAACAGGATATTGAACAGGTGGTGAAAGCGGTACTGCTGAAAATGAAAGACAGCAGCCAGCCGGCCAGTACTGTTCATGAGATGGGCGTTTTTGCCTCCCTGGATGACGCAGTGGCGGCAGCAAAACGGGCCCAGCAGGGGCTGAAGAGCGTGGCGATGCGCCAGCTTGCCATTCATGCCATTCGCGAGGCGGGCGAAAAACACGCCCGAGAATTAGCGGAACTTGCCGTCAGCGAAACCGGCATGGGACGCGTTGACGATAAATTTGCCAAAAACGTGGCGCAGGCGCGCGGCACGCCGGGCGTCGAGTGTTTATCTCCGCAGGTGCTGACCGGCGATAACGGCCTGACGCTGATTGAAAATGCGCCGTGGGGCGTGGTGGCCTCGGTCACGCCGTCCACCAATCCGGCGGCGACGGTGATTAATAACGCCATCAGCCTGATTGCCGCAGGCAACAGCGTCGTGTTTGCCCCGCATCCGGCGGCGAAAAAGGTCTCTCAGCGGGCAATCACCCTCCTCAATCAGGCGGTGGTCGCCGCCGGTGGCCCGGAAAATTTGCTGGTCACCGTGGCGAACCCGGATATCGAAACCGCCCAGCGGCTGTTCAAGTACCCCGGTATTGGCCTGCTGGTGGTGACCGGCGGCGAAGCGGTGGTGGACGCGGCGCGTAAACATACTAATAAACGCCTGATCGCCGCCGGTGCCGGTAATCCCCCGGTGGTGGTGGATGAGACCGCCGACCTGCCGCGCGCTGCACAATCCATCGTCAAAGGCGCGTCTTTTGATAACAACATCATCTGTGCCGACGAAAAAGTGCTGATTGTGGTGGATAGCGTCGCCGACGAGCTGATGCGTCTGATGGAAGGTCAGCACGCGGTGAAACTGACCGCCGCTCAGGCCGAACAGCTCCAGCCAGTGCTACTGAAGAATATCGATGAACGCGGTAAAGGCACCGTCAGCCGTGACTGGGTCGGTCGTGACGCGGGCAAGATTGCCGCAGCCATCGGCCTGAACGTCCCGGATCAAACGCGCCTGCTGTTTGTGGTAACGCCAGCCAACCATCCGTTTGCCGTTACTGAAATGATGATGCCGGTACTGCCGGTGGTACGGGTCGCCAACGTCGAAGAAGCCATCGCCCTGGCGGTACAACTTGAAGGCGGTTGCCACCATACGGCGGCGATGCACTCGCGCAATATCGACAACATGAACCAGATGGCGAACGCCATCGACACCAGCATTTTCGTCAAAAACGGTCCGTGCATTGCTGGTCTCGGACTGGGCGGTGAAGGCTGGACCACCATGACTATCACCACGCCAACTGGCGAAGGGGTGACCAGCGCGCGTACCTTTGTGCGACTGCGTCGATGCGTGCTGGTGGATGCGTTTCGCATTGTATAAGGGATGACTCATGGCGCACGACGAACAACTCTGGCTCACTCCAAGACTGCAAAAAGCGGCGGCCCTGTGTAACCAGACGCCCGCCGCCAGCGACACACCACTGTGGCTGGGCGTCGATTTGGGCACCTGCGACGTGGTGTCGATGGTGGTCGACGGCAACGCCCAGCCGGTGGCGGTATGCCTTGACTGGGCCGACGTTGTGCGTGACGGCATCGTCTGGGATTTCTTCGGCGCCGTCACCCTCGTGCGCCGCCATCTCGACACCCTTGAACAGCAGCTCGGCTGCCGCTTTACCCACGCGGCGACCTCGTTCCCGCCGGGCACCGACCCGCGTATTTCGAACAACGTGCTGGAGTCTGCCGGGTTAGAAGTCAGCCACGTACTGGATGAGCCGACGGCGGTGGCGGATCTGCTGGCGCTTGATAATGCAGGCGTGGTGGATATTGGCGGCGGCACTACCGGCATTGCCATCGTCAAACAGGGCAAGGTGACTTACTCCGCCGATGAAGCCACTGGCGGGCACCATATCTCCCTGACGCTGGCGGGCAACCGCCGTATTCCCTTGGAAGAGGCGGAACAGTACAAGCGCAGCAATGCGCAGGAGATTTGGCCAGTAGTGAAGCCGGTGTACGAAAAGATGGCGGAGATCGTTGCTCGCCATATTGAAGGGCAAGGAATTGCTGATTTATGGCTGGCGGGCGGTTCCTGTATGCAGCCGGGCGTGGAGGCGTTATTTCGCCAGCGTTTCCCGGAGTTACAGGTGCATTTGCCGCAGCACAGCCTGTTTATGACCCCGCTGGCGATAGCCAACAGCGGGAGAGCGAAAGCGGAGGGACTCTATGCAAGCTGAACTACAGACGGCGCTGTTTCAGGCATTCGACACCCTGAATCTGCAACGGGTGAAAACGTTCAGCGTACCGCCGGTCACGCTGTGCGGACTTGGGGCGCTCGGCGCCTGTGGACAGGAAGCGCAAGCGCGAGGCGTAAGCCATCTGTTTGTGATGGTCGACAGCTTCCTGCATCAGGCGGGAATGACCGCGCCGCTGGCACGCAGCCTGGCGATGAAGGGCGTGGCGATGACGGTCTGGCCGTGTCCGCCTGGCGAGCCGTGCATTACCGACGTTTGCGCGGCGGTGGCGCAACTGCGTGAGGCGGCGTGCGACGGCGTAGTGGCCTTTGGCGGCGGTTCGGTGCTGGACGCGGCGAAAGCGGTCGCCCTGCTGGTGACTAACCCTGACCAGACGCTGAGCGCCATGACCGAGCACAGTACATTACGCCCGCGTCTGCCGCTGATTGCGGTGCCGACCACCGCCGGAACCGGTTCTGAAACCACCAACGTGACGGTGATTATCGACGCGGTCAGCGGGCGCAAGCAGGTGCTGGCGCACGCGTCACTAATGCCGGACGTGGCGATTCTTGATGCTGCCGTGACCGAAGGCGTTCCGCCAAACGTGACGGCGATGACCGGTATCGATGCGTTGACGCATGCGATTGAGGCCTACAGCGCGCTCAACGCCACGCCGTTTACCGACAGCCTGGCGATTGGCGCGATAGCGATGATTGGCAAATCGCTGCCGAAAGCCGTGGGTTACGGCCACGATCTGGCGGCGCGTGAAAATATGTTACTGGCCTCCTGTATGGCGGGAATGGCCTTTTCCAGCGCCGGTTTGGGGCTGTGTCATGCGATGGCGCATCAGCCAGGAGCGGCGCTGCATATTCCGCACGGCCAGGCCAACGCCATGCTGCTGCCAACAGTCATGGGCTTTAACCGGATGGTTTGCCGCGAGCGCTTCAGTCAAATCGGTCGGGCGTTAACCAATAAGAAATCGGACGATCGCGATGCGATTGCGGCGGTGTGCGAGCTGATTGCCGAAGTGGGACAGAGCAAACGGCTGGCTGACGCTGGCGCCAAACCCGAACACTACAGCGCGTGGGCGCAAGCCGCGCTGGAGGATATTTGTCTGCGCAGTAACCCACGCACCGCCACACAGGCACAGATTATCGACCTGTACGCGGCTGCCGGGTAATGCCTGTAGGCCGGATAAGGTGCTCGCACCGCCATCCGGCAATAACACGGCGTTAATGCCGGAGGCGACGTAAACGTCTTATCCGGCCTACAAATCATAAATGGCAGGGAGTAAGGGCTATGGGAATTAACGAAATCATCATGTACATCATGATGTTCTTTATGCTGATTGCCGCCGTGGACAGAATCCTGTCGCAGTTCGGCGGGTCGGCGCGCTTCCTCGGTAAATTCGGCAAGAGTATCGAGGGGTCTGGCGGCCAGTTTGAAGAGGGCTTTATGGCGATGGGCGCGTTGGGGCTGGCGATGGTCGGTATGACCGCGCTGGCGCCGGTGCTGGCGCATGTACTGGGGCCGGTTATTATCCCGGTATACGAAATGCTGGGCGCGAACCCATCCATGTTCGCGGGTACGCTACTGGCCTGTGATATGGGCGGATTCTTCCTCGCCAAAGAGCTGGCCGGCGGTGATGTCGCGGCGTGGCTATACTCAGGGTTAATACTTGGGTCGATGATGGGGCCGACCATTGTGTTCTCCATTCCGGTGGCGCTCGGCATTATCGAACCGTCTGACCGCCGCTACCTGGCGCTTGGCGTACTGGCGGGTATCGTCACCATTCCCATTGGCTGCATTGCGGGGGGATTGATCGCCATGTACTCAGGCGTGCAGATCAATGGTCAGCCAGTGGAGTTTACCTTCGCGCTGATCCTGATGAACATGATCCCGGTATTGATCGTCGCGGTGCTGGTAGCGCTGGGGCTGAAGTTCATCCCGGAAAAAATGATCAACGGTTTCCAGATTTTCGCCAAATTTCTGGTGGCGCTGATCACCATCGGTCTGGCGGCTGCGGTGGTTAAATTCCTGTTGGGTTGGGAGTTGATTCCGGGACTCGACCCGATCTTTATGGCGCCAGGCGATAAACCCGGCGAAGTGATGCGCGCCATTGAAGTGATCGGCTCTATCTCCTGCGTGCTGCTCGGCGCGTATCCGATGGTGCTGTTACTGACCCGCTGGTTTGAAAAACCGTTGATGAATGTCGGTAAACTGCTGAACGTAAATAATATTGCGGCGGCAGGCATGGTAGCGACCCTGGCGAACAATATCCCCATGTTCGGCATGATGAAGCAGATGGATACCCGCGGCAAAGTGATTAACTGCGCATTTGCCGTCTCTGCGGCGTTCGCGCTGGGCGACCATTTAGGCTTCGCCGCTGCCAACATGAACGCCATGATCTTCCCGATGATTGTCGGCAAGCTGATCGGCGGCGTGACGGCGATTGGCGTGGCGATGATGCTGGTGCCGAAAGATGACGCCGCCCAGGTGAAAACCGAAGCGGAGGCGCAATCGTGAACACTCGCCAGCTACTGAGCGTCGGTATCGATATCGGCACCACCACCACGCAGGTGATCTTCTCGCGCCTGGAGTTGGTTAACCGTGCGGCGGTGTCGCAGGTGCCGCGCTACGAATTCATCAAACGCGACATTAGCTGGCAAAGCCCGGTCTTCTTTACGCCCGTGGATAAGCAGGGCGGTCTAAAAGAGGTAGAACTTAAAGCGTTGATCCTTGCCCAGTATCAGGCCGCAGGCATCGCGCCTGAATCGGTGGACTCAGGGGCTATCATTATCACTGGCGAAAGCGCCAAAACCCGCAACGCCCGTCCGGCGGTCATGGCGCTCTCGCAGTCGCTGGGCGACTTTGTGGTCGCCAGCGCCGGGCCGCATCTGGAATCAGTCATTGCCGGTCACGGCGCCGGAGCGCAAAGCTTGTCTGAGCAGCGGATGTGCCGGGTGCTGAATATTGATATCGGCGGCGGCACGTCTAACTACGCGCTGTTTGACGCGGGAAAAGTCAGCGGCACCGCCTGCCTTAACGTCGGTGGTCGCCTGCTGGAAACCGACGCTCAGGGGCGCGTGGTTTATGCCCATCAACCGGGGCAGATGATTATCGATGAGGTATTCGGTTCGGGTACTGATGCTCGCGCCTTAGCTGCCGCACAGTTGGGGCAGGTGGCGCGGCGGATGGCGGATCTCATCGTCGAGGTTATCACCGGCGCGCTCTCGCCGCTGGCGCAATCGCTGATGCAAACCGGGCTACTGCCCGCCGATATTACGCCGGAGGTGATCACCCTTTCCGGTGGGGTAGGTGAATGCTATCGCCATCAGCCTGCCGATCCGTTCTGCTTTTCTGACATTGGACCGCTGCTCGCCACGGCGTTGCATGAGCACCCGCGTCTGCGCGAGATGAACGTGCAGTTTCCGGCGCAAACCGTGCGCGCCACGGTGATTGGCGCAGGGGCCCATACGCTCTCGCTTTCCGGCAGTACTATCTGGCTGGAAGACGTCCAACTGCCGCTGCGCAACCTGCCGGTGGCGATCCCGCAGGATGACGCCGATCTGGTGAACGCCTGGCGGCAGGCGCTTCTCCAGCTTGATCTCGACCCGCAAACCGACGCTTACGTGCTGGCGCTTCCCGCCACGCTCCCGGTGCGTTACGCCGCATTACTCACGGTCATCAACGCGCTGACGGCTTTTGTCGCGCGTTATCCCAATCCACATCCCCTGCTGGTGGTGGCCGAGCAGGATTTTGGTAAAGCGCTGGGCATGTTATTGCGCCCACAGTTACCGCAACTTCCGCTGGCGGTCATCGATGAGGTGGTCGTGCGGGCGGGAGACTATATCGACATTGGTACGCCTCTTTTTGGCGGATCGGTTGTGCCGGTGACGGTGAAATCACTCGCATTTCCTTCCTGAGGGAACGACTTATGAAACTAAAGACCACATTGTTCGGCAATGTTTATCAGTTTAAGGATGTAAAAGAGGTACTGGCCAAAGCCAACGAACTGCGTTCGGGGGATGTGCTGGCCGGGGTTGCCGCGGCAAGTTCGCAGGAGCGCGTAGCGGCAAAACAGGTACTGTCGGAAATGACGGTGGCGGATATCCGCAACAATCCGGTGATTGCCTATGAAGAGGACTGCGTGACGCGCCTGATTCAGGACGACGTCAACGAAACGGCCTATAACCGGATTAAAAACTGGAGCATCAGCGAACTGCGCGAATACGTGCTGAGCGATGAAACCTCCGTGGACGACATCGCGTTTACCCGCAAAGGCCTGACCTCCGAAGTGGTGGCGGCAGTAGCGAAAATCTGCTCCAACGCCGACCTGATCTACGGCGGCAAGAAAATGCCGGTGATCAAAAAAGCCAATACCACCATCGGTATTCCGGGCACTTTTAGCTGCCGTTTGCAGCCGAACGATACCCGTGACGATGTACAGAGTATCGCCGCGCAAATCTACGAAGGGCTTTCTTTCGGCGCAGGCGATGCGGTGATCGGCGTTAACCCGGTGACCGATGACGTGGAGAACCTGACCCGCGTGCTCGACACCGTTTACGGCGTTATCGATAAATTCAATATTCCGACCCAGGGCTGCGTGCTGGCGCACGTCACCACCCAGATCGAAGCGATTCGTCGCGGCGCGCCGGGCGGACTGATTTTCCAGAGCATTTGCGGCAGCGAGAAGGGCTTAAAAGAGTTCGGCGTGGAACTGGCGATGCTCGACGAAGCGCGGGCTGTGGGGGCGGAGTTCAACCGCATCGCCGGGGAAAACTGCCTGTACTTTGAAACCGGGCAAGGGTCTGCGCTGTCGGCTGGTGCGAACTTTGGTGCCGACCAGGTGACGATGGAAGCGCGTAACTACGGGCTGGCGCGCCACTACGATCCGTTCCTGGTGAACACCGTGGTGGGCTTTATCGGGCCGGAGTATCTCTACAACGACAGGCAGATTATCCGCGCCGGTCTCGAAGATCACTTTATGGGCAAGCTGAGCGGCATCTCGATGGGCTGCGACTGCTGCTATACCAACCATGCCGACGCCGACCAGAACCTTAACGAAAACCTGATGATTCTGCTCGCCACTGCCGGCTGTAACTACATCATGGGGATGCCGCTCGGCGACGACATCATGCTCAACTACCAGACCACCGCTTTCCACGATACCGCCACCGTCCGTCAGTTGCTGAATTTACGGCCATCGCCGGAGTTTGAACGCTGGCTGGAAACGATGGGCATTATGGCAAACGGTCGTCTGACCAAACGGGCGGGCGATCCGTCACTGTTCTTCTGATGACGCGGGGATAACACCATGGATCAAAAACAGATTGAAGAAATTGTACGTAGCGTGATGGCGTCAATGGGACAGGACGTACCGCAGCCCGTCGCGCCGTCAACGCAGGCAGGCGCAAAGCCGCAGTGCGCCGCGCCGACGGTGACCGAAAGCTGCGCGCTGGATTTAGGTTCCGCAGAGGCAAAAGCCTGGATTGGCGTCGAGAACCCGCATCGTGCGGACGTGCTGACCGAACTGCGTCGCAGTACTGCGGCACGCGTCTGTACGGGGCGTGCCGGGCCGCGTCCACGTACCCAGGCGCTGTTGCGCTTCCTGGCGGATCACTCCCGTTCGAAAGATACCGTGCTCAAAGAAGTGCCGGAAGAGTGGGTAAAAGCGCAAGGGCTGCTGGAAGTGCGTTCGGAGATCAGCGACAAAAACCTGTACCTGACGCGCCCGGATATGGGGCGTCGCCTGAGCCCGGAAGCTATTGACGCGCTGAAGTCGCAGTGCGTGATGAACCCGGATGTGCAGGTAGTGGTCTCCGATGGCCTCTCTACGGATGCGATCACCGCCAACTATGAAGAGATCCTGCCGCCGCTGCTTGCCGGTCTGAAGCAGGCCGGGCTGAACGTCGGCACGCCGTTCTTTGTGCGCTATGGCCGCGTGAAGATTGAAGATCAGATTGGCGAAATTCTCGGCGCGAAGGTCGTCATCCTGCTGGTGGGCGAACGTCCGGGGCTGGGGCAGTCGGAAAGTCTTTCCTGCTACGCCGTCTATTCCCCGCGCGTGGCGACCACCGTCGAGGCCGACAGAACCTGTATTTCAAACATTCATCAGGGGGGGACGCCGCCAGTAGAAGCCGCCGCCGTGATTGTGGATTTGGCCAAACGGATGCTGGAGCAGAAAGCGTCCGGCATCAACATGACCCGTTAAGGAGACATCATGCCTGCATTAGATTTAATTCGACCTTCAGTGACTGCCATGCGCGTGATTGCCTCCGTGAATGACGGCTTTGCGCGGGAACTTAAATTACCGCCACATATACGTAGTCTCGGACTCATCACGGCAGATTCTGATGATGTGACCTATATTGCCGCTGACGAAGCGACAAAACAGGCGATGGTGGAAGTGGTCTATGGCCGCTCCCTCTATGCCGGGGCGGCTCACGGGCCGTCGCCTACCGCTGGTGAGGTGTTGATTATGCTGGGCGGACCGAACCCGGCGGAAGTGCGCGCCGGTCTGGATGCAATGGTCGCCAGCATTGAAAACGGCGCGGCGTTCCAGTGGGCGAACGATGCGGAAAATACCGCATTCCTGGCGCATGTGGTTTCGCGTACCGGCTCGTACCTCTCGTCTACCGCAGGTATTGCGCTGGGCGATCCAATGGCCTACCTGGTGGCGCCGCCGCTGGAAGCGACATTCGGCATTGACGCGGCGATGAAATCCGCTGACGTTCAGCTGGTGACTTACGTGCCGCCGCCGTCGGAAACCAACTATTCGGCCGCGTTCTTAACGGGAAGCCAGGCCGCGTGTAAAGCCGCCTGCAACGCCTTTACCGACGCCGTGCTGGATATCGCCCGTAACCCTGTCCAGCGTGCGTAACGGAGGCTGCCAATGATCAATGCCCTGGGATTACTGGAAGTGGACGGAATGGTCGCCGCCGTCGATGCGGCGGATGCCATGCTGAAAGCGGCCAACGTGCGTTTGCTCAGTCATCAAGTGCTCGACCCTGGCAGGCTCACGCTGGTGGTGGAGGGCGATCTGGCGGCGTGTCGTGCGGCGCTGGATGCCGGAAGCGCCGCCGCGCAGCGCACAGGCCGTGTGATTAGCCGCAAAGAAATTGGTCGTCCGGAAGAGGACACCCAGTGGCTGATTGGCGGGTTTGCGCGTGCGACAACGCCGACTGAGAAAGCGCCCCAGGTACCCGCAACGCCTGAGTTCGCTGAAGCGTTACTGGCGCTGCTGGCATCAGTACGCCAGGGAATGACGGCGGGAGAGGTTGCCGCGCATTTTGGCTGGCCGCTGGAGCAGGCCAGAAACGTGCTGGAACAACTCTTTTCTGACGGAGCGTTGCGTAAACGCAGTAGTCGCTATCGCATCAAAAATTAATCTGTCGGAGGGCCGGGCGTCCTGGCGGGCGTCCGGCATAGAAGATCATGAAAAAGACCCGTACAGCGAATTTGCACCATCTTTATCATGAAGCGTTACCCGAAGACGTTAAACTTACGCCCAGAGTCGAGGTGGACAATGTTCATCAGCGACGGACGACGGATGTCTATGAACATGCTCTGACTATCACCGCCTGGCAGCAGATCTACGATCAGTTACACCCGGGTAAATTTCATGGCGAGTTCACGGAAATCCTGCTTGATGAGATTCAGGTGTTCCGTGAATACACCGGCCTGGCGCTGCGTCAGTCGTGTCTGGTTTGGCCAAACTCTTTCTGGTTTGGTATTCCGGCGACGCGCGGCGAACAGGGATTTATCGGCGCGCAGGGGCTCGGCAGCGCCGAGATTGCCACCCGACCGGGAGGCACCGAGTTTGAACTGAGCACGCCGGATGATTACACCATTCTGGGCGTCGTTATCTCGGAAGATGTTATTTCCCGTCAGGCCACGTTTTTGCATAACCCGGAAAGGGTGCTGCATATGCTGCGTAACCAGTTAGCGCTGGAGGTAAAAGAGCAGCATAAAGCGGCGCTGTGGGGCTTTGTGCAGCAGGCGCTGGCCACCTTCAGCGAGAGTCCTGAAACCCTGCATCAACCTGCGGTGCGTAAGGTCTTGAGTGATAATTTGTTGCTGGCGATGGGCACGATGCTGGAAGAGGCGAAGCCGATTCATAGCGCCGAAAGCATCAGCCATCAGGGATATCGTAGGCTACTGTCGCGGGCGCGGGAATATGTGCTGGAAAATATGTCGGAGCCGCTGACGGTGCTCGACTTATGTAACCAGCTACACGTAAGCCGTCGCACGCTGCAAAATGCGTTTCACGCCATTTTGGGCATTGGCCCCAATGCGTGGCTGAAACGTATTCGCCTCAATGCAGTGCGCCGGGAGTTGATTAGCCCGTGGTCGCAGAGCACCACGGTCAAAGATGCCGCGATGCAGTGGGGATTCTGGCATCTGGGGCAATTTGCCACCGATTATCAGCAATTATTTGCCGAAAAACCGTCGTTGACGCTGCATCAACGGATGCGGCAATGGGCTTGATATTGATGGGTAGGCTCTCCGGTTGCTGATAACGTGCGTGTGTCGGGAATTGCCCGGTGGCGGTTGGCACCTTACCGGGCCTACGGATTCGCTGCCGTCTGTGGTTGGTAGCCCGGGCAAGGCGCGCCAGCGCCGCCTCCGGGGAACCGCGCGCACAACGTGCAAAACAGTTTTGTCATCAGGTCATGAGGATGAGCGTTTATGTTTGCTGATAAGACGTTGCCGTTGTTTGGCAGGAGGGGCAGATAAACCCATAAAGCATTCCTTCCGCATATTCCTCTTCCTCGATATCTTCATAGCTTAGCTGCGCAAGAAACATCATCGTTTGCGTGCACGTTGGGCACGTGGGATAGTCTGCATCCTGAACCCATGCGGGATGGCCGCCGAGCTGTGAGAAGGTGGTGGGTAAAAATATTTCAGCAGCGAATAGCGGCAAACGGGATTCCCCGGGGTGCAGAACATCAAGCGGTAGCGTTATCCAGTCAGAGGAATTCTCCACCGCCAGCGTCGAGAGCGCATTTTTTTCGCACCATCGCGGCTGGCCTTGTGGATCGACGGTGGCGAAAACGGTGTTATATGCCGTACAACACTGACAGGTCAGAATACGAATTTGACCGGGCCAACCCTGCGTGCTTAGGCCGACGGCGCTCGGCGCAACCTCAAATAGATTGATTAGCGGCAGGGAACAGTGTGGGCAGTTTTCACCATATTCTGCGACGGCGCGAAAAACGGCCGGCTGTTCAGGTGCCTGTTTTACCAGATGGGTACATTGCGGAAAGTAAAGATCGCGCCTACGGCCATCTTCAGTGAGCTCCCATCCCGCCTGGTGAGCATAGCGATGAGGGAGGATATGAAGTGAAGCACTCCACGCAGGTGGTTCCTGGCGCCAGCGGTTAAAATGCTCAACGACAACCTCATCGCCAATCCAGGCCAGGGCACAAAGAATGCCGTCACGGTTTTCGTCATCGGTTTCAACCTTCTGCAAAAGCGCGTCGCGTACGTCAGGCGGCGCACGGTGAAAAGGTAGGGGTGAAGAGAGCTCCAGTTCTTCTTCATTTATTACCTGGCGCAGGAAATTATCCAGATTGGCCTGGGTAAATGCCGCCAGGCACAGCGCAATTTCCTGAGCTTCCTCCTGCCATCCGGAATCAAATAATTCTTCTGCATAATCGACCATGTCGCGGCTTTCATCATCGGAGAGCTTTTTGTAAAGCTCATCGGTCGGAATGGGGCAGGGAATCCACTCGATTAACGGATCGTGTTCCCGGGGTTCATGAACGAGTTTAAGCATTTCAACAGGGTTAGTAATGCCACTGAACGCGTCGATCGTTTTTCTGTTTTTCCGGATATATTCTTCCTGCTCTTGCCGATAGCGCGCCTGGACGCAGGGCATGCAATAGCCCTCCGTGCGGGCAGCCGTTGCTGGCAGGATGAAATGTGAGCATTGCGGGTTTTTACAAGGAATACGCTCGTCCATGCGGTAGTGCTCCACTGCAAATTCTACGAGTGTTTACTGTACTGTTTTACTAATGATAACGGCAGCGGGCGGTTATCCGAATTCTTTATCTACAATGAACTCGTTTATTTCTACGAGCCTGCTTTTACTCAACGGCCAACCGGATAGGCGATAAACAAACCGGCTATCGTCAGAATACATGCCAGTATGCATAGCAAGATACAGTTAACGCTTTTACGCGGAATATGAATAATAAAGCAGAGTAATGCTATCAGGGCCATGACCACAGGGATGGTCACCATATTGATAACCAGAAGCACGATTAGACCGAAGCTCACCCCTCCGCTATGAGGGATGAATATTCTTTCTTCAAAATATATTTCTAGCGTAATGGCAAGCAGGCAGCCAATAAAACTTATACCCAGATGGGGATGCCATTTGGCGTCACTGGTTACTACTTTCCGTGTATTTGTTTGCATTGTTTTACTTTATAAATAAGTTAAATCCAGTCGCGTACCTGAATAAACTCGCTCAGCGCCGCTTCCGGGCTATCCGCTTCTGGCTGCCAGTCGTATTCCCAGCGCACCAGCGGCGGCATCGACATCAGGATAGATTCAGTGCGCCCGCCGGTTTGCAGACCAAACAGGGTGCCTCTGTCCCACACCAGATTGAACTCCACGTAGCGACCGCGGCGATAAAGTTGAAAATTACGCTCCCGCTCTCCCCAGACCATCGCTTTGCGTCGTTCGACAATCGGTAAATACGCCCGGGTGTAGCCGTTGCCGACCGCCTGCATAAAGTCGAAGCAGTGGTCGAAATCCGGCGTATTCAAATCGTCAAAAAACAGGCCGCCGATACCGCGCTGCTCGTTACGATGCTTGAGGAAAAAGTAGTCGTCGCACCACTTTTTATAGCGCGGATACACATCGTCGCCAAACGGCTGACACAGGTCGCGGGCGGTGCGGTGCCAGTGAACGGCATCCTCTTCAAAGCCGTAGTAGGGCGTTAAATCGAACCCGCCGCCAAACCACCACACCGGATCGGCGCCCGGTTTTTCGGCAATAAAAAAGCGCACGTTAGCATGGCTGGTGGGAATATACGGATTGTGCGGATGCACCACCAGCGATACGCCCATCGCTTCGAAGCTACGCCCGGCGAGTTCTGGCCGATGCGCGGTGGCGGACGCGGGCATTGCATCGCCGTGAACGTGAGAGAAATTAACGCCCGCCTGTTCGAAAATCCCGCCGTTGCGTAATACCCGGCTGCGTCCGCCGCCGCCCGCTTCGCGTCGCCAGCTATCTTCGACAAAGTTTGCGCCATCCACAGCGGATAACGTTTGGCAAATATCATCCTGCAGGCGTAGCAGAAACTGTTTTACGTGATGTGCATCGGGTTTCATGATTACCGTTTCTTCGTGTGTGCTTTCTGATTATCAAACCAGTGAAAATAACTGATGATGCCGTTGGCGATCGCCGTAGCGATTTTCTGGCGAAACGCCGTCGTGCCCAGCAGGCGTTCTTCTTCCGGATTGGTAATAAACGAGGTTTCGACCAGTACCGACGGAATTGACGGTGATTTTAGCACCACGAAAGCCGCTTGTTCGGTAGTGCGGCTGTGTAATTTATGTATGGGTTTGATTTTCTTGAGAATATGCGAACCCAGCGTCAGACTGTTTTTAATCGTATCGGTTTGCACCAGATCAAACAAAACTTGTTGTAATAGATGATCCCGGTCAGTGGCTTTTTTACCCGCCACTTCGTCCGCGCGGTTTTCACGCTCGGAGAGATACTTCGCCATGGCGCTACTGGCCCCGCGGTTGGAAAGCGCAAAAACGGAAGCGCCCGCCGCTTTCGGGTTGGTAAAACCATCGGCATGAATGGACATAAACAGATCCGCGCCGTGCTTATGGGCGATTTCCACCCGATCGTACAGCGGAATAAAGGTATCCCCTGTCCGGGTTAAACGCGCATCGATTCCGTGATTTCGCAAAATAGCGCGTACGTTTTTGGCAATTGCCAGCACGACGTGTTTTTCCTGAGAACCGTTGCGGCCAATCGCGCCGGTATCGATGCCGCCGTGTCCGGGGTCGAGCATCACCAGCCGTTTACTGCCGGTTTTTTTGGTTTTGGGTTTGCTGTGACCATTACTGGTTTTTAGCGTTTCTTCTTTGGCTATTGCGTGCGACATACCTGACAGCGTCAGGGCCGCCAGACCTGTTTTGAGTACCTGGCGGCGCGAAGTGAGAGTTTTTAGGAGTTTAAAAGTGCTCATACGGCCTGAGTTGTGAAAATTAAGTTCAAGATGTTATATCGTATCGCGTAATCCGTTACGACGGTTGGTGATGAGAATTGTTTTACTTTTCATTTCAATACGTGACACATCGCCATTATGCCATTTTTTCCGCTACATCGCGTCAGATATTGGCTGAATCAGATGTTTGCGCCATAATCTTGGTTTTTCCACCCGAAAAGGCAACGAATACCATGGAAATACGCGTTTTTCGCCAGGAAGATTTCGAAGAGGTGATTACCCTCTGGGAGCGTTGCGACCTGCTGCGTCCATGGAACGATCCTGAAATGGATATTGAACGCAAGGTGAATCACGATGTCAGCTTGTTCCTCGTTGCGGAAGTTAGCGGCGAAGTCGTCGGTACGGTAATGGGCGGTTATGACGGGCATCGCGGCTCGGCGTATTACCTGGGCGTTCACCCGGAGTTCCGCGGGCGCGGCATTGCGAATGCGTTGCTTAACCGGCTGGAAAAAAAACTCATCGCCCGCGGGTGTCCGAAAATCCAAATTATGGTGCGCGATGATAACGATGTTGTGCTGGGCATGTATGAACGTCTGGGGTATGAGCATTCTGACGCCCTAAGTTTGGGTAAACGCCTGATTGAAGATGAAGAGTACTGAGTTTCATCCAGCCGATTATGATGTACACGGACGTTTACGCCTGCCGTTTCTGTTCTGGTGCGTACTGCTACTTCAGGCGCGCGCCTGGGTACTCTTTGTCATTGCCGGTTCATCCCGTGGACAGGGTAATACTTTGTTAAACTTTTTTTATCCCGACCATGATAATTTTTGGCTGGGGCTGTTGCCCGGCGTTCCGGCGGTAGTGGCATTTTTACTCAGCGGGCGGCGTGAAGCGGTTCCTGGTGTGTGGCGCTGGCTGCGCGGACTCCTGATCCTTGCTCAACTGGTGTCGTTGTGCTGGCTGCCGGTGATGTGGCTGGGTGGCGACCCGGTCAACGGCGTCGGGCTGGCGCTGCTGCTGGCGGACATCGTCGCGCTGATCTGGCTGTTAACCAATCAACGTTTGCGTGCCTGTTTTTCCTTTGAGAAAGAATAACGGCACTTTTTGGCGAACCCGCACTCCAACCAACGTTAATTAATAAAAGAAAGGAAGTGAGATGAAATCGCTGCGTTTGACTTTACTCGCACTGCCGCTGGCGCTGACCGGCTGCTCGACGCTCTCCTCGGTCAACTGGTCTGCCGCAAATCCATGGAACTGGTTTGGTTCCTCGACAGAAGTCACTGAGCAAGGCGTGGGAGCGCTGACCGCCGCCACGCCGCTGGAAGAGCCGGCTATTGCAGAGGCATTAGATGGCGATTATCGCCTGCGTAGCGGTATGAAAACCGATAACGGCAACGTGGTGCGCTTTTTCGAAGCGATGAAGGGCGACAATGTCGCGATGGTGATCAACGGCGAGCAGGGAACCGTGAGCCGTATTGATGTGCTGGACAGCGATATCCCAACTGCCGCGGGGGGCAAAATCGGTACGCCGTTTAGCGACCTTTACAGCAAAGCTTTTGGTCACTGCGAGCCGGTTTCCAGCGATAGCCATACCAGCGTCGAATGTAAAGCCGAGGGAAGTCAGCATATTAGCTATGTTTTCTCCGGCGAGTGGAGCGGACCGGAAGGCTTAATGCCTCCTGATGACGTCTTAAAAAACTGGGACGTGCGCAAAATTATCTGGCGTCGTTAATTTGCGCCTGAACAAACCGCTTCGCTTAAAAACAAGGTAAAATAACCTCCATTAATGCCACGACTGCGTGGCATTCTCATTTTCAGGAGGAATCATGTCTCAGGTTCAAAGTGGCATTTTGCCGGAACATTGCCGTGCGGCAATTTGGATTGAAGCCAATGTGAAAGGCGACCTGGACGCCCTGCGCGCGGCCAGCAGAACATTTGCCGATAAACTGGCGACCTTCGAAGTCAAATTTCCGGACGCCCATCTTGGGGCCGTTGTGGCGTTTGGCAACAACACCTGGCGCGCTCTGAGCGGCGGCGTCGGGGCGGAAGAACTGAAAGATTTTATTCCTTATGGTAAAGGGCTGGCGCCGGCCACGCAGTATGACGTGCTGATCCATATCCTTTCCCTGCGCCACGATGTGAATTTTTCTGTTGCCCAGGCGGCGATGGAAGCCTTCGGCGACTGTATCGACGTGAAAGAAGAAGTTCACGGCTTCCGTTGGGTGGAAGAACGCGATCTGAGCGGCTTTGTCGACGGGACAGAGAACCCGGCGGGCGAAGAGACGCGTCGTGAAGTGGCGGTGATCAAAGATGGCGTGGATGCCGGCGGCAGTTATGTGTTCGTGCAGCGTTGGGAACACAATCTCAAGCAACTTAACCGGATGAGTATTCACGATCAGGAGATGATGATCGGGCGTACCAAAGAAGCCAATGAAGAGATTGACGGCGATGCGCGTCCGGCAACATCTCACCTGAGCCGCGTCGATCTCAAAGAAGATGGCAAAGGGCTGAAGATTGTGCGTCAGAGCCTGCCATACGGCACCGCCAGCGGTACTCATGGTCTCTATTTCTGCGCTTACTGCGCACGCCTGCACAATATCGAACAGCAGCTTCTGAGTATGTTCGGCGATACCGACGGTAAACGCGACGCAATGCTGCGCTTCACCAAACCGGTGACTGGCGGCTACTATTTTGCGCCGTCGCTGGATCGCCTGTTAGCGCTATAAGGTAAAACCCTGTCGGATGGCAGCGCAAACGCTTTATTCGACCTACGATTGGTAGGCCTGATAAGCGCCGCGCCATCAGGCAGAACAGCATGAAACAGCATGAAAATGCCCATCCCCGCCTCCGCGGGGATTTTTTTACCTAATATTTACCTGAATTAGTGAGCTATTCCTCAGCACTTATTTGTTATTACTGTATTTTCAGTGTTAATGGAGTGTAAGACTCCATATTCAAAAGGAGACATTGAAAATGGGTAAACTCACGGGCAAGACAGCATTGATTACGGGCGCATCGCAGGGCATTGGCGAAGGGATCGCTCGCGTATTCGCACGCCACGGCGCGAACTTAATCTTGCTGGATATCTCCGATGAGATTGAAAAGCTGGCGGATGAGCTGGGCGGGCGCGGACATCGCTGTACTGCCGTTAAGGCTGACGTCAGAGATTTTGCTTCGGTGCAGGCGGCGGTTGCGCGCGCCAAAGAGACTGAAGGTAGAATTGATATTTTGGTGAATAACGCTGGCGTGTGCCGTCTGGGCAATTTCCTCGATATGAGTGAAGAAGATCGCGATTTCCACATTGATATTAATATTAAAGGTGTCTGGAACGTCACCAAAGCCGTCCTGCCGGAGATGATTAAACGTAAAGATGGCCGCATTGTGATGATGTCTTCCGTTACGGGAGATATGGTGGCGGACCCGGGTGAAACGGCCTATGCGCTGTCAAAAGCCGCCATTGTCGGTTTAACCAAATCGCTGGCGGTAGAATATGCGCAGTCTGGTATTCGCGTGAATGCCATTTGCCCCGGTTATGTAAGAACGCCGATGGCGGAAAGCATTGCCCGTCAGTCTAACCCTGACGATCCGGAATCGGTATTAACGGAAATGGCAAAAGCCATTCCGCTACGCCGTCTTGCCGATCCGCTGGAAGTAGGGGAACTGGCGGCATTTCTGGCTTCCGATGAGTCCAGCTATCTTACCGGAACGCAAAACGTCATTGATGGCGGCAGTACCCTGCCTGAAAGCGTAAGCGTAGGCGTCTGATTGATGCCGGTCTCCTCCCCGCGCCGCGTGGGGAGGGATTCTCTTATTCCCTTTTCAACTTTCAAATCATCAAACGGTATATAAAACCGTTACTCCTTTAGCGCTGGTTATAAATATGATGACCATAAGAAAGTCATTAAATTTATAAGGGTGCGCAATGGCCGTTAACTTACTGAAAAAGAGACCCCTGACGCTGGCAGCAATGCTGTTACTGGCAGGGCAGGCGCAGGCAACGGAGCTGCTGAACAGCTCATACGATGTCTCCCGCGAGCTGTTTGCCGCCCTTAACCCGCCGTTTGAGCAACAATGGGCGAAGGATAACGGCGGCGATAAGCTGACGATTAAGCAGTCTCATGCCGGGTCATCAAAACAGGCGCTGGCGATTTTGCAGGGTCTGAAGGCAGACGTCGTGACCTACAATCAGGTGACCGACGTACAGATTCTCCATGATAAAGGCAAACTGATCCCTGCCGACTGGCAAAGCCGTCTGCCGAACAACAGTTCGCCATTCTATTCCACGATGGGCTTCCTGGTGCGCAAGGGGAACCCGAAAAATATTCATGACTGGAGCGATCTTGTACGTTCCGACGTGAAGCTGATTTTCCCTAACCCGAAAACCTCCGGCAACGCCCGCTATACGTATCTGGCGGCATGGGGCGCGGCGGATAACGCGGACGGCGGCGATAAAGCCAAAACCGAACAGTTTATGACCCAGTTCCTGAAAAACGTCGAAGTGTTTGATACCGGCGGTCGCGGCGCTACGACTACCTTTGCCGAGCGTGGTCTGGGCGATGTGCTGATTAGTTTTGAATCGGAAGTGAACAACATCCGCAAACAATATGAAGCCCAGGGATTTGAAGTGGTGATCCCGAAAACGAACATTCTTGCTGAATTCCCGGTTGCCTGGGTAGATAAAAACGTGCAGGCCAACGGCACAGAAAAAGCCGCCAAAGCTTACCTGAACTGGCTGTATAGCCCGCAGGCGCAGACCATCATCACCCATTACTACTACCGCGTGAATAACCCGGAAATCATGGGCAAGCAAGCAGATAAATTCCCGCAGACCGAACTGTTCCGCGTGGAAGACAAGTTTGGTTCCTGGCCTGAGGTGATGAAAACGCACTTTGCCAGCGGCGGCGAGCTGGACAAACTGTTGGCGGCGGGGCGTAAGTAATGCTTGCCGTTTCTTCCCGACGCGTGCTGCCCGGCTTTACGTTAAGCCTCGGCACCAGTTTGCTGTTTGTCTGCCTGATCCTGCTGTTGCCGTTGAGCGCGCTGGTGATGCAGCTCTCACAGATGAGCTGGGCGCAATACTGGGATGTCGTGACCAACCCTCAGGTGGTGGCTGCCTATAAAGTGACGCTACTGGCGGCATTTGTAGCGTCGATTTTTAATGGCGTGTTTGGCCTGCTGATGGCGTGGATTTTAACCCGCTACCGTTTTCCAGGGCGCACGTTGCTGGATGCGCTGATGGATCTGCCGTTTGCGCTGCCGACAGCGGTGGCGGGTCTGACGCTGGCCTCGCTGTTCTCAGTGAACGGTTTCTACGGTCAGTTTCTCGCGCAGTTTGATATCAAAGTGACCTATACCTGGCTCGGTATTGCGGTGGCGATGGCCTTTACCAGTATTCCATTTGTGGTGCGCACCGTCCAGCCGGTACTGGAAGAGCTGGGGCCGGAATATGAAGAAGCGGCGCAAACGCTGGGGGCCACCCGCCTGCAAAGTTTTCGCAAAGTCGTGCTGCCTGAGCTGTCGCCTGCGCTGATTGCCGGCGTGGCGCTCTCTTTTACCCGTAGTCTGGGCGAGTTTGGCGCGGTGATTTTTATCGCCGGAAATATCGCCTGGAAAACAGAAGTGACCTCGCTGATGATTTTTGTGCGCTTGCAGGAGTTTGATTACCCGGCCGCTAGCGCCATTGCCTCGGTGATCCTTGCGGCATCCTTGCTGCTGCTGTTCTCTATCAATACCTTGCAAAGTCGCTTTGGTCGACGTGTGGTAGGTCATTAATGGCGGAAGTGACTCAATTGAAGCGATACGACGTCCCCCGCATTAACTGGGGAAAATGGTTTCTGATTGGCGTCGGGATGCTGGTTTCGGCGTTTATCCTGCTGGTGCCGATGATTTACATCTTCGTGCAGGCGTTCAGCAAAGGGTTAATGCCGGTACTGCAAAATCTGGCCGATCCGGACATGCTGCACGCCATCTGGCTGACGGTGTTGATTGCCTTGATCGCAGTGCCGGTGAATCTGGTGTTTGGCGTATTGCTGGCCTGGCTGGTGACTCGCTTCAACTTCCCCGGACGCCAACTGCTGCTGACGCTGCTGGATATTCCGTTTGCCGTCTCGCCGGTGGTCGCAGGTCTGATCTATCTGTTGTTTTACGGTTCTAACGGCCCGCTGGGTGATTGGCTGGATGAACACAACCTGCAAATTATGTTCTCCTGGCCGGGGATGGTGCTGGTGACAGTGTTTGTGACCTGTCCGTTTGTGGTGCGCGAACTGGTGCCGGTAATGTTAAGTCAGGGCAGCAATGAAGACGAAGCGGCGATTTTGCTTGGTGCCTCCGGCTGGCAGATGTTCCGCCGCGTCACGCTGCCGAATATCCGTTGGGCGTTGCTGTATGGCGTGGTGCTGACCAATGCCCGTGCGATAGGCGAATTCGGCGCGGTGTCGGTGGTGTCCGGCTCGATTCGCGGCGAAACGTTATCGCTACCGTTACAGATTGAATTACTGGAGCAGGACTACAACACCGTCGGCTCCTTTACCGCCGCCGCATTGTTGACGCTAATGGCGATTATTACCCTGTTTTTGAAGAGCATGTTGCAATGGCGTCTGGAGAATCAGGAAAAACGCGCGCAACAGGAGGAAAATCATGAGCATTGAGATCGCCAGAATTAAGAAATCCTTTGGTCGCACTCAGGTACTGAATGATATCTCGCTGGATATTCCTTCCGGCCAGATGGTTGCCTTGTTGGGGCCGTCAGGTTCCGGCAAAACGACGCTGCTGCGCATTATTGCCGGGCTGGAACATCAGTCCAGCGGCCATATTCGTTTCCACGGTACGGACGTTAGCCGCCTGCACGCGCGTGAGCGTAAAGTCGGTTTTGTGTTTCAGCACTATGCGCTGTTTCGCCATATGACGGTGTTTGACAACATCGCTTTTGGCCTGACGGTGCTGCCGCGACGCGACCGCCCAACTGCGGCGGCGATTAAAACGAAAGTGACGCAATTGCTGGAGATGGTGCAACTGGCGCACCTCGCGGATCGCTTCCCCGCCCAGCTTTCCGGCGGACAAAAACAGCGCGTGGCGCTGGCGCGCGCGCTTGCCGTGGAACCGCAAATCCTACTGCTGGATGAACCGTTTGGCGCGCTGGATGCCCAGGTACGTAAAGAGTTACGTCGCTGGTTGCGCCAGCTACATGAAGAACTGAAATTCACCAGCGTCTTTGTCACCCACGATCAGGAAGAAGCGACGGAAGTGGCGGATCGGGTGGTGGTAATGAGTCAGGGCAATATCGAACAGGCTGACGCGCCGGATCGGGTGTGGCGTGAACCGGCAACCCGCTTCGTACTGGAGTTTATGGGCGAGGTGAACCGCCTGACAGGCACCGTCCGCGGCGGGCAGTTTCACGTTGGCGCGCATCGCTGGCCGCTGGGTTATACGCCCGCGTACCAGGGGCCGGTCGATCTGTTCCTGCGTCCGTGGGAGGTGGATATTAGCCGCCGCACCAGCCTGGATTCTCCGCTACCAGTACAGGTCATTGAGGCCAGCCCGAAAGGTCACTATACACAGCTAGTGGTGCAGCCGCTGGGGTGGTATCACGATCCGCTGACGGTGGTGATGGCGGGTGAGGATGTTCCGGTTCGCGGCGAGCGTTTGTTTGTTGGACTGCAAAAAGCGCGTCTGTATAACGGCGACCAGCGTATTGAAACGCGTGAAGAGGAACTTGCTCTGGCGCAATCGGCCTGATAGGTTAATTTGTATAGTTATCGCCCGGTGGCGCTACGCATACCGGGCTTTTTTACGAGCTGAAAACGTGAATACATTAGAACAAACCATCGGCAATACGCCGCTGGTCAAATTACAACGGCTGGGGCCGGATAACGGCAGTGAAATCTGGGTCAAGCTGGAAGGCAATAATCCGGCAGGATCGGTGAAAGATCGCGCGGCGCTATCGATGATTGTCGAGGCGGAAAAGCGCGGGGAAATTAAACCGGGCGATGTCCTGATTGAAGCGACCAGCGGCAACACTGGCATTGCGCTGGCGATGATCGCCGCGCTGAAAGGTTATCGCATGAAGCTGTTGATGCCAGACAACATGAGTCAGGAGCGTCGGGCGGCAATGCGGGCCTATGGCGCGGAACTGATTCTGGTCACTAAAGAGCAGGGAATGGAAGGGGCGCGCGATTTAGCGCTCGCTATGTCTGAACGAGGCGAGGGCAAACTGCTCGATCAGTTTAACAACCCCGATAACCCGTATGCCCACTACACCACCACCGGCCCGGAAATCTGGCAGCAAACCGAAGGGCGTATCACCCATTTTGTCTCCAGCATGGGCACTACCGGCACCATTACCGGCGTGTCGCGTTTTCTGCGCGAGCAGGAAAAACCGGTCACCATCGTTGGCCTGCAGCCGGAAGAGGGCAGCAGTATTCCGGGCATTCGCCGCTGGCCTGCGGAATATATGCCGGGCATTTTTAACGCCTCGCTGGTAGATGAGGTGCTGGATATTCACCAGAATGATGCCGAAAACACCATGCGTAAACTGGCCGTTCGTGAAGGCATTTTCTGCGGCGTGAGTTCCGGCGGCGCGGTAGCGGGCGCGTTACGCGTCGCACGTGCCACGCCCGGCGCGATAGTGGTGGCGATCATCTGCGATCGCGGCGACCGTTACTTGTCTACCGGCGTGTTTGGTGAAGAGCATTTCAGCCAGGGGGCAGGGATTTAAACTAATGGGTTCAGCTGATTGGGATAAACACAGGCAACGGAGCCTTTGACAAGCGGGAATATCCTGCCGATTTCCCGTGTGCGCCAGCGCATTACCGCCGCCTTTTATAATAAAAGCTCGTCTGTTGTTCTTATTGTTGTATTTGTTCCTGGCAAAGCGTCATGTAATGCTTGCTGCTTTCTACCAGCCTGGCTGAACCAGGCCGGTAAAGTGACGGCGCTTTAAACATATAAATCAGTTGTACTTGTTGCTGGCAGGTCATCTCTGTCACTGGTACGTGAAATAACGTTAACGCCGCATTTTTCGTACCGTAAACCGCGTTACCCTGCGAATCCCGGCCATAATACGCTTGCGCCAGCATCATGGCATACAGCTCGTCGTCGCGGTACAGGCTGTCCAACCAGAACACCCAGATCGCGGTCCTGAAATGCCCATCCACGCCGGCTTGGGTATAGAGCAATCTGGCAGTATAAGATTTGGGATGTATTTTGGTCGCAGCGCGGCGCAAAAAACGCGTCTGCGGCAATTCGGACAACCAGAAAGAGGCGCTCTGTAATGCGGTCTGGGCTATGGGACGAATTTCCAGATAATAGTAAACGGTTAACCCTACAGCAAACGCTAACAGAAGCGCGATAACGCCTTTAAAAAACCACAGTAGCACGCCTGGCATTATGATTTTTTCTTACTCAACATTCTTATCCGTTTCCGCAATAAGCGCATGTAAATAAGGCTGCGCGTTTTCATCCGCTTTACCGGGAATTTTAACGATATAGGGTT
This sequence comes from Salmonella sp. SAL04202, assembly GCF_046550775.1. Classification (NCBI taxonomy): domain Bacteria; kingdom Pseudomonadati; phylum Pseudomonadota; class Gammaproteobacteria; order Enterobacterales; family Enterobacteriaceae; genus Salmonella; species Salmonella sp. SAL04202. The sequence goes on along the minus strand of NZ_JBGDXK010000004.1, from coordinate 218,340 downwards.
TTCCGGTGATGGACGACGACGACGCGACTTTATCGATAAACTGTTCGGCGGTGTCGATACGATTGCGCGTGTTGCCCAGTTTTAAGCGCAGGTGCGATACGGCTTCCTCGCAGTTATGCGCATCACCGTTACGAACGAATGTCAGATCCTTTTTCTGCGCCAGCGCATTAAGCATGGCGTTAATGCGCGCTTCTTCATGGGCGTTTAGCTTCGCCCAGGCGGGTAGAGTCAGCAGGAGCGCAACGACGGCGCAGACAATTTTCTTCATGGTAAAATCCTTTTTCATGCGATAATCACTGCACCTCAGACCGTTAGCCGGGTAATAAGTTGCACTCCTGGTGGGGTTATTTCTGTGAGTGCGCCAGCGTGAGTTCATCCAGAAAACGCCACAGCTTTTCATTCATTTGCTGGTAATCCCATGCGCGCATCTCGGCAACCGAGCGGATAAAACGCTTCCCTTGCGCGTCGGCCAGCTCCTGCTGCGAATGTTGGATTAATCCTTCAACCGCCTCGACGGTAAATTCCATATGACACTGGAAGCCGTAGACAAAATTGCCGTACTGCACTATCTGACGTGGACAGCCGGCACTTTCAGCCAGCACGGTCGCCTGATCGGTGAGTCCTGGCATATCGTTGTGCCAGTGGCCGACGGTTAACGGGGAGCCAAAGTGGGCGATAAGCGGATGCCGCAGACCGGCTTCAGTGAGCGTAATAGGGTAGTGACCAATCTCTTTTTCCGGACTTTGGCACACAGCGGCGCCCAGCGCCTCGCCAATGAGCTGCGAACCAAGACAAATGCCGATAACCATTCGCCGGGCCGTAATCGCCTGATTAATTAAGTGCTGTTCGGCGCGAGAGTCAAAGTACGGGCACTCTTCGCGGGTGGTGCGCGGCGACTGCGGACCGCCAAATACCACAAGCATATCGAACTCATCGGCATTGGGCGGTAGCGCTTCTCCGGCATAGACGCGCGACCATGAAATGGTATAACCGCGATCTTCAGCCCATTTCAGATAAGCGCCAGCGGATTCAAACGACTCATGGACAACAAAATGAACTCGCACGTTATTTTCTCCTGTTAGCGATTTAGCGCCTGATGGATATCAGCCGCCAGCGTGTTGATCTCGCTGTCATTTAATGTCGACAGCGTGATACGTAGACCGTGAGACGGCGCGCTTACGCCAAAGGCTTCTCCCTCACGTACCAGCCAGCCGGATTTTGCCAGCGTAAACGCGGTAGCCTGGCTATGGGTGTCCAGCGGGAGCCAGGCATTCACGCCGTCGCCGGGAGAAATGGCGATGCCATATTGCTGTAGGGCGCGGGCCAGTTTTTGTTGCCGGGCGGCGTAAAACAGCCGCGTTTGCGCCAGCCTGTGCTGATACTCAGGGTCGGTCAGGCAGGCGTAGACCAGATCCTGTAACAGATGGCTGACCCACTGACTACCGGCATTTAGCCGCAGCCGAAGTTTTGCCGAGGTCGCGCTGTCGCTGGCGACAATAGCAAGACGTAAATCGGGGCCGAGGGTTTTGGAAACGGAGCGTATCACCGCCCAGTGTTGCGTTGTCTGCGCAATAACCGGCTGCCAGGGCGACGAAGAAAGTAGAGCGAAGTGATCGTCGATAATGACCACTACCTGAGGGTAACGCGCCAGTATATTTTGCAGCGCAGCGGCACGGCGAGCGCTCAGGCTACAGCCGGTAGGGTTGTGCGCGCGCGGCGTTAAGATCACTGCCCGCGCGCCCTGATTTAGCGCCTGTTCCAGCTTTTCAGGCTGCATTCCTTCGCTATCTACGCTGACCGGGCTGGCGCTAAAACCGGCATAGCGCAGCATATTGATACTGCTTAAAAAACAGGGATCTTCCACCGCGACGCTGTCGCCCGGCAGCAGATGCGCGCAAAGCAGTCTTTCGATAGCGTCGATAGCTCCGCTGGTGATATCAATTTCGCCTGCGACGGGGGTGGCATCTCGTAGCCAGCGCGCCGCCCAGGCGTGTAGTTCAGGGGAAACGGGCGCATCGCCGTAGAGATGCGGCGTGCGGCTGAGACGGGCAAAATAACGGCTAAGGTCAGGCAGACGCTGCGGATCGGGATTGCCGCCGGAAAGGTCGTGCAGAGGCGTATGTGGATCGCCGCCTTCCAGCGCTACGGGAGACGGACTGCCTTTAATCACCGTCCCATTGCGGCCTAAACTTTGCGCCAGTCCCGCCATTATCAGCCGTTTATACGCCGCTGCGACGGTATTGCGGTTCACCTTTAATTCGCTTGCCAGCTCCCGTACCGGCGGGAGCGAATCCTCCGCCCGTAACGTGCCGGCGATAATGTGTTGACGGATACTGTCAAAAATTTCGTTAGCGGTTTTTCCGTCGATCATTATTGACCTATGACAAAATGAATTTTAGCATATGACAATGATAATGAGGCGGTAGCCTGCTGTCCAGCGAGAGGAAAATTTTATGGGACAAGAGAGTGATATTCAGTCAGTGCTCTTCGACGACAACCATCGGGCGTTACAGACCGATATCGTCGCCGTCCAGTCACAGGTCGTGTACGGCAGCGTAGGCAACAGCATCGCTGTTCCGGCCATTAAAGCGCAGGGATTACGCGTGACGGCGGTCCCGACGGTGCTATTCAGCAATACGCCGCACTATAAAACCTTTTATGGCGGCATTATTCCCGCCGAGTGGTTTGCAGGCTACCTTACGGCGTTGAATGAGCGCGATGCGTTACGTGAATTAAAAGCGATTACCACCGGTTACATGGGCAGCGCAGACCAAATTGTCTTGCTTTCGAAGTGGCTAATGGCGATCCGGGCTTCGCATCCGGAGGTGTGTATTCTTGTTGATCCGGTCATTGGCGATACCGACAGTGGAATGTATGTGCAGGCGGAAATTCCGCAGGCTTATCGCACGCATTTACTGCCGCAGGCGCAGGGGCTAACGCCGAACGTATTTGAGCTGGAGATGCTGAGTGGTAAACCGTGTCGCACGCTGGAAGAGGCGGTGGCGGCGGCGCAATCTCTGCTTTCCGATACGCTGAAATGGGTGGTTATCACCAGCGCGCCGGGCGAATCTTTGGAGACCATAACGGTTGCCGTCGTTACCGCGCAGGTCGTGGAGGTCTTTGCCCATCCGCGGGTGGCGACGGAGTTAAAAGGGACGGGAGATCTCTTCTGCGCCGAGCTGGTCAGCGGTATTGTGCAGGGAAAAAAACTGACGACCGCGGCAAAAGATGCGGCGCAGCGCGTGCTGGAGGTGATGACCTGGACACAGCAGTGTGGCTGTGATGAGTTAATTCTGCCGCCGGCAGGGGAGGCGCGATGAAGAGTTATCGGCTGGTAGTTCGCCAGCAGGGACGTATCGTGGGGCATTTTGAAACGAGCGGGCTGGACGCGCTGGAAGATATCTGCGTGGCGCGGGCGATGTTTGGCATCACTGGCGGCTATCAGTGCGAGTTGCAAGTGTCCGATTCCGAACGCAGGATGCTGGAGAGTGGCCCGGATGGGATGAAGATCCTGATGCGCGAGAAGTGCTTTCGCCCGGTGACCTCGCAGTTGTAACCCGTGGATTGGCGCTGAAATGTTCGCAACCTTGTAGGCCTGATAAGCGTAGCGCCATCAGGCAGTGCGCTGCACCATCGCCGGATGGCGGCGCAAGTACAGGCAAAAAAAATGGCGCCCAAAGGCGCCATTCTTCACTGCGGCAAGAATTACTTCTTAATGCGGATAACCGGAGTTTCACCCACGGTCACGCTACCGGACAGTTTGATCAGTTCTTTGATTTCATCCATGTTGGAGATAACAACCGGAGTCAGGGTAGACTTGGCTTTTTCTTCCAGCAACGGCAGATCGAACTCGATGACCGGATCGCCAACTTTCACGCGCTGACCTTCTTCAGCAATACGCTTGAAGCCTTCGCCTTTCAGCTCAACGGTGTCGATACCGAAGTGAACGAACAGCTCAATGCCGCTATCGGATTCGATAGAGAACGCATGGTTGGTTTCAAAGATTTTGCCGATGGTACCGTCAACAGGGGCGACCATTTTGTTACCGGTTGGTTTGATAGCGATGCCATCACCAACGATTTTTTCAGCAAAAACTACATCCGGCACGTCTTCGATGTTGACGATCTCGCCAGAGAGCGGAGCAACAATCTCAATAGTTCCGGTGTCTTTCTTATCATCAGAAACCAGAGATTTTAGTTTATCGAACAAACCCATGATCTTCTCCTAAGCAGTAAATTGGGCCGCATCTCGTGGATTAGCAGATTGTTTTTTCTTCAATGAACTTGTTAACCAGCGTCATTAACTCGTCCGTTGTCGGTTGAGCAAGAGCCTGCTCTGCTAACACCTTCGCATCTTCGAAGTTCGTGTTACGGATAATCTTCTTAATGCGCGGGATAGAAATGGCGCTCATAGAGAATTCGTCCAGACCCATCCCCAGCAACAGAAGTGTAGCACGTTCGTCGCCTGCAAGCTCACCACACATGCCAGTCCATTTACCTTCTGCATGAGAAGCATCAATAACTTGCTTGATCAAGTTCAGTACGGACGGTGACATTGGCTGGTAAAGGTGTGAAATCATATCATTACCACGGTCAACTGCCAGGGTGTACTGCGTTAAATCATTGGTGCCGATACTAAAGAAATCAACTTCTTTGGCTAAATGACGCGCAATTGTCGCCGCAGCCGGTGTTTCCACCATCACGCCAATCTCAATGCTTTCGTCAAATGCTTTACCTTCGTCACGCAGTTCCTGTTTGTAGATTTCAATCTCTTTGCGCAGCGCGCGAACTTCTTCAACAGAGATGATCATCGGGAACATAATGCGCAATTTACCGAAAGCGGAGGCACGCAGAATCGCGCGAACCTGGTCACGCAGGATCTCTTTGCGATCCATGGCGATACGCACGGCGCGCCAGCCCAGGAACGGGTTCTCTTCTTTCGGGAAGTTCATGTACGGCAGCTCTTTGTCGCCGCCAATGTCCATGGTACGGACGATAACCGCCTGCGAGCCGCACGCTTCAGCGACCGCTTTATAGGCGGCAAACTGCTCTTCTTCTGTCGGCAGCGCGTCGCGATCCATGAACAGGAATTCAGTACGATACAGACCAACGCCTTCCGCGCCGTTGCGCTCAGCGCCTTCAACGTCACGAACGGTACCTATGTTGGCGCAAACTTCGACCTGATGTCCATCCAGCGTGATTGCCGGCAGATCTTTCAGTTTTGCGAGTTCCGCTTTCTCGGTCGCAACCTGCTCCTGGACGGCGCGCAGTTGCTCAATAACATCGTTGGTCGGGTTGACGTAAACCTGGTTGTTTACGGCATCCAGAATCAGATAGTCGCCGTTTTTCACCTGAGAGGTGACGCTACCGGTACCTACGATCGCTGGCAGTTCCAGAGAACGCGCCATGATGGAGGTATGAGACGTGCGTCCGCCCGCGTCGGTGATGAAGCCCAGCACTTTCTGCAGGTTCAGCTGTGCGGTTTCTGACGGCGTCAGGTCAGCGGCAACCAGGATAACTTCTTCCTGAATCGCGCTCAGATCGATAATGGCCAGACCCAGGATGTTACGCAACAGGCGCTTACCGATATCACGTACGTCAGCCGCGCGCTCTTTCAGGTATTCGTCATCCAGTTCTTCCAGGGCAGTGGCCTGACCTTCGATAACTTCATGCGCGGCTGCGTCAGCCGTCATGTGCTTATCTTTAATCAGGGCTATGATTTCCTGCTCCAGCTCCTCATCTTCGAGCAGCATAATATGCCCTTCAAAGATGGCTTCTTTTTCTTCACCGAACGTTTCACCAGCTTTTGTCTTGATCGCTTCCAGTTGCGCAGATGCCTTGGCACGACCGCTCAGAAAACGTTCAACTTCCTGATCAACCTTGTCGGCAGAAATTTTTTTCCGGTCAATGACGATTTCGTCTTCTTTCAGCAGCAGTGCTTTGCCGAAAGCGATACCCGGGGATGCTAAAATGCCTGAAATCATAACCCTACCTTACTTGTGACTGATTTTTAAAAGAACCCGGAAAAAAACTTACTCGAGTTCCGCCATCAGTTTGACCAGATGTTCAACCGCTTTCTGCTCATCTTCACCTTCTGCGGAGATGGTGACGACGGTGCCTTGAGTCAGGCCCAGAGTCTGCAGTTTAAACAGGCTTTTCGCGCTGGCGCTTTTGCCGTTGGAAGTCACAGTAATCTCAGAAGTGAAGCCTTTTGCTTCTTTAACAAACTGAGCAGCAGGGCGGGTGTGCAGACCGTTCGGAGCGGTAATGGTAACTTCTTGCTGGAACATTGTATTTCCCCAACTTATAGGTTTAGTGTTGTGGAACTAAAGTCTAGCCTGGCGGCTCAACTTTAGCCTGTATTGTTAGCGCCGGCGTAAACGGGACGCGACACAAAAGGTGTTCTACGCAATCCGTTGCTGGCAACTTATGGCCGCTGACGTTTCGCTCGTCATTAAACATTATGCCGCGAAAGGAAGATTTGAACCAAATCATAAAATCGATTCAGCTAACGCTTTTCCTGTAACGATTAATTTCGCGCATCAAAATAATTAGTCTGGTTAAATACCAGTTCCGGCAGGGTGAATCAATGCTAGGTGAGGTGAAAGTTTGAAGCAGGCCACAAAAAAGCACCCAAAAAGGTGCTTTTTTACGCGTTTTTAACATGCTGGCATCACTGTTGCAGTTCTTTCTCAGTAAAGAGATCGGCGAACAACGCGGTGCTCAGATAACGCTCACCTGATGAAGGTAGGATAACCACAATATTCTTATTGGTAAAGCTTTCATCTTCCTGCAGCTTAAGCGCTGCAGCAACCGCGGCACCGGAAGAAATTCCTGCCAGAATACCTTCCTCTTCCATCAGACGGCGCGCGGTAGAAATGGCTTCTTCATTGGTGATGCCAACCACTTTATCAATCAGTTTCAGATCCAGGTTGCCCGGGATGAAGCCTGCGCCGATGCCCTGAATTTTATGCGGGCCTGGTTTGATCTCTTCACCAGCCAGCGCCTGGGCAATAACCGGGGAGTCAGTGGGTTCTACCGCAACGGTGATAAGATCGGTTTTACCCTTCGTCCCTTTGATATAACGCGTGACGCCGGTTAACGTACCGCCAGTGCCGACGCCGGAGATAAACACATCCACCTGACCATCGGTGTCTTCCCAGATTTCCGGGCCGGTGGTTTTTTCATGGATTTCCGGGTTGGCAGGGTTGCTGAACTGCTGGAGCAGGAGATATTTTTGCGGATCGCTGGCGACAATTTCTTCGGCTTTCTGAATAGCGCCTTTCATCCCTTTCGCCCCTTCGGTCAGCACCAGATTCGCGCCTAATGCTTTGAGTAGCTTGCGGCGTTCAATGCTCATGGTTTCCGGCATGGTCAGGGTGAGTTTGTAACCGCGCGCGGCGGCGACATACGCCAGCGCAATACCGGTGTTGCCGCTGGTCGGCTCCACCAGTTCCACGCCAGGTTTCAGTACGCCACGCTTTTCGGCATCCCAAATCATATTGGCGCCGATACGGCACTTGACGCTGAAGCTCGGGTTGCGCGACTCCACCTTCGCCAGAATGCGTCCATTACCGATACGGTTCAGTCGAACCAGCGGCGTATGACCGATAGTCAGCGAGTTATCTTCATAAATCTTACTCATGGCCTGTCCTTAACTGTATGAAATTGGGATACCTTCCCAGCATACCTTCCAGCCAGATATGGGGAAGTAAGGATTTCGCATATCTATATGCTGATGGGGAATAATGGTTATCAGTATGGAATAAGAGACAGCATAAGAGCTTATCCCATTAGGGCTATTTTACTTGCCATTTTGGACCTGGGCAGTGCTCAAAATCCTCACGTACTACGTGTACGCTCCGGTTTTTGCGCGCTGTCCGTGTCCAAACTGGCTGCGCCAATAACGCCTGGTGGGATAGGCTCTAAGCCATCTCTTATTTATACATTTTTACGTTATTTCCATAACGCGTGTTTAGCACGCCAGCAATCAACCCACATTGCCGTCGCGCCACAGACGGCGACAGGCATAATGAAAAGGTTAAGCACCGGAATCATCGTAAAGAGGCTGGTGAGCGCGCCAAATTGCATATTCGCCACCTTCTGCGTGCGCAACGCGGCGCGCATCGTTTTAAACGGCACTTTGTGGTTATCAAACGGGTAGTCGCAATACTGGATCGCCAGCATCCAGGCGCTGAACAAAAACCACAGCACCGGCGCGATGGTTTGGCCAATGCCAGGAATAAAATAGAGAACCAGCAGCACAATAGCGCGCGGCAGATACCACGCCAGCTTTTGCCATTCACGTTTCATAATGCGCGGTACATCTTTCATGATGCCGAGTATGCCGGTATCTGGCGGCGTGGCGCCGGTTAACCGCGCCTCAAGCTGTTCGGCTAAAAGGCCGTTAAACGGCGCGGCGATCCAGTTGGCGAGGGTAGAGAAAAAATAGCCAAAGACCAGCAGAACAGAGATAACCGCAATCGGCCACAGCAGATAGCTCAGCCATTGCAGCCAGTCCGGCACATGACTCATCAACGAAGGTATCCAGGCGTCAAGCTGGGTAAACAGCCACCAAAATGCGCCGCCCATCAGCACAATGTTGACCAGCAAAGGTAAAATAACAAAGCGGCGGATTCCCGGTAGGGTGACTAACTTCCATCCTTGCGAGAAATAATAGACGCCGCTACGTGGTACGGTTGTGGATGATGAAACCATATTCAGGACATACTCCTTTTTCTTAAAGCCCTGGGTAAACGTGGGATATCTTACCCGGTTATCAGACGGTGGATAGTTCGGAAATGTTCGAAAAAACAGCAAAAAGCACATTTTCCTTCATCTTTATGCTGCGAAAGCCAACAGTACACTTGCACTTGACGTAATCGGCAAATACTCTTAGTGAGTAAATGTTTGCCGTGGTGGCAAGGTGTTAGAACAACAGAGAATATAATGATGCAGGATTTGCGTCTGATATTAATCATTGTTGGCGCGATCGCCATAATCGCTTTACTGGTACATGGTTTCTGGACCAGCCGTAAAGAACGATCTTCTATGTTCCGCGATCGTCCACTAAAACGCATGAAATCGAAACGCGACGACGACTCGTATGACGACGATGTCGAAGAAGACGAAGGCGTGGGTGAAGTTCGTGTTCACCGCGTAAATCATGCCCCCGGCCAGTCGCAGGAGCATGATGCCCCTCGTCAGTCGCCGCAACACCAGTACCAGCCGCCTTATGCGTCTGCGCAACCGCGTCCAGCGCCGCCGCCGCAGCCGCAAGCGCCGATGCAACAGCCGGTTCAGCAACCGGTCCAACCTGCGCCGCAGCCTCAGCAGGTTCAGCCATCTGCGCCGCCGGTACAGCCGCCGCAACAGCAGCCTGCACCGCTGTCGCAAGCGCCGCAGCCTGTTGCGCAGCCCGCGCCGCCGCCATCAGCGCAAACCTTCCAGCCTGCGGAACCTGTGGTTGAGGCGGAACCGGTAGTGGAAGAAGCGCCGGTTGTGGAAAAACCGCAGCGTAAAGAGGCGGTCATCATTATGAACGTCGCGGCCCATCATGGCAGCGAGCTTAATGGTGAAGTGTTACTGAACAGTATTCAGCAGTCAGGCTTTAAATTTGGCGATATGAATATTTTCCATCGTCATTTGAGCCCGGACGGCAGCGGCCCGGCCTTGTTCAGTCTCGCGAATATGGTCAATCCGGGAACGTTCGATCCTGAAATGACGGACTTCACTACGCCTGGCGTCACTATCTTTATGCAGGTACCGTCTTACGGCGATGCGCTGCAGAACTTCAAGCTGATGCTGCAATCCGCGCAGCATATCGCTGATGAGGTCGGCGGCGTTGTGCTGGATGACCAGCGTCGGATGATGACGCCGCAGAAACTGCGCGAATATCAGGACCGCATCCGCGAGGTGATGGACGCTAACGCCTGAGGTTAACGCAGGTGTGACATTTTTAACGTAACCCCCGCCTGTCGGGGGTTTTTTATCATTGATGGTGTGATATGGAACCAATCGAACAACAACTGACAGAACTGCGAACCACGCTTCGCCATCATGAATATCTGTATCATGTGATGGATGCGCCAGAGATTCCCGACGCCGAATATGACCGCCTGATGCGGGAACTGCGAGAGCTGGAGGCGCAACGTCCGGACCTTATCACGCCGGATTCGCCCACGCAGCGCGTTGGCGCGGCGCCGCTGACGGCATTCAACCAGATTCGCCATGAAGTACCGATGCTGTCGCTCGATAACGTATTTGATGAAGAAAGCTTCCTGGCGTTTAACAAGCGAGTGCAGGATCGTCTAAAAAGCACGGAAAATGTCATCTGGTGCTGCGAGCTAAAACTGGATGGCCTGGCGGTCAGCATTCTGTATGAAAACGGCGTGCTGGTGAGCGCTGCGACGCGTGGCGACGGCACCACCGGTGAAGATATCACTTCAAACGTGCGCACGATTCGCGCCATTCCGTTAAAGCTGCACGGCGATAATATTCCGGCGCGTCTTGAAGTTCGCGGAGAGGTATTTTTACCGCAGGCCGGGTTCGAAAAGATCAATGAAGACGCGCGCCGTACTGGCGGCAAAGTGTTTGCTAATCCGCGTAACGCGGCGGCGGGCTCGCTGCGTCAGCTCGATCCGCGTATTACGGCGAAGCGACCGCTAACATTTTTCTGCTACGGCGTCGGTATTCTGGAAGGCGGCGAGTTGCCGGATACGCATCTGGGACGTTTGCTGCAATTTAAAGCGTGGGGGTTACCGGTCAGCGATCGCGTGACGCTGTGCGATTCTCCCCAGGCGGTACTGGATTTTTATCGCAACGTCGAAAAAGATCGCCCCACGCTCGGTTTTGATATCGACGGCGTGGTGATTAAGGTCAACTCGCTGGCTTTGCAGGAACAGCTGGGCTTTGTGGCCCGCGCGCCGCGCTGGGCGGTGGCGTTTAAATTTCCTGCTCAGGAGCAGATGACTTTTGTGCGCGATGTTGAGTTTCAGGTCGGGCGCACTGGGGCGATTACGCCGGTGGCGCGTCTGGAACCGGTTCAGGTGGCTGGTGTGCTGGTCAGCAATGCCACGTTGCATAATGCCGATGAAATTGAGCGACTTGGCTTGCGCATTGGCGATAAGGTGGTTATCCGTCGGGCAGGCGATGTGATCCCTCAGGTGGTCAACGTGGTTCTGTCCGAACGCCCTGAAGAGACGCGTCCGATTGTGTTTCCAACGCACTGTCCGGTGTGCGGATCGGACGTAGAGCGCGTTGAAGGCGAAGCCGTTACCCGTTGTACCGGCGGGCTGATTTGCGGCGCGCAGCGTAAAGAGTCGCTGAAACATTTTGTGTCGCGCCGGGCGATGGATGTAGACGGGATGGGCGATAAGATCATCGACCAACTGGTGGAAAGGGAGTATGTCCATACGCCAGCGGATCTGTTCCGTCTGACGGCGGGTAAACTGACCGGCCTGGACCGAATGGGGCCAAAGTCCGCGCAAAATGTTGTAAACGCGCTGGAAAAAGCCAAAGCGACGACTTTTGCGCGTTTTCTCTATGCGCTGGGCATCCGTGAAGTGGGTGAAGCGACGGCGGCGGGGCTGGCGGCTTATTTCGGCACGCTGGAGGCGCTGCAGACCGCTACCATTGACGAGTTGCAGAAAGTACCCGACGTGGGGATTGTGGTCGCTACGCACGTCTTTAACTTTTTTGCCGAAGAGAGTAATCGTGATGTGATTGGGCAGCTACTGGCGGAAGGGGTTCACTGGCCCGCGCCGGTAGTCATTAATGTGCAAGAGATCGATAGCCCGTTTGCCGGTAAAACCGTGGTACTAACCGGTAGCCTGAGCCAGATGTCCCGCGATGACGCTAAAGCGCGTTTAGTGGCGCTGGGCGCGAAAGTGGCAGGCAGCGTATCGAAGAAAACCGATCTGGTGATTGCCGGTGAAGCGGCGGGTTCCAAACTGGCCAAAGCGCAGGAACTGGGCATCAATGTCATTGATGAAGCGGAAATGATCCGCTTACTGGATGCCTGAGATGGAGAAAGAGCAGCTGGTTGAAATCGCCAACACCGTGATGCCCTTTGGCAAATATCAGGGACGTCGATTGATCGACCTTCCGGAAGAGTATTTGCTGTGGTTTGCCCGTAAAGATCAATTTCCGGCGGGTAAACTGGGGGAATTGATGCAAATCACGCTGCTGATTAAAACCGAGGGGCTGACGCAACTGGTGCAGCCCCTGAAACGCCCGCTTTAAGCTTTCGCGGCGCGGCTTTCCTGCTGCGCCTGTAACTTCTCGGTCTGGCGTTTGTAGCGCCGCGCCAGCCCTGCGCAGACCATCAGTTGGATCTGGTGGAAGATCATCAGCGGTAATACCATCATACCCAGCACTGACGTCGGAAACAGAATATTGGCCATCGGGATCCCATTGGCCAGGCTTTTTTTCGAACCGCAGAAAACAATAGTGATTTCGTCGGCTTTATTGAAGCCGCATTTACGGGCGACAAAGACGTTAATGGCGATGACGATCGCCAACAGTATGAGGCTGACCACGACGATAAACAGCAGCGATCCCCAGCCGACTTTGTGCCAGATGCCGTTGACCACCGCTTCGCTGAACGCCGAGTAGACCACCAGCAAAATAGAGGTCTGATCTGTTTTCGCGATCCACTTTTTGTTGCGCGCGACCCAGTTGCCGATCCACGGGCGAGACAGGTGTCCCAGCACAAAAGGCAGCAGCAGTTGCAGCATAATTTTGCCCACCTCTTCCAGACTGCCCTGCGCGCCATGAATATTCATTACCAGTCCGACCAGCAGCGGCGACAGGAAAATGCCCAGCAGACTGGACGCAGACGCTGAGCACACCGCGGCCGCGACGTTACCGCCCGCGAGTGAAGTAAACGCAATCGCCGACTGCACGGTGGCGGGCAAAATACACAGATACAGAAAGCCGCTGTAGAGCATAGGGTCGACATTGACAGGCGCCCACCAGGCAAACAGTACGCCGAGGACAGGAAAGAGCACAAAAGTGCTGCACATGACCCACAGATGCAACCGCCAGTGGCTGCCGCCAGCGATGATCGCTTCACGCGAAAGCTTCGCGCCATGCATAAAAAACAGCAGAGCGATAGCCGCTGTCGTAATGCCTTCAACGACAGGCACAAAGCCGCCTTCCGCCGGGAAAAAAGAGGCCAGTAGTACCACGGTGATAAGTGTCAGCGTGAAAGGGTCAAGGATACGAAAAAGTTTCATAAAAACTCCTGAAAGTCGGTGCAGCTATTTTGCGTTTTTCGCTTTGAGAAATAAAATTGATTTATTGCATCTATATATGAATCTAGTCGATGAACTATTCACTGCGTCAACTGCGTATTTTTATTACCGTCGCCCAGGCCAAAAGTTTCAGTCGGGCAGGGGACAGGATTGGACTGAGCCAGTCTGCGGTCAGTCATAGCGTAAAAGAGCTGGAGCGGCAAACCGGCGTCAGACTGTTGGATCGCACTACGCGTGAGGTGGTGCTGACCGAGGCGGGGCAACAACTGGCGACGCGTCTGGAGCGGGTGCTTGATGAACTGAACAGCATACTGCGCGATGCAGGCAGAGTAGGGACACAATTAACCGGCACCGTGCGCGTTGCCGCGAGCCAAACCATTTCTGCGCATCTTATTCCGCAATGCATTGCCCAAAGTAATTCACTTTATCCCGCTATTGATTTTGTATTGCACGATCGTCCGCAGCAGTGGGTGCTGGAGAGCATCCGCCAGGGTGAAGTGGATTTTGGCATCGTTATCGATCCCGGCGCAGCGGTGGATTTACAGTGTGAAGCCATCTTATCAGAGCCTTTTTTACTGTTGTGTCGCCAGGATCATCCGCTGGCGCATCAGGAATGGGTGAGCTGGCAGGATCTTAAACAGGCCTCGCTGGTCTTACAGGATTATGCTTCCGGCAGTCGACCGCTGATTGATGCGGCGCTGGCCCATTTTGCTATTGAGGCGGATATCGTGCAGGAGATTGGTCACCCGGCCACGCTGTTTCCAATGGTGGAAGCGGGAATCGGCATCAGCGTGCTGCCCGCGCTGGCGTTACCGCTCCCGCAGGGCAGCCACTTACAGGTTAAACGGCTGACGCCCGTAGTTGAAAGGCAGCTCATGCTGGCGCGGCGAAAAAACCGATCGCTCTCCACGGCGGCACAGGCGTTGTGGGACGTGGTGCGTACTCAGGCCAGCGAATTAACCGCCGCGAGGGCGAAAGATCCGCTGTATCAGCTATAAATATCTATCTGTCCGTGCGTGAGGTGCGGTCTTGCCCTGCCATTTTTGACAGGGCAGTGTGTTAAAACAGGTATTTGATGGAATAAATAATGCCATCCTGCAGGAAGGATTCTCCTAACTTATTATCAGCGTAACGATATTGTACTCCTGCGGTCAGGTGAGGAGTCGCATTCCACCACAGCGCTACTGCGCCATTAATGCCATCTTTCCCGCCATTGCCCGCAGCGTAGGACGCATCGCGGTCAAACTCATACTCATTCCAGTTCGTTACGCTGAATTTCTCACTACCCAACGAGAAGCTATAGCCGGCCACCCAACCTAATACATAACCATTATCGCCTGTGTAGTAGGTCTGATCGGTATAACGTTTGGCAAAGAAGGGTTTAAACCAGTAACCGTTACCTGTGAAGTTATAGCCTAAACCATAGAGAAACATGTCATCATGGAAATTAGCGCGATGAGGTGAACCGTACGTCCCGTAGGCATGGAGATAGAGGTTTAATCCTGTATCGCCCAGATAAATACGGTTGGTATTTTTAAAGGTGTAACGCTGTTCGCTGCCTGGTTTAGCGTGGCGGCCATTGTAAAAATTTTCCCAGTCGAAGAACCCGTACATTTCTCCCCAGCTAAAATTCGCTCCGCCTTCCAGTTCCAGGTACCCAAAATCATCTTTATGGGATTTTTTACTGGTTTTTTCCGTGGTGTCTGATGTCCAGTCGAGGTAATGGAGGCCGATATCGGCGAACCCGCCTTTAAATTCCGCATGGGTGAGTGCGGGAATAATGAGTAAAGAAGAAAGCGTCAGAGTAAGAATTTTTTTCATAGCATATTTCCCTATGCCGATAATTATTAATGGGTTAATTAAAAAGAGGCAATTTATAAATATGAAAGCGGCATATTGTTAATATGAAGTGCAAGCAAAAACCAATACTGTTTTCCCTCTGTATTAATACAGAAGCGATCTAAATCTATCGATATTAAATGGCTATTGATGACACGTGAAAAGTGTATTGGTCAGCAAGGGGCGATGGTCGTTATAAAAAGGAGTCAAATTAAATCCGATAGAACAAGGAAACTTATGCCTCACGCTCTTTTTTCTCATAATCCTGAGTATTGTATTGATATTATTCATGCACATAAACCGGCATTTACCCCGCGAGTCGCGTTTATTTTAGGCTCCGGGTTGGGTGCTCTGGCGGATCAAATCGAAGATGCGGTAGCCATTTCTTACGAGAAATTGCCGGGATTTCCCGTCAGCACCGTACACGGCCATGCTGGTGAACTGGTGCTCGGCCATCTGGCGGGTGTTCCGGTGGCCTGTATGAAAGGCCGCGGACATTTTTATGAAGGGCGTGGAATGGCGGTGATGACCGATGCCATTCGCACGTTGAAATTACTGGGCTGTGAAGTGTTGTTCTGCACCAATGCGGCAGGATCTCTGCGTCCGGAAGTGGGGCCGGGTAGCCTGGTTGCGCTTAGCGATCACATTAATACGATGCCCGGTACGCCGATGGTGGGGCCAAACGATGATCGTTATGGCGATCGCTTCTTCTCGCTGGCTAATGCTTATGACGCAGATTATCGCGCCATGCTTCAGTCCGTTGCGGCAGAGGAGGGATTCCCCCTCACTGAAGGCGTATTTGTTTCTTATCCGGGTCCGAACTTCGAAACGGCGGCAGAAATCCGCATGATGCAGATTATTGGCGGCGATGTGGTCGGAATGTCCGTTGTCCCTGAGGTGATTAGCGCACGTCATTGTGGCCTCAAAGTTGTTGCCGTCTCAGCGATCACCAATCTGGCGGAAGGGTTAGGCGATGTAAAACTCTCCCATGCGCAAACGCTGGCGGCGGCTGAACTTTCCCGGCAGAACTTTATAAATCTGATTTGCGGCTTTTTACGTAAGCTGGCCTAAACACAATGACTACGGCCCCGTATTGGGGCTTTATCTCACGGCAAGGAATAAAAAATGGGTATTACGTCCCGCTTAAAAGTCATGTCGTTCTTGCAATATTTTATCTGGGGGAGCTGGCTGGTTACCCTGGGCTCTTACATGATCAACACTCTGGATTTTACCGGCGCGAATGTCGGTATGGTCTACAGCTCAAAAGGACTGGCAGCGATTATCATGCCGGGCATTATGGGGATCATTGCTGATAAATGGCTGCGCGCTGAGCGAGCCTATATGCTTTGCCATCTGGTTTGCGCGGGGGCGTTATTGTACGCCACCACCGTTACCGATCCCCAGACGATGTTCTGGGTGATGTTGGTTAATGCGATGGCGTATATGCCAACGATTGCATTATCCAATAGCGTTTCGTACTCCTGTCTGGCGAAAGCAGGTCAGGATCCGGTAACGTCATTTCCGCCTGTGCGCGTTTTCGGCACAATAGGTTTTATTGTTGCGATGTGGACGGTGAGCCTGATGGGGCTGGAACTGAGCAGTGCGCAATTATACATCGCTTCTGGCGCATCGTTATTGCTGGCCCTGTATGCGCTGACGTTACCGAAAATTCCGGTAGCCGAGAAGAAGGCGAACACCACGCTTGTCAGTAAGCTCGGACTGGATGCTTTTGTTCTGTTTAAAAATCCACGCATGGCAATCTTCTTTTTGTTTGCGATGATGTTGGGGGCGGTGCTGCAAATTACCAATGTCTTCGGTAATCCGTTCCTGCATGATTTTGCCCGTAATCCTGAGTTTGCCGACAGCTTTGTGGTGAAGTATCCCTCTATCTTGCTTTCAGTTTCGCAGATGGCGGAAGTGGGCTTTATCCTCACCATTCCGTTTTTCCTTAAACGCTTTGGTATTAAAACGGTAATGCTGATGAGTATGCTGGCGTGGACGCTGCGTTTCGGCTTCTTTGCCTTTGGCGATCCATCCCCGTTTGGCTTTGTGCTACTGCTGCTGTCGATGATTGTTTATGGCTGCGCATTTGATTTCTTCAACATCTCAGGGTCAGTATTTGTAGAGCAGGAGGTGGACTCAAGTATTCGCGCCAGCGCGCAGGGGCTATTTATGACCATGGTTAACGGCGTGGGGGCCTGGATTGGGTCTCTTTTAAGCGGTATGGCCGTGGATTATTTTTCTATTGATGGCGTAAAAGATTGGCAAACCATCTGGCTGGTTTTTGCCGCCTACGCTCTGGCATTGGCCGTTATTTTTGCATTGTTCTTTAAATATCAGCACCATCCAGAAAAACTGTCGACCAAATCATTAGCACATTAATTTTATTTGACTGGCGAGAGGATGTTCGCCAGTCCATTTTTATGAACAAGGACACAGCATGAAAGAAATTATTCTCTCCTCCGGTATTGGATTTGGTATTGGCGCATTTTTTACTTTATGCCGAATACCTATTCCTGCACCAAATGTTTTACCCGGGGTATTATCTATTGTATTTATGTATATTGGGTATCTTGTCGTTAAATCTATTTTTTACTAGGTAATATGGTAAATTCCAGACGTTATCCCTTATTCCTGGAGTGCGATAGTGATGGAACGAGCCCATCGTATTGATCTAAAGCTATTACGTTATTTCCTCGCTGTTGCAGAAGAATTGCATTTTGGCCGGGCTGCTGCCCGGTTAAATATGTCACAACCTCCCTTGAGTATCCATATCAAAGAACTTGAACAGCAACTGGGTACATTGCTGTTTATTCGTCATTCCCGCAGCGTTGCATTAACCCATGCCGGGAAAGTTTTAATGGAGGAGTCACGTCGCTTGTTAGCCAATGCAAATCAGGCGCTGGCGCGAGTGGAGCAGATTGGTCGCGGTGAAGCGGGGCGCATTGAACTGGGGGTGGTTGGTACGGCGCTGTGGGGAAGAATGCGTCCTGCGATGCGTCACTTTTTGAAAGCAAATCCCAATGTTGAAGTACTTTTTCGCGAAAAGTCTCCCGGTATGCAAATGGCGTTGTTAGAGCGTCGGGAACTTGATGCAGGGATCTGGCGTATGGCTATCGAACCAGCAGTCGGTTTTACCAGCATACGTTTGCATGAATCTGCATTCATGGTTGCAGTTCCGGAAGATCACGATCTGGCATCCAGAGATTCTGTGCCGCTGTCGGCGTTGCGCAATGAATATTTTGTTACGTTGCCTTCCGTACATTCTGATTGGGGATTTTTACAACGTGTATGCCAACAGGCGGGTTTCTCGCCAATGATTATTCGGGAAGTGGTTGAGCCGCAAACGGTGTTGGCGATGATCAGTATGGGGATCGGGATTACGTTGATGGCTGATGGCTATGCGCAAATGAGCTGGCCGGGTGTGGTGTTCCGTCCGTTAGAGGAACGTATTCCGGCGGATTTGTATATTGTGTATGACCAGCAGCAGGCAACGCCAGCACTGGAGAAACTGGTGGCGGCGTTGACGGTATGATGTCTGTGCCGGATGGCGACTAACGTCTTATCCGGCCTACGTGTGCGGTGTCGTCTGTAGGCCTGATAAGCGCAGCGCATCAGGCAAGACCCGAACCTGCGGCAGGTTCGAATCTTATAAATCGCAGATAGCAAAAAAGCGCCTTTAGGGCGCTTTTTTACATTGGTGGGTCGTGCAGGATTCGAACCTGCGACCAATTGATTAAAAGTCAACTGCTCTACCAACTGAGCTAACGACCCGAAGTGGTGGGTGATGACGGGATCGAACCGCCGACCCCCTCCTTGTAAGGGAGGTGCTCTCCCAGCTGAGCTAATCACCCACTTCTCAATTTCTTATCTACACGGCGGAGACTACATAAAGTAGTTGGTGGGTGATGACGGGATCGAACCGCCGACCCCCTCCTTGTAAGGGAGGTGCTCTCCCAGCTGAGCTAATCACCCCCGCTGTGTGGAGTCGCATTATAGGGAGAGTTGAAAATGAGTCAACGCATTTTCTAAAGTTTTTGTTTGTTCGTCGTAAAATTAAACAAAACGATCGTGAATTACCCCGCACTGCATGATTTCTATACGGAAATAGCAAAGCGCAGCGTTCTGACCGGATCAACATTGAGGAATCAAGCCACAGTGATAGAATACAAGGCTATTCATCTTTCCAGGATTTGCCGGTTGTCGGCATCTTTATAAACGTAAGGCCATTTCATGAAAATCAAAACTCGCTTCGCGCCTAGCCCGACAGGTTATCTGCACGTCGGTGGCGCGCGTACTGCTCTTTATTCCTGGCTTTTCGCACGTCACCACGGCGGTGAGTTCGTGCTGCGTATTGAAGACACCGATCTTGAGCGTTCCACGCCGGAAGCCATTGAAGCCATCATGGATGGTATGAACTGGCTGAACCTGGAATGGGACGAAGGCCCATATTTCCAGACCAAACGTTTTGAACGCTATAACGCGGTGATTGACGAGATGCTGGAGGCGGGAACAGCCTATAAATGCTACTGCTCTAAAGAGCGTCTGGAGCAACTGCGTGAAGAGCAGATGGCGAAAGGCGAGAAGCCGCGTTATGACGGGCGTTGCCGGCACAGTCACGAACATCATGACGACGATGAGCCATGCGTGGTGCGCTTTGCTAACCCGCAGGACGGTTCCGTTATTTTTGATGATCAGATCCGTGGCCCGATCGAATTCAGCAATCAGGAACTGGACGATCTGATCATTCGTCGTACCGACGGTTCGCCGACCTACAACTTCTGTGTGGTGGTTGACGACTGGGATATGGAAATTACCCATGTGATTCGTGGCGAAGACCATATCAACAATACTCCGCGCCAGATTAACATTTTGAAAGCGTTAAACGCGCCGGTGCCGATGTACGCGCATGTGTCGATGATTAACGGCGACGACGGTAAAAAGCTGTCTAAACGTCACGGTGCGGTGAGCGTGATGCAGTATCGCGATGACGGTTATCTGCCAGAAGCGTTGCTGAACTATCTGGTGCGTCTGGGCTGGTCCAGCGGCGATCAGGAGATCTTCACCCGTGAAGAGATGATCAAGCTGTTCTCCCTCGGTGCGGTGAGCAAGTCTGCGAGCGCGTTCAACACCGATAAACTGCTGTGGCTGAATCACCACTATATCAATACGCTGGCGCCGGAATATGTGGCGACGCATTTGCAGTGGCATATCGAGCAGGAAAATATCGACATCCGTAACGGCCCGCAGCTTGCTGAACTGGTGAAGTTGCTGGGCGAGCGCTGCAAAACTCTGAAAGAGATGGCGCAGAGCTGCCGCTACTTCTATGAAGACTTCAGCGAGTTTGACGCCGATGCGGCGAAAAAACACCTCCGCCCGGTGGCGCGTCAGCCGCTGGAAGTGGTGCGCGACAAGCTGTCGGCGATTACGGACTGGTCAGCAGAAAACGTCCACCACGCGATTCAGGCCACGGCGGATGAGCTGGAAGTGGGGATGGGTAAAGTAGGGATGCCGCTGCGTGTGGCTGTGACTGGTGCCGGGCAGTCGCCTGCGCTGGATGTCACCGTACATGCGATTGGTAAAACCCGCAGCATTGAGCGCATCAACAAAGCGCTGGGCTTTATCGCCGAGCGTGAAAGTCAGCAGTAACGCCAGCTGAAATAGAATAAACGGCAGGGCAGACGCCTGCCGTTTATTATTTGTTAGTCCGCCTCATTGATACCTAAACGCGTCAGAAATCCGCGAATACCTTCCCGCGATAAAAACAGCGCCAGTTTTTCCTGTTCCTGAGCAGACATATTTTCAACGGCATCAATAATTTGTCGATAAGCGTGACTGTGCGCCGCGTTCGCATATTCTGCGAAAGCCTCTTCCGCCTGATAAAACGCAGGCAGTTTGCGAAAAGCCGGAATATTGAGAATAAATTCCCGCACGCTGGCATCAATATGGATGAGTCTTGCGCGTCCGCCTTTGACGCCGGGAAATTTTTCGGTTTTCCAGTGTTGTTCTCTGATCCAGCGATTGACGGTTTGTCTGGCCACGCCGAGGCATTCAGCCAGCTCTTCAGTGGTCATTTTACTGCGTAATCTTTTCATATTATTTGCTATCGCGTATCCCTAAGCGTTGTAACAAACCGGTAATCCCTTCACGCACGAGGAGAGAGGTAAACTGTTTCTGCTCGGATGAGGTCATCTCTTTGGCAAGCGTCATGAGCAGCGCTTCAAGCGATGCGTTGCTGGCAGGCGTGAATGTGTCTGCGTGATGGTCAACTGAACGTTCAGCGCTGCGGATATATTCACGAACCTGTTCGTTTACATGAACCAGACGGGCTTTACCGCCCTGGACGCCAGGTTTGGGCGATGTTGCCCAGCCTTCTTTCCGTACCCATTTATTGATGGTTTGTCGGCTGTAACCGGTGAGATTAGCGAGTTCTTCTGGCGTCATCCGTTCCTTGAACATAACGATTCCCTGAATAGTCGTGGGGTTAATTAGTGGTTCATTTTATAGCACCATTTTAGTCGAAACCGTGACGTGTTTAACTACTGAATGCGAGTTGTGCCGCAATGTCCTTTATTTGAATGCTTTTTCAGCGATTGAATTCGGCAAGTTCATTTTGCCGTTGACACATGCCGAGGGAATTCATATGATGCCGCCCGTCAACTCGACAAGCTTTACGTAGTGGGGCTATAGCTCAGCTGGGAGAGCGCTTGCATGGCATGCAAGAGGTCAGCGGTTCGATCCCGCTTAGCTCCACCAAATTTACTCCCGATAAATTTGGCGTATACGTAAAAGCACTATGGGGCTATAGCTCAGCTGGGAGAGCGCTTGCATGGCATGCAAGAGGTCAGCGGTTCGATCCCGCTTAGCTCCACCAACATTCGAACCCTCGCTGAAAAGCGGGGGTTTTTGCTTTTTGTCACAAAATTTATGGCCTCTGATCTGCTCTTCAGGTGCGTTTGTTTGCCGCTGCTTTTGCGGTCAATATGAGCTTTTGTTAGATTGCTTCATAATGCGAATATACTTATTATTCATGCGCCTTATATAATGATGTGAGCATTAAAGCAATGCCGGATAAGTGTAACGTATTAAAAAATATAAAAATATTCTTACTGGCCTTCTGCCTGACCGTTCCGGCTATTCTGTTATCTCGTCTCATTTCTCCCCGCGCCACAATTGATTCCAGCTATATCTTTCTGGCCTGGCTACCGCTCTGCGTCATGTTTTCCGTGCTGTTTTTATTTGGCCGCCGTGGCGTCGCGCCGATGGTAGGCGGAATGATGTTGACTAATGAATGGAATTTTCATTTACCTCTGCCACAGGCGATGGTGCTGCTATTTTGCCAGACGTTTCCCGTGTTGCTGGTTTGCGCTATCGTACGCTGGCAGCTGGGCGCGCGCTGGCGCTACGGAATACCCAACCAAGGCATCTGGCTACGCGTTTTCTGGTTAGGGTTAATGACGCCGTTTGGTATAAAAATCAGTATGCATCTGGCGGGGCACTACCTGGCTTTCCCGGTGACCATCTCTACCTTCTTTGGCACCGGCACCGCTATTTTCTCGATTGTCGATTTATTGAGTCTGATTTCTGCCGCGCTTATTTTTACCCTCTTTTTCTATTATCCGCTGCGGATGATAGTCAGCCCGCACTATATGCGTATTTTCTGGCGGAGGGATGTCGCTCCTTATCTCGCCAAAGAAAAACGCCTGTTTACGCTTCTCTGGTTTGCCACTCTGGCGACGCTATTAGCGGTGCTGTGTACGCCTTTCGAGACAAAGTATATTGCTGGCTATCTGGTGCCAGTTCTGTTCATTGGATTTACCATCGGCGTGGGGAAAATCAGCTATCCGCTGTTGAATTTTAGTTGGGCTCTCACTGCGCTATTCCTGCTTAGCTATAACCGCAATTTTCTGCAGGGCGTGGGCTCAGAATATTCGCTAGCATTTATCCTTTCAGTTCTCATTTCTTTTAGTATTTGTTTGTTGTACATGGCGCGGATTAATCAGCGTAGCGAATGGTTGAATCGACAGTGGCACTCGCAGGCATTAACCGATCCGTTGACGCAACTGCCTAACCTGCGTGCGCTGGAGCAGTTTCTTTTACAGGATGCCGGGCAAAGCGTGTGTTATCTACGCATGGAAAACCTGGAATTTCTGAGCCGTCATTACGGTATGCAGATGCGCGTGCATTGCGAACGCGAGGTGTTTCGCGTGTTGCAGCCGCTGCTGCTGGAAAAGGAGAAAATTTTCCATCTGCCGGGCAGTGAATTATTGCTGGTATTGACGGGACCGGAGACGGAAGCCCGCCTGCAATATATGCTCAATGTGCTTAATAACCGCAAAATTTACTGGAACAATACCGGTCTGGACATGGAATACGGCGCATCGTGGGGAACATTCGATGGTCGCCAGGAAACCTTGCAACCGCTGTTGGGGCAATTAAGCTGGCTGGCGGAGCAATCCTGCTCGCATCGTCGGGTGCTTGCACTGACCCAGAGTATTGAAGCCGCTTCCGGGCAGACGACGGAACGGGTGCTGCGGTTGCAGAAAATCCGTCAGGCGCTGGAGCGCGGCGCGCTGGTTTTGTATGCGCAACCCATTCGCGACGCGCAGGGAAAAGGGTATGACGAGATTCTGACGCGGCTTCGGTGCGACGACGGTATCATGATGCCGAATCAGTTCATTCCGCTTATCGCCCAGTTTAACCTGAGCGTACGGTTTGATATGCAGGTGATGGAAGCGTTCCTGCAATGGCTGTCCGCGCATCCTTCAGCGGAGCAGGGGGCGCGTTTCTCGGTTAATTTGATGCCGTTGACGCTGCTGCAAAAAGAGACTGCGTCGCGCATTATGCAGCTTTTTAAACGCTATGGCGTCCCGCCTGCTTCGGTCATCATCGAAATTACTGAAGAACAGGCCTTCTCTCATTCCGAAATCAGTATGCACAATATCAACCAGTTGCGTAAGTTTGGCCTAAAAATCGCCATTGATGATTTCGGCACCGGCTATGCAAACTATGAACGGCTAAAACGCCTCAAGGCGGACATCATTAAAATCGACGGTTGTTTCGTAAAAGATATTCTGACGGACTCCCTGGATGCGATGATCGTGAAATCCATCACTGATTTAGCGAAAGCGAAATCGTTGAGCGTCGTGGCTGAGTTTGTTGAAACGCCTGCGCAGCGCGATCTGCTATTGCAGCTTGGCGTACACAGTTTGCAGGGATATCTGATTGGCCGCCCGCGCCCGTTAGGCAAATAAGCGGCATAAAAAAACCGGGGATAGCTCCCCGGTTTCTGCATTAAACCCAGACTTACAGTACCAGCGCCGCGATAGAGGCGGACAGTACGCTCACCAGCGTAGAACCGTAAACCAGTTTCAGACCAAAACGGGAAACCACGTTGCCTTGCTCTTCGTTCAGGCCTTTAATCGCGCCCGCAATAATACCGATGGAAGAGAAGTTCGCGAAGGACACCAGGAAGACGGAGATAATGCCTTCAGCGCGTGGAGAGAGGGTAGAGGCGATTTTCTGCAGATCCATCATCGCCACGAATTCGTTGGAAACCAGTTTGGTCGCCATGATACTTCCTACCTGCAGCGCTTCACTGGACGGTACGCCCATTACCCATGCGACCGGGTAGAAGATGTAACCCAGAATGCCCTGGAAGGAGATGCTGTAGCCGAACCAACCGGTAACCGTTGCGAACAGCGCGTTCAGCGCCGCGATCAGCGCGATGAAGCCGATCAGCATCGCCGCGACGATAATCGCCACTTTAAAACCTGCCAGAATGTACTCGCCCAGCATTTCGAAGAAACTTTGGCCTTCATGCAGGTTCGACATCTGAATATTTTCTTCGCTGGCATCAACGACATAGGGGTTGATCAGCGACAGAACGATAAAGGTGCTGAACATGTTCAGAACCAGCGCTGCGACCACATATTTAGGGTCCAGCATGGTCATATACGCGCCCACGATAGACATGGAAACGGTAGACATTGCGGTCGCCGCCATGGTGTACATGCGGTTACGGGACATTTTGCCGAGGATATCTTTATAAGCGATAAAGTTCTCAGACTGGCCGAGGATCAGCGAGCTGACGGCGTTAAAAGACTCCAGTTTGCCCATACCGTTTACTTTGGACAACAGAAAACCAATAGCGCGGATGACCACTGGCAGAACGCGGATATGCTGAAGAATACCGATCAACGCGGAAATAAAGACGATCGGGCACAATACTTTCAGGAAGAAGAACGCCAAACCTTGATCGTTCATACTGCCAAAGACGAAGTTTGTCCCTTCGTTGGCAAATCCGAGCAGTTTTTCAAACATCTCGGAGAAACCTTTTACGAAGCCAAGGCCAACATCCGAGTTCAGGAAGAACCAGGCCAGTAATACTTCGATAACAAGTAACTGAATGACGTAACGAATGCGAATTTTTTTACGGTCGCTGCTAACCAGCAGTGCGAGTACCGCAACAACGGCAAGCGCCAGGACAAAATGAAGGACGCGGTCCATATTTGCTCCAAATATGAGGCAGGTTTAATTTTCGTGCACATTCTATGCAACAGCCGTAAAGAAAACGAGATCCAACACACACTATAATAAGGACCTGTGACGAGATTCAAAATTAGTGATCTGTAATACACTTTTACTGTACTGAATATGAAAATGAAAAGTTATATCAGTGTGCTAATCTTGTAATGTTAAGCCAAACTGTTCTGATACAGGTCGTCATCGTATCGGTCTATCGTTTCACACTATCAAAGTAATCACCCGTACCCATTGAAATGCACTTGATAATCATTATCAATAAACATAGCATGAAACATAGCAAAGGCTATGTTTTTGAGGCAAAAGATGACTGACAATCGCGTAGAGAATAGCAGCGGACGGGCGGCGCGCAAGCTAAGGCTCGCATTAATGGGACCTGCGTTCATTGCCGCGATTGGTTATATCGATCCCGGTAACTTCGCGACCAATATTCAGGCCGGCGCCAGCTTTGGCTACCAGCTACTCTGGGTGGTGGTCTGGGCGAACCTGATGGCGATGCTGATTCAAATCCTCTCGGCAAAACTCGGAATCGCCACGGGCAAGAACCTGGCGGAGCAAATTCGCGACCATTATCCGCGCCCGGTAGTCTGGTTTTACTGGGTACAGGCGGAAATCATCGCGATGGCCACCGATTTAGCTGAATTTATCGGCGCAGCAATAGGTTTTAAGCTGATCCTGGGCGTCTCTTTATTACAGGGCGCGGTATTGACCGGTATCGCGACGTTTCTGATTTTAATGTTACAACGCCGCGGTCAAAAACCGCTTGAAAAAGTCATCGGCGGTTTACTGCTTTTTGTCGCCGCTGCTTACATTGTGGAGCTGTTTTTCTCTCAGCCTGATATGGCGCAGCTTGGCAAAGGAATGGTTATCCCGGCGCTACCGAACCCGGAAGCCGTATTCTTAGCCGCCGGCGTGCTTGGCGCGACGATTATGCCGCACGTGATTTATCTGCACTCGTCATTAACACAGCATCTGCACGGCGGAACGCGGCAACAACGGTACTCAGCAACGAAATGGGATGTCGCTATTGCTATGACGATTGCCGGTTTTGTCAATCTGGCAATGATGGCGACCGCCGCGGCGGCGTTTCATTTTAGCGGCCACACCGGCATCGCCGACCTCGATCAGGCATACCTGACGCTGGAACCGTTACTAAGCCATGCGGCGGCAACAGTGTTTGGTCTTAGTCTGGTTGCTGCAGGGCTTTCCTCCACCGTGGTAGGGACTCTGGCGGGGCAGGTGGTGATGCAAGGGTTTGTCCGTTTTCACATTCCGCTGTGGGTACGGCGCACCATTACCATGCTGCCCTCATTTATTGTGATTTTGATGGGGCTGGACCCTACCCGAATTCTGGTGATGAGCCAGGTGCTGCTGAGTTTTGGTATTGCGCTGGCGCTGGTGCCGCTCCTGATTTTCACCAGTAACGCTACGCTAATGGGCGAGCTGGTGAACACGCGGCGGGTAAAACAGATTGGCTGGATAATTGTCGTGCTGGTCGTCGCCCTGAATATCTGGTTACTGGTTGGAACGGTAATGGGATTGTCATAAAGACAGAAAGATAGCAGGCCCGATGCGTGGGCGTCATCGGGCTGTTATTCAGCAGGAGGCTTAGTGATGATGTTTGTGACCCCGGCCTCGCCCGCGATGATCGTCGCGATCGCGCCAGCCTTCCCGATAACCGCGTTCATACGCTTTACGCTTATCCCAGCCGCGATGATAGCCGTTGTCATGGCGCCACCAGCGATTTTTACGCCATTCATAATGGTTGTGCCAGTAATCACGGTCGCGCCAGCGACCACCGTCCCAGTAGTTACCGTAATCATCGCGATCGCCAATCTGTAATTTTATTGAGGGCAACAGGGTGATTTCGCCCGCATTCGCGGCAAGCGGTGTAAAAGCCAGCAAGGCTGCCGCCAGAATCAGTGACCTGAACATACTTTCTCTCCTTCACGATCGAGCCGTCGCCGGCCTGTTAATGCAATATTACAAAGCAGTAAAGATTTGTTTCATCGCCTTAACTCTTAAATCATGAAGGAGAGCATTTTTTGCTAAAACCGGCCCTCCAGAATAGCGTCAATTTCTGCACATTCCGCCGCCGAAAAACGGCGATTGGCCAGCATTCCTACGGCGTCTTCGATTTGCGACGGTTTGCTGGCGCCAATCAGTACCGAGGTAACGTTATCGTTACGCAGCACCCAGGCGAGCGCCATCTGAGACAATTTTTGGCCCCGTCGCGCAGCCAGTTCATTCAACCGGCGAACTTTTTCCAGTTTGTCGGCGGTAATCTGTTCTGGTTTAAGGAAACGGCTTCCGCTTGCCGCGCGGGAATCTTCCGGAATGCCATTCAGATAACGGTCAGTGAGCTGCCCGCCCGCCAGCGGCGAGAAGGCAATACTGCCGACGCCTTTTTCCTGCAATAGCGCCAGCAGCCCGTCCTCTACCCAACGCTCAAAAAGCGAATATTTAGGCTGATGAATCAGGCAAGGCGTGCCGAGATCCTCCAGAATATCGATAGCTTGTCTGGCCAGATCGGCAGGATAGTTAGAGATCCCTACGTACAACGCTTTGCCCTGGCGCACAAGGTGATCTAACGCTTTCATCGTCTCTTTAAGCGGCGTTTCGGGATCAGGACGATGGTGATAAAAGATATCGACATACTCCAGCCCCATACGTTTCAGGCTTTGATCGAGGCTGGCGATAAGGTATTTCCGTGAACCCCAGTCGCCATAAGGGCCATCCCACATGGTGTAGCCCGCTTTGGTGGAGATGACTAACTCATCGCGCCACGGTAAAAAATCTTCCTGCAGAATGCGGCCAAAATTGCATTCTGCGGAGCCCGGCGGCGGCCCATAATTATTGGCGAGATCAAAGTGGGTAATGCCCAGATCGAACGCGCGTTGCAGCAGCGCCCGGCTATTTTCTATCCGTGTCGCATCGCCGAAGTTGTGCCATAACCCCAGCGAAATGGCGGGAAGTTTGACGCCGCTGCGCCCGCAGCGACGATACTCCATTGTGTGATAACGATTCTCATCGGGCTGATAAATCATGACCTTTCCCCCTGTGGCGTGAATAAATAGTGTATACGGTTACACTTGCCAGGCGGTATCCGGCTTTTACTGTTTGCCGCTGTAAACATTGTTTTCCAGGCTTTCATCCCCGCCGTGCTGGACAGCCATCGGCATTCCTTAATACTCAACATAATGTCAACGTCAGAAGGAAAGCTGTCATGCAAAACCCCTATACCGTGGCCGACTATTTGCTGGACAGACTGGCAGGATGCGGCATTGGCCATCTTTTTGGCGTACCGGGCGATTATAACTTGCAGTTTCTTGACCATGTGATTGACCACCCGACCTTGCGTTGGGTGGGATGCGCCAATGAGCTGAACGCCGCTTATGCCGCGGACGGTTATGCGCGCATGTCGGGCGCTGGAGCGCTACTCACCACCTTTGGCGTGGGAGAACTTAGCGCTATTAACGGTATCGCGGGCAGTTACGCGGAATATGTCCCGGTCTTGCATATCGTCGGCGCGCCTTGTAGCGCTGCGCAGCAGCGTGGCGAATTGATGCACCATACCCTCGGCGACGGCGATTTTCGTCATTTTTATCGCATGAGTCAGGCGATATCCGCTGCCAGCGCAATATTGGATGAACAGAACGCCTGTTTCGAGATTGACCGCGTATTGGGTGAAATGTTTGCCGCACGCAGGCCAGGATACATCATGTTGCCCGCCGACGTGGCGAAAAAAACGGCCATCCCGCCTACGCAGGCGCTGACGTTGCCCGTGCATGAAGCGCAAAGCGGCGTGGAGACGGCTTTTCGTTACCACGCCCGTCAGTGCCTGATGAACAGTCGGCGCATTGCGCTCTTGGCCGACTTTCTTGCCGGGCGTTTTGGTTTACGACCACTGTTGCAGCGCTGGATGGCGGAAACGCCAATCGCTCATGCGACACTACTGATGGGGAAGGGGCTTTTTGATGAACAGCACCCGAACTTCGTTGGCACCTATAGCGCTGGCGCCAGCAGCAAAGAAGTGCGTCAGGCCATAGAGGACGCCGATAGGGTTATCTGCGTCGGCACCCGTTTTGTCGATACCCTTACGGCCGGATTCACCCAACAATTGCCGGCGGAACGCACGCTGGAGATTCAGCCTTACGCGTCGCGCATCGGCGAAACCTGGTTCAACCTCCCGATGGCGCAGGCGGTGTCTACGCTGCGCGAACTGTGCCTGGAATGCGCTTTTGCGCCGCCGCCGACGCGTTCCGCCGGACAGCCAGTGCGGATTGATAAGGGAGAACTGACCCAGGAAAGCTTCTGGCAAACCTTACAGCAGTATCTCAAACCCGGCGATGTTATCCTTGTCGACCAGGGGACTGCAGCTTTTGGCGCTGCCGCGCTGTCGCTTCCTGACGGCGCGGAAGTTGTGGTACAGCCGCTGTGGGGGTCTATCGGCTATTCCTTGCCCGCCGCGTTTGGCGCGCAAACCGCCTGTCCCGATCGGCGGGTGATTCTGATTATCGGCGATGGCGCGGCGCAGCTCACGATTCAGGAGATGGGCTCGATGTTACGCGACGGGCAGGCGCCGGTCATCCTGCTGCTCAACAATGACGGCTATACCGTAGAGCGCGCCATTCACGGCGCGGCCCAGCGGTATAACGACATCGCGAGCTGGAACTGGACGCAGATACCACCGGCGCTAAACGCGGCGCAACAGGCGGAGTGCTGGCGGGTGACGCAGGCTATCCAACTGGCAGAGATCCTCGAACGGCTGGCGCGCCCACAACGTCTGTCATTTATTGAAGTGATGTTGCCAAAAGCCGATCTGCCGGAATTACTGCGTACCGTGACCCGGGCGCTGGAAGCCCGCAACGGGGGATAATGGCCCCCGCTGCGCCGGATTAGGGTTCGTGACGGTTGGCGGCCAGCAACGGTTTTCCCGCCAGCAATAGCCAGGCGGGGAGCATCACAATGCAGAGCAGCGGCAGCAGATTGGTATCCGGTACGACGACTGCCGCCATAAACAGACTGAGCCAGCCGTCGCGCGTCACTACCAGCACTAAGCCAAGAATCGCGCAGGAGACGGTAATCGCCGCGGGTACGGCCTCAACATGGGCATGGAGCATGAGCCCCAGCGCCGCGCCGATAAACACAGCCGGAAAAATGCGCCCGCCGCGAAAGCCGCTCGCCGCCGCGATGACCAGCGCGGCGAGTTTGACGACGGCTAAGGTAAAATAATCTCCCGCGCCCAACGTCTGGCTAAACGCCATTTGTTGCATTTCGTCCAGGCCTTTAAACAGGGTAAGCGGCCCGCCAATGACGCCCAGAATACCCAGTATAAAACCGCCAATGCCGAGAATCAGGACTGGATTTTTTAGTCGGTGCAGCAACTCGTGCAGACGCGGAAGGCACCAGACGGCGACCATCCCGGCGGCAATAGCGATCGCCGCGACGATCGCTCCGCTGGCAATGTCCACCAGCCGCATCTGCGTGTAATGGGCGATGGGTAACGAAAAATGCGGATGAAAGAACAGGCTGGTGGTGAGTGACCCCGCCGCTGCCGCCATTAACGGCGCAAACAGGCGATCCCACATGGGAATATCGTTAGAGCCGCTAAGCGTTTGCGAAAAAATCAGCGCCGCAGCGACGGGCGTGCCGAACAGCGCGCCGATGGTGCCCGCTGAGGCCAGAATCGTCCAGTCTAACGCCGTAATACGTGGAAACAGGCGGGAGCCGAAAGCCGCCGCCAGCGCGATATTTATTGTCATTATCGGATGCTCTGGCCCCAAACTTACCCCACCAGCAAGGCCGATGATTAAGGCGAGAAGCAGCCCGGGCAGCGCAGATGGCGAGACCGGCATACTGATTAACGGTTCGATGGCCGGATCGGGGCCAGCGTGTCCGGGACTGTAACGGATAATCAAACCCACCACGATCCCGGTTAGCGTGAGCATACCCACTATCCAGAACGGCGAATCATAAGCGATGCCGATGCTGGCAGGCAGTCGTTGCCAAAGAAATTGCTGAAAAACCGACGCGACTTTCATCGAGGCGATTAAAACCAGGCTTGACGCTACGCCAATAATCAGTGCGGGGAGCGACAGCAGTAGCATCGTTCGGGCACGCGGGTGGAACATAATCTCTTCCTTACACGGGGTCGTATACCTATTTTGCACAGCCTGCCCGACGGCATTGCTGCAATTGGTGCTGAAACAAGAAAGTAATTCTGTGATGAAGATCTATATTTATAGGCAGTCAGCCTGATGGCCGTTGTTGTTATGCCCCCATGAATTTACAGTGTGACAAAGACTTATTTTGACTTTAGCGGAGCAGTAGAAGAATGACAAAGTATGCTTTAGTAGGAGATGTAGGCGGCACGAATGCGCGTCTTGCCCTGTGTGATATCGCCAGTGGAGAAATCTCGCAGGCCAAAACGTATTCCGGCCTGGATTATCCCAGTCTTGAGGCCGTGGTGCGCGTTTATCTCGATGAGCATAGCGTCAGCGTGGAAGATGGTTGTATCGCCATAGCCTGCCCGATTACCGGTGACTGGGTAGCGATGACTAACCATACCTGGGCTTTTTCTATTGCGGAAATGAAAAAAAATCTCGGCTTTAGCCATCTGGAAATCATCAACGATTTCACCGCCGTGTCGATGGCGATCCCGATGCTGAAAAAAGAGCATTTAATTCAGTTCGGCGGCGGCGAACCGGTAGACGGCAAACCTATTGCGGTGTATGGCGCGGGAACCGGCTTGGGCGTGGCGCATCTGGTGCATGTGGATAAGCGTTGGATTAGCCTTCCGGGCGAAGGCGGGCATGTCGATTTTGCGCCTAATAGCGAAGAAGAAGCTATGATTCTGGAAATATTGCGCGCCGAAATTGGCCACGTTTCCGCCGAGCGCGTGCTGTCTGGCCCGGGGCTGGTGAATCTTTACCGGGCGATTGTTAAGTCCGACAACCGTCTGCCGGAAAATCTGCGCCCGAAAGATATTACCGAACGCGCCCTGGCGGATAGCTGTATCGATTGTCGCCGCGCGTTGTCGCTCTTTTGCGTCATCATGGGGCGATTTGGCGGCGATCTGGCGTTAACCATGGGGACATTTGGCGGCGTTTATATCGCTGGCGGTATTGTCCCGCGCTTCCTGGAATTTTTTAAAGCGTCCGGCTTCCGTGGTGGCTTTGAAGATAAAGGCCGCTTTAAAGATTATGTACACGGTATTCCGGTCTATCTGATTGTCCATGATAATCCTGGCTTGTTAGGCTCCGGCGCGCATCTGCGCCAGACATTAGGTCATATTCTATAAGCCAGATGGTGGCATAAACGCCTTATCCGGCCTACAAAAGTGTGTCATCTGTAGGCCTGATGAGCGCAGCGTCATCAGGCAATTAAACATTCTCTTGTCAGTCTCAAACCGCGTGCCTCACGCGGTTTTTTTCATTGCCTTTCCTGTGCATGAATGCTTCAACTGTCTGAATTATTTCACTTTACTCTTGCTGAGCGAAAGGTCAAACACCAGCGCGTTGAGTCATCATGTCATGGCGGTTAGTCAGGCGAAAACAGGGATTTATTTTACTATACGTATCCGGTTCGCTGCCTTATTTACGCTTTCATCGCGGCAGCTTGCCGGAAAGGATCCTCATTTTCGGGGAAATGTCCCTGAAAAACACCGCAATATGACATGATTGAATACCATTATTTTTAGTAATGGCTTTAATTAAAGAGGAAAAACCACAAAATCAAAAGGGGATTATTTGAGATAAGGTTTATTGACAGGAAACTATCGTCGGCTTTACCACGTTAGGTAAATTTAAAGATATCAATTTGTTAATAATATGATTTGTATGATGCTATAACTGACACGCTTAAAAAGTAAATTTTTACGGTTGTTCCTCTTTTTCGTCGCTAAAAAATATTTTCATTAGCCTCTCGACAGGAAGAAAATTTTCAGGCTATTTTCTAAAGGAGCCACCATCGTGGCAGCGTCGCTCGGACGGTCCGGGCGCTAACGTTAATCTGAGGATATTATGGCTGACTTCCGCCCTGAACGTCGCTTTACGCGTATCGATCGCCTTCCGCCCTATGTTTTTAACATCACCGCTGAACTCAAAATGGCTGCGCGTCGGCGCGGCGAAGATATTATTGATTTCAGTATGGGTAATCCTGATGGCGCAACCCCTCCCCACATTGTCGAAAAACTTTGCACCGTCGCGCAGCGTCCGGATACGCACGGTTATTCCACGTCCCGCGGCATACCGCGTTTACGCCGCGCGATTTCTCACTGGTATCAGGAACGTTATGATGTCGATATCGATCCGGAAACCGAAGCGATTGTGACCATCGGTTCCAAAGAGGGACTGGCGCATTTAATGCTGGCGACGCTGGATCATGGTGATACGGTACTGGTGCCGAACCCCAGTTACCCGATTCATATCTATGGCGCCGTTATCGCCGGGGCGCAGGTGCGTTCGGTTCCATTGGTAGAGGGGGTGGATTTCTTCAACGAGCTGGAGCGCGCTATTCGCGAAAGTTATCCGAAACCGAAAATGATGATTTTGGGTTTTCCATCTAACCCTACGGCCCAGTGCGTCGAACTGGAATTTTTTGAAAAAGTGGTCGCTCTGGCTAAACGTTATGATGTGCTGGTGGTGCACGATCTGGCGTATGCCGATATCGTGTACGACGGCTGGAAAGCGCCATCCATTATGCAGGTGCCCGGCGCGCGCGACGTGGCGGTCGAATTTTTCACGCTGTCGAAAAGCTATAATATGGCGGGCTGGCGTATTGGGTTTATGGTGGGCAATAAAACCCTGGTCAGCGCGCTGGCGCGCATTAAAAGTTATCACGATTATGGCACCTTTACCCCGCTTCAGGTGGCGGCTATCGCCGCTCTGGAAGGCGATCAGCAGTGCGTGCGCGATATCGCCGAGCAGTATAAACGTCGTCGCGATGTGCTGGTGAAGGGGCTGCATGAGGCGGGCTGGATGGTTGAAATGCCGAAAGCCTCAATGTACGTCTGGGCGAAAATCCCGGAGCAATATGCGGCGATGGGATCGCTTGAGTTTGCCAAGAAGCTGCTGAATGAGGCGAAGGTTTGTGTTTCTCCAGGGATAGGCTTTGGTGATTATGGCGACACCCATGTACGCTTTGCATTAATAGAGAATCGCGACCGCATTCGCCAGGCCGTCAGAGGGATTAAAGCGATGTTCCGCGCCGATGGCGTGCTGCCGTCACATCCAAAACCCGTTGAGGCGAGCACGGAGTAGAAAAGCAAACAGGAGCCCCATGGCTCCTGTTTTTCTTTGCATTGTACTTTTAAATCATCAGGGCGAAAGTACCGGCCCAAACGATGACCATAAATGAAATGCCCATAAAGAAATATTTCACGTTTCATCTCTCCGCGTACCTGTCGTACGCCTAAATGAACTTACACTTACCTGATTATAGAGAGTTGATGCCGGACAATACGAAATTGAGAATTATTCGTGTTTCGACCGCCTGCATCACCTCAGAATTCTGCGCGTCATCGCTCCAGACGGCGCTAATGTACGCCTAAAAATGAGGTGAAACAAGAGGCATTTTCTTATTTACTTTTAGTAACTTACAAGTGTCGGGAATCGGCGACAGTTTAATTTCTGACAGTGATGAATCGCTATTGAGCGACGCCGCCGACACAGTAAAAAATCGCCTGTAAACAGGGGACTTATCGCTAAAAGCAGGAATGAGTAATTTACGATATGAATATTATGGCAATGCGAAATGCCAAAATAAAAGGCCTTGCGGCCTTTTTCAGATGTAGAGTGACGCTTCCCCCAACGGGCGAGTCTTGAAACGGCGATGGATCCAGAGATATTGCTCCGGGGCGCGCATGATCTCTTTCTCAATAATTTTATTCATATAGGCAGCGGCTTGATTTTCATCTGCCGGGTAACCTTCCATTTCAGGGGTAATATACAGACGATAACCCGAGTTATCGGATTTCCTGACCATTGTAACGGTCAACATGGCGGCGCCAGACAGCCTGGACAGTACATAGGTGCCGTTGGTGGTGGCGACGTTTTCAACCGCGAAAAATGGCGCAAAGGAGCTGCCTTTAGGGCCGTAGTCCTGGTCGGGAGCAAACCAAACAGCTTCCCCTTTTTTTAGCGCGCCCACAATGCCGCGCAGATTGTTTCTGCCGATCATCGCTTTATTTGAGCGCATACGACCGCGCGTCTGCACCCACTCCATGAGCGGATTGTTATGCGGACGATAGGTCGCCATCATTGGCTGGCAGAGACCCATTACCCGGCCTCCCAATTCCAGCGACATAAAATGCACGCCAACGACCATTACGCCGCGATTTTGCGCCTGCGCACGGGTAAGGTTGTCCAGCCCGTCCACATCAAACCATTTGCGAACCCGGCTATCAGGCCAGAACCAGGCCATGCCCGTTTCAAGCAGCGCCATGCCAAGAGAGTGGAAATTCTCGGCGATCAGTTTTTCCCTTTCTTCCCGGGAGAGGGTCGGAAAACAGAGTTCAATATTTTTCTGGGCGATCGACTCACGTCGCTTCAGGAAGGGGCGCGCCAGCTTACCGGTGCGGGTGCCCAGAAAACGCAAAACCGGGTAGGGAAGCTGCACCAGTAACCAGAGGACGCCAACGCCAAACCACGTCAGCCAGTAGCGCGGGTGCAAAAACGCGCGTGAAAATTTGCTTTGAGGAAACATAAAATACCTTCTGTAGATACGAAAATAATGTATCGCAGAAGAGTCATTATCCGCAGCGGTACACTCTGAAATACGCATCATCCTTCAAGTTGCGTTCGCTTATCCGAAGCACTTACTTGAGTAAGCTCATCAGGGTAACTTGAATGATTTACGTATAGTTAGGCCATCATGTACGACAATGGTTCCCGTAAGGAGTGTAAAACTAAGTCAGTACTAAACCACGAGGGCATGAACGCCAGGCAGGCTAATGTACCACCAGTTATTTACTCGCGCCCAGAAATTCTTTATCAAGAAGCGTAAATATTTCTCTCGTAGCAAAAATAAGCTAATCATTATTTTTAATGCATTGTTTTTACAGTGATAATTTTATTTCAGACGAAGGTCATTGAAAAATGATTAAAAAAATAAAATGTGAGATAAATGTTATGGAAATGACGGGCTGATAAGGTTTATCTTAAAGGAGAAGTGAGAGGGACCGTAAGGCTATATGGAAGCCTTGCCATAGACAGGAGGTATTATAAATGATCTATTTATGGACATTTCTTGCAATAAGTATACTTGCCGTGAGTGGCTATATCGGTCAGGTGATGGGGGCTTTTTCTGCGGTTTCTTCTTTTACGGGAATGGTTATCCTTGCCGCGCTGATTTATTTACTCAATGTATGGTTGCAGGATGGCGATGACATCGTTAGCGGATTATTGCTTTTTCTCGCACCGGCATGTGGGTTAATTATTCGCTTTATGGTGGGATACGGTAAGCGTTAGTCAGTACATACCCTTCATACTTCAAGTTGCTGATGTGTTGGCTACGGATTACTCGGCCCATCGATGGGCCTCGCCCTGACGGGACGTCGCTCACCCCAGCCACATCGTTATCTATGCTCCTGGGGACTCACTCCCTTGCCGCCTTTAAGCAACTCGAATTATTTTGGGTATACACGATGTCAGCGAATAGATAGCGCCGACAATGTCGGCGCTTCTGTTCCCCGGGAAGGCTAATCGTTTATTGCGCGTCCGCAAGCTGCAGTGAGTCCTGATTATGTAACGCATTCTGGCGCTGGCGTTCCAGTTCCAGCGCGCCGCGATGGGAGAGGTAACAGAATAGAATGCAGCACACGATGCCGCCCATCAGAAGATAAAATCCGCCGTACCAGCCAAGTTTATCCACCATGACACCAAACAGGCTGGTGCCCAACGAGGCGCCGAAAATATAGCTCATGAACCCACGTAAACCGACGGCGGAACCTACGGCAAAGCTGGGGACTATCTCCATTGTCTGTACGGACGCGAGGAATTGCGGGACGTAAATCAGACAACCTACAATGGCGGCGAAAATCGTTACCATTAGCAAAGATTCACTTTTCCAGTATCCGATCAGACAGACAAAAATCAGCGCCATGCAAATCATGGCTAACGGCATTCTGCGGCCCTTAAACAGTTTATCTGACAGCCAGCCTGCCAGTAGCGTAGAGGGAATCGCCGCCCACTCGAAAAAGAGAAACGCGACGCTCATCTGTTCTTTTGAAAAGTGTTTTACTGTCAACAGATAGATAGGTAACCAGCTAATCATGCCAAACCGCACCATATAGACGAAGACATCTACCAGCGAAATATACCAGGCATTTTTATTGCGCAGCACATAAGTACAGAAGATTTGCCATGCGCTCATATTTTCCGGCGCTTTTGCCGTATTCTTCGTTTTCAGTACGACTTTTTCTTCCGGCATCATCTGTTCCAGGGAGGGAAGACCTTCTTCGCGCGGCGAACCTTTTCCCAAGACCAGAACAATTAAGGCAAAAATGACGGCGACGCAGGCCGGAACGATATAACTGGCGCTTTGCCAGTGTTCGCTGCCCAATATCGCAAAAGCCGCACCGACGATAGGCGCGACGATCCCGCCGCCAACGTTATGCGAGATATTCCAGAAGGCGCCTACGCGTCCGCGTTCCCGGCGAGGGAACCAGTTTGCAATGGTAATAAACGAGGGGCCGACGCCCATGCCCTGAAAAAGGCCATTGAAGACCACCAGAGCGGCAAATATCCAGAATGCGCTACTGAATCCCAGCCCAACGTTAACAATCGCGCAGAGTACCAGACCGCACGCCATGAAGACTTTTGGGCTGGCTTTATCCGCCAGACTGCTCATTACGCCTTTACTGATTCCGTAAGCAATAAGCATACAGCTACTCAGCAGGCCGATTTGCGTAGCGCTGAGATCCAATTGCTCTTTTAAATAAGGCGTCGATAATGTGAAGTTGTTTCTGACTATATAGTAAGCGAGATATCCCAGAAATACGCTTAACAATGCCTGTATACGATATCGACCATACGTAGCCTGGACTTTTTCCGGTGGGACTTTATGCGCCGATTGCCCTGTTTTTAATATTGTTAACATGGAGTCACCTGTATTTTATAGTGAGATGAACATCAGGAGGTTTTGTCGGTAGAGTGAAAGGAGTGACAATAAAATTCAAGTCGAAGAAATGTGTCAAAATTGACTCAATTGGGTGAATTTAAAAGGTTATTTTTGACCCATCCTGAAGGGTGTGGTGAAACTTTAATTATTGGCATGGCCGTTTTATCGTTAGCATGTGCGGATATTAACAAATTTGCTGCCAGTGATCTGATACGCTTTATTGATGTTTTCGGGCGACGGACCCGTTATTATTCAAATAACGTTGTTCTGGATGTCAACAGAAATAAAAGGGTAAGTTTTGTCTCAATATTTTCTTTATGTGATATCGATATTTATGAACGGGATCACAAATCGACTTTTCTCATGCTGTAGTCGTTTCGCCAGAGTGGGCGCTTTTACGCTATGGCTGGCGGCAATGTTCGGTTCTTGCCAGGCGTACAGCCGCGAGCTGGTGATGGCAACGACCTTTTCACCCAGCGCGACCGCCTGGATTATCCAGCGCTGGCAGACGGAGCCGGGTTCCGTCATGATTCGTACGCTCAACCGTACCAGCGGTTCTTTAGAGCAATTACTTGATACGGCGAATGCGGAAAATGTCGATCTGATCCTGACGTCATCCCCCATGCTGTTGCAACACCTTCAGGAGCACCAAAAGCTGGCGCTATTGGATAGCGCGCCTGCCGCCAGCCAGAAGCTGGTGCCGCGTTCTATCCGCTCAACTTCAGTGGCGGTAGCGGTATCCGGATTTGGGCTATTGATCAACCGTTCAGCGCTCGCTGCGCGCCATCTTCCGCCGCCTGCTGACTGGCAGGATATGGGCCTGCCCAGTTACCAGGGCGCTCTATTAATGAGCAGTCCGTCACGTTCAGACACGAATCATTTGATGGTGGAGTCGCTGTTGCAGCAAAAAGGCTGGACGGCAGGGTGGGCGACGCTGCTGGCAATCTCGGGTAATCTGGTCACGATTTCCTCTCGCAGTTTCGGCGTAGCGGATAAAATCAAAAGCGGGCTTGGCGTTGCCGGGCCGGTCATTGATAACTATGCTAATTTGCTACTTAACGATCCTAATCTTACTTTTACCTATTTTCCGTATTCTGCGGTGTCGCCCACTTACGTCGCGGTGTTGAAAAACAGCCGTCATGCAGACGAAGCGCGTGCTTTTATTCATTACTTATTAAGTCCGAAAGGGCAAAGGATACTGGCTGACGCGAATACCGGTAAGTATCCCGTCGCACCGCTTAGCGCCGATAATCCTCGCGCCGCGCAACAACAGCGTTTGATGGCCCAGCCGCCGTTGAACTATCGTCTGATCCTGAAGCGTCAGCAACTGGTACAACGCATGTTTGATACCGCGATCAGTTTTCGTCTCGCGCAGCTTAAAGATGCATGGCGAGCGTTGCACAGCGCAGAAACGCGGCTTAAACGCCCCTTACCTGAAATCAGAGCCTTATTGACCAGCGTCCCGGTGGATGCGGCAAGCAGCGAAGATGAAACCTGGCTGGCGCAGTTTGATAATAAAAGCTTTGCCGAACAAAAAATGATGGAGTGGCAGATCTGGTTTCTGAACAATCAGCGGCTGGCGATTCACAAACTGGAAGAGCTGAAATGAAGGGGAGATTATTGCAACGGCTTCGTCAGCTCAGTATCAGCAACAGTTTACGGGGTGCATTTTTAACGGGCGCATTACTGACGCTGATTGTCAGTATGGTCAGCCTTTATTCCTGGCATGAGCAAAGTTCGCAGGTTCGCTATTCGCTTGATGAATATTTTCCTCGCATCCACTCCGCTTTTTTAATTGAGGGGAACCTGAATCTGGCCGTGGATCAGCTCAATGAATTTTTGCTGGCGCCGAACACGACGGTACGTTTGCAGTTACGTACGCAGATTATTCAGCATCTGGATAAGATTGAGCGTCTCAGTCAGGGGCTTCAGCTTGCTGAGCGCCGGCAACTGGCCGTCATTTTACAGGATAGCCGGACCTTGCTGGCGGAGCTGGACAACGCCCTCTACAACATGTTTTTGGTGCGGGAGAAAGTCAGCGAGCTTTCCGCTCGCATTGACTGGCTCCATGATGATTTCACCACGGAGCTAAATTCGCTGGTACAGGATTTTACCTGGCAGCAGGGGACGCTGCTCGATCAAATTGAGGCGAATCAGGGCGACGCGGCGCAGTACTTGCAACGTTCGCGCGAAGTGCAGAACGAGCAGCAGCAGGTATATACCCTGGCGCGAATTGAAAATCAGATTGTTGACGACCTGCGCGACAGATTGAATGAGCTAAAGTCCGGCAATAATGACGGGATGCTGGTGGAGACCCATATTCGCTATCTGGAAAACCTAAAAAAAACGGCGGATGAGAATATTCGTGCGCTCGATGACTGGCCCAGTACAATCACGCTGCGGCAAACCATCGACGAACTATTGGAAATCGGGATGGTAAAAAATAAGATGCCCGATACCATGCGCGATTATGTTGCGGCGCAAAAAGCCTTACTGGACGCCAGCCGCGCCAGAGAGGCTACGCTAGGGCGCTTTCGCACGCTGCTTGAGGCGCAGTTAGGTAGTAGTCACCAGCAAATGCAGACGTTCAATCAACGCCTGGAACAGATTGTTCGCGTTAGCGGCGGGCTTATTTTAGTGGCGACGCTCCTGGCGTTGCTGCTGGCCTGGGGACTCAACCACTATTTTATCCGTTCCCGGCTGGTAAAGCGTTTTACCGCGCTTAATCAGGCTGTGGTACAGATAGGGCTGGGGAGAACCGACTCGACTATCCCGGTTTACGGGCGCGATGAGCTAGGACGGATAGCCCGTTTGCTACGTCATACGCTGGGCCAGCTCAATATGCAACGCAGGCAGCTTGAACAAGAGGTCGCCGAGCGCAAAGAGATAGAAGCCGACCTGCGCGCCATGCAGGATGAGTTGATTCAGACGGCGAAACTGGCGGTAGTCGGCCAGACCATGACCACGCTGGCGCATGAAATTAACCAGCCGCTGAATGCGCTTTCAATGTATTTATTTACGGCGGGACGCGCGATTGAACAAGGTCAGAGCGGACAGGCGAGAAATACGCTCACCAAAGCGGAAGGGCTCATTAACCGGATTGACGCCATTATCCGTTCGCTGCGGCAGTTTACCCGCCGGGCGGAGCTGGAAACGCCATTGTATCCCGTTGATCTGCGCCAAACCTTCGTGGCTGCATGGGAGTTATTAGCCATGCGCCACCAATCCCGGCAGGGAGCGCTTTCACTGCCAACCGACACCGTATGGGTTAGCGGCGATGAAGTGCGTATTCAGCAGGTTCTGGTGAATGTGCTGGCGAATGCGCTTGACGCCTGTTCGCATGATGCGGCGATCGCGGTGACATGGCAGACGCAGGGAGAGGCGCTGGAGGTTTATATTGCAGATAACGGCCCTGGCTGGCCTGTGGCGCTGTTGCCCTCTTTACTCAAGCCGTTTACCACCAGTAAAGCTGTCGGGTTGGGTATTGGGCTGTCGATTAGCGTGTCGCTGATGGCGCAAATGAAGGGCGACCTGCGTCTGGCGTCGACGCTGACGCGTAACGCTTGCGTGGTGCTGCAATTCTCGGTAACGGATGTCGATGATGTTGAATGATGAATGTTCTATTTTGCTGATTGATGATGACGTTGATGTACTTGACGCCTATACCCAAATGCTTGAGCAGGCAGGCTACCGCGTGCGTGGCTTTACCCATCCTTTCGAGGCCAAAGAGTGGGTAGAAGCGGATTGGGAGGGGATCGTTTTGAGCGATGTGTGTATGCCGGGGTGTTCCGGTATCGATCTTATGACGCTGTTTCATCAGGATGACGATCAACTGCCAATCTTATTGATTACCGGACATGGCGATGTACCGATGGCGGTTGATGCGGTGAAAAAGGGCGCCTGGGATTTTCTGCAAAAACCCGTCGATCCGGGCAAGCTGTTGATATTAATTGAAGACGCGCTACGCCAGCGCCGGTCGGTCATTGCACGGCGGCAATATTGCCAGCAGACGTTACAGGTTGAACTGATTGGGCGCAGCGAGTGGATGAATCAGTTTCGACAACGGTTACAACAACTGGCGGAAACGGACATTGCCGTATGGTTTTACGGTGAGCATGGCACTGGACGTATGACTGGCGCCCGTTATCTCCATCAACTGGGGCGTAACGCGAAAGGGCCGTTTGTACGCTATGAACTTACGCCGGAGAATGCCGGGCAGTTGGAGACATTCATCGACCAGGCGCAAGGAGGCACGCTGGTGTTGAGTCATCCCGAATATCTGACACGCGAACAGCAGCACCATCTGGCGCGTTTACAAAGCCTGGAGCATCGGCCTTTTCGTTTGGTGGGCGTTGGCAGCGCTTCGCTGGTGGAGCAGGCGGCAGCTAACCAGATTGCGGCCGAGCTTTACTACTGTTTCGCCATGACCCAAATCGCCTGCCAGTCTCTTTCTCAGCGACCGGATGATATCGAGCCGTTATTTCGCCATTATCTTCGAAAAGCCTGCCTGCGACTCAATCATCCAGTGCCGGAAATCGCGGGGGAATTACTGAAAGGAATAATGCGACGCGCCTGGCCAAGCAATGTGCGCGAATTGGCTAATGCGGCAGAGCTTTTTGCTGTTGGCGTGCTGCCGCTGGCGGAAACGGTCAACCCGCAGTTGCTTCTGCAGGAGCCGACCCCGCTTGACCGGCGCGTTGAAGAGTATGAGCGACAAATTATTACCGAAGCATTAAATATTCATCAGGGACGAATTAATGAAGTGGCGGAGTACCTGCAAATTCCCCGTAAAAAACTTTATCTGCGCATGAAAAAATATGGTCTAAGTAAAGAGCATTATAAATTCTGATATTACAGTTACTTTCAATCTGGCTGACAACATCAGCAACGATGTCGTTAGCCAGATAACGTCGCATCACCGTAATGGTAAATCATTCCATCATGATTATAGATTGCTTATTATTCACCTGAGCATCAAATTCTATTTCTTAACTTCAATATAAGGTAAAAATGCGTCAAGTTCTCTGGCGTAATAAATGTACTCTTGTCCGTCGATTTGACAAGATGAAAACTTCATCACCTCTCCAGATTACATCTGAATATGAGGACAAGAGAAATGAAAAAACATGCTATTGCAGTAATGATGATCGCCGTATTTTCTGAGTCGGTTTATGCGGAGTCTACCTTATTTATTCCGGACGTCTCTCCTGATAGCGTCACGACATCCCTTTCCGTGGGTGTGTTAAA
This sequence comes from Salmonella sp. SAL04202, assembly GCF_046550775.1. Taxonomy (NCBI): domain Bacteria; kingdom Pseudomonadati; phylum Pseudomonadota; class Gammaproteobacteria; order Enterobacterales; family Enterobacteriaceae; genus Salmonella; species Salmonella sp. SAL04202. The sequence continues at coordinate 174,332 of NZ_JBGDXK010000004.1, read as the reverse complement.
TGGTAAATCCAGGGAGCTGGTTTATGATACCGACACCGGGCGGAAGCTGAGTCAACTGGACTGGAAAATAAAAAATGTCGCCACGTTGCAGGGGGATTTATCATGGGAACCCTATTCGTTCATGACGCTGGACGCCCGCGGCTGGACGTCTTTGGCGTCGGGATCGGGTCATATGGTTGACCATGACTGGATGAGCAGTGAGCAGCCTGGCTGGACCGATCGTTCAATTCATCCGGACACCAGCGCCAACTATGCTAATGAATACGATTTGAACGTGAAAGGTTGGTTATTGCAGGGCGATAACTACAAGGCGGGCGTAACAGCGGGCTATCAGGAAACCCGTTTTAGCTGGACGGCAAGAGGCGGGTCTTATATTTATGATAATGGTCGGTATATTGGTAACTTTCCTCATGGCGTGCGCGGCATAGGTTATAGCCAGCGTTTCGAAATGCCCTATATCGGGCTGGCGGGTGATTATCGTATTAATGACTTTGAGTGTAATGTACTGTTTAAATACAGCGACTGGGTAAATGCGCATGATAATGACGAACACTACATGCGCAAACTTACCTTCCGCGAAAAAACGGAAAATTCACGATATTATGGCGCTTCTATTGACGCCGGATATTATATTACCAGTAATGCAAAAATCTTTGCTGAGTTCGCTTACAGTAAATATGAAGAAGGTAAGGGCGGTACGCAAATCATAGATAAAACCAGCGGTGATACGGCGTATTTTGGTGGCGATGCCGCAGGTATAGCTAATAATAACTATACGATTACCGCGGGGTTGCAGTACCGCTTCTAGACCACATCGGGATGTCATCGGTCATAACCGGCCGATGACGACTTTTTGCTGAACGTATGGCATGTCCGGTGATATTGCATAGGGGCAATAAAAGCAACATGAAAGGGGAACCGCTCGAAAGACTATGCAGCAAGAAGAGAATTTCCTGGGTATCAATGGCCCTGCAGGAATCGAAAATCTATCTATATTTATGTTTTAAATGATTATTTTTTATTTGTTTTTTAGATACCATCACAGATACCATCATCCGATAAAACGTCTCATTAAGACCATAGAGATCGACCCATTTCGTCACCTACAAAATAAATAAAGGAATGAAGGGCGAAAGGGGATGCTTACAACGGAGCTGGCAAATCTGTTATTAGATCAAAAACGCCCAAAAAGTTATCACACCTCACGCATTATACAATGCTGCCCATAAAGCAGCTGCAGCTCTTGAGGTCTGGGGTATACCCTCCAAAGCATATTTTCTGTATACCAAAGTGGCTTTAAATCACTTTTCAGTGAGCGTTATAATAGGGGGGAATCGTGTATACCAATACCCTATGTGACATGATGTAAACGCTCCCTAACACAACTTATTGTATTGAGTTTGATACAATCTCCGCTGGCAATAATTAGACCATCAAGCATAGAGGAACTGAACAACTTACTTGATTAAACTATTATTCGATTTTCTTCATATGATTTAAGATTATCATTAGCTGGCACAATGCCAGCTAATTCGTTGGCTTTAATTTACTTTAAATACCAACAATCAGTTTCTCTGTTCAAGAAATCTATCATTTCATCATTAGTATAATGTTGATTCAGCCCAATTTTAAAAGTCGGATGATTAGAGTAGAAAACATCAAAATGATATAAAGGATGAAGTTTACCATTTTCTCTTACATTATCGATGTCATATCTGATATAACCATCTTCATATGTTAATAACATTTTAAAAAAAGGCCAAAAACCAGGTATGGTTTGTTGCTCTTCCAGATCCAAAAGTGGTTCAAAGAAAGCCCACAAAGATGAGTTAATGTAAGAGGGGTCATTAATGACAGATAAAACCTTTGATGTAATAAAACTATCAACATTTTCTACTTCTGTACTGCGAAATACGAACTCATCACTAACTACATCCAAAATAAAAGGAAATGCAAGGGAGTAATATTTTTCCTCACTAAAGAAAAAGATTCGACTCATTTTAGATATATGTAATTTCAGCTGCCCACGGATTTTATCCCTAGTAGGCTCCGAATATACTGAAATGGTCTTCAATGCACGCATTAATATTTCTATAACATCAGTTTTAGTTCTAATTGGCTTAAAAGCCCAGTCACACTGGGCCTGATCAAGATTAAAGTAAAATTCTTTGTTCATTTTGTCTCCTGAAGCATTTCTTCATAGTTAAACAAAATGACTTTTGTAATTCTTTCTGTGTCAAAGCTATCTGGGATAATAGCCTTAACCATTTCATATAATTGAGGTCTAAATATGGCTTCAATATTTAATTCTTCAAAAACTTTGGTGACTAAATCATAATGTGAAATATTTTTCTCATCGTATTTAATCGTGGTTCTTATACGTGAAATTACCTCTTTAGATGGTACTGATATATCCATGTAACCACATTCATTAATTATTTTTAGTCCATTCTCAATCTCTGCTTGTAAAGTTTTATCATCATCCCCAAATAGCAAATAAGACCTAATGAATGAGCGAGTTAACATCATATACAAAGAGTTTCTATAAGAATGACTTCTACTTATATCTCGTGTAACGCAGATCACGAAAGGGAATTCCAGACCTTTAACATGATTTTTGTTACTTATGAATAAAGTATCTTTTACTTTCTCTTTTGTTTCGTATGCTTTATTAACTTTCCATTTAAAAAGTCTTGGTACACTTACTTCAAGTTTATCAGCAATTTTAAAAATGCTTTTTGCTTGGTCTATGAAGATAATCCCTATATCATCTGCTAAAACTGTTGGGTTTTCTTCTTTAATTCTATTTAAAAGGGATAGAATGTTTTCCTCTTCAGTTTCATATGTAGAATTAACTAACTCAACACTGTGGATTTTAGCATCCGTCACGTCCTCAAACCGACGCAATGGTTCCCGTTTAAGTCGTAATTTATTTCTTTCTGGATGGTCAACAATGTACCCACAAGCTTCCCACTCGTCATTCATTAACCAAGTCAGTGGTTCCTTCTCGAACAGCCCCATTCCGATACCGTGGGCGAACATCAAAGTACGAGGGTCAGTACGATAACATTTACTTAAAAGGAAATCCGGCTGAATTTCATTAGAAATATTGGTATCAAAAATACTTTGGAATATATCACCAGCAACATAAATAGTGTCGCGAGTAACTAACTCGCATAGCTCTACAAAGCTAGCAGGGAAGTCTTGACTCTCATCTACAAGCATAAAATCAAAACAATGTTTGAAATCTTTTTGTGGTAGCTTTTTAATTTCTTCCAGTGCTAATCTGCACACTTTATCGAAAGTCATGACATAACTGAAACGATAAAAGGATAACCCGTAGAAGTTACAGATAAATCTATATGCACCAGAGTTACTATCGTATTGCGATCCCCAGGCATTTACACACCATAATCTTTCATTCCAACTGATTTGTTGCTCAACCTTCATGAAGTTAAAGAATTCTGGTATTCGTTTTCGCATGCTATCGGCTAAAATTTTATTATGGCAAGTAAACATGATTTTACTTTCGGCATTATCTTTATCGAGATATATCTCTTTGAGCTTGTGAAGCAAAAGCTCTGTTTTTCCCGTGCCTGACAGTCCCTGAATGATTACTTTCTTCTTATCAAATTTTTGATATACAAATCGTGTTTGATCACCATCAAAAAGAATTATTTTTTGCTTAACTTTGTCGAGGATGTTATCAGGGATATTGCCTTTGACTTTATCAATGTTATTGATACTGCCAGTCAACAGAGATATCACAAGTTCACTTTTTTTTGCAAAAGCGCCATCATTAATTTTGATCTCATTAAAAAAAACTTCAAGATCATTTTCAATATCTGTATGGGCATAACTGGAAACAAGTTTTCGCTTCCACTCACGTGGCCTTCCTATTGTATCCTTATAATTATATTTATCAGAAAGAGAACCAAGGTCTTCAACAAAATCCTCTTGGAAGTCGTTAAACTCTTCTTCGTCAACGTCAAAGCTTACAAAGGTGATTTTATATCCAGGGCTTAATAAAACAAGAATATCATCTCTATCATAATTATACTTGTTTTCACCTAACGGATTTTTTATGGCATAGACTTGCATTTGTTTTTTATTAGAAAAGATTTCTAACGCATTTAGAAAACTAGCATTAGTATCGTTTTTTAAATCAGGCTGGATATAGTAAAAACTGCTCATAGTAGCCTTCGCTATGTTAAGAAAATTTTGACAATCATCGCTCCAAACATTTCATATTTCAAATAATAATTTCAGTTCCTGCGATGCAGCATCCAATTCTTCATCCCGGTAGATTTACTGATAGTGCGTACTCCCCGCTTCGTGTGACAGTGGAATGTAAAGAAGGGATTGTGCCACTCATGCTCTTAGATGGTTATCACGTGGACCCTCAGCGCGCGCAGCCCCCCACGCCTGCCCGCTTTGCTTAACAGAATGGTTTTCATGCACCACGTGAATCGTCTCAGGAGCCGCCACACAAGGGCTTTCGCGTCAAAAATGATGCATAAGTCTCATGCGATTTCATGCGCCATAGACATGCACTCATGCGCTCTCAGGCCAGCCAGGAAAAAGCGTAAAAAAATCCCGGTGCTGGCCGGGATTAGGTAGCCGTTTTTTGCTAATCAGACAGGGATTTGCTGGCGGCTTGATAACTTTGATGCAGAGCCATAGCGATTGAGCGTTTGCTGTTGTTTTTCCGGCACTTGTGCTTTGTCTGATTCCTGTTCATTACGACGGGATTTCATAATTATCGTATCCACACTTTCCAGTGCGGTAAATGTGCAGGAACATTCAAGATTCTGGCACTGATACCATGAGCGTTTAACCGATGGTGCTTCATAGGCGGAGGTTCTGGCGTGTGCCGTAGTGCCGCATTCGGGACATTTAAGTGCCATCAGATACCCTCCGCGGCTCGGTTACGTTTTTGCAGTTCTTCACGTTCCTGCCGGATCTTCATTTTATGAAGGACCGCCGGAGAGGGAAGTTTGCGGAAATCAGCAAGGGCAGCATAATCCGGCGCAACACCAGCCAGTTTAAATACCGGGTCCTGTTCCGGCATCGCAGCGTTAGTAAGAGCCGGTCTGGTGATATGTTTGTGAATAAAGTCTTTGAGTACTGTGTCCGGGTCATTAACTGAATTCACCACACCCACAACGGCACTGGCTTCCCGCCCCATTGTGGTTTTGAGCAGGCTCAGTGTCTGGATTAACGCCTTACCATGCGACTGCATGAAGTCTTCCCAGATTTGCTTTGCGCGAATTTCCACAAAGGTGTTATGTGCGCTGATATACTGCCCGGCTAATTTCCCGGCCTCCTGCGGTAATAAGGCATTTTCGCTTTCCTGAGCTGCCAGCAGTTCATCAAAATCCTCAAGCGTTTCTCGTCCCAGCGCAATTTCCGTGCGCAGTTTTTTCATTTCCTTTGAGACTACGCCCTGACTTTCACGAAACAGCGTGCGCCACTCCTCATTCAGCGCGTTCGTCGAGGCTTCCATTTCAGCGCGGCGCTGGCGGATTGTCGCAATATTATCCGCTGCCGCTTTCTGCTGATGACGTGCTTCAAGCCATGCGTTTCTGGTTGTGTTCATGGTTTCCAGTGCCCGCTGCGTTACAGCCGGAAAAGTGGAAAGGTTGTTATTCTCTGCGGTGTTGTTCATGACTTCTCCTGTCGGGTTGGTTCGTTACGACAATTGTGTCGTGGCTGACACAAGCGCACTACCGGCGCTCGGTGTGTGGTGGCTGGCACAACGGGCGTCTGCGGTTATTCAGACGTGGCTATGAAAGCCAGCCAGATAAAAATGCCCTCTGTTTCAGCCGGCTTAATGTCCCTGATACGGTGGAACAGGTGGAACAGGTGTTACAGCATTGTTTTGCAAAGCATTTATATGCACAGCACAGGTGAAACATCGCGAGTAACAAGGTGGAACAGCGGATCGGCTGGCGTTCCACCTGTTCCACCTCACTATTTCAGAAGGTGGAACAGTTTCAGCCCTTGTAAAACACGGATGTTCCACCTGTTTCACCTGTTACCCTTAATAAATAAGACTCACGCAAAGCCTTAACCCGGCACCTCGCTGTTGAAGACATAGAGCCTGCGGGGATTCATCTCTGGCGGGCGAATGGTTGTCTGGAGCTTTCCGTCGGCAGAAGGCAGCAGATATCCACGATCCGCGCACAGACGCGCCACCTTGCGCGGGTCAAATCCCCGGCAGATTTCTTTCCAGCCAGATGGCATGACATAGAACGTGGTGATGGCTTCCGTCCCCTGCGCGGTACTGCCTTTCTCCACCCTGCGCCAGCCCACCATATTGCCGGGGCGGTTGCGCTCGTCGTGCCAGTCTGCAAAGCGACTGTACTGATTCGCGGTAAAGAAGCTGCGTACCTGCTCCAGTGCAGCAATATCTTCCTGGTTGGCGGTGTACCCGCGATCTTTCAGCCATGCGTTCAGGCAGACGCGGGTTGCCCGCAGAGCTTCACCCTCAGGCCAGCCGGTGATACCCAGCCGGGTTGCCAGCTCGCCCGCCATCGTCACCAGTGCAAAGCGGTTGACGGCCCGGCCCACCTGATTACCCGCATCTTTCGGGGTCAGGGCGGCGGTATATTCCTTCATCAGTGACTTTGCCTGTGCCGTCAGCCCGTTAAGGTCAGCAGTCAGGGCTTTCAGCCACTCCCGGAACGGCGAACCGTAGTAGCTGGACGTGGCCCACTCCAAATGTTCCGCCAGTGCCTTGCCGCTGTCGAAGCCGTGCAGCTCCTCAAATACGCCAAATTTCCCGGAATCGCTGGGGATCTGGATCATCCTGACTTCCATCCCGGCAAAGGTACGCTCACCAGCTTTTGCCGCATGTTCGGTCAGTGACAGCTCGCCGGTTGAAAAGAACAGCAGCCGCCATTGCTTACGGGTGCGCAGCTCACCGTCCGTACCGGCACGGCCCTTGCCCTGACCGTTTGCCAGCATGTAGGCGATATTGCCTGCCTCGCGTCCGTCCACCTCCCGGATCTCATCGAGCATCATGGCGGCATCGTTGCGGCGGCTGGCGCATCCCTCCAGCGCGTTGCCGGTTGCCCGCCACGTCTGCCAGTAGTCAGGCCCGCCGCAGACGGAGGTTGCCGCTTTCATTGTGGTGGTCTTACCGTCCGTCGATTCCCCCTTGAGGTGATAGCCGCCGCCGTCCATACCAACCAGCCGTAACAGGGGGGGCAGCAAACGCCAGACTGACGGCAAACGCCACGCGGGAGTTGCCGGTGCAGTAGCGGGATACGTGCTCCCGCCACTCCTCAGTTGTGCCCGACACGCGGAAATCGCGCCCCTGCACGGAAGTGGTCTGGAGAATGACACCCTCTGCACCTTCACCGCTGACCTCATCCTGCAGGACGTAAACCTGACCATGCCAGCCAGTGCGGCTGACGCAGGTCACGCGGCGTTCCGGTTTACACAACGAGATATATTCCATCAGGCGGGCGCGGGCCTCGCCGGTGGTGCTGATATAAGACAGCCCGTTAACCAGCAGAACCCGTCGCAGCTCCTCACCGCTGCCGCTCAGCATTTCCATCGGCATCGCCCAGCGGCGACGCTCTCCCCACGTATCTTCCCACTCCAGCAGTCGCCCGAAGTTACCGCCATCGGCATCGCAGGTGATTGCCGTCACGCGCAGCGGGTTGCATATTTTGACGTTCTGGATCTCCGTTTCACCGTTGCGCTGTACCTGTTTTTCATACCAGAGATATTCCTGGGTAAGACGGAATCCGTGCGGCAGCTGCGTGCGGCCCTCCCCGCACAGCACCAGACCGTTACGAAAGGCTTCACGGGCGCGGGTAATACCGTGCTCCCGATTGAAATCATTCCAGTCAGCCTTAATCTCTCCCGGTGGCAGCGTCATCCAGCCGCCGACGGCTTTTGCCGCCCGTTCAGCAAAGGATCTGCCGGGATTTTCGCCCCCGTCCTGAAAATCGTTATCACCGGCGATGATAATTTTTACCTCAGGCCAGCGTGCCCGCAGTGACTGCGCCACGTTGGGCAGGTTGCCTGCAGATATGGCAGCCACTACGCATCCGGCGGTGAGCTGGCTCACCGTCAGTGCCGTGGCGTAACCTTCGGTAATCACCACCTGTACCGGCGGTTCAGACGGTAACGGGCTGAGCGCCACAAACGCGCCTTTCATCGTGCTGCCGGGCAGTATGCTTTTTTCACCCGTCGGGGCGATAAGCTGCGCACCGGTCACGGCTCCGGCGTTGGTCGTGAGCGGTAACAGCAGGGAACCGGCAGGGAAATCCTTACCGCTGATATGCTGCACGCTCCCGGTCAGGGAGGCCGGGTATCCGGCAAACCCTTTCCCGGCCAGATAAGGGCTTTCTCCCGTGTGGCTCTCTTTCATCAGCGCCGCCACGGTAAGGCTCATATCGCGTTTAGGGGCTTTTTGCCTGGCAGGTTTAACGGGCAGTTTCTGCATATCCGGCACATTAAGCACCTGTGCCACCTCCTGCGCGGCCTTTCTGACGCCGTAACCGGTCATGAGCTTAACCAGATCCAGACCGTCACCATTGCCGCACCGGCTGCAATACCACGTCCCGCGCCCGTCAAGGTCATCGAGGCGGAAGCGGTCCTTGCCCCCACATTTCGGGCAGGGACCGTGCCTGCCGTTTTCAGGTACATCAATACGCAGCATCTGCAGAATAACGGGCCATTTCCCCTGTGCAGCCTCCGCAACCTGTGAAACTTTCTGTGTTGTCATACTTCCCCCTGATACAGCGCCGCATCCGTGCTGCAGAAGTCATCAAAGGCCGCCGGAAGCGTGCGGTACAGCTCCGCCATCACTTCACAGCCGCGCACGGTCAGCACCGGCGGCGCGGTCAGAAGTGACGGCTCCAGCATGTCAGTCAGCAGTGCCAGCGCGACATCAGTGCGCACTCAATATGCAGGGCAATGGCCATTTCAATACGCTCAACCGTCAGGCTGTGCGGACCACACCGATTGCTGCCGGTTTCGGTCAGCATTTTCTGCCGCCATGCCGATGCAATCGCCCGCCGGTACAGTGCGGTGGTCATTTCTGCCGGGAAAATGGAAACCTGCGGCTGGTTCATTCAGCACCTCCTTCAATCAGTGCGCAGCTGTGCGCAATATCCGTTAAATCTGCCCGCAGGTACTCCATCAGCGCGGCGACGCCCGGCGTACAGTCCGCATTCATCATTCCGCCCTGCGACGGGCATTCAGAAAAGAGAAGCTGGAGCATGTCGCAGGCATTTCGGGCGCGGGTCAGCTTCCCGAAACTTTCCTCTGACAACCCATAGGCAAAAGCACCGGCATTGTGTTTTTCAGGCAAAGCGCGGCCCTGAGCACCGTTGTGCCCGTTTGAAATATTCATCGTGGATTACTCCGTTTTCAGCGGTGTTTTGTCAGAGAAACTTTGAATAGTGTTTGTCGTCAGGTTCAGCAGAACGCCGTATGCTGCGCTCCCGCCAGCGGGTAAACACCACAGACGGATGCAGTGTCAGCGGGCCGGAGCCACTACCGCCTGCCGGAGCTGGTGAAGATTTAAAGAGTGGCGCATCAAACAGGCGCGTATACCGTTGTTTAAACCATGCCAGAGGGCAGGAAGAAAGCTGGTTGTCGCTGTCATGACGTATCAGCACTTCACGGCTGAATTCAGGATTAACCAGCGCCACGGAGGGCGGGGCTTCAGTTAATCGGATGATTGTTACGGTCCAGCCACGTTCATGCTGCCAGCGTTCGCCGGGTTGCGGATAATTACGCATGTTCACCTCCGCAAGGAATGCGACCGGCAAAGCTCAGCACGTAGTCCGGGGCCAGTCTGCGCCGTGCTGACCGCTCGTTATCTGCGGTGATCCTTAACATCACAGGACGGGCATTGCGTTGACTGCGGTTGATCGCAGCAAATAACCAGGTACACTTCTGTTTAGCCATCTTCGTTTCCTCATACAGCGGATTGGTTAGAAGCCCGTTTAGTGTTCCAGCACTATCGGGCTTTGCATACACAAGGTGAATCGCACCTTTGCTTTTAAACCTACCCTCTAGTGAATCGCACTTCAAGTCTTTTATTATAATTTTTTTTGCGTATACTGAATCGCACCTAACACAAGGAGATCCAGTAATGGCAACGGGTTCAACTAACAACAAGTCGCAGCAGCTTAATGCTCGCTTCCCGCATGATGTGGTTGCAGAATTAGAAAGTAGCCTCGACGATGGCGAGACGAAAGCGCATTTTATTGTCACCGCTGTTAAAGGCGAGATTAAACGCCGCCAGCGTAAGAAAGCTAAGCTCGAGCCGGGAACCTGAACTACGTCATGAGGTATAACCAGAGCTTGCGGACATATTTTACTAAATATATATTTTTGCGAGCTCTTCAATAATAATTGTTGGGCTTTTATCATGTTGCTCATTCTACTCACCACACGATGTATATATTCTTTATTAAATAAATAGATTCAGTTCCAATTGCGGAAATTAAGCTAAGTACTGTAAACTTTATTCGTTGATTAACTATTTTTTTAGCTGCCAGCCAAGCACGGATCTCTGCTGCATCATAAACTGATACTCGTTCTGATAGACGGGTAGATTTCGGGAAGTCGGGTTTGGTTTTTTCCCAGCGCCATAGTGTGACAGTAGTGACTTTAAGGAAATCTGCTGTAGCTTTTGGTCTCGCATGACCATCTTGAGGATATGAATGTATAGTCATATATATTTACCTGCTGTGTTAAGTTACCTATGTGATTAACACAGCAGATTAAAATATTTTTCTGAATCAAAGTATTCTAAATTTTGAACGATCTATTGAAAATTTTAAAGATTCAGATAGCGTTCAAGTGTCGGTGAAGATGGAATTTCATAATCAATATCAGTACCCTTTGATTTCAACTCATCGAGGTAGTCTCTCAAGATTTTATGCCGATTATTTGCTGTGGTTGATAGTATATTTTTATTTAACGTCGGATTAGATTGTATTAAAAATCTAATAAAATTAGATAATTTCTCTTTTTGAGGTGAGATGGATTTAGTATCATCATTTTCATCAGAATTTAATGAATCTTCCATATATGGTAGTGACTTTCCACTTATAGCGTGTGTATAAATTTTATCAATTGTTTCTTTTGTTATGTATATATTATCTAGATTTATGATTGGTCTTTCGTCTAACTCTGGTTGAAACGTATTTGACAATATGGAATCAGAGGGAGATACAGCACTCAATATTCTCTCTTCATATGCATTTTTTTCATCTTTTAATAGAATAGAGATATTTCTGGATTCTATCGACCATAGATCACTGATAAAGCATTTGAGTTCATACGTAGTTGTCAATGGTCCTGTCTGGATTGAGGGGGGGACAAGGCCATCTTTGGTAGTTAGCAGCTTATAAACTTTTGAGTGTCGAGACCATGTTTTATATATCCGAGTCAGCTCATTAAACGTCAATGTCCCATCGAAATAAAATTTGAGTGGGCTTTCATCTGCATTTTTATTATCGATCTTTATTTTTAAAGTACCTTTGATTTCTTGTAAGTTTATACATAAGGTTATAGACCCCACATCATGCCAATGAAGGAAGTCCTCAATTTCACAATTGAGTAATTTTGCTGCTCTTGATAACGAGCAGTATTCTAAAGGGGGCATTTTATTTAATGCCCAAATATTTTTTTGACTTTTATTATTCATAAAAATTCCTTTCCCACCAATGTGAAATTTTCAGACCCCATATCATATGGAGCAACATAATTTTCTGAATTAATTGACAGGTAATTAGACCACCATTGCATCATTCTGCGGCGTTCCTGCATGTGCTGTGCAAGATGTACATATGCTGCCCGCACTTCGTTTCTCTCTTGATGACTCATCTGCCGTTCCACCGCATCACGTGACCAGAGTCCTGATTCGGTCAATGCAGAGCAGGCCATTGCCCTGAACCCATGCAAGCAGACATCAGTTTGAGTGTTGTAACCCATCGTTCGCAGTGCTTTATTAACTGTGTTTTCGCTCATCGGTTTATATGGGTTGCTGTCACCGGGGAAAACCAGCAGATATTTACCACTGATTTTCCTTATATCCTCCAGCACCCCGATAGCTTGACTAGATAGCGGGACATAATGGGCAGCTCCCATTTTTGCGCCCCGGTCTGAGAATTTAACCCCCACAATTTCTTCACGTTGTCCCGGTATCGTCCATAGCCCATTTTCAATGTCAATCTCTTCCCATCTGGCATGTCGTAGTTCACTGGATCGCACAAAAGTGTGCAGGGAAAAGAGAACAGCCAAGCGAGTCAATGGTCTTCCCGTGTAATTTCTCGTCTTCGCTAACAGTTCAGGTAAACGTTCAAGAGGTAGAGCAGGGCGATGTCGTACTTTGGGATTCGTAATTGCGCCTTTCAGATCGTGGGCAGGGTTGTAATCGACAATTCCATGTTGCACGGCATAACGGAAGACGCTCGCCATCGTGGTTTTTACCCGGCTCGTTGTGGCACCAATTCCTTTCTCAGTCATCTTGACCAGCATCGGCAGCAAGTCACGGGTTTTGAGCGTATCGATAGGCTTTGAACCGATGGCAGGAAAGAGGTGGTTTTCCATTTCTCGGAGAATTTTGGTACGGGTGATCTCTTTCCACTCAGGATGCCCCATCGTTCCACTATGCCACTCTCTGGCTACACTCTCGAACGTGGGGGAAGTTGGATCTTCCTTTTTTAGTTTCTTTGCTTTGCGAGGATCACGTCCATCGGCTAGCAGTTGTCTGGCTTCATCACGTCGCTTTCGCGCTGTTGCAAGTGGGACGTCCGGGTAAACCCCTAATGCCAAGGTGGCTTGTTTTCCATCAAAACGATAATTCATACGCCAGTATTTCCCACCAGACTTTCGTACCAGTAAATACAAACTCCCTCCATCGGTAAGTTTGTAATCATTGGTCTTCGGCTTGGCATTTTCGATCTGTTTGGGGGAAAGCACATTTATGGCCATACCTGCACTCATTTAAGTAAATTGATGGTATCTCTATATCGAACTGCACAATACCATCACTTATACCATCACGAGGATGTAATGTCATGAAATTAACTGAAATGAAAATTAGGCTGATTTGGTATTAACTTGCTGTTTTTATGAGGATTGAGTGATGAAATGAAATGTAGTGAAAGGTCTTTAAAGTGTCCCCTGCAGGAATCGAACCTGCAACTAGCCCTTAGGAGGGGCTCGTTATATCCATTTAACTAAGGGGACAACGCGGCGCCAGTATAGCGTTTTTTATTCGCCGGAGTAAGTGTAGCGCCGCCTGACTGGTTAAACCGTCGCCACTCAGCGCTGTTTTTCCGCTTTTTTCCGCTCCCGTTCCAGGCGCTCGCCGCGTAGCCTCGCTTCTTCCTTACGCTTATTGCTCATATCGTTGCGGATCTGCGCGTGGCTCATCAATGCGAAAATAAAGGTGCCGCCGCAGATATTTCCGGCAAGTGTGGGAAGGGCGAAGGGCCAGAGAAAGTCGCTCCAGGACAGCGTGCCGTTGAAAACCAAATACAAAATTTCAACGGAACCGACGACAATATGGGTGGTATCGCCCAGCGCGATAAGCCAGGTCATCAAAATAATGACCACAATCTTTGCCCCGCCTGCTGCAGGAAACATCCATACCATTGTGGCGATGATCCAGCCAGAGATAATCGCGTTGGCAAACATCTCCGTTGGGCTATTTTTCATGACCTCCATACCAATTTTGACAAAGGCGTCGCGGGTCTCTTCATCAAATATAGGCATATATTCAAATGCCCACGCAGCAACCCCGGTGCCAATAAGGTTGCCCAATAAGACTACGCCCCATAAGCGCATCAGCAGGCCAACGTTACTCAGAGTGGGATTTTGCATTACCGGCAATACGGCGGTAACGGTATTTTCAGTAAATAATTGCTGGCGGGCCATGATGACAATGATAAAACCAAAGGTATAGCCGAGATTTTCCAGTAAAAAGCCGCCGGGAACGCCTTCAAGCTGCACGTGAAAAATCCCTTTCGCCAGGAGTGATGCCCCCATAGAAAGTCCTGCGGCAATAGCTGACCAGAGCAAAGCCATCGCATCGCGTTCCATCTCTTTTTCACCATCCTGGCGAATATGTTCATGAATCGCCATGGCGCGGGAAGGAAGACGATCTTCATCCACTTCAATCTCTTTACCGCTTTGTTTTTCTTCGCTTTCAACTTCCAGGTCACTGCTGTGCCGGTTAATTTTATCGTCGTTAAGGCTATCCATGATGATCTCTGCTGATTAACACATATTAATAAAGCGTAGCGGTTTTTCATTTACCCAGGCCGGGGCATTCTCCGAAAAAATAAAAATGATCACGCTCGTTTTTATCTGTTTCGTTAGAATAGGGCCGTCACGTTGTTGCGTTACCAGGCTATGCTCAGAGCAATGAGATCGCGCATATAGACATCGTTTGACGTGCTGTTAAAATCGCTCACACCTAAACAGGCGGATACGGTAGCGTTCCGTCATGGATGGCAATCAGCGATAGCCATAATTCACAGGGAGACATCTATGAAGCTTCGCCTGTCGGCGCTGGCGCTGGGAACCACACTGCTGGTCGGGTGTGCGAGTTCCGGTACAGAACAGCAGGGGCGTTCAGACCCATTTGAAGGGTTTAACCGCACCATGTACAACTTCAACTTTAATGTGCTGGACCCGTATGTTGTTCGGCCGGTCGCGGTCGCCTGGCGTGATTATGTTCCACAGCCTGCGCGTAACGGTTTAAGTAATTTCACCGGCAACCTCGAAGAACCGGCGATCATGGTGAACTATTTCCTGCAGGGCGATCCTTATCAGGGTATGGTGCATTTCACCCGTTTCTTCCTGAACACCTTATTAGGGATGGGCGGCTTTATTGACGTCGCGGGAATGGCGAATCCTAAGCTGCAGCGCGTTGAACCGCATCGCTTTGGCAGTACGCTGGGCCATTATGGCGTGGGGTATGGGCCTTATATGCAACTTCCGTTCTACGGCAGCTTCACGCTGCGTGAAGATGGCGGGGATATGGCGGATACCTTGTATCCGGTGCTCTCGTGGTTGACCTGGCCAATGTCCATAGGAAAATGGACTATCGAAGGGATAGAAACCCGCGCGCAGTTGCTGGACTCCGATGGTTTGCTGCGCCAGTCTTCCGATCCTTATATTATGGTGCGCGAGGCGTACTTCCAGCGTCATGACTTTATCGCCAATGGCGGAAAACTCAAGCCGCAGGAAAACCCGAACGCGCAGGCGATTCAGGACGAACTCAAAGAGATCGACTCGGAATAAACGGCAGTAAATAAAAAGGTGAGCGCAATGCTCACCTTTTTGATCCGTTTCAGAAAGAGATTAGAACGCGTAGTTAAAGTTAGTACCGAACAGCCAGGCTTTCCCTTCAGATTCAAACTGATAAGGGCCTTCATTAATTTTCACGCTCTGACCATGCATATAAGAGACGCCAACGTCGACAGACGCATCTTTGTTAAAGGCGTAAGTCGTACCGGCGCTCAGCCAGAAACGGTCCTGGTCCGGAATAGAGATAGAACGGTTTTGCGCTGGTACCGGGCTGTCATCGAAGGCGATACCGGTACGGAACGTCCAGTTGTCATCGTAGTAATAGGTGGTGCCCAACGCAATGCGATAAGCGTCTTTAAAGCCTTCATGCTTCTCAAAGAGCGTATCGCCGGCGGTCGATTTTGCCTTCAATTCCTGGAACTGGCTCCAGCTGGTATAGGCCAGGCTATAGTGGATGGCCCACTGTGGCGCCACACGGTTATAACCGGACACTTCCCACATTTCCGGCAGATTCAGCGTCAGGTAGCCTGACTGCGTCGCGCCGCCGGTTGCCGTTGGGATAGGCAGGTTAAATCGGTTTATAGCGATGGGAAGATCGCTACTGTAGTTGCCTTTAAAGTCAATTTTGACTTCCGAGCGGTAGGTCAGCGCGTAGCGGTTATTCTTATCCAGTTCATAAAGGATACCGGCATTCCAGCCAAAGCCCCACTGATTACCGTTCAGGTGGGCAATCTTGGTGTCGCTGGGAATCTGACCCGCGATCGGCGCCAGCGCCGGATTCTGTGCCGCGACCAACTGGCCTAAATCGCCCGCAAAACGTTCGATTTTCGCGCGCGCGTATACCGCATCAAAGCCGAGGCCGAAGCTCCAGGCCTCATTTAAGCGATAAGCGCCGCTTAAATTCAGGTTCATGGTTTCAAGATCGGTCGTACCGCCTACCGAGCCGCCGGCGTATGTGTCGTTAAACTCTGTCGCCAGACCATAGTTAGAGGTAATAGAAGCCCCCCAGCCAAACTGATCGTTAATCGGGGCGACAAAATGGACGTTCGGCACCCAGGCCGTCGGCGCGATGTTATCCGCATCTAACGTCCGACGAGATGGCGATGTCCCGCTAATATTAACATCAGGATCAATATAAACCGCGCCCGCTGAAAACGTCGGGCGGTCAAACATGGTAATTAACGCCGGGTTGCGGCTAACGTTACCCGCATCATCTGCGATTGCGCCTTCACCCGAATAGGCCCGGCCAAGGCCAGAGGAAGAAAATTCGTTTAACTGAAAGCCTGCAGACCAGGCCTGGGTGGAGATGATTGCCACTGCGACTGCGAGAGCAGACTTTGTAAACAGGGTTTTCTGGCTCATGACCATAACCTCATTGATTATTTTTATACAAACTATGTTACATGCTGTAACAGGAGCGCGAAGTGTAGGGTCTGCGGTACGACTTAGAAATCAGACCAGTGGCGAGAGTATAGGTCTGACCAGCTAGAATGTTGCAAGTATGTTTATAAGTTTTTTCAATTGTGATCTTAGAAACGAGATCTGGCTGGCAAAATCGGCGGGCTTAACGGTCACCCGATCGCGCGATTTTTGTTTTAGATCATTTTTAAGTGTGATTTCGGTCACTTAACGCGTTTCCCACCATTAACGACTGGAGAGGCGAATGCCGGGAGCGTAAAATATCCCCATCGTTTATCTGGCACCCTGGGTGCAAATACAGAGGAAATCTACAATGAGTAAATGCAGTGCTGATGAAACCCCGGTTTGCTGCTGTATGGACGTTGGAACCATCATGGACAACTCCGATTGCACCGCGTCATACAGCCGCGTATTCGCTACCCGCGCAGAGGCTGAAGAGACGCTGGCGGCGTTAACCGAAAAAGCGCGTAGCGTGGAGTCTGAACCTTGCCAAATTACGCCAACCTTTACCGAGGAATCCGAAGGCGTTCGTCTGGATATTGATTTTGTTTTCGCCTGCGAAGCAGAAACGCTGATCTTCCAGCTCGGCCTGCGTTAATCCGTTCATTCACGACGCCTCCGTCATCATCTGGCGGAGGCGTTTTCTTTTTTTGTCGCTTCCCTTCACTGTGCCTTAGCTCCCACTTTCTTTTCTCTCTGCTTGGCTAAATGTAAAAAATTGGTTAAGACTGTGATCAGGTCAGACCACTAATTTATTTTTTACAGGGGAGTACTATGCGTCAGGCTTTACCGTTGGTCACCCGCCAGGGCGATCGCATTGCTATTGTCAGTGGGTTACGAACCCCCTTCGCTCGTCAGGCCACTGCATTTCATGGTATTCCCGCTGTTGATCTCGGCAAGATGGTGGTAGGCGAGCTGCTGGCGCGCAGTGAAATTCCAGCCGATGCCATTGAGCAACTGGTTTTTGGTCAGGTAGTACAAATGCCGGAAGCCCCCAATATTGCGCGCGAAATTGTGCTGGGTACGGGAATGAATGTTCATACCGATGCCTATAGCGTAAGCCGCGCCTGCGCCACCAGTTTTCAGGCGGTAGCGAATGTGGCGGAAAGCCTGATGGCCGGCACGATACGCGCGGGTATCGCTGGCGGCGCAGATTCGTCGTCGGTACTGCCAATAGGCGTGAGTAAAGCCCTGGCGCGGGTACTGGTTGATGTCAATAAAGCCCGGACGACCCGCCAACGGCTGACGCTTTTTTCTCGTCTGCGCTTACGCGACCTGCTGCCCGTTCCTCCCGCCGTTGCTGAGTATTCCACCGGTCTGCGCATGGGCGATACCGCCGAACAGATGGCGAAAACGTATGGTATTACGCGTGAACAGCAGGACGCGCTGGCGCATCGTTCACATCAGCGCGCCGCGCAGGCATGGGCGGAGGGTAAACTGGCGGAAGAAGTGATGACGACCTATGTGCCGCCGTATAAAAACCCCTTTGCAGAAGACAACAACATTCGCGGCGCCTCCACGCTGGCGGACTACGCCAAACTGCGTCCCGCTTTTGACAGAAAACATGGCTCTGTGACCGCCGCCAATAGTACACCGCTGACCGACGGCGCTGCCGCCGTTATTATGATGACCGAATCCCGCGCTAAAGAGCTGGGGCTGCGCCCGCTTGGTTATCTGCGCAGCTACGCCTTTACCGCTATTGATGTCTGGCAGGACATGCTATTGGGGCCGGCCTGGTCAACGCCGCTGGCGCTGGAGCGGGCCGGGTTGACGATGGCCGATCTGACGCTTTTTGACATGCATGAAGCGTTTGCCGCTCAGACTCTGGCGAATTTACAACTGCTGGGCAGCGAACGATTTGCCCGTGAGGTGCTTGGTCGTGCGCAGGCGACAGGGGAGGTGGATGACGCTAAATTCAACGTGCTCGGCGGCTCAATCGCCTACGGGCATCCTTTTGCCGCAACGGGCGCACGGATGATAACCCAAACGTTGCATGAGTTACGGCGTCGGGGCGGAGGTTTTGGCCTGGTCACGGCCTGCGCAGCTGGCGGTCTTGGCGCGGCGATGGTTCTGGAGGCGGAATAATGACTACCACATCAGCTTTTATGCTTAACGTGCGTCTGGATAATGTCGCGGTTGTCGCTATTGATGTCCCTGGAGAAAAGGTGAACACCCTGAAAGCGGAGTTTGCCGCGCAGGTACGCGCCATCCTGAAGCAGATCCGGGAAAATAAAGCGTTGCAGGGCGTTGTTTTTATCTCAGCCAAAGCAGATAACTTTATTGCTGGCGCTGATATCAACATGATAGGCCACTGCCAAAACGCGCAGGAAGCGGAAACGCTGGCGCGTCAGGGGCAACAACTGATGGCGGAGATCCAGGCGTTGCCTGTTCCGGTTATCGCCGCCATTCATGGCGCCTGTCTGGGGGGCGGCCTTGAAATGGCGCTGGCCTGCCATCGACGTATCTGTACCGACGACGTTAAAACCGTTCTCGGACTGCCGGAGGTACAGTTAGGGCTTTTACCGGGATCGGGCGGAACGCAGCGACTTCCACGGCTGGTGGGGGTCAGTACCGCGCTGGATATGATCCTGACAGGTAAACAGCTTCGCGCCAGACAGGCGCTTAAAGCCGGGCTGGTTGATGATGTGGTGCCGCAAACTATTTTACTGGAAGCGGCTGTCGAGCTGGCTAAAAAAGAACGCCTGGCGCAACGGACATTACCGGTCCGGGAACGTATCCTGGCGGGGCCGCTGGGGCGTGCGCTGTTATTTCGCCTGGTGCGTAAAAAGACGGCGCAAAAAACGCAGGGTAATTATCCGGCGACGGAGCGGATCATTGATGTGATTGAAACGGGACTGGCGCAGGGCAGCAGTAGCGGCTATGACGCGGAAGCGCGCGCTTTCGGCGAGCTGGCGATGACGCCGCAATCGCAGGCGCTGCGCGCTATTTTCTTTGCCAGTACCGAGGTGAAAAAAGATCCCGGTAGCGATGCGCCGCCCGGCCCGCTGAACAGCGTGGGCATCTTAGGCGGCGGGTTAATGGGTGGCGGTATCGCCTGGGTTACGGCCTGTAAAGGCGGATTGCCAGTACGAATTAAGGATATAAATACTCAGGGGATCAATCATGCTCTGAAGTACAGCTGGGATCTGCTTGAAACAAAAGTACGCCGCCGCCATATCAAAGCCAGCGAACGCGATAAACAATTGGCGTTGATATCAGGTTCTACCGATTACCGTGGTTTCAGTCATCGTGATCTGGTCATTGAAGCGGTGTTTGAAGATCTGCCGTTAAAACAACAGATGGTGGCGGAAGTGGAGCAAAATTGCGCTGCTCACACTATTTTTGCCTCCAATACTTCTTCCCTGCCGATTGGCGATATTGCGGCGAATGCGGCCAGACCGGAACAGGTGATTGGATTGCACTTTTTTAGCCCGGTCGAAAAAATGCCGCTGGTTGAGGTTATTCCTCATGCGTCTACTTCCGCGCAGACCATCGCCACGACCGTTAAGCTGGCGAAAAAACAGGGTAAAACCCCGATAGTCGTCAGTGATAAAGCCGGGTTTTATGTTAACCGAATTCTTGCGCCGTATATCAATGAGGCGATTCGGATGCTGACTGAAGGCGAACGCGTCGAACATATTGACGCCGCCCTGGTAAAATTTGGTTTTCCGGTGGGGCCAATCCAACTTTTGGATGAGGTAGGAATCGACACGGGCACTAAAATTATTCCTGTGCTTGAGGCGGCGTATGGAGAACGTTTTAGCGCGCCTGCAAATGTTGTCGCTTCAATTTTGAATGACGATCGCAAAGGTAGAAAAAATGGTCGCGGTTTCTATCTTTATGGCGAAAAAGGGCGTAAAAGCAAAAAACAGGTTGACCCTGCTATTTATAAGCTTATTGGCGTGCAAGGGCAGAGTCGACTATCTGCGCAGCAGGTGGCAGAGCGCTGTGTCATGTTAATGCTTAACGAAGCGGCGCGCTGTTTCGACGAAAAAGTGATTCGCAGCGCGCGCGATGGCGATATCGGCGCCGTGTTTGGTATCGGTTTTCCGCCGTTTCTCGGTGGCCCGTTCCGCTATATGGATGCTCTCGGACCGGGTGAAATGGTGGCGACATTACAGCGCCTGGCCGCACTTTACGGTCCTCGTTACGCGCCTTGTGAACAATTAGTGCGCATGGCGGAGCGCAGGGAGCATTTCTGGACGAATGGGAAACTGACCAGGGAAATTGAGGTCAAAGAGAATATGAATCCGCACTGAATGCCTCCTTGGTGGCGAAATAATAATCAAGGATTGACTATACTTACGCCATTGAGGTAAAAAACAGCGTTTCATTCAGTGAATGGATAAGGCACAATGCCGGCCACCGCATTTTTGCCGCAGCCAATAGGGGCATGTGGTAAGCGTGTTGGTGAAACTGGTTAACAAAAGCGGTGCAATATGCAAGTTTTTATCATGCGTCACGGCGACGCAGCCCTCGATGCCGCCAGTGATTCGGTTCGTCCCTTGACCCCTTGTGGGTGTGACGAGTCTCGCCTGATGGCGAACTGGCTGAAAGGTCAAAAAGTGGATATCGAACGTGTTCTGGTGAGTCCGTTTCTTCGGGCCGAACAGACGTTAGATGTGGTCGGCGATTGTATGAATCTGCCGGCTCAGGTGGATGTCCTGCCGGAGCTAACGCCCTGTGGCGATGTCGGTCTGGTCAGCGCCTACCTCCAGGCGCTGGCCAATGAAGAGATCGGATCGGTGCTGGTGATTTCTCACTTACCTCTGGTCGGATACCTGGTATCTGAGCTTTGTCCGGGCGAAACGCCGCCGATGTTCACGACGTCCGCAATTGCCAACGTTACGCTTGATGTAAGCGGCAAGGGGACATTCAACTGGCAAATGAGTCCCTGCAATCTGAAAATGGCGAAAGCGATTTAATCTTTGCTGCCTGATGGCGCTTCGCTTATCAGGCCTACGACAGCGCTGGCTGTTCGTAGGCTGGATAAGGCGCTTGCGCCGCCATCCGGCAATTCCGCATCAGGGTAATTCGGGCGGTTGCCACTCTTCCACTTCAATCAACACCAGCAGCGCGGCGTCGCCGCCGTACTCTTTCGGCGCCTGATGAAAGGCCATCACATGCGGATGCTGCGCCAGCCATAACGGCGTTTGCTGTTTCAGAATATGTTTACCGTGTCCATGCATGACGCAGGCGCAAAAAATATGTTCCCGACGGCAGGCGGCAATCAGCGCCCCCAGTTCCTGCTTGGCCTGAAGCTGCGTTAAGCCGTGTAAATCCAGAAACAGTTCCGGCGAATAGTCGCCGCGGCGCATTTTTTTTAGCTCGAAATGGCTGACATCTTCACGGACATACTTTACCGGCCCTTCCGTATTGAGCAGCGGCTGGAACTCATCGGAAAAATAGTGGCTGGCGTCCGCCTGTTCCTGAATTAACCTTCGGGTAGGGACTTCCGTGATTTTCTTGCGCAGTGGCCGATGGACGATAGTATCCTGTTTAATCTTTCGGGTGCCGACCATCAGCTGACGGAACAGCGCCTGGTCCTCCTCGCTGAGCGATGTTTTCTTTTTCATTCGTGGGTCTCGTCTGATCTTTTGCCTTAGTTTACCCGACCCGGAGGATATCCGAACGGTCAAAACGGATTTTTCGTATTCTCCCGCCGCGTCAATGCTGATTTATCCCTGTCTTCGTGGCAAACTAGCCGCCGAATTTAATGCGAGCATGCCCTGGAGGAATACGTGGATAAAATTTTCGTCGATGAAGCAGTAAGTGAACTGCATACCATTCAGGACATGTTGCGCTGGGCGGTAAGCCGCTTTAGCGCGGCGAATATCTGGTATGGACACGGTACCGATAACCCGTGGGATGAAGCGGTGCAACTGGTGTTGCCGTCTCTTTATCTGCCGCTGGATATTCCGGAAGATATGCGAACCGCGCGGCTGACGTCCAGCGAAAAACACCGCATTGTCGAGCGAGTGATTCGTCGCATTAACGAACGTATCCCGGTCGCCTACCTGACCAATAAAGCCTGGTTCTGCGGCCACGAATTTTATGTCGATGAGCGCGTGCTGGTGCCACGTTCGCCCATTGGCGAGCTGATTAATAACCACTTCGCCGGCCTTATTAGCCAACAGCCGAAATATATTCTGGATATGTGTACCGGTAGTGGCTGCATCGCCATCGCCTGTGCTTATGCTTTCCCGGACGCAGAGGTTGATGCGGTCGATATTTCGCCGGATGCGCTGGCTGTCGCCGAGCATAACATTGAAGAACACGGTCTTATCCATCACGTGACGCCAATCCGTTCCGATCTGTTCCGCGATCTGCCGAAAGTTCAGTACGATCTGATTGTCACTAACCCGCCTTATGTCGATGCGGAAGATATGTCCGATCTGCCGAACGAATATCGCCACGAACCTGAGCTGGGGCTGGCGTCCGGCACTGACGGCCTCAAATTGACCCGTCGTATCCTGGGAAATGCGCCGGATTATCTGTCCGATGACGGCGTTCTGATTTGTGAAGTCGGAAACAGCATGGTACATCTGATGGAGCAGTATCCGGATGTGCCGTTCACCTGGCTGGAGTTTGACAACGGCGGCGATGGCGTCTTTATGTTGACCAAAGCGCAGTTGCTCGCGGCCCGTGAACATTTCAATATTTATAAAGATTAAAACACGCAAACGACAACAACGATAACGGAGCCGTGATGGCAGGAAACACAATTGGACAACTCTTTCGCGTAACCACTTTCGGCGAATCACACGGGCTGGCGCTTGGGTGTATCGTCGATGGCGTGCCGCCCGGCATCCCGTTGACGGAGGCCGATCTGCAGCACGATCTCGACAGACGCCGCCCAGGCACCTCGCGCTATACTACTCAGCGCCGCGAACCGGATCAGGTAAAAATTCTCTCCGGCGTGTTTGATGGCGTGACGACCGGCACCAGCATTGGCCTGCTGATTGAAAACACCGATCAGCGCTCGCAGGACTACAGCGCGATTAAAGATGTTTTTCGTCCGGGACACGCGGATTACACCTATGAGCAGAAATACGGCCTGCGCGATTACCGTGGCGGTGGACGTTCTTCCGCGCGTGAAACCGCGATGCGCGTAGCGGCAGGGGCGATTGCCAAGAAATACCTGGCGGAAAAGTTCGGCATCGAAATCCGCGGCTGCCTGACCCAGATGGGCGATATTCCGCTGGAGATTAAAGACTGGCGTCAGGTTGAGCTTAATCCGTTTTTTTGTCCCGATGCGGACAAACTTGACGCGCTGGACGAACTGATGCGCGCGCTGAAAAAAGAGGGTGACTCCATCGGCGCGAAAGTGACGGTGATGGCGAGCGGCGTGCCGGCAGGGCTTGGCGAACCGGTATTTGACCGACTGGATGCGGACATCGCCCATGCGCTGATGAGCATCAATGCGGTGAAAGGCGTGGAGATCGGCGAAGGATTTAACGTGGTGGCGCTGCGTGGCAGCCAGAATCGCGATGAAATCACGGCGCAGGGTTTTCAGAGCAACCACGCTGGCGGCATCCTCGGTGGTATCAGTAGCGGGCAACACATTGTGGCGCATATGGCGCTGAAACCTACCTCCAGCATTACCGTGCCGGGACGTACGATCAACCGGATGGGTGAAGAAGTCGAAATGATCACCAAAGGGCGCCACGATCCGTGTGTGGGGATTCGCGCAGTGCCGATCGCAGAAGCCATGCTGGCGATCGTGCTGATGGATCACCTGCTGCGCCATCGGGCACAGAATGCGGATGTAAAGACAGAGATTCCACGCTGGTAAGAAATGAAAAAAACCGCGATTGCGCTGCTGGCATGGTTTGTCAGTAGCGCCAGCCTGGCGGCGACGCCGTGGCAGAAAATAACCCATCCTGTCCCCGGCGCCGCCCAGTCTATCGGTAGCTTTGCCAACGGATGCATCATTGGCGCCGACACGTTGCCGGTACAGTCCGATAATTATCAGGTGATGCGCACCGATCAGCGTCGTTATTTCGGCCACCCGGATCTGGTTATGTTTATCCAGCGGTTGAGTCATCAGGCGCAGCAACGGGGGCTCGGAACCGTCCTGATAGGCGACATGGGGATGCCTGCCGGAGGCCGCTTTAATGGCGGACACGCCAGTCATCAGACCGGGCTTGATGTGGATATTTTCTTGCAGTTGCCGAAAACGCGCTGGAGCCAGGCGCAGCTATTGCGCCCGCAGGCGTTAGATCTGGTGTCCCGCGACGGTAAACATGTCGTGCCGTCGCGCTGGTCGTCGGATATCGCCAGTCTGATCAAACTGGCGGCACAAGACAATGACGTCACCCGTATTTTCGTCAATCCGGCTATTAAACAACAGCTTTGCCTCGATGCCGGAAGCGATCGTGACTGGCTACGTAAAGTACGCCCCTGGTTCCAGCATCGCGCGCATATGCACGTGCGTTTACGCTGCCCTGCCGACAGCCTGGAGTGCGAAGATCAACCTTTACCCCCGCCGGGCGATGGATGCGGCGCTGAACTGCAAAGCTGGTTCGAACCGCCAAAACCTGGCACCACAAAGCCTGAGAAGAAGACACCGCCGCCGCTGCCGCCTTCCTGCCAGGCGCTACTGGATGAGCATGTACTCTGATGGACAATTTTTATGATCTGTTTATGGTCTCCCCGCTGCTGCTGGTGGTGCTGTTTTTTGTCGCCGTACTGGCAGGATTTATCGATTCTATCGCCGGGGGCGGAGGGCTGCTCACTATCCCTGCGCTGATGGCCGCCGGGATGTCGCCGGCAAACGCGCTGGCGACCAATAAATTACAGGCGTGCGGCGGCTCCCTCTCGTCTTCGCTCTATTTTATTCGCCGTAAAGTGGTAAACCTGGCCGAGCAAAAGCTCAATATTCTGATGACGTTCATTGGCTCGATGAGCGGCGCGCTGCTGGTGCAGCACGTGCAGGCGGATATTTTGCGCCAGATCTTGCCTATCCTGGTGATTTTCATCGGCCTCTATTTTTTATTGATGCCGAAGCTGGGCGAGGAAGATCGCCAGCGCCGCCTGTATGGATTACCGTTCGCGCTGATAGCCGGGGGATGCGTCGGGTTTTACGACGGCTTTTTCGGGCCTGCCGCCGGGTCGTTTTACGCTCTGGCGTTTGTCACCTTATGTGGCTATAACCTGGCGAAATCCACGGCACATGCCAAAGTGCTTAACGCTACCTCCAACGTTGGCGGCCTGCTGTTATTTATCATCGGCGGCAAAGTGATCTGGGCGACGGGCTTCGTGATGCTGGTTGGTCAGTTTTTAGGGGCGCGAATGGGGTCGCGTCTGGTGTTGAGCAAAGGCCAAAAACTTATCAGACCGATGATCGTTATTGTCTCGGCGGTAATGAGCGCCAGGTTACTTTATGATAGCCACGGACAGGAGATCCTCCACTGGTTGGGGATGAATTAATGAACAATACGCACCATTACGAACAGTTAATTGAGATTTTTAACGGCTGCTTTGCCGAAGAATTTAATACCCGTCTGATTAAAGGCGACGACGAACCGATCTATCTTCCTGCTGACGCGCAGGTACCGTACCACCGCATCGTCTTTGCGCATGGGTTTTACGCCAGCGCGCTGCATGAGATTTCTCACTGGTGTATCGCCGGTAAGGCGCGCCGCGAACTGGTTGACTTTGGTTACTGGTACTGCCCGGACGGACGCGACGCGCAGACCCAAAGTCAATTCGAAGACGTGGAGGTGAAGCCACAGGCTTTCGACTGGTTGTTTTGCGTGGCGGCGGGGTATCCCTTTAACGTCAGTTGCGACAATCTGGAAGGCGATATTGAGCCGGATCGCGTGGCGTTTCAGCGCCGGGTTCATGCGCAGGTAATGGCGTATCTGGAGCAGGGCATTCCTGAACGTCCGGCCCGCTTCATCAAAGCGCTACAGAATTACTATCACACGCCCGAACTTAAGGCGGAACAGTTCCCGTGGCCGGAAGCGCTTAATTAAAGCCAGCGCCACGTTTACAATGAGGAAAGAAGATGATCGCGGAGTTTGAATCACGCATTCTGGCATTAATTGACGATATGGTAGAGCACGCCAGCGACGATGAGCTTTTTGCCAGTGGATACCTGCGTGGCCACCTGACGTTAGCCATTGCCGAGCTGGAGAGCGGTGATGACCACTCCGTCGAGGCGGTCTATGCCAACGTTAGCCAAAGTCTGGAAAAAGCGATCGGCGCCGGCGAACTGTCGCCGCGCGATCAGGCGTTAGTCAAAGCGATGTGGGACAATTTGTTCGACAAGGCAAAACAATAACGCCGTGGGCCGGAAGGCGACGCTTGCCGCCTTCCGCTATTGACTGACCCATTACTTCACCGCTTTTCCCTTCAATAACTTTCTCACCCATAACCGATTTGGATTTAACGCCGCCAGCGTACCGGCATCCAGTGGAATCGGCTCGTTACTCATCTGCGCCGCCAGAATTTCTGCGCATAATGGCGCTGAGCACAAACCGCGCGATCCCAGCGCGCCGAGCATAAATAAACCCGGATACACAGGCGCAGGCGCCGCCGACGTTTTGTTATCGGCTAAATCGGCGTAATGCGTCAGCGTGGCGTGGTAATCCGGGACATTGCCCACCATCGGCAGATGGTCGCGGGTGGCGCAACGCACGCCGCAACGGGCGCTGTTGCCGCTAACGTCAACCTCTGTGGCCCATTTCGCATCCGGAAAACAGTCAAGCAGACGCTGTCGGTTCTGACGCTGATCTTCTTCGCGCCAGACGGTGCTTTCATCGCCCCGGTGATAGCTGGCGCCAATACAGTGCTGCTGATTATGCGGATTTTGCGGCGTCAGATAGCCGTCGTAGCATAACACCTGACGCAACGCCGAGAGGGCGGAGGTGGTGGGAATATGACTGACCTGCCCCCCGACGGCATACACCGGCAGCGGCCGGGTCTGATCAAAACGGTTAATCTGATGGCCGTTCGCCAGAACGACGGTCTCATGGCTGGCGGTTTCACCTGACGTAAAGCGCAGTTGCCAGCGCGACTCCTGCGCAACGAGCGACGTGAGCGTATGGCGAAAGCGCGTTTGTAAACCCTGTTCGGTCGCCAGTGCGATGACTGCGCGAGTTAATTGTTCCGGGCACAGCCAGCCGCCTGCCGGATAGGTAATTCCTCCGCAGCGTGTCGTCACGCCAACCGCCTGTTCCGCCTCTTCAGCATTGAGCGCCGAGGCCAGTCCGGCGGGCAGCGCCAGGGACAGCATCTGGGCAATTTTCTGCTGGCTTTTCTCATCCCATCCGAGCTGCGTCACGCCGCACCAGTCATGATCAAAAGAGACGGGCAGGGCATCATACAGGCGACGGGCAAAGGTGAATGCGGTCGGGAAAAAGCGATTAATGGCGGCGTCATGTTTGCTAAGGAGCGGATAAAGCGCGCCCTGTCGATTACCGGAGGCGCCCTGGGCGGGCTGGTCGTCCGCGCAATAGAGGGTCACCTGCCAGCCGCGACGCAGTAACGCCAGTGATAACAGCGCGCTGGCGATGCCGCCGCCAATGATCGCCGTTTCACGTTTTTCGCTTCCGCTGCGGTAAAACCAGGGCGCGGAAAGGGTCGGCATGAGGTGTTGTTCCATCACTCCGCAAAGCATCTCGCGTTTACGTCCGAAGCCTTTGCGTTTTTGCATGGTAAAACCGGCTTCCTGTAATCCCCGACGAACGAAGCCCGCCGAGGTAAACGTCGCCAGCGTTGCGCCGGGCCGCGCCAGCCGCGCCATCGCGTTAAACAGGTTTGGCGTCCACATATCCGGATTTTTCGCCGGGGCAAAACCGTCGAGGAACCAGGCGTCGACTGTTTGATTCAGCGTGGCGTCCAGTTGGTCGGTCAGCTCATTAATATCGCCAAACCACAAATCCAGCGTCACCCGACCCCGATCCAGCAATAGGCGGTGGCACCCCGGGAGCGGCAGCGGCCATTGCGCCTGCAGCTGCTCTGCCCAGGGCGCGAGCTCCGGCCAGTGTTGGTGCGCCAGCGCCAGATCGTCGCGCGTTAACGGGAATTTCTCAAAACTGATGAAATGTAACCTTTGCAGCGTCGCCTGTGGGTGCGCAGAACGAAAGCTGTCAAACGCCTGCCACAGCGTCAGGAAGTTAAGTCCGGTGCCAAAACCGCTTTCCGCGACTATAAATAATGGATGTGAATGTACGGGAAATCGCTCCGCAAGACGATTGCCGCCAAGAAAAACGTAGCGTGTCTCTTCGAGTCCATTGTCATTAGAAAAATAGACATCATCAAAATCTCGGGAAACAGGTGTACCCTCAGCGTTAAATTCGAGTGTGGCGGGTTGTATGGCGTATTGTTTCACGTAAGTTACTCGTCTGACGGGCGGTATCGCGATCTTAACGATGTGTGCCTGACGGCGCAAATTTCCGTACTAAATGGCTGATCGGACTTGTTCGGCGTACAAGTGTACGCTATTGTGCCAATCGAAACTTAAAAATAGTGCGAATTACAGAGGTATTGAATGAAACGTGCAGTGATTACTGGCCTGGGCATCGTTTCCAGCATCGGTAATAACCAGCAGGAAGTCCTGGCATCTCTGCGTGAAGGACGTTCAGGGATCACTTTCTCTCAGGAGCTGAAGGACGCCGGCATGCGTAGCCAGGTATGGGGCAACGTAAAACTGGATACCACTGGCCTCATTGACCGCAAAGTCGTGCGCTTTATGAGCGACGCCTCCATCTATGCTTATCTGTCTATGGAGCAGGCAGTGGCCGACGCCGGTCTGGCGCCGGAAGTCTATCAGAATAACCCGCGTGTCGGCCTGATTGCAGGTTCCGGCGGCGGCTCCCCGAAATTCCAGGTCTTTGGCGCAGACGCCATGCGTAGCCCGCGTGGTCTGAAAGCCGTGGGCCCGTATGTGGTGACGAAAGCAATGGCATCCGGCGTTTCCGCCTGCCTCGCTACGCCGTTTAAAATTTATGGCGTGAACTACTCCATTAGCTCCGCTTGCGCGACCTCCGCACACTGTATCGGCAATGCGGTTGAACAGATCCAACTGGGCAAACAGGACATCGTTTTTGCTGGCGGCGGCGAAGAGCTGTGCTGGGAAATGGCCTGTGAGTTCGATGCGATGGGCGCACTGTCCACCAAATATAACGATACGCCTGAAAAAGCGTCCCGTACCTATGATGCGCACCGTGATGGGTTTGTCATCGCGGGCGGTGGCGGTATGGTTGTTGTCGAAGAGCTGGAACACGCTCTGGCGCGCGGCGCGCATATCTATGCGGAAATCGTCGGTTACGGCGCAACATCCGATGGCGCAGACATGGTTGCTCCGTCTGGTGAAGGCGCAGTACGTTGCATGCAGATGGCGATGCACGGCGTAGACACGCCGATCGACTACCTGAACTCTCACGGTACCTCTACTCCGGTAGGCGACGTGAAAGAACTCGGTGCAATCCGTGAAGTGTTTGGCGATAACAGCCCGGCAATTTCTGCAACCAAAGCGATGACCGGCCACTCGCTGGGTGCCGCAGGCGTGCAGGAAGCTATCTACTCTCTGCTGATGCTGGAGCACGGTTTTATCGCGCCGAGTATCAACATCGAAGAGCTGGATGAGCAGGCTGCGGGTCTGGACATCGTGACCGAAACGACCGAGCGTGAACTGACTACCGTAATGTCTAACAGCTTCGGTTTTGGCGGCACCAACGCCACGCTGGTGATGCGTAAGTTGTAAGCCTGACTATTACGTTGTAGTATCAATAATGAAACAGGTCGCTAATGCGACCTGTTTTTTCATTCAGGGAACAACAAAATATATGGATATTCTATAAATGCCAACTAATACATTAGATAAAATTAGGCATAGTTTGAGTTGTGTGGCTGTTTTATTTGGTTTGCTTGGCATTTTTGTTTTTGCCTCATTTTCGCCTTCCTATGCCTGGCTTTATTTGGGAGGTCTGGCTGCGCCTTTTATATATAGTATTGTTTTTGTCTATGCGATTGCCGCCTGGAGTATTTATTCAAAGTATTATCCGTTTTTATCATTGGGCCGCTTATCATTTGTGGAATGTTTTTTTCCGGCGCTGGCCCTGGTGTGCCTTACCGTTCTCTACAATGCTTTTAGTGGCCCGGAACCCTGGATGGCCGAGTTATCAAGGCAATTTTTTCTTCATAAATTTCTTAACACGCTGGCGATGTGCTTTCTGGCTCCTGTGGCGGAGGAAATTATATTCAGAGGGTTTTTATTAAACAGCAGTATCGGTTGGGGGCGGTACTCAAGAGCTTCCGGTATTATTATTACTTCACTCGCTTTTGCATTTATGCATACACAATATCTCTTTGCGGTGACTTTTGTTTATCTGTTTGTTTTTTCATCGATATTATGCGTTGTTCGAATGAGAAGCCGTGGGCTAATGATACCGATAACACTTCATATTTTAAATAATGCCTGGGTTGTTTTCGGCTTACTGTTTTCAGCGACGGAATAAGAGCCTGATGAAATAGGCGCTTTAACCTCTCCGGTACGAACAAGAGACCGATGGCGATTCCCTTTTTTAATGCTTCTTATATTCCGGCGCGACTTTTGCTGACCAGGCCTCAGCCTGGGTGATGGCGCCTGCGTCATAAATCGGCTGTTCATAATCCTTATCAGCATCCCGAACGCGGTAAATTTTCCAGCGTCCCTCTTCCCAACGGGTATAAACCTCCAGGTGGATGGGCGTTGACTCTGTAGCCAACAGAACATCCACTTTTTCTCCGCCGAGGAAAGGGTGTGCCTTCCCAACCCGTAACTGTGGAATCCACTCTGGCGCATAGTCCTGCGCATACATAAAATAATCTGCCCCCACAATCTCCTGTTCATAAAGGGACTGTATTAGCGCCAGGCGATGAATAACCTCTTTAGCAACGTAACGTTGCATTAAGGCGGTGGTGTCGTCAGGGGTATTCACATCGTTCGTGAACGTCGTCATCCATGAGGTATAGAACTGCTTCACGGCCTGCGTACTGTCGTGATGAGGCGCAGAGCAACTACAAAGCAACAGGATAAGCGCGACAAGGGAGAACGTTTTCATTAATTCTTCCTGTAGATGGTATATGAGGGCCTGGCTGCCCGGTAGCCCGGGCCGGCCCACATATCGCGTTGTTTAAAATCTGAATACCACTCTGCACCATCGTATATCGCCATGTGACCGCTCGGGTTTCCGCCAGCGTAAGGTTGAATAATAATGACGTCACCCTCGCGCGGCATTTCATAGGTACCAATAGCGGTGAATCCGGCGCTTCTTAACATTGGGCCATAATCTTTCGCATGATATGTATGCCCCAGCGTGATACCGCCCGCCTGAATTGCCTTTCGGGTAAATTCCGCACACCGGCCTGACGAGAAAGATCTCTGTGCGTAATACCTCTTTTTTCAAGTGCACTTTTAATATCTGCACGATGCCAGTCCTGGCTTTTTGGTTCCATTCTGTAATCCTAAGAAGATGTGTTATCGGCACCGATATTTTTAAGGTAAAAATTAGCGCGAGAAAAAGAAAGTTACTTTCTTTTTCACTCTGAGAATAGTGCCAGAAAGAAAGCAAAATTTCGCGAAAAAGAAGAAATATTTTTATTTCATCAGGGGAAAGGAAAGAAACCGATGGCAAAGGAATGGTTCACGGTTAAGGAATGTCTTGGCTTACCGGGGTTTCCGGGAAGCGAGCCTGCGGTTCGCGAACGTTTATATAAGTACAGTGAAGGGAAAGCGGGGGTCAGGCGTAAGCGTGTTAAATCAAAGGCCGAGGAGTTTCATATATCTGTTTTCCCTCTCTATGTTCATCGTTATCTGGACGACAGCGGAGAGGAACCGACGCCAGAACCCATTTCCTTACAGGAAGCGGAGCCTGAAGATATCTGGGAGATGATGTTCAGGTTACTGACGCCAGAACAGCGCAAGCAGGTGACCGGACGGTTTAAGGTGAGAGGGATGAAAGCGGTCTTTCCCTTTCTGTTTGATGACACGCCGCCACGTTGATACCCTGGCTGCAATTTCAAGGTTGACAAGTTTCGCGTCTCACAGGCAGACTTCACTTTCTACATTATCCTTCCGATAATGCGTAAGCGTTTAACGTTATCCAACGCACCTTAATCCTGACGTTCAGGTAGAGGGGGGCGTGGCATTCCCCCGCCTTACTCTGCATTCTGGAGTAATGCATGACAGCAGTTAGCCAAAAAACAACGACCCCGTCTGCGAATTTTTCGCTGTTCCGCATCGCCTTTGCGGTTTTCCTGACCTATATGACGGTCGGCCTGCCGTTACCCGTCATCCCGCTTTTTGTCCATCACGAACTGGGCTATAGCAATACGATGGTTGGGATCGCCGTGGGCATTCAGTTTTTTGCGACGGTACTGACGCGCGGCTATGCCGGACGGCTGGCGGATCAATATGGCGCTAAACGATCGGCGTTACAGGGGATGTTTGCCTGCGGGCTGGCGGGCGCCGCCTGGCTCCTGGCCGCGCTGTTGCCGGTTTCCGCGCCGGTAAAATTCGCGCTGCTTATTGTCGGGCGTTTGATCCTCGGATTTGGCGAAAGCCAACTGCTGACCGGAACCCTGACCTGGGGACTGGGGCTGGTTGGCCCAACGCGTTCCGGTAAGGTGATGTCGTGGAACGGAATGGCGATTTACGGCGCGCTGGCGGCCGGTGCGCCGTTGGGCTTGCTGATCCATAGCCACTTTGGCTTCGCGGCGCTGGCGGGGACGACGATGGTTTTACCGCTGCTGGCCTGGGCATTCAACGGCACCGTGCGTAAAGTGCCTGCGTATACGGGGGAGCGACCTTCACTGTGGAGCGTGGTCGGGCTTATCTGGAAACCGGGCCTGGGCCTGGCATTGCAGGGCGTGGGCTTTGCCGTCATCGGTACGTTTATTTCACTTTATTTTGTCAGCAATGGCTGGACGATGGCGGGATTCACCCTGACCGCGTTTGGCGGTGCGTTTGTACTGATGCGCATGTTGTTCGGTTGGATGCCGGACCGCTTTGGCGGCGTGAAGGTCGCCGTTGTCTCATTGCTGGTTGAGACGGCAGGGCTGCTGCTCTTGTGGCTGGCGCCGACGGCCTGGATAGCGCTGGTAGGCGCGGCGCTCACCGGGGCAGGGTGTTCACTGATTTTCCCGGCGCTGGGCGTGGAGGTTGTGAAACGCGTACCTGCACAGGTACGCGGTACGGCGCTCGGCGGCTACGCCGCGTTTCAGGATATCTCCTACGGCGTTACCGGCCCGCTGGCGGGCATGCTGGCCACGTCATGCGGCTATCCTTCCGTATTCCTTGCGGGAGCGATCTCCGCGGTGGTTGGCATCCTGGTGACGATATTATCGTTCCGGCGTGGTTAAGAAACCAGCCAGAAAAGCGCCAGTACAATTATTAGCGCGATAAACAACAGGCCTGGTCGCGCAGACAGATTTTTCACGGTTTCAATCATCGGCGCAAACGGGCGGTAGATGGGTTGAATAGAGAGCGGTTCCAGCTCATCAGTCTCTCGCTCTACGCGACGCAGGAAAATATGGTTAAGTAAATCCTGTACCTGTGCGGTGGTCAGCACCGTTTGCGGCTGAATTTGATAAGTGTGTTGGGCATACTCTTTGATCGCTGTGAGCTCGTCTGGCTCAAGCGGTTGTTTTAACGCAGCCTGCAGCGTATGTAGCGTAGGCGCGTGTTGTAGTGACAGCGTCTGCCGCGCCTGTAGCCATGTCGCCAGATGAGTAAACTGTTTTGCCGGAATGAGCTCGCCGCTTTTCACGCCGGAGAGTTCCAGCATTGATTGCCAGATAAGTTTGTTTGACTCGCCGGTCGCGGCTGCCAGCTTCGTCACCAACTGATTCAACGTATTATGTTCAGCAGGCAATAATGGCCGATCCGTTGCCGGACGTTGCTGCGGCTGCGGAATGGAAAGCTGCCCCTGTTGCAGGAGCGTCAGCACGTTTTTGAGTTGATCGGGCGTAAGCTGGCTAAGCGCGGTTTGACCGTATTGCTGACGGATAAAATCGCTGACGGCCTGACGATTATTCCCGACGCCAAGCAGCTCTGTTAGCTGTGAAAGCACCTGACGATTGGCGTGATTTTGCTGCGCTACGCCCAGACGCTGGGTAAGATTCTGTTCAGCGGCGGGGAAGTGGCGCGACAGTAGCGGCGCGTCATTTTTTATCCCCAGATCGTGTTTCATTCCGGCCCATACTTCCGCGCTTTGCTGCTGGGTCAGTGAAATCAGGCGCGTGATCAGCCTTTCCAGTACCGTACGCTGTTGCATGGAAAGCGGCTGCTCGCTCGCAGCGGAAAGAGGATTACGCCCTTCGCCTGGAGGCTGTGCAGGGGCGCCGGAGATGGGATGCATAATTAATTATCCTTTAACCATAAATCTGAGCAATATATGCCTGGCGGCCAGATTATGGCACACTTGTCCGGTTAACTCTCGTTCTCAAACAGGTACGACAGTCGTGAAAATTCTCGTTGATGAAAATATGCCTTACGCCCGCGAATTATTTAGCCGCCTGGGTGAGGTAAAGGCAGTGCCGGGTCGCCCGATCCCCGTTGAAGAATTGAACCATGCCGATGCGTTAATGGTGCGTTCGGTCACGAAAGTGAATGAATCGCTGCTGAGCGGCACGCCGATTAACTTCGTTGGTACTGCTACGGCAGGCACCGATCATGTGGATGAGGCATGGCTGAAGCAGGCGGGCATCGGTTTTTCAGCCGCGCCCGGCTGTAATGCTATCGCCGTGGTGGAGTATGTGTTTTCCGCGCTGTTGATGCTGGCCGAACGTGACGGCTTTTCGTTACGCGATCGCACTATAGGGATTGTCGGCGTGGGTAACGTCGGAAGCCGGCTACAGACCAGGCTTGAAGCGTTGGGTATCCGCACGTTGCTGTGCGATCCGCCACGCGCCGCACGCGGGGACGAGGGTGATTTTCGTACGCTGGATGAGCTGGTGCAGGAAGCGGATGTCCTGACTTTCCATACGCCGCTCTATAAAGACGGACCGTACAAAACGCTGCATCTGGCCGATGAGACGCTGATCCGTCGACTGAAACCCGGCGCCATTCTCATTAACGCCTGCCGCGGTCCGGTGGTGGATAACGCCGCGTTGCTGGCGCGACTTAATGCCGGGCAGCCGCTGAGCGTGGTGCTTGATGTGTGGGAGGGCGAACCGGATCTTAACGTCGCGCTACTGGAAGCCGTGGATATCGGCACGTCGCATATTGCCGGCTATACGCTGGAAGGCAAAGCGCGCGGCACCACCCAGGTCTTTGAGGCGTATAGCGCGTTTATCGGCCGCGAGCAGCATGTCGCGCTGGAGACATTACTGCCTGCGCCTGAGTTTGGTCGTATTACGCTTCATGGCCCGCTGGATCAACCGACGCTGAAAAGACTGGCGCATTTGGTGTATGATGTGCGCCGCGACGATGCGCCGCTGCGTAAAGTCGCTGGAATTCCGGGTGAATTTGATAAATTGCGTAAAAATTATCTTGAGCGCCGTGAATGGTCGTCTTTATACGTGATGTGTGACGACGAAACGGCAGCCGCCTTGCTGTGTAAGCTAGGTTTTAACGCTGTTCATCACCCGGCACATTAATGTCTTCTTAATGCTCCCTGTCGAATAATGCGACAGGGACGCTTATGTATTTCTGGAGTAAATCACCATGTCTGAAGGCTGGAACATTGCCATTCTGGGCGCAACGGGCGCCGTAGGCGAAGCCCTGCTTGAAACACTGGCTGAACGCCAGTTCCCGGTCGGTGAAATTTATGCGTTGGCGCGTCATGAAAGCGCGGGCGAGCACCTCCGTTTTGGTGGCAAGTCGGTCATTGTCCAGGATGCGGCGGACTTTGACTGGACGCAGGCGCAGTTGGCGTTTTTCGTTGCCGGCGCAGAGGCATCGGCTGCCTGGATAGACGACGCGACCAATGCAGGTTGCCTGGTGATAGATTCCAGCGGTCTGTTCGCGCTGGAGCCTGATGTGCCGCTGGTCGTGCCGGAAGTTAACCCGTATGTACTGGCGGATTACCGCAACCGTAACGTGATTGCGGTCGCCGATAGTCTGACCAGTCAACTGCTGGCGGCGCTCAAGCCGTTAATCGATCAGGGGGGACTGTCGCGCATCGCCGTCACCAGTATGTTATCAGCGTCCGCACAGGGGAAAAAAGCGGTCGATGCGCTGGCCGGACAGAGTGCGAAGCTGCTTAACGGCATACCGATTGATGAAGATGATTTCTTTGGCCGCCAGTTGGCGTTCAATATGCTGCCGCTGCTGCCGGATCGTGAAGGCAGCGTGCGCCAGGAACGTCGTATCGTCGATGAAGTGCGTAAAATTTTGCAGGACGATGGCGTGATGATCTCCGCCAGTGTCGTGCAGTCGCCGGTGTTCTATGGCCATGCGCAGATGGTGAGCTTTGAAGCGCTCCGTCCGCTGGCGGCGGAAGAGGCGCGCGAGGCGTTTTCCCGCGGTGAAGATATCGTACTATCAGAAGAGACGGATTACCCGACGCAGGTGGGCGACGCTTCCGGCAATCCACAGCTTTCTATTGGCTGTGTGCATAATGATTACGGTATGCCGGAACAAATTCAGTTCTGGTCAGTGGCGGACAACGTGCGTTTCGGCGGCGCGCTGATGGCCGTTAAAATTGCGGAGAAGCTGGTGCAGGAGTATCTGTACTGATGTCCGGACAGCAATCATCGCCGGTCTATAAAATTGCGCTGGGTATTGAGTACGACGGCAGCAAGTATTATGGCTGGCAGCGTCAGAATGAAGTGCGCAGCGTGCAGGAAAAGCTGGAAAAAGCGCTCTCGCAGGTGGCAAATGAACCTATTAACGTGTTCTGCGCCGGGCGCACCGATGCCGGCGTTCACGGCACCGGGCAGGTTGTCCATTTCGAAACGACCGCATTGCGCAAAGATGCGGCATGGACGCTGGGGGTAAATGCGAATTTGCCTGGTGACATTGCCGTGCGCTGGGTGAAAACTGTACCGGATGATTTTCACGCGCGATTTAGCGCTACGGCTCGCCGTTATCGCTATATCATCTACAATCATCGACTGCGTCCTGCGGTATTAGCAAAAGGCGTGACGCATTACTATGAGCCGCTGGATGCAGAGCGGATGCATCGCGCGGCGCAGTGTCTGCTTGGCGAAAATGATTTTACCTCGTTTCGCGCGGTGCAGTGCCAGTCGCGCACGCCGTGGCGTAATGTGATGCACATCAACGTTACCCGCCACGGCCCTTATGTGGTGGTCGATATCAAAGCGAATGCCTTTGTTCATCATATGGTCAGGAATATTGTCGGCAGCCTGCTGGAAGTAGGCGCTCACAACCAGCCGGAGAGCTGGATCGCAGAGCTGTTAGCGGCCAGGGACAGAACGCTGGCGGCGGCAACGGCGAAGGCGGAGGGGCTATATTTGGTTGCGGTGGATTACCCTGACCGGTTTGACCTTCCAAAACCACCAATGGGCCCGCTATTTCTGGCGGACTAATCCGAATCGCACACCCGAAACGTGTCGGGTAGAAAGGCAAAGACAAATATGGACCTGATCTACTTTATTATTGATTTTATTCTGCACATCGATGTGCATCTGGCGGAGCTGGTCGCGGAGTACGGCGTCTGGGTGTACGCTATTTTGTTTTTGATTCTGTTTTGTGAAACCGGCCTGGTCGTCACGCCGTTCCTGCCGGGCGACTCGCTGCTGTTTGTCGCCGGGGCGCTGGCTTCGCTGGAAACTAACGATCTCAATGTGCATGTCATGGTGGCGTTAATGCTGATCGCCGCAATTGTCGGCGATGCGGTAAATTACACGATTGGTCGACTGTTCGGCGAAAAACTGTTCAGTAATCCGAATTCGAAAATTTTCCGCCGCAGTTACCTGGATAAAACCCACCAGTTTTATGAAAAACACGGCGGTAAAACTATCATTCTCGCTCGCTTCGTGCCGATCGTCAGAACCTTTGCGCCGTTTGTGGCAGGGATGGGGCACATGTCCTATCGGCATTTTGCAGCCTATAACGTCATCGGCGCGCTGCTGTGGGTACTGCTCTTTACCTACGCCGGTTATTTCTTCGGTACGATACCGTTGATTCAGGATAACCTTAAGCTGCTGATTGTGGGGATTATCGTGGTTTCGATATTACCTGGCGTCATTGAGATTGTCCGGCATAAGCGCGCTGCGTCGCGTGCCGCAAAATAGAAAGTAACTCAGCGGTTCGACCACTTTTTTATCCAAAGTTTCGGGCTGTTATGTTTTAATGTGCAACATTCATGGTCTGTTGGGGGCAAAAATGGCATTATGCGCCCCTTATAATAAAGCTGACTAAGGTTCAGGCAGAAAGGTCACCAATGAGCTGGATTGAACGAATTAAAAGCAACATTACTCCCACCCGCAAGGCAAGCATTCCTGAAGGGGTGTGGACCAAGTGTGATAGCTGCGGTCAGGTTTTATACCGCGCTGAGCTGGAACGTAATCTTGAGGTCTGTCCTAAGTGTGACCATCATATGCGCATGTCGGCGCGCAATCGCCTGCATAGCCTGTTAGATGAAGGTTCCCTTGTGGAGTTGGGTAGCGAGCTGGAGCCAAAAGACGTGCTCAAGTTCCGCGACTCCAAAAAATATAAAGACAGACTGGCGTCCGCGCAGAAAGAAACCGGCGAGAAAGACGCGCTGGTGGTCATGAAAGGGACGCTTCACGGTATGCCGGTTGTCGCCGCCGCGTTTGAATTCGCGTTCATGGGCGGCTCAATGGGGTCTGTCGTTGGCGCACGCTTCGTTCGCGCCGTTGAACAGGCGCTGGAAGACAACTGTCCGTTAGTGTGTTTCTCTGCTTCCGGCGGCGCGCGTATGCAAGAAGCGCTGATGTCGCTGATGCAGATGGCGAAAACCTCGGCGGCGCTGGCTAAAATGCAGGAACGTGGTCTGCCCTACATCTCGGTATTGACCGATCCGACAATGGGCGGCGTTTCCGCCAGTTTTGCGATGCTGGGCGATCTCAACATCGCCGAGCCAAAAGCCCTGATTGGCTTCGCCGGCCCGCGCGTTATCGAACAGACCGTTCGCGAAAAACTGCCGCCAGGATTCCAGCGCA
This sequence comes from Salmonella sp. SAL04202, assembly GCF_046550775.1. Classification (NCBI taxonomy): domain Bacteria; kingdom Pseudomonadati; phylum Pseudomonadota; class Gammaproteobacteria; order Enterobacterales; family Enterobacteriaceae; genus Salmonella; species Salmonella sp. SAL04202. The sequence goes on along the minus strand of NZ_JBGDXK010000004.1, from coordinate 134,534 downwards.
GTGAGTTCCTGATCGAAAAAGGCGCTATTGATATGATAGTCCGCCGCCCGGAAATGCGCCTGAAGCTGGCGAGCATTCTGGCGAAGCTGATGAATCTGCCCGCGCCGAACCCGGACGCCCCGCGTGAAGGCGTGGTGGTGCCTCCGGCGCCGGATCAGGAGTCTGAGGCCTGATAACTGAAAAGGGCAGGGCCGCAGGCTCTGCCCTTTTGCTTTTCACCGTAAAGAAGCAGCGGAATCAATGAAAAACAAATCTATACCTCAAGCTGCGTCGCCCCTGGCCTCGTGGCTTTCTTATCTGGAAAACCTGCACAGCAAGAGTATCGATTTAGGCCTTGAGCGCGTAAGCCAGGTGGCAGCGCGTCTGGACATCCTCAAGCCTGCGCCGTTCGTTTTTACCGTTGCGGGAACCAACGGCAAAGGTACGACCTGTCGCACGCTGGAGTCGGTGTTAATCGCGGCGGGATACCGTGTGGGCGTCTATAGTTCGCCTCATCTGGTACGTTACACCGAGCGCGTGCGCGTGCAGGGGAAAGAATTAGCGGAATCCGCGCATACCGCGTCCTTTGCGGAAATAGAAACGGCGCGCGGCGATATTTCATTGACCTATTTTGAATATGGTACGTTGTCGGCATTGTGGCTGTTTAAACAGGCTAACCTTGACGTGGTGATTCTGGAGGTCGGGTTGGGCGGGCGCCTGGACGCCACGAACATTGTGGATGCCGATGTAGCAGTAATTACCAGCATCGCGCTTGACCATACTGACTGGCTGGGGCCGGATCGCGAAAGTATCGGCCGCGAGAAGGCCGGGATTTTTCGCGCGGAAAAACCCGCTATCGTCGGCGAACCGGAAATGCCGGCAACCATCGCGGATGTCGCGCAGGAGACCGGCGCGCTGTTGCGGCGTCGCGGCGTTGACTGGCGTTATGAGGTGACAGCGACCCACTGGGCGTTTACCGATGGCGACGGCACGCTTGCCGGACTGCCGTTGCCGCAGGTTCCCCAGCCGAATGCCGCCACCGCTCTGGCCGCGCTGCGCGCCAGCAGGTTGAATATTGACGAGCAGGCGATTCGCGACGGTATTGCGCAGGCTACCTTGCCGGGACGTTTTCAAATCGTGAGTGAGTCGCCGCGCGTTATCTTTGATGTCGCCCATAATCCCCACGCGGCGGAATACCTGACGGGTCGTCTGAAAATGTTGCCGAAACGCGGGCGCGTGCTTGCGGTGATTGGTATGCTGCATGATAAAGATATCGCCGGCACGTTAGCCTGGTTGAAAAGCGTGGTTGACGACTGGTATTGTGCTCCGTTAGAGGGGCCGCGCGGCGCGACGGCGGAACAACTTCTGGAACATCTGGGAAAAGGGAATGTCTATGATAGCGTCGCGCAGGCATGGCAGGCCGCTATCGACGCGGCGCAGCCAGAAGATACCGTGCTGGTGTGCGGATCGTTCCACACCGTCGCACATGTTATGGAAGTGATAGACGCGGGGAGAATCGGTGGCGAGTAAGTTTCAGAATCGTTTAGTCGGCACGATTGTGTTAGTCGCGCTGGGGGTTATTGTGCTTCCCGGTCTGCTGGACGGACAGAAAAAGCATTATCAGGATGAATTTGCTGCGATTCCACTGGTACCGAAGCCTGGCGACCGTGATGAGCCGGATATGATGCCTGCCGCAACGCAGGCGCTGCCGACACAGCCGCCGGAAGGGGCGGCTGAAGAGGTGCGGGCGGGAGATGCGGCCGCGCCGTCGCTGGACCCGTCGCGCATGGCGTCTAACAATGTCGAGCTTGATCCTATACCGGTGGAGACGCCTAAACCGAAGCCGGTTGAAAAGCCGAAGCCGCAGCCTAAACCGCAACAGCCGGTTGTCGCCGCTTCCACGCCGACGCCCGCGCCGCAACAGGCTACCGACGATAAACCTGCGCCGACCGGCAAAGCCTATGTCGTACAGTTGGGCGCGCTGAAAAATGCGGATAAAGTCAACGAGATAGTCGGCAAGCTTCGTTCCGCCGGGTTCCGGGTTTATACTTCCCCCTCAACGCCGGTACAGGGTAAAATAACCCGTATTCTCGTTGGGCCGGATGCGTCGAAAGATAAGATGAAAGGATCGCTTGGCGAGCTCAAGCAGATTTCCGGGTTAAGCGGCGTGGTGATGGGATATAGCCCGAACTAAGGCGCGTTTTGCCTGAGCGCGCAGCGTTAAGGCCTACGGTGTTCACCTGGTAATAGCCGAAGTTCTGTAGGCTGGATAAGGCGTTTACGTCGCCATCCGGCAGAAGGAATAAACCGGGTATCCTGCGCTTATCAGGCCGATGGCAGCTCTTCTGGTCGTGCCCGAAGAGATAAAAAGTGTGATGGCGTTGAATATTTTTTCAGCGCCATTTTTATTTACGCGTGGGAAGGAAATCCCTACGCAAACGTTTTCTTTTTCTGTTAGAATGCGCCCCGAACAGGACGACAGGGCGTAAAATCGTGGGACATCTATGGTCTGGATTGATTACGCCATTATCGCGGTGATTGCTTTTTCCTGTCTGGTTAGCCTGATCCGCGGCTTTGTTCGTGAAGCGTTATCGCTGGTGACGTGGGGTTGTGCTTTCTTTGTCGCCAGTCACTACTACACTTACCTGTCTGTCTGGTTTACGGGCTTTGAAGACGAACTGGTTCGTAATGGGATTGCTATCGCGGTACTGTTTATCGCGACGCTTATCGTCGGCGCTATCGTGAATTTTGTGATAGGTCAGCTAGTAGAGAAGACCGGCCTGTCGGGAACTGACCGGGTGTTGGGGATCTGTTTCGGCGCACTGCGAGGCGCGCTGATTGTCGCCGCCATTCTGTTCTTCCTTGATACCTTTACCGGCTTGTCGAAAAGCGAAGACTGGAGCAAATCGCAGCTCATCCCGCAGTTCAGCTTCATCATCAGATGGTTCTTTGACTATCTGCAAAGCTCGTCGAGTTTCTTGCCCAGGACGTAACAGGTTCTGAGATGTGGCTTAACGAGGAAAATGACGTATGTGCGGTATTGTCGGTATCGCCGGTGTTATGCCGGTCAACCAGTCGATTTATGACGCGTTAACAGTGCTCCAGCATCGTGGTCAGGATGCTGCCGGTATCATCACCATTGATGCGAATAACTGCTTCCGCTTGCGTAAGGCAAACGGGCTGGTGAACGATATTTTTGAAGCTCGCCACATGCAGCGTTTGCAGGGCAACATGGGGATCGGCCATGTGCGCTACCCTACCGCAGGCAGCTCCAGCGCTTCCGAAGCGCAACCTTTTTACGTTAACTCGCCGTATGGCATCACGTTGGCCCATAATGGCAACCTGACTAACGCGCACGAGCTACGTAAAAAGCTGTTTGAAGAAAAGCGCCGTCATATCAACACCACCTCCGATTCCGAAATCCTGCTCAATATTTTCGCCAGCGAGCTCGACAACTTCCGTCACTATCCGCTGGAAGCCGACAATATTTTTGCCGCGATTGCCGCGACTAACCGTCAAATCCGCGGCGCCTATGCGTGCGTGGCGATGATTATCGGCCACGGCATGGTGGCTTTTCGCGATCCGCACGGCATTCGCCCGTTAGTGCTGGGCAAGCGTGACGTTGGCGATGGTCGTACGGAGTATATGGTCGCTTCTGAAAGCGTGGCGCTGGATACGCTGGGCTTTGAGTTTCTGCGCGATGTCGCGCCGGGCGAAGCTATCTATATTACCGAAAAGGGGCAACTGTTCACGCGCCAGTGCGCGGATAACCCGGTCAGTAATCCCTGTCTATTCGAGTACGTTTACTTTGCTCGCCCGGACTCCTTTATCGACAAGATCTCCGTCTACAGCGCTCGTGTGAATATGGGCACCAAACTTGGCGAAAAAATCGCTCGTGAATGGGAAGATCTGGACATCGACGTCGTGATCCCTATCCCGGAAACCTCCTGCGATATCGCACTGGAAATTGCCCGTATTCTCGGCAAGCCGTACCGCCAGGGATTTGTCAAAAATCGTTACGTGGGACGTACCTTTATCATGCCGGGCCAACAGCTACGCCGTAAATCCGTGCGCCGTAAGCTCAATGCTAATCGCGCGGAATTCCGCGATAAGAACGTCCTGCTGGTGGATGATTCTATCGTGCGTGGCACCACATCAGAGCAGATCATCGAGATGGCCAGGGAAGCCGGCGCGAAGAAGGTTTATCTGGCGTCCGCCGCGCCGGAAATTCGTTTCCCCAACGTCTATGGCATTGATATGCCGACCGCCAATGAGCTGATCGCGCATGGTCGCGAGGTGGATGAGATTCGTCAGATCATCGGCGCAGACGGGCTTATCTTCCAGGATCTGAACGATCTGATCGAAGCCGTGCGCGCGGAAAATCCGGATATCCAGCAGTTTGAATGTTCGGTATTTAACGGGGTATATGTCACCAAAGACGTAGACCAGCAATACCTCGACTTCCTGGATTCATTACGTAATGACGACGCCAAAGCGGTGCTGTTCCAGAACGAAATGGAAAACCTGGAAATGCATAACGAAGGCTAATGGCTTTGCCAGCGGCGCGATGCCGCTGGCCGATGTCAATTACGCACCACGCCGAAGCGAATAGCGTATTTTTGTACTTTGTACTGTAACGTGGTGCGCGATACGTTAAGGCTGCGGGCCGCGGCGGCAATATTCCCCTGATGCGTATCCAGCGCGGTTTCTATTAAATGCCTTTCGTAGTTGGCAACCCGTACCTCCAGCGACCCTTCATACTGCGGATCGGGTGACGAGGGAAGGGGATTTTCCGGCGCGGTTTCCGGTACGCCTAAATTTAACTCGTCCTGTTCAAAAATGATGTGTTTGAGCAGCCCATCTTTTTCCTGCATGATCATGCTGCGTACAATCGCGTTTTCCAGCATCCTGACATTACCCGGCCAGGCGTGATTGAGCAGATCAGCACGCGCCGTCTCGCTTAATCCGTGAATGTCCTGCGGCACGTCATTACGGTATTTATCAATAAAATAATTCGCCAGTAAGGGAATATCTTCCGGGCGGGCGCGCAGCGGCGGTAACGTCAACATTCCGACGCTCAACCGATAAAAAAGATCTGCCCGCAGACGTTCTTGTTGAATTAATTTGACGGGCGCTTCGTTCATGGCGGCAACGATCCTGACATCAGAGTGGAGTTGCTGTTGTCCGCCGAGCCGCCAGAAGGTTTTATCCTGCAAGAATCGCAGCAGCTTACTTTGCATTTCTATCGGCATGGCGTTCAGCTCATCAAGAAAGAGCGTTCCCCCGTTTGCCAACTCCAGATAGCCCTGGCTATTTTCCGCGCCGGTATAGGCACCGCGCACGGTGCCGAAAAGCGTACTTTCGATAAGCGTAGGCGGTAGAGCGCCGCAGTTCAGGGCGATGAAGGGTTTATTCGCCCGCTTGCTGCATTGATGGATCAGGCGGGAAAATAGCTCCTTACCCGTTCCCGTCTCCCCGACAATCGTCACCGGAATATTACTGGCGGCCAGCCGTTTGGCTTTGGCGATATTACTGAGCATTTCCGGGTTTTCGGTAATAATGGCATGGTGCTTCTCATGGTGATCGGCATACAGCAGTTGGTTCAGTTCTACCACCTGCTCCTGGAGCCGCCTGACGCCGGACATATTCCTGCCGATTTCGATAACGCCGACCATGCCGCCATCGCTTGCATAGAGCGGCGCGGTGGTGTGCTGATAGTCAACGGCCTGGCCTCGCGCATTGTAATAAATTTGATAATGGCCAATGTATTCCACGCCTTTTTTTAACGATGAAAGCATCGTACTTTGGGTCTCTTTCATGCCCGGATAGACATCCAGCATATGTTTTCCCATTGCCCGTTCAATACTGTAGCCGTCCAGATCCGCGCTTTCCTGATTGTAGTAAACGTATTCACCACGCTCATTAATGACGGCCAACGGCTGATGAATCAAATCGAAAAAGCGGGAAAACATCCTGAGCGCCGAGGCCAGTTCCTGATTGGTGGATGCCATACACGCATTCCTCATATCTATTGTTCATGTTGTCATTATAAAAGTGACGAATTTTCGTCGTTGTGATGAATAGCAAACTCAATGACGAAAATGAGAAAAAGCTTATTTTTATAAGTAATTGATTATTTTGATAAAAAATAGTGGTATGCCTTTTGCTTTATCCCTGTAAAGAATGCGGATTTTTACCATAAACATTAAGCAGAGGGCGTTATGACTGACTCGATTATGCAGAATTACAACCAGCTACGTGAGCAGGTAATCAACGGCGATCGCCGTTTCCAGCACAAAGACGGTCATTTGTGTTTTGAAGGGGTCGATCTGGACGCACTGGCGCGCCAGTACCCCACGCCGTTCTATGTGTTTTCTGAGCCGGAGATTATTCGTAACATTCATGAAATCCAGCAGGCATTTGCGGCGCATAAAAATACCAAAACCTTCTTTGCGTCAAAAACCTGCTCGGTCATGGGGGTGTTGAAAGCCATTCGTGACGCCGGAATTTGCGCGGAGGCAAACTCACAATATGAGGTTCGCAAGTGTCTGGAGATAGGTTTTCGCGGCGATCAGATCGTCTTCAACGGCGTGGTGAAAAAGCCAGCCGATCTGGAATATGCCATCGCTAACGATCTGTATCTTATTAATGTTGATAGCCTGTATGAGCTGGAACATATTGATGCCATCTCTCGCAAGCTGAAGAAAGTCGCCAATGTTTGCGTCCGCGTAGAGCCGAATGTTCCCTCGGCGACGCATGCGGAACTGGTTACCGCTTTCCATGCGAAGTCGGGTCTCGACCTGGAACAGGCGGAAGAAACCTGCCGCCGCATTCTGGCGATGCCTTATGTGCATTTGCGCGGCTTGCATATGCATGTGGGCGATCAGGTGCCGGAGTCAGAGCCTTTCGCAAAAGCGACTAAAGTGCTGGTGGATGAATCCCGTCGCCTGGAAGAGGTGCTCGGTATTAAATTTGATTTGATCAACGTGGGCGGCGGAATTCCGGTTCCCTATAAATATGACGACGAGAATGGCGACCCGTTAAAAGATAATATGTATGCCGGTATTACCGCCCAGGATTTTGCCGATGCGGTCATTCGCGAAGTGCATAAATGGCGTACCGATGTGGAAATATGTATTGAACCGGGACGTAAAGTGACCGGGTCGGCGGCGGTTTTACTGACGGAAGTCTCCTGCGAAAAACGTAAAACAAATTATGATCTTAACGGCAATGTGGAATGCCACGTTGAATGGAAATTTGTCGACGCTGGTTACAGCGTACTCTCTGACAGCCAGCATTTTGACTGGTTCTTTTATGTCTATAACGCCTCTCGCATGACGGCAGCGCACGACGCCTGGATAAAATTAGCCGGGCCGCTGTGTGATGGCGGAGATTATTTCCACATGGGAGTGAAAGGCGAAGAGTTTTTACTGCCGAAGGAGACTCATGTTGGCGATATTGTCGCATTTCTTGATGCCGGGGCATACACCATTGAAAGTCAAACCGTTTATAACAACCGTCCGCGCACGGGCGTGGTGATGATCGATAAAAATGGTGAAACGCGTCTGATTCGTCGGGAAGACAGTTACGAAGATATGGTCAAGTACGACATTTATTAATACTGTTTTGGGCTTCAGTTTTATGCTGAAGCCCGTCGTCAGATGATAAGAAGAGGGCAGTGATGCCTGAATGCATAACAGGAGATGGCCATGAGTAACACGAATTCTGGCTTACTTGGCATCAAAGACATTGTCTTTATGAATGTCATCGCTATTCTGAGTTTGCGGCAAATCCCTAACGTGGCGCCTTACGGGGCATCGGCCATGTTGTTATGGGTGATAGCCGCATTCTGCTTGTTTTTTCCTTTAGCGATGGTATGTGGCGAGCTGTCAACCGGCTGGCCGAAAGATGGCGGGATATTTGTCTGGATTAAAGAGGCATTTGGTAAACGTATTGCATGGATTGTCGTGGTTTGTTTTCTCTTTTCCTGCGTACTGTTTTTCCCATTAATGCTGCAATTCGGCTTTACCGCGTTGGGCTATATGATCGGCGGCGGCCTGGCGGAAAATAAAGCATTTATCGGTATTGGTTCCGCGGTAATTTTCTGGCTATTAACGCTGATGAATATCCGCGGGATGGAATGGACAAAAATTATTAATAGCATCAGCGCCTGGTGCGGCGTATTTATTCCCTCCGCTATCCTCATTTTGCTGGCGGTGGTATGGCTATGTACCGGACACCAGATGCAGACGGACTACACTACAGCGAAAAACTGGATTCCGGATCTCGGACACTGGGATACGATCGTTTTCTTATCCAGCATGATGTTTGCGTTTGCCGGACTGGAGGTCGCCCCGATGATTGCCGGGCGTACCCGTAATCCACAGCGTGATTTTCCGCGAGCGATGGCCGTCTCTGCCGCCGTTATCGTTGGGATCTATATGGTCGGCACCTGGGCGCTAAATACGCTTTTACCCGCCGGGAAAACCGACATCGTGGCAGGCGTCATGCAGGCTATGCATGCTGCTGCGGACACGCTGCATATGCCGTGGTTAATTCCTGTTATGGCCATCTGTATGTTTTTTGGCGCTCTCGGGCAGATTAACTCCTGGCTGGTGGGGCCGATTTATATGCTCCAGGAAGCCTCGCGTGAAGATAATCTGCTGGGGGACCGAATCGGCAAATTACATCCGGTGTGGAAAACGCCCGCCTTTGCCTTGACTGTACAGGCGATTATTGTCACGGTCCTGTGTTTTTCGACTTTTATTTCGCCAAGCGTTGCGGCGGCTTACTGGATGTTAACGGCGCTAACGACCATCACCTATTTTATTCCTTATCTGGTGATGTTCCCGGCGTTCTGGCGTTTACGTAAGACTCAGCCGGATACGCCAAGAAGTTTTAAAATTCCGGGCAAGGTTTTACCGGCTATTTTACCCGCGCTGGGCTTTCTTTCTATCGCCTTTGCCGTTGCGCTGTTATTTATTCCGCCTTCTCAAATTGATATGGGCGGATATTTCCAGTACGCCGGGAAAATTATTGGCGGAGCCGTGCTGGCGGTTGTCGTCGCGGAGTACATTTACCATCGGGCGCAGAAACGTAATGCTCGTTTAAGCATGGCGGGAGGAAAATAAAATGTATATGCCAGTTCTGGAAATAAATCTACGCAAGCTGGAAGAAAACGCCCGCACGGAAAAAGCTCTGCTGGCAAGTAGCGGTATTGACGTGATGGCTGTCAATAAAGTTTTTGACGGCTGCGTGGAAACCGCGCAGGCGGTGTTCAACGGCGGAATTACCGTTATTGCTGAATCACGAACCTATAATTTGAAAAAAATACGCGAGACAGGATGTACGACTTGCCTGTTACGCAGCCCGTGTCTGAGTGAAATCGAAGATGTGGTGCGCTACGCGGATATTAGTTTAAATAGCGAGCCGGTGGTATTACGGGCATTATCGCAAGAAGCCCAACGCCAGGGGAAAACGCATCAGGTATTACTGATGGTGGATATGGGCGATTTACGCGAGGGTATCTGGTTTGGTGAATATCAACGCATTCTTGAGACCGTGACTCTGATTACTGGTCTGCCCGGTCTGGAATTATATGGACTGGGCACCAACTTTAATTGTTACGGCACCGTGTTGCCAACGGTAAAAAATGGCGAGGATTTTCTGGCGCTGGCCGCCCGGCTGGAAGCCGACAGCGGTATTCCTGTCCGGCGGCTTTCTGCGGGAAACTGCACCAGCTATCACCTGCTGGATAAAGGTATCTGGCCGCAGGGGCTGAATCATCTGCGCATCGGCGGACTGCATGAATTCGGCATTGAATATGTGGACATGAAATACCTGAATGAATTTCACCACTCCGCAAAACCGGTCGATAAAGCCTGTTCCGATATGTATATCCTGGAAGCGGAAATCATCGAACTGAACAGTAAACCGACCGTCCCGGTCGGGGAGCTGGGCGTCGATGCCTTTTTGCAAAGTAAAACCTTTGTCGATCGTGGCATACGCCGACGCGCATTGCTGGCGTTTGGTCGCCAGGATGTGCCGTCGGATAACTGTGTGCCATGCGACGACGCTATCACTATCTTAGGGCAAACCAGCGATCATACGCTGGTGGATATTGAAGATTGTCGTCAGTCGCTAAAAGTAGGCGATGTGGTTCGCTTTGAGCTGGATTATACGGGCCTGTTAATGGCCTGCCAGACCAAAGGCGTCGCCTGGAGGTTTACGCGTTAACGCATAACCGCCGCGGCTATGTCGCGGCGGCATCTTTGACCTCACGAAAGACAGGGAGTAACGATGGATACCCTGCAACAATCACCGCCAGCAGAGCCTGAAGGCGGTCTGCGGCGTAACCTGAAGAAACGGCATCTGCTGATGATGTCGCTGGGCGGCACGATTGGCACCGGCTTATTTATCGGCATTGCCGAACCGTTAAGCAGCGTCGGGCCGGCGGGAACCTTACTGGCCTATCTGTTTGCCGGAACCATTATGCTGGCAACGATGATGTGTCTTGGCGAATTATCATGCGCCTTTCCTCACTCCGGTTCATTTCAACATTACGCGCTGATGTTTATGCCGTCACCTTGCTGGAGCTATACCATTGGCTGGCTTTACTGGTTTAGCTGGGTCTTTTCCCTGGCAGCCGACCTCACTGCTGCAGGGTTTATTGCTCACCAGTTTTTCCCCGCGGTTCCGGTATATATGTTCTGCCTGGCGATTCTGCTCATCCTGACGGCTATCAATCTCACCTCCGCAAAAAGTTTTGGCGAATGCGAATACTGGCTTTCGGCCATTAAGGTCTTCGCGATCGTGCTGTTTATCTGCGCGGGCGGGGTCATGATCTACTCGCTAATGGGCCATAGTGACTGGCACCCGACGTTAAAAACAGACGGAATGTGGTTTCCCCACGGTTGGGAGCAAATTGTGGTCTGTATGACGATCGTGATTTACTCCTTCCAGGGGGTGGAACTGGTAGGAAATGCGGCAGGGGAGACCGAATCGCCGCACATTATTTTACCGAAAGTGATCCTGGGGATCGGTCTCAGAATCATTTTGTTTTACGGCCTGGCGATTGCGGTGCTGGCGCTGGTCTATCCTCATGAACTGACGCCAAATGGACAAAGTCCCTTTGTATGGGTATTCTCCCACGCGGGCATTCCGGGGGCGGATACGCTGATGACGCTGGTGATCTTTTCCGCCGCGGTTTCTGCCGCTAACTCGGCCATTTACGCCAGTTCGCGTATGCTGTGGTCTATGGCGGGCGATCGCTTTGCGCCAGCCTGCTTTGGTAAAACGAACGGCGGCGGCGTGCCGGTGTATGCTATTTTAATCACGGCCTTGTTGGCGTTGGTGTCGTTGCTGACCCGCTATATTCCCGCACAGCAATTTTATTTATATCTGATCGCCAGTACCGGGCAGGTGGGTTGCCTGGCATGGATAACCATCGGATGGTGCCAGTATCGTTTCCGACAATCGGTGCGTAATGGAACGTACGCCAGCGATTTGCTACGCTATCGATCGCCGCTTTTCCCCTGGACGGCCCGATTTGTCATTATCACCAATTTTGCCATTATGGTCGGCACCTGGTTTAGTGAGCAAGGGGTAGTGATAATGTTGGTTGAGCTGGCTTTTATGATAGGGATTCTTTTGTCATGGTATCTCTTCAGACCCACTTTGAGCCCAGTGGGATGAACGGCGCTCGTAAACGGTAAGAGAACATGAAACGACTCATTGTAGGAATTAGCGGCGCCAGCGGGGCGATTTATGGCGTGCGCTTATTACAAATTTTGCGCGATGTCGATAGCGTGGAAACGCATCTGGTGATGAGCCAGGCGGCCCGGCAAACGCTGGCGCTGGAGACCCATTTTTCGCTGCGCGAGGTGCAGGCGCTGGCCGATGTGACGCACGATGCGCGCGACATTGCCGCCAGCATTTCCTCGGGCTCTTACCCGACGGCGGGAATGGTTATCTTGCCCTGTTCGATTAAAACGCTGTCGGGGATTGTCCACAGTTATACTGACGGACTGCTTACCCGCGCGGCGGATGTGATATTAAAAGAGCGGCGACCTCTGGTGCTGTGTGTGCGCGAAACGCCGCTGCATATCGGGCATTTGCGTTTAATGACCCAGGCCGCTGAGATAGGCGCGGTGATTATGCCGCCGGTTCCGGCTTTTTATCATCTTCCTCAGACGTTAGATGATATTATAAATCAAACGGTTAACCGAGTTTTGGACCAGTTTGACATCCCCCTTCCGCACGACCTTTTTGTTCGCTGGCAGGGCGCATAGCGTTGTCTGTTTAGCGTGCATTATTGTCCCTGTTGCCCTGTTTCAGGGCAATTTTGTAACCGCGATCATATCCTCAACATTTAATTCGTTAAAAGCCGCCGAAACGCTGCGGTGCAACCGTCATACCTGCTATCTTCAACATCAGGACAATATTGCAACGTTTTATTAACAAATTTAACGTCGAATCGTTTTGCTGACGTGAAAATGGCATAAGACCTGCATGAAAAAGTCTGCAAACACACAACACCACGTAAAACATAAGAAAATGACGCCACTTGAGGGGTATGTATGAAGAAGACCGTTCTCGCTTTATCTTTGCTGATAGGTCTGGGCGCGACGGCGGCCAGTTACGCCGCGCTCCCGCAAACGGTTCGTATTGGAACAGATACCACCTACGCGCCTTTCTCATCAAAAGATGCCAAAGGCGAGTTTATTGGCTTTGATATCGATCTCGGTAATGAAATGTGTAAGCGTATGCAGGTGAAATGTACCTGGGTCGCCAGCGACTTTGATGCGCTTATTCCCTCACTAAAAGCGAAAAAAATTGATGCCATTATTTCATCGCTCTCTATCACCGATAAACGCCAGCAAGAAATTGCGTTTTCCGACAAACTTTACGCGGCGGATTCACGCCTGATTGCGGCAAAAGGGTCTCCCATTCAGCCGACGCTGGAATCGCTGAAAGGCAAGCATGTCGGCGTGCTGCAAGGGTCCACGCAAGAGGCTTACGCCAATGATAACTGGCGCACTAAAGGTGTGGATGTGGTGGCTTATGCTAACCAGGATCTTATCTATTCCGATTTAACCGCCGGTCGTCTGGATGCCGCATTGCAGGATGAAGTCGCCGCCAGCGAAGGTTTCCTGAAGCAGCCAGCGGGCAAAGAGTATGCGTTTGCCGGTCCTTCCGTGAAGGATAAAAAATATTTTGGCGACGGGACGGGGGTTGGGCTGCGTAAAGACGATACCGAGCTAAAAGCCGCGTTTGATAAAGCGCTGACCGAACTGCGCCAGGACGGAACTTACGACAAAATGGCCAAAAAGTACTTCGATTTTAATGTCTACGGCGATTGAGGGAAGGGGATAACGCGCCGCGCTGGGGAACTATCACGGTGCAAAATAGATGTTTTGCACCTTTTTGGTGCATAAGCCGTTGCGGAACAGGCGCATAAATGCATACTTAATCGATTTTTATGCAAAATAAACCGGCTGACAAGGTAGAATGCTTTGCCTTGTCGGCCTGATTAATGGCACGATAGTCGCATCGGATCTGTAAAGATCTCCTGGAAAGACAGTCTGTTGAGGATAGTTATGAAAAAACTGGCGTTATCCCTTTCTCTGGTGCTGGCATTTTCCAGCGCTACCGCAGCATTTGCCGCTATTCCACAAAAGATTCGTATCGGTACCGATCCTACATACGCACCGTTTGAATCCAAAAATGCACAAGGTGAATTGGTCGGCTTTGATATCGATCTGGCCAAAGAGCTGTGCAAACGTATCAACACACAGTGTACGTTCGTGGAAAACCCGCTGGATGCGCTGATTCCGTCTTTAAAAGCGAAGAAAATTGATGCCATCATGTCCTCGCTGTCCATCACTGAAAAGCGCCAGCAGGAAATCGCGTTTACCGACAAGCTTTACGCCGCTGATTCCCGTCTGGTGGTGGCGAAGAACTCTGATATTCAGCCGACCGTCGCGTCGCTGAAAGGCAAGCGCGTCGGCGTGCTACAGGGGACGACGCAGGAGACCTTCGGCAATGAGCACTGGGCGCCGAAAGGGATTGAGATCGTCTCTTACCAGGGGCAGGACAACATTTATTCCGATCTGACGGCGGGTCGTATTGATGCAGCGTTCCAGGACGAGGTCGCGGCCAGCGAAGGTTTCCTTAAACAGCCCGTCGGAAAAGACTATAAATTCGGCGGCCCGGCGGTGAAAGATGAGAAGTTATTCGGCGTAGGAACCGGTATGGGGCTGCGCAAAGAGGATAACGAGCTGCGCGAAGCGCTGAACAAAGCCTTTGCTGAAATGCGTGCTGACGGTACTTACGAAAAGCTGGCGAAAAAGTACTTTGATTTTGATGTTTATGGCGGTTAATCACCGTCGGTGCAGATAAAGCCCAAAGAATGTTGACTGTCTGCATTGCCTGATGGCGCTGTGCATGTCAGGCCTACGGAGCATCGTAGGTCGGGCAAGGCACAGCCGCCATCCGGCGTGATGTGAGGCAAAAATGCAAAAGAGGCTTCTTACTTCACCACACACAACAGGACAGGCTGCATGTTGTACGGGTTTTCAGGCGTAATTTTACAGGGCGCGATCGTCACGCTGGAACTGGCGCTCAGTTCCGTGGTGCTGGCCGTGCTTATCGGTCTTGTCGGCGCGGGGGCGAAGCTTTCGCAAAACCGGGTTACGGGGCTTATTTTTGAAGGATACACCACCCTGATTCGCGGGGTGCCGGATCTGGTCTTAATGCTGCTGATATTTTACGGATTGCAAATCGCGCTTAACGTGGTGACCGATTCGCTGGGTATCGACCAGATAGATATTGATCCAATGGTGGCCGGTATTATCACCCTTGGTTTCATCTACGGCGCCTATTTTACCGAAACCTTTCGCGGCGCGTTTATGGCGGTGCCGAAAGGCCATATCGAGGCGGCGACGGCTTTTGGTTTTACCCATGGGCAAACCTTCCGGCGGATTATGTTCCCGGCGATGATGCGTTACGCCCTGCCGGGGATCGGCAATAACTGGCAGGTGATACTCAAAGCGACGGCGCTGGTGTCGCTGCTGGGCCTGGAAGATGTCGTCAAAGCCACGCAGCTTGCCGGTAAAAGCACCTGGGAGCCTTTCTATTTTGCCGTGGTCTGTGGACTTATCTACCTGGTATTTACCACCGTTTCCAATGGTGTGCTGCTCTTACTTGAGCGTCGCTATTCCGTGGGCGTGAAGAGGGCTGATTTGTGATTGAGATCATTCAGGAGTACTGGAAATCCCTGCTGTGGACGGATGGCTATCGTTTTACCGGCGTGGCGATTACGCTGTGGCTGTTAATTTCATCGGTGGTGATGGGCGGTCTTCTGGCGGTGATTCTGGCGGTAGGTCGCGTTTCCAGTAATAAATTCATCCGTTTTCCCATCTGGCTGTTTACGTATATTTTTCGCGGCACGCCGCTGTACGTACAGCTACTGGTGTTCTATTCGGGGATGTATACGCTGGAGATAGTCAAAGGCACCGATCTTCTTAACGCGTTTTTCCGCAGCGGACTGAACTGTACCGTACTGGCGCTGACGCTGAATACCTGCGCGTACACCACGGAAATTTTCGCCGGGGCGATTCGCTCGGTGCCGCACGGTGAAATTGAAGCGGCACGGGCCTATGGCTTCTCGTCATTTAAAATGTATCGCTGCATTATTTTGCCGTCGGCATTACGCATCGCCTTGCCTGCCTACAGCAACGAAGTGATTTTAATGCTGCACTCTACGGCGCTGGCGTTTACCGCGACGGTGCCGGATTTGTTGAAAATCGCCCGCGATATTAACTCAGCGACTTACCAGCCGTTTACCGCGTTTGGCATTGCCGCCGTGTTGTATTTACTCATTTCGTATGTCCTGATAAGCCTGTTCCGTCGGGCGGAAAGACGCTGGTTGCAGCACGTGTCCTCTAAATAATTCGAGTAACATGATGTCAGAAAATAAATTACACGTTATCGATTTGCACAAACGCTACGGCGGTCATGAAGTGCTGAAAGGGGTATCGCTGCAGGCCCGCGCCGGAGATGTGATTAGCATTATCGGCTCGTCCGGCTCCGGTAAAAGTACTTTTTTGCGCTGTATTAACTTCCTCGAAAAACCGAGCGAAGGCGCGATTATCGTGAACGGTCAGAACATTAATCTGGTGCGCGACAAAGACGGGCAGCTCAAAGTGGCGGATAAAAATCAGCTACGCTTGTTGCGTACCCGCCTGACGATGGTGTTTCAGCACTTTAACCTCTGGAGCCACATGACGGTGCTGGAAAATGTGATGGAAGCGCCGATTCAGGTACTGGGATTAAGCAAGCACGACGCGCGCGAGCGGGCGTTGAAATATCTGGCGAAGGTGGGGATTGATGAGCGCGCTCAGGGCAAATATCCCGTTCATCTCTCCGGTGGCCAACAGCAGCGCGTTTCTATTGCGCGCGCGCTGGCGATGGAACCTGACGTTTTACTGTTCGATGAACCCACTTCGGCGCTCGATCCTGAACTGGTCGGCGAAGTGTTGCGCATCATGCAACAACTGGCGGAAGAAGGCAAAACGATGGTGGTGGTCACGCATGAAATGGGCTTCGCTCGCCATGTCTCTTCGCACGTTATTTTTCTGCATCAGGGGAAAATTGAAGAAGAGGGCGATCCGGAGCAGGTGTTCGGCAATCCGCAAAGCCCGCGTTTACAGCAATTCCTGAAAGGCTCGCTGAAATAAAAGAAGCCCGGCGGCGCATCGCTTACCGGGCAGGATACGGCGCTTTGGGAACTAGCGAATCACATCCGCCAGCGCCTCTTCTAAATCATACCAGCGAAATGCGAATCCGGCGGCTTCAAGCCGTTTTGGCAGCGCCCGCTGTCCGCCCAACACCAGCACTGACGACTCTCCCATCAATAAGCGAATTGCCGTCGCCGGAATGCGAATAATCGCCGGACGACGCAGCGCGCGACCCAGCGCATGAGCAAAATGCTCATTATGGACGGGATACGGCGAGACCATATTGAAGGGACCGCGAAGATCGTTATCCAGCAGCCACAGGATGCCGTTGACCATATCGTCGATGTGAATCCAGGCCAGATATTGCCGACCATTACCCACCGGACCGCCGAGTCCAAGGCGAAACGGCGGAACCATTTTCCCCAGAATCCCACCTTGCGGCGCCAGGACAACGCCGGTACGCAGCAGGCAGACGCGGGTCTGGTCGCTCTGCGCACGACAGGCAATCTGTTCCCAGCGGGCGCAAAGTTTATGCGTAAATTCGTTGTGCGGCGGCTCATCTTCAGTGACGACAACGTCGCCCAGATCGCCGTAATAGCCCGTGGCGGAGCCGGATATCAACACCGAGGGCGGCGTAGCGCTGGCATGAATTAAATCCACCAACTTTTGCGTGATAGCCCAGCGGCTTTGGCACAACCGTTCTTTTTGTTGCGACGTCCAGCGCTTGTCGGCAATCGGTTCGCCCGCCAGATTGATGATGGCATCAATCTCATTGAGGTGCTCACGTTCCGCCAGCCCTTTCCATAATGTCACTCTGGAATCGAGAATCTGACGCGCGTTATCGGGATTGCGCGTAACGACCGTCACCTGGTGCCCCAGTGTTAACAGCCGGGGAATGAGATGACGCCCTATCAGGCCCGTACCGCCGGTAATCAGAATCTGCATATGACCTCCAGAGTAGGGAGGATTTCCTCTTCCCTAATGTCAGGTTTTTAATACGAATAAGGGTGCCGGACGCAGGTTTTTTCCGTGTATACACCTCTACATCATACATGATGTATGCTACCGCGTTACGCTTTCGTACTGTTACAGTGCAGTTGCGCTTGTAACAGTGCGCGCGCTGTCGCAGGACGCGTGCGAATGCGTTCAAACCAGTTATACACCGCCGGGTAGGTATCAAGATCGATTCGCTGACGCTGATGCGCGTTAACCCACGGCCAACTGGCGATATCCGCAATACTGTAGTGGTCGCCGCCCAGCCACGGGGAGGTTTCCAGGCGTTTATTCAGGACGTTGTATAAGCGTTGCGTTTCAACCTGATAGCGTTCAATCGCATAGGGGATGGCCTGCGGCGCAAAATGGTTAAAGTGATGATTCTGGCCCAGCATCGGCCCTAACCCGCCGACCTGCCAGAACAGCCATTGCAGCGTGGTATGGCGTTCACGCAGCTCCCCGCTAAGCAGTTTGCCGCTTTTTTCCGCCAGGTAGAGAAGAATTTCGCCGGATTCAAAAAGACTAAGCGGTTGACCGCCGTCTGCCGGGGCGTGATCGACGATGGCAGGAATTTTATTATTGGGAGAGATAGCCAAAAAATCAGGGCGAAACTGATTGCCCTTGCTGATATCTACTTTTAGCAAACGATACGCCAGCTCCGCCTCTTCCAGAAACAGCGTTATTTTATGCCCGTTGGGCGTGGGGGCGTAGTAAAGGTCAATCATTTTGGCTCCTGCATGTGCGTAAAGAGTCTGGGCTGAATTAAGTATAGAAAGCCTCCTGATGTGTGTGAGTTTTCATCAGGTGACAGCAGGCGAAAGACGCTATATTTTGGGAAGAAACTTAATACGCCCTCAAGAGGACATTATGAGTAAGCCTGTTATTGTGCTGTGGTCGGATGCGAACTTTTTCTCTCCCTACGTCTTGTCCGCCTGGGTGGCATTACAAGAAAAAGGGCTTTCCTTTACTCTGAAAACCCGCGATCTGGACCAGGGAGAACATCTGCAACCTGGCTGGCGGGGATATGCGCTGACGCAGCGCGTACCGGTGCTTGAGGCCGACAATTTTGAGTTGAGCGAGTCGTCCGCTATTGCGGAATACCTGGAGGAGCGTTTCGCGCCGCCGCAGTGGGAGCGTATCTACCCGCACGATTTACAAAAACGCGCCCGCGCGCGACAGATTCAGGCGTGGCTACGCAGCGATTTACTGCCGCTTCGCGAAGAACGGCCTACCGACGTGGTGTTTGCCGGGGCGAAAAAAGCGCCGCTAAGCGAGGCTGGAAAAGCCAGCGCGGCAAAACTGTTTGCGACGGCTGAAGCGCTATTGGGGCAGGGGACGCAAAATTTATTTGGTGAATGGTGCATTGCCGATACCGATCTGGCATTGATGATCAATCGTCTGGCGCTGCATGGCGATGACGTGCCGGCGTCGCTGGCGGCGTATGCGACATTCCAGTGGCAGCGTGCTTCCGTACAGCGTTTTATTGCGCTTTCCTCGAAGCGTTCAGGCTGAAAATCTATTCATATTCCAGTATCATAACGCCGTTTTTCACAACGAGGAGTGAGCGATGAAACTGATGTTCGCATCGGACATTCATGGTTCTTTACCCGCCACGGAACGCGTGCTTGAGCGGTTCGCGCAAAGCGGCGCGCGTTGGCTGGTGATATTAGGCGATGTCCTTAACCACGGGCCGCGAAATGCGCTGCCTGAAGGCTATGCGCCCGCCCAGGTCGCCGAACGCCTGAACGCGGTGGCGACGCAAATCATTGCCGTGCGCGGCAACTGCGATAGCGAAGTGGATCAGATGCTGCTGCATTTCCCGATAACTGCGCCGTGGCAGCAAATATTGACGCAAGAGAGGCGGCTATTTTTAACGCATGGGCACCTCTTCGGGCCGACGAATCCGCCCGCTCTGCATACTGGCGATGTGTTGGTTTATGGTCATACGCATCTGCCGGTGGCGCAACAGCAGGAAGGGCTGTATCACTTTAATCCTGGGTCAGTGAGCATTCCGAAAGGCGGGTATGCGGCAAGCTACGGTATTCTGGATGATAATGTGTTGAGCGTAATCGCACTCAATGATCAAAGTATCATTGCGCAGGTTGCAATTAACTCGTAATTTACCTCACAAACGTAAATGCGCCGTAAGAGCGCCAGAAATAAGAAGGTTTCCTGATGGTGGAACAGCGTCGTTTGGCAAGTACGGAATGGGTGGATATTGTGAATGAAGACAATGAAGTCATTGCACAGTCCAGCCGGGAACAGATGCGTGCGCAACGCTTACGGCATCGTGCGACGTATATCGTCGTTCATGATGGTATGGGTAAAATTCTGGTGCAGCGTCGTACCGAAACAAAAGATTTTTTGCCCGGTATGTTAGATGCTACCGCAGGCGGCGTGGTCCAGGCTGATGAGCAGCTACTGGAATCTGCCCGCCGCGAAGCGGAAGAAGAGTTGGGTATTGCAGGCGTGCCGTTTGCCGAACACGGTCTGTTTTACTTTGAAGACCAACATTGCCGGGTTTGGGGCGCGCTGTTTAGCTGCGTTTCCCACGGGCCTTTCGCGCTTCAGGAAGATGAAGTCAGCGAAGTGTGTTGGCTGACTCCGGAGGAGATCACCGCGCGCTGTGATGAGTTTACGCCAGATTCGCTCAAAGCGCTGGCGCTGTGGATGACCCGCAACGCCAAAAACGAAGCTGCGCTTCAGGAGAAACCGGAAGAGACGGAATAAGCGTTTTAGCAGCTTTCCCGCATACATAAACTGGAGGCGATGGATTTTCGATCGCTCCAGTTTCCCTGATTTAACCTTTCCAACAGCGCCCGTCCGGCTTCACTGCCAATCTTACGGTGCGGTACGGCCATGGTGGTTAACGGCGGCTGGCAGACCCGGCTGACATCGCTATCGCCAAACCCGACCACCGCTAAATCGTCCGGAACTTTGATCCGCCGTCGTTGGCACTCGTATAACGCGCCGCAGGCCAGCTCATCCGATACGCATACCAGCGCGTCCAGCTCCGGCCACGCCAGTAAAAACTCCGGCAGTTGCGACGCGCCGGTAGAAAAATTGGGCGGCAAAGCGGCATTAATCACCCGGTTTGGCGACATATGGTGGCGAAGCATCGCTTTGTACCAGCCGTGCAGATGTTGCTGAAAAATCCACTGTTCCTGATTGGCGCATAGCAGCCCGATATTCTGATAACCGCGCTGAATCAGCATTTCCGTCAGCTCATACATTGCCGCAACGTTATCAATACCGATATTCATATCAATAGGATCGCTGCGAATCGCGCCCATCTCCATCACCGGGATAGAGGCATTTTTCAGCCACTGGCGCACGGTAGTGCTATGTTCGACGCTAAGCAGAATCGCCGCGGCAATGTTGGAGGCCAGCAGCGTTTCGAGCAGCTTCTCCTCTTGTTCCACGCGATGCTGCGATTCCGCCAGCATAATCTGGTAGCCAGCGGGCTGTAAAATTTGTTGCAGCCCGGCGAACATTTCAGAACACCCCGCTTCCGCAAGGTTCGGTACGACCATTGCGATGGTGTGCGAGGAGGCAGACGCCAGCGCGCTGGCGGCGAGATTAGGCATATAGCCCAGCTCATGCACTGCCGCTTCGATTTTTTCCCGGAGTTTATCAGAGACCTGTTCCGGCGTGCGTAAGGCTCGTGATACGGTCATCGTGCCTACACCGGCAAGTTGGGCTACATCGGCGATAGTCACTTTACCGGTACTGCGCCGTTTACGGGGTATCGACATACAAATTCCTGCGTCATTACAACATGTTGAGATGCTTTTTTATTGTCGTTCTTTGCTTCGCATGACTGGCAGTATACGCCTTAAATCCGCTTTTTTGCTGTGATTTCACACCATGATTTTAATTTGATAGCGCTATCACAATTCTGAGTAATAGTCGCTGGTAGCGCTATCTTTGTGATAACGATCGCAGCTAATATCGAATGGCTTGAATAAAGTTTGTTCATAATTTCATACACCGTGGGGGCGAATAACATGCTGGGAACCTGGTTATCTGACGCAACCATCACGCTACAGGAGAGCGTGGAAACGTGGCCGCAGGCGCTGGAAATTTGCGGCAAACCCCTGCTGGACGCAGGTGTTATCGCACCGGAATACATTACGGCGATTGTTCAGCAGCACCAAAAGCTTGGGCCGTATTATGTATTAGCGCCAGGGTTAGCGATGCCGCATGCGAGGCCGGAAGAGGGGGCGAAAGGGTTAGGTTTATCGTTACTGAAACTACAGCGCAGCGTTTCATTTGGCGCAGACGAATTCGATCCGGTTGACATCATTATTATGCTGGCGGCGCCTGATAAGCACAGTCATATCGAAATGATATCGGCGCTGGCGGAATTATTTTCCAGTGATGTAGATATGGAAAAATTACATCAGGCAAAAAACCTGGAGGACATTAAAACGATTATTGACCGTTTCTGATTTTATTCCATTTTCTTGCGGTAAATAACATTACGCCCGTGCGTGATGCAGACCAACTCTACTTTTAAAAGGTGACAATAATGAAAATCATGGCAATTTGCGGTTCCGGCCTGGGTAGTAGTTTTATGGTAGAAATGAACATTAAAAAAGTATTAAAGAAACTCAATATTGACGCCGAGGTGGAACACTCCGATCTCTCATCGGCCACACCCGGGGCCGCCGATCTTTTTGTAATGGCCAAAGATATCGCGGCCAGCGCCAGCGTACCGGAAAGCCAACTGGTGGTGATCAATAACATCATCGACATCAACGAACTGGAAACGCAGCTGCGCGCATGGTTCGCTAAACAATAATTATTGCTGGCGAGGTGGATATGTTTATCCTTGAAACGCTGAATTTTGTTGTTGATATTTTAAAAGTGCCCTCGGTGCTTGTAGGGTTAATTGCGCTGATTGGTCTGGTGGCGCAGAAAAAAGCGTTTTCCGATGTGGTAAAAGGCACGATTAAAACCATTTTAGGTTTTATTGTGCTTGGCGGTGGCGCAACCGTACTAGTGGGTTCATTAAATCCGCTAGGGGGTATGTTTGAACACGCTTTTAATATTCAGGGCATTATTCCTAATAATGAAGCGATAGTCTCAATCGCGCTGGAGAAATATGGCGCGTCCACGGCGTTAATTATGGCATTTGGTATGGTGGCCAATATTGTCGTGGCGCGCTTTACGCGTCTTAAATATATCTTTTTGACCGGGCATCACACCTTTTACATGGCCTGTATGATTGGCGTAATCCTGACCGTGGCGGGGTTCGAGGGCGTAGGGCTGGTCTTCACCGGATCGCTGATCCTGGGGCTGGTGATGGCTTTCTTCCCGGCGTTGGCCCAACGTTATATGAGGCGGATTACCGGTACCGATGACATTGCGTTTGGTCACTTCGGTACCCTGGGATATGTGCTTTCCGGCTGGATAGGTAGCCTGTGTGGTAAAGGCTCCCGCTCCACGGAAGAGATGAACCTGCCGAAAAACCTCAGTTTTTTACGCGACAGTTCTATCTCGATTTCGCTGACCATGATGATTATCTATCTGATCATGGCAGTCAGCGCAGGGCGTGAGTATGTCGAAGCGACGTTTAGCGGCGGGCAAAACTATCTGGTGTACGCCATCATCATGGCAATCACCTTCGCCGCCGGCGTATTCATCATTCTGCAAGGCGTCCGTCTGATTCTGGCGGAAATTGTTCCGGCCTTTACCGGCTTTTCAGAAAAACTGGTGCCAAACGCGCGTCCGGCGCTGGACTGCCCGGTGGTGTATCCCTATGCCCCTAACGCGGTACTGATTGGCTTCCTGTTCAGTTTTCTCGGCGGGCTGGTGGGTCTGTTCCTGCTGGGACAGATGAAGCTTGTGTTAATCCTGCCAGGCGTTGTGCCGCACTTCTTTACCGGCGCGACCGCAGGCGTCTTTGGCAATGCCACCGGCGGTCGCCGCGGGGCGATGATCGGCGCATTTGCTAATGGTCTATTAATCACTTTCCTGCCAGTGCTGTTACTGCCGGTTCTCGGCGCGATCGGCTTCGCCAATACCACGTTCTCGGATGCTGACTTTGGCGTAATCGGTATTTTGCTGGGCAACCTGGCGCGTTATCTGTCGCCGATGGCTATCACGGGGCTGGTGGTGGCGCTATTCGCGCTACTGGTGGCGTACAACGTGTTGGCCAAAAACAAAAAAGCGAATGCCGAAGTGCAGGAAAATAGCGGAGCGAAAGAATGAATGTAACCGAAATCACCCAACTGGCGCGCGATATTCGCGTCGCCACGCTCAAATCCTTAAACCATCTTGGCTTTGGTCACTATGGCGGCAGCATGTCGGTAGTGGAGACTCTGGCGGTTCTGTACGGCGCGGTGATGAAAATCGACCCTGCCGACCCGGACTGGCCGGAGCGCGATTACTTCGTACTGTCGAAAGGCCATGCGGGCCCCGCGTTGTACAGTACCCTGGCGATTAAAGGCTATTTCCCGCGCGAAGAGCTGAATACGCTTAACCAGAACGGCACCCGTCTTCCCAGCCATCCGGATCGGCTAAAAACGCGCGGCGTGGACGCCACGACCGGCTCACTGGGACAGGGCATCTCTATTGCGGGCGGAATGGCGTTGTCGCATAAACTGGCGCGGCGACCCAACCGGGTATTTTGCATTGTCGGCGATGGCGAGCTCAATGAAGGGCAGTGCTGGGAGGCGTTTCAGTTTATTGCCCACCACCGCCTGAATAATCTGACCGTTTTCATTGACTGGAATAAACAGCAGCTTGACGGCGAGCTGGAGGAGATTATCAATCCATTCGATCTGGAAGGGAAATTCCGTGCGTTTGGTTTCGATGTCGTCACCGTCAAAGGCGATGATATCGCCGGACTACTGGCGGTGGTTCAGCCTGTGCCGCCCGCCGATGCCCAGCCACGGGTTGTGATCCTTGACAGCATTAAAGGGCAGGGGGTGCCATGCCTGGAGCAGTTAACGAATTCTCACCACTTACGCCTGACGGATGGCATGAAGCAGACGCTCAATGAGGCCATTCATCAACTGGAGGTCATGCATGATTAAGCTTGCGCCCGCAGGGCTTAAAGACGATATCGAAATGCGCAAAGTTTACGCCGGTTTTGTCGCCGGGCAGATTGAGGCCGGAAGCCCAATTATTGCGCTTGAGGCTGATTTAATGAGCTCAATGGCGATGGACAGCGTGGCGCGTGACTACCCGCAGCATGTCATTAACTGCGGTATTATGGAGGCGAATGTGATTGGCACTGCGGCGGGGCTGGCGCTGACCGGTCGTAAACCGTTTGTGCATACTTTTACCGCTTTTGCCAGCCGTCGCTGTTTTGATCAGCTCTTCATGGCGCTGGATTATCAGCGTAACAACGTCAAAGTGATCGCCTCCGATGCCGGAGTGACGGCGTGCCATAACGGCGGCACCCATATGTCTTTTGAAGATATGGGGATTGTTCGCGGGCTGGCGCACTCCGTAGTACTGGAGGTGACGGATGCGGTGATGTTCGCGGATATTTTACGCCAGCTAATGGATCTGGACGGTTTTTACTGGCTGCGTACCATCCGTAAGCAGGCGCGGAGTATCTATGCGCCAGGCTCTACCTTTACCATTGGCAAGGGCAACGTACTGCGTGAGGGCGATGATATTACGCTTATCGCCAACGGCATTATGGTGGCGGAGGCGCTGGAGGCGGCGCGCCAACTGGAGCAGGAAGGCGTGAGCGCCGCGGTCATTGATATGTTCACCTTAAAGCCTATCGATCGCATGTTGGTGAAAAACTACGCGGAAAAAACGCGGCGTATCGTCACGTGTGAAAACCACAGCATCCATAACGGACTGGGGTCAGCGGTGGCGGAAGTGCTGGTGGAAAACTGCCCGGTGCCGATGCGCCGTGTTGGCGTCAAAGAGCGTTATGGGCAGGTAGGAACGCAGGATTTCTTACAACAAGAGTACGGGCTCACCGCCGAAGCGATTGTAGAAGCCGCGAAATCACTGCTTTAATCATGGAGATATTGCCGGATGGCGCTGGTGCTCATCCGGCATTTTGGATCAATGATATCCCATCATCTGCGCGCCAATGACGACCACGCTGGACATAATAAACAATAGTCCCAGCAGCGACGCCCCCACTTTCAGCCAGTTGCGAAAATCGACCCGGCACACGCCCAGCGTGGCCATCAGCGAGGCCGATGTCGGATAGATAATATGGCTGAAGCCATCGCCAAACTGGAAGGCCAGAACAGTCACCTGACGGTTAACGCCGACCAGATCGCCGAGCGGCGCCAGTAATGGCATGGTTAACGCCGCCTGGCCCGAACCGGACGTGACAAAGAAATTAAATACCGCCTGGAAGAGCAGCATAAACCAGGCGGCGATAGCATTATTAAGCCCGCTGATGCCATGCGCGATACTGTTAAGCAACGTATTGAGCACGCTGGGTTCCCCGGCTTCGCCGTTGCCGACCAGCAGCAGAATGCCTTTGGCAAAACCCACCAGCAAGGCGGGCGCGATCATCATCCTCGCCCCTTCGGTGAATGAGGACGCCATCACGTTGACCGTCATACCGTTGAGGCGGAAGATAACGCCAATGAGGCCGATCACCACGCCCATGGTGAAAAACTGGCTGGCGATCTCCGGAATAAACCAGGCGTGGACAATCACGCCCCAGACGACCCAAATCATTACGCCGGTCAGGACCAGCAGTACCAGCCAGTCACCGAAGGTGAAAGGGCGCTGGACGACTTCATCCTGCTGTTCGCGGAAATAGCGATCGGATTCGTGGACGCGGGACAGCAGCGGATTCTTTTTCACGCGTGAGGCGTAGACCAGCGTAAAAACCAGCCCAATCAGCGTGGCGACAATCCAGACCACAATACGCAGCCCGGAGCCGGAAAGTACCGGCACGCCGGCAATCCCCTGGGCGACGACTACGCAGAAAGGGTTCATCCACGAACTGGCAAAGCCAATTTGGGTGGCTATATAGGTCACCAGGACGGTGGTAATGCTGTCATAGCCCAGCCTGACCATCAGCGGGGCTATGATAATTGCAAAGGCGACCGCCTCTTCGCCCATGCCAAATACGGCGCCCCCTAACGAAAAGAGGACAAATAGCACCGGAATAAACAGGACTTCGTTGCCCCGCGTGTGGCGAATAAGCGCCAGAATGCCGTTATCCACGGTGCCGGTACGCATCACGATGCCGAATGCGCCGCCAATCACCAACATAAACATAATGATGCCGACGGCAGTGCCGAATTTCGATCCGGATGTTAACCCTTCAAACGGAAAGTTCATCAGCCCTGGTCTTTCATCGCCGGTAGTGAAAAATTGTACGCGATGATACTGCGCTTCCCCGGCCTCATTGGTCACAATGCGAAAAGAGTGCGGGTCGACGACTTTGCGGGTTTTTGTCTGACCATCGACCTGATACTGCACTTCCTGGCTATCAAACATCCCAACGGGTACGACCCAGGTGGCGATACTGGTTAAAATGGCGACAAAAAAGATGATGACCAGCGTATCGGGCATTGCCCATTTTCTGGCTGTTTTTGATTCTGTAACGACAGACATGACAGACTATCCCTGTTGCAAAGCAAAGAGGCTAAGTATGAGAAGAAGGGAATAGTTATTCATTGATGCAGCGCAGTTAAGCAAAAAATTCCGCTTTGCAGGGTAAATAGCAGAATGCCGGATGGCGATGCTAACGCGTCTTATCCGGCCTACAACGGTATTTCACCTGTAGGCCGGACAAGGCGTTCACGCCGCCATCCGGCATTGGCTTTTACTGTTACTGCTGCTGCTGAGAAGCCTGAATTGCCGTCAGGGCGATGGTATAGACGATATCGTCAACCAGCGCGCCACGGGACAGGTCGTTCACCGGCTTGCGCATACCCTGCAGCATCGGCCCGATGGAGATCAGGTCGGCAGAACGCTGTACCGCTTTGTAGGTGGTGTTACCGGTGTTCAGATCCGGGAAAATGAACACGGTAGCGCGACCCGCAACCGGCGAGTTCGGCGCTTTGGATTTCGCTACGTCAGCCATGACCGCGGCGTCGTACTGCAACGGACCGTCGATCATCAGGTCAGGACGTTTTTCCTGCGCCAGACGCGTCGCTTCACGTACTTTCTCTACGTCGCTGCCCGCGCCAGAGGTGCCGGTGGAGTAGGAGAGCATTGCCACACGCGGTTCGATGCCGAAGGCAATGGCGGAATCCGCAGACTGAATCGCGATTTCTGCCAGCTGCTCTGCGGTCGGGTCTGGGTTGATTGCGCAGTCGCCGTAAACGTAAACCTGTTCCGGCAGTAGCATAAAGAACACAGAAGAGACCAGGGAGCTACCCGGCGCCGTTTTAATAAGCTGCAGCGGCGGACGGATGGTGTTGGCGGTGGTATGAACCGCGCCGGAAACCAGGCCGTCGACTTCGTCTTGCTCCAGCATCAGCGTGCCGAGCACCACGTTGTCTTCCAGCTGTTCGCGGGCAACCGGTTCGGTCATGCCTTTGCTCTTACGCAGCTCAACCAGGCGAGCGACATAGCTTTCACGCACCACTTCCGGATCGACGATTTCAATACCTGCGCCCAGCTCAACGCCCTGAGATGCCGCGACGCGGTTGATTTCATCCGGGTTGCCCAGCAGTACGCAAGTGGCGATGCCGCGTTCAGCGCAGATTGCCGCCGCTTTGACGGTACGCGGTTCGTCGCCTTCCGGCAGCACTACGCGTTTACCGGCTTTACGCGCCAGCTCAGTCAGTTGGTAGCGGAACGCCGGCGGAGAGAGACGACGGCTACGCTCGGAAGTGGCGGTCAGCGACTCGATCCACTCAGCGTTAACGTAGTTCGCGACGTATTCCTGAACTTTCTCGATGCGCTCATGGTCATCAACCGGGACTTCCAGATTGAAGCTTTGCAGGCTCAGCGAAGTCTGCCAGGTGTTGGTGTTCACCATAAAGACCGGCAGACCGGTGGCGAAGGCGCGTTCGCACAGTTTAGAAATGCGTGCGTCCATTTCATAGCCGCCGGTCAGCAGCAGGGCGCCGATTTCTACGCCGTTCATCGCGGCCAGGCAAGCTGCGACCAGTACGTCCGGACGGTCAGCGGAGGTCACTAACAACGATCCTGCGCGGAAATGTTCCAGCATATGCGGAATACTACGCGCGCAGAACGTAACGGATTTAACGCGGCGGGTTTTGATATCGCCTTCGTTAATGATGGTGGCGTTCAGGTGACGCGCCATATCGATAGCGCGGGTCGCAATCAGGTCGAAGCTCC
This sequence comes from Salmonella sp. SAL04202, assembly GCF_046550775.1. Lineage (NCBI taxonomy): Bacteria > Pseudomonadati > Pseudomonadota > Gammaproteobacteria > Enterobacterales > Enterobacteriaceae > Salmonella > Salmonella sp. SAL04202. Next base: position 105,567 of record NZ_JBGDXK010000004.1, on the reverse strand, counting down.
ACGGCACCGCGCCCAGAACCGGCAGCGGGCTGGATTCCTGCAGTTTAGCAGGATCGATTTTGATCACCTGCGCTTTGGAAGAGTCGTCAAAGATCTCCGACAGATCCGGGCGAGTACGGCCTTGTTCATCAACCGGCGCATTCAGTTTGTTGATGATAACGCCGGTGATGTTGGTGTTTTTCGCGCCGCCGAAGCTGCTGCGCGTCAGTTCGATACGTTCGTTCAGCTGTTCTGGCGTGTCGGTACCCTGAGACATGACAAAAACGATTTCCGCATTCAGCGTTTTCGCGATTTCATAGTTCAGAGACTGAGCGAACTGATGTTTACGGGTCGGAACCAGACCTTCAACCAGCACCACTTCCGCGTCTTTGGTATTCGCATGGTAGTTCGCGATGATCTCTTCCATCAGCACGTCTTTCTGGTTGCTGGAGAGCAGAGATTCAACGTGGCTCATCTTCAGCGGTTCAGCCGCCGGCAGGGTAGAGTTCGCGCGAACGATAGTGGTGGTCTGGTCAGGCGCATCGCCGCCAGCGCGAGGCTGGGCGATAGGCTTAAAGACGCTCAGACGAACGCCTTTGCGTTCCATAGCACGGATGACGCCGAGGCTGACGCTGGTCAGGCCGACGCTGGTTCCGGTAGGGATCAGCATAATAATACGGGACACGGTTTATCCTCTTTCGTTACCGTCTTTTGGGGACGGGTTACAAAACAGCACCGCCAGCGAGGCTGGCGGTGTGAAATCAGGCAGTCAGACGGCTCGCGTCCTGCGCGATAACCAGTTCTTCGTTGGTTGGGATCACCACCGCCGGACGGGTACCTTCTTTGTTGATGAAACCAGATTTGCCGAAGCGGGCCGCCAGGTTACGTTCGTGGTCGACTTCAAAGCCCAGCACGCCCAGTTTACCCAGAGACAGTTCGCGAACCATCGCGGCGTTTTCACCGATACCGCCGGTGAACACGACTGCATCCAGACGACCGTCCATCAGAGCGGTGTAAGAACCGATGTACTTCGCCAGGCGGTGGCAGTAAACATCCATCGCACGTTTTGCGTCTTCTTTGGTGGCGTAGTTGTCTTCAACATAACGGCAGTCGCTGGTCACTTCAGTCAGACCCAGCAGACCGGACTCTTTGGTCAGCATTTTGTTGATCTGGTCCACGCTCATGCCCAGAGTGTCGTGCAGGTGGAAGATAATCGCAGGGTCGATATCGCCGGAACGGGTACCCATGACCAGGCCTTCCAGCGGGGTCAGACCCATAGAGGTATCCACGCATTTACCGTTACGGATAGCGGAAACAGAACCGCCGTTGCCCAGGTGGCAGGTGATAATGTTCAGTTCTTCTACCGGCTTGTTCAGCATTTTTGCCGCTTCCTGAGTTACATAGAAGTGGCTGGTGCCGTGGGCGCCATAGCGACGAACGCCGTGTTCTTTATACAGGCTGTACGGCAGGGCATACAGGTAAGATTCTTCCGGCATGGTCTGATGGAAGGCGGTGTCGAATACTGCAACGTTTTTATCTTTCAGCTGCGGGAAAGATTTCAGCGCTTCGGCGATACCAATCAGGTGAGCCGGGTTATGCAGCGGTGCGAAAGAGGCGGAATCTTTGATGCCCTGAATGACGGACTCATCAATGACTACGGAGCTGGTATACTTCTCGCCGCCGTGTACGATACGGTGACCAATTGCAGTTAACTGCGCAGACAGTTCTGGTTTTTGTGCCAGAATAGTGTTAACGATAAAGTTCAGCGCTTCACTGTGAGCGGCGCCTGCACCTAAAGCCGCTTCTTGTTTACTGCCGTCCATTTTCCATTTGATGCGTGCTTCTGGCAGATGGAAACATTCGGCTAAACCAGAAAGGTATTCATCACCATTAACTGCATCAATAATTGCAAATTTCAGTGAAGAACTACCGCAGTTCAGAACCAGTACTAACTTACTCGACATGGAAGTACCTATTTATGATACGTGGCTAAAAAAACGTCAGTGAGCCATAGAGCGTAGCGCATGATAGCCCTGACATTTATGATTAACATCATGCGCAGGAGTTTTTTTGGGCATGATGGAAGAAATACCTTTGAGTCTATGCCATTTTGCGTATTTTTCAGCCAATGGCATACTATGTGTAATATTGACGACTCAATGATTTTAAACTACCGGCCTTTGACAGGCCGACACAGGATACCTGATAGTGGGTATCGAAGACAAAATGTTTTGAACGTTGTCCCTCGCAGTTGTTGTTTTGCACAAATTTTTTAAATTTTATATGTGAAGTTGAGGTAGGCCATGTCGACACCGGATAATCGCTCCGTAAATTTTTTTAGCTTATTTCGCCGGGGGCAGCACTACGCGAAGACGTGGCCGATGGAAAAACGGCTGGCGCCCGTTTTCGTCGAAAACCGCGTCATTCGTATGACGCGCTATGCCATACGATTTATGCCGCCTGTCGCCGTCTTTACATTATGCTGGCAGATAGCGCTGGGCGGTCAGTTAGGTCCGGCCGTGGCGACCGCCCTGTTCGCCCTGAGCTTGCCTATGCAGGGATTATGGTGGTTAGGGAAACGTTCCGTGACGCCGTTGCCGCCTTCAATCCTTAACTGGTTTTACGAAGTTCGCGGTAAATTGCAGGAGGCTGGACAAGCGCTGGCGCCGGTAGAAGGAAAGCCGGATTACCAGGCATTAGCTGACACGCTTAAGCGCGCCTTCAAACAACTGGATAAAACTTTCCTGGATGATTTGTAATTGACCCCGGATTACGCATATAAAAGAAGGCATACCAATGCCTTCTTTTTTTCATCGCCATAGCGTGATACAGGAGTTCAAAATGGAAATGACCAACGCGCAACGTCTGATTTTGTCTAACCAGTACAAAATGATGACGATGCTCGATCCCACCAACGCCGAGCGTTACCGTCGCTTACAAACAATTATTGAACGCGGCTACGGCCTGCAGATGCGCGAGCTGGATCGCGAGTTTGGCGAGCTGACGGAAGAGACCTGTCGTACCATCATCGATATTATGGAGATGTACCATGCGCTGCACGTCTCCTGGACCAACCTCAAAGATACGCAAGCCATCGACGAACGTCGCGTCACCTTCCTGGGGTTTGACGCCGCGACGGAAGCGCGTTACCTCGGCTATGTCCGTTTTATGGTGAATATAGAAGGACGCTACACTCACTTTGACGCCGGGACGCACGGCTTTAATGCCCAGACGCCGATGTGGGAAAAATACCAGCGGATGTTGAATGTCTGGCATGCCTGCCCGCGTCAGTACCACCTGAGCGCGAATGAAATCAATCAAATCATTAATGCCTGAGGAGGCTCGCGTGCAGTGTAAAGGTTTTCTGTTTGATCTGGATGGAACGTTGGTTGACTCATTACCTGCCGTCGAACGCGCGTGGTGTAGCTGGGCCGATCGTTTTAACCTTGCTCATGATGAGGTGCTGGGCTTTATTCATGGCAAACAGGCGATCACCTCGTTACGGCATTTTATGGCGGGTAAATCGGAGGCGGAAATTGCCGCTGAGTTTACGCGCCTGGAGCAAATAGAAGCCACTGAAACCGCAGGGATCACCGCGTTGCCGGGGGCAGTCGATTTACTCAATCACCTGAATAAAGCGGGCATTCCGTGGGCTATCGTCACCTCCGGTTCAATGCCGGTCGCGCGTGCGCGCCATCAGGTCGCGGGCCTTCCAGCGCCAGAGGTGTTTGTCACCGCCGAACGAGTCAAACGCGGCAAACCGGAGCCGGATGCGTATTTGCTGGGCGCACAACTGCTTGGCCTGGCCCCTCAGGAGTGCGTCGTAGTAGAAGATGCCCCGGCTGGCGTGTTGTCCGGACTGGCTGCGGGCTGCCACGTCATTGCGGTCAATGCGCCGGCCGACACGCCGCGTCTGGCGGATGTTGATTTTGCGTTGGATAGCCTGACGCAATTATCGGTCGCTAAACAACCAAACGGCGATGTGGTGGTGTTAAGAAAGACCTGATCATGATATCGCCCCGCTTTGGCGGGGCATATTTATGGCAGAATCGCGTTATCTTCTCATCTGACAAGGATATGTTGTGAACGGTGAATTGATTTGGGTTCTCTCTTTACTGGCGATTGCCGTCGTGTTGTTTGCGACGGGCAAAGTACGTATGGATGCGGTGGCTTTATTCGTCATTGTTGCTTTTGTCCTTAGCGGTACCTTGACCCTTCCGGAAGCCTTCTCCGGCTTTAGCGATCCGAATGTCATTCTTATCGCCGCCTTATTTATTATTGGTGACGGCCTCGTGCGCACCGGCGTTGCGACGGTGGTCGGTACCTGGCTGGTTAAAATGGCGGGCAGCAGTGAAATCAAAATGCTGGTTTTACTGATGATCACCGTCGCCGGACTTGGCGCTTTCATGAGTTCAACCGGCGTGGTGGCGATCTTTATCCCCGTTGTTCTTAGCGTTTCTATGCATATGCAGACCTCGCCTTCGCGCCTGATGATGCCGCTGAGTTTTGCCGGGCTTATCAGCGGAATGATGACGCTGGTGGCGACGCCGCCGAACCTGGTGGTTAACAGTGAACTGCTGCGTGAAGGCCTGCACGGGTTTAACTTTTTTAGCGTGACGCCGCTGGGGATAGTGGTGTTGGCGCTCGGCATTGTTTATATGCTGGTGATGCGCTTCATGCTAAAAGGCGATGCGCCCGGACAACAGGCCGGTAAGCGTCGCACTTTCCGCGATCTTATCCGCGAGTACCGTCTGACGGGGCGCGCTCGTCGTCTGGCGATTCGCCCCGGTTCGCCAATGGTGGGACAGCGGCTGGACGACCTTAAATTGCGCGAACGTTACGGCGCCAATGTCATCGGCGTTGAACGCTGGCGGCGCTTTCGGCGGGTTATCGTCAATGTGAACGGCGTATCGGAGTTTCGCGCTCGCGACGTCCTGCTGATTGATATGTCGGCGGCGGAGGTCGACCTCAGAGAGTTCTGCGCCGAGCAACTGCTGGAACCGATGGTATTGCGTGGAGAATATTTTTCCGATCAGGCGTTGGATGTCGGGATGGCGGAAATTTCGCTTATTCCGGAGTCTGAACTGATTGGCAAGTCGGTGCGTGAAATCGCTTTCCGTACACGTTACGGGCTGAATGTGGTCGGCCTGAAACGCGACGGCGTCGCGCTGGAAGGGTCGCTGGCCGATGAGCCGTTATTGATGGGCGATATCATTCTGGTCGTGGGGAACTGGAAGTTAATCAGCCTGCTGGGGCAAAAAGGCCGCGACTTTGTGGTGCTGAATATGCCAGTCGAGGTCAGCGAAGCCTCTCCTGCGCACAGCCAGGCGCCGCACGCCATTTTCTGCCTGGTACTGATGGTGGCGCTGATGTTGACCGATGAAATTCCCAACCCGATCGCGGCGATTATCGCCTGCCTGCTGATGGGAAAATTTCGCTGTATTGATGCTGAAAGCGCATATAAAGCGATCCACTGGCCGAGTATTATCTTGATTGTGGGTATGATGCCGTTTGCGCAGGCGTTGCAAAAAACCGGCGGCGTCTCTCTGGTCGTGCAAGGGTTAATGAATATCGGCGGCGGCTATGGGCCATATATGATGCTGGGATGCCTGTTCGTGCTGTGTGCCGTCATAGGACTGTTCATTTCTAACACGGCAACGGCGGTGCTGATGGCGCCGATTGCGCTGGCGGCGGCGAAATCGATGGGGGTGTCGCCCTATCCGTTTGCGATGGCGGTGGCGATGGCGGCATCCGCCGCCTTTATGACGCCGGTTTCATCGCCGGTCAATACTCTGGTTCTGGGGCCGGGAAACTATAGCTTTAGCGATTTTGTGAAGCTTGGCGTGCCGTTCACGCTTATTGTGATGGCGGTTTGTATTGTGATGATTCCGATGTTGTTTCCGTTTTAACCCAGGCTGGAAAAGGCCTGATGGCGCTACGCTTATCAGGCCTACGGGAAGAACGGTAGGCCGGATAAGGCGTTAGCCGCCATCCGGCAACTAAAGCGGTGAATCCTGGCTTATCTCGTCAAGAGAGAGATGGAAACTTGGTACGAACACCGCCATAAAATAGTCCATCTCCTGGCTGCGACGTAATTCCAGCGTTTTTTCCAGCCGCGTTTTTGCCAGTCCAAACTCATTGTTTCCCGCTGAGAGCTCCTCCAGGCATTTCAGGTAGGCGCAAAGCGCATCGGCCTGTTTTACGATTGCCTGTTCTTCTTCGCTCCAGGCATTCTCATCAATAAGCGGTGCGAAAATATCGCGTAATTCATCCGGCGCCATATCAACCAGCTTTTGCTGGGCGATTTTTTCGATCGCTTTATATTCCTGGGCTATCTGGGAATTAAAATATTTTACTGGCGTCGGCAGATCGCCGGTCAGTACTTCCGAGGCATCATGATACATCGCCAGAAGCGCGATGCGTTCAGCATTGAGCTGACCGCCAAATTTACGGTTTTTTATCGCCGCCAACGCATGGGCGACCATCGCCACCTGCAGACTATGTTCGGAGACGTTTTCCGTACGCACGTTACGCATCAGCGGCCAGCGGTTAATCAACTTCATGCGGGAGAGATGGGCGAAAAAATGGCTCTGCTTCATAGATTACCTTTTGTTTTCACTGCGGCAGACTTCATTGTGCGGGGAGGGTGATGAAGATGCAATTCAGGCTACCGAAGTAGCCTGAATTTAAGATTATTGATGGTAACCTGAGAGGAAACGCCCAAAACGGTTGATGGCCATCTCCAGGTCATCTTCACGCGGTAGCGTCACAATGCGGAAGTGATCCGGCCACGGCCAGTTAAAGGCGGTACCTTGCACCAGCAGCACCTTTTCCTGTAGCAGGAAGTCCAGCACCATCTTCTGGTCGTCGTGAATATTAAAACGTTTAGCGTCGATCCTGGGGAACATGTACAACGCGCCGCGCGGTTTTACGCAGGAAACGCCGGGAATATCGTTAATCAACTCCCAGGCGCGGTTACGCTGTTCATACAGTCGACCGCCCGGCAGAATAAATTCGCTAATGCTTTGATAGCCGCCGAGCGCGGTCTGAATAGCATGTTGCGCCGGGACGTTGGCGCACAGGCGCATTGAGGCTAACATCTCCAGCCCTTCAATATAGCCTTTCGCATGTTTTTTCGGCCCGTTCAGCACCATCCAGCCCTGGCGGAAGCCGGCGACGCGATAGGTTTTAGACAACCCATTAAAGGTGATGGTCAGCAGATCAGGCGCCAGTGCGGCGATAGAGTGATGCTCGGCATCGTCATAGAGAATCTTGTCATAAATTTCATCGGCGAAGATGATGAGATTATGCTCGCGCGCAATGTTGACAATTTCCATCAACAATTCTTTAGAATAGACGGCGCCAGTAGGGTTGTTTGGATTAATAATGACAATACCACGCGTACGTGGGGTGATTTTGGCGCGGATATCGTCAAGGTCCGGGAACCAGTCGGAAGATTCATCGCAAAGATAATGTACCGCCTTGCCGCTGGAGAGCGATACCGCCGCTGTCCATAACGGATAATCGGGCGCGGGAACCAGCATTTCATCGCCACTGTTAAGCAACGCCTGCATCGCCTGAACGATCAGCTCGGAAACGCCGTTACCGATATAGATATCTTCCACGGTTACATCGCGCATTCCACGGGCCTGATAATGCTGCATAATCGCTTTACGGGCAGAATAAAGCCCTTTCGAGTCGCAATATCCTTGCGCCGTCGGCAAATTACGAATGACATCGACCAGAATTTCGTCCGGCGCTTCGAATCCGAAGGGGGCGGGGTTGCCGATATTCAGTTTAAGAACTTTATTACCTTCTTCCTCAAGGCGTTTCGCTTCTTTCAGAACGGGGCCACGAATGTCATAACAGACATTTTCGAGTTTGCTGGATTTTTCAATGGGGGACATGAATCTTGACCTTTTAGCTGTTATTGCCACTCCCTGCCGTGGAAGTCAGCACGAAACAATGTACTCCCACGACGGTGAGTTTTGAAGAGTGAACAGAAGAAGATTTTGTTTATTTTTAACGCGCTTTCGTGCTGTTTAAAACTTCATAAAATCATTTGGTTGGATGTATTTTCTATTTTTGTTTGTATGTATAGTGTTTTATTCTATATGATTGCGCGTAATGTGGTTTTTTATGTTGTCAGAAATTATCTGTTTTATGAGAGATAAGCATTCATCATTAGTGTCGCGCTGGCTATTTCGGAAATACTGAGTATTAAAGGTAAAATGAGAAGGTTAGACCTTTCCGGCGGCGGGGGGTGTGAAACTATTGTTAAGTATAATTAATGAATTGTAGAAATCTTAATTAATTATTATTTAATATTTAAAAAGCATTTACTAAAGTCGTAATAATATCTTTCTGGTCCGATTAGTATAACATATCCAAGGTTAAGATTATTCGTAATAATACTTATAAATATAGCGGTTTTAGGTTAAGATAATGATCCGAAACGGGGGCGTAGTCTGCGTTGTCTGCTAATTATCATGACGCGATTTTATACATAACCTATTGTTCAATATATTGTTTTTGTATCTGTGCGTCTCGGTAAACTATTTGACGCTTGTTACAAGATTTACACGTCCATCATTAGCAGAAATCTGTAGACGCCTAAAGGTATGACACATTCTCTTTGATATATCCCGATCAGTTGCATTTGGTATTATATCAGTAAGTAAGAGAAGTGTTTTGGTCGTATTTTCAATTACATTCTAACATTTACCTGGGTAACCAGGCGGTACTGCGAAGGATGCACATTACAAATGGAATTGCTTGTTTCTGAATGCACAGCATTAACCAGGTCAGCCCGATATGACCCGCCAGTAAGTGAAAAATTATGATAAATGCAAATCGTCCGATAATTAACCTCGATCTCGATCTGCTGAGAACGTTCGTGGCCGTTGCCGATCTGAACACCTTCGCCGCGGCGGCGGCGGCGGTATGTCGTACTCAGTCTGCGGTCAGTCAGCAAATGCAGCGTCTTGAGCAACTCGTGGGAAAGGAATTGTTCGCCCGCCATGGCCGTAACAAACTTTTGACCGAACACGGTATCCAGCTTCTGGGGTACGCCAGAAAAATCCTGCGTTTTAATGATGAGGCGTGTTCATCATTAATGTTCAGTAATCTTCAGGGAGTGTTAACAATCGGCGCTTCTGATGAATCAGCTGATACTATCCTGCCTTTTTTGCTTAGCCGAATCAGCTCGGTTTATCCGAAACTCGCGCTTGATGTACGGGTAAAACGCAACGCCTATATGGTGGACATGGTTAAATCGCAGGAAGTAGATTTGGTGGTGACGACTAACCAACCTCATTCGCTGGACTGTCTGAATTTGCGGACCTCGCCCACCCATTGGTATTGTGCGGCTGAGTATGTTTTGCAAAGGGGAGAGCCCGTACCACTAGTCCTGCTGGACGATCCCAGTCCATTCCGCGATATGGTGCTGGAGACGCTAAATGCAGCGGGTATTCCCTGGCGGCTGGCCTATGTGGCGTCTACATTACCGGCGGTACGCGCGGCCGTTAAAGCCGGTCTTGGCGTAACGGCTCGACCTGTCGAAATGATGAGTCCCGACCTTCGCGTGCTGGGCGCCGCAGACGGATTACCGCCTTTGCCGGATACGGAATATCTGTTGTGCCGCGATCCCAATAGCCAGAACGAGCTGGCGATGGTGATTTTCCATGCGATGGAAAGCTATCAAAACCCATGGCATTACAACCAGTTTTCTGCAGAGGGCGGAGATGATCCGCTGATGGTGGAAGGGGGTTTTGAGTAGCTCGCAGGCAAAAGGCGCTAAGTCGTAAATGTAAAAAAGAGCCGCTGGCGATGAAAAAACGCTCAGTGGCTCTTTTTTTGTGCCCATCTGTACGCGCTTAACCGCACAAATTGTAAAAGTTGCGGTAAATCAGCCAGTAGCGATTCGCAGTTCAATGTGGGTAAAAAATAACCAGAACATCCATTTTATGAATTTGCATGTTAAAAAACTAGAGAAATTGTTGCTGTTTTAGGGGGTGAATTAACAAAAGCGTGTCACAGATCAAGAAAATACTCCCATTTAGGGGGAGGCATCTTCACAAATTCCTGTCAAAATAGGTGTGTGTTATTTCTTTTGCTTCACAACGGACACGATTCAACAACATAAAATCCCCCCTGGCCGAAGAGTCATTTTCTCCAGGATGGCACTTAATGTTAATGGTGATGAATTGATGTAAATTAATGTGAAGGAACTTTTGTTAAAGTTGACAAAAGGTTATAGAAAGGAGTAAAAAACCACATCAATTAGCTGTTTTTATCATTTTCTACAGTAATTGTAGGGTTTTTTTTATTCCTCCCCATGAATCGATGTGGCGCCCATCTGCCGTAAAGAGCAGAGAAACTGGCGCTACTTTTGATGAGTAAGCAATGAGTATGTCAACATCCACTGAAGTCATCGCTCATCACTGGGCATTCGCTATCTTTCTTATCGTTGCCATTGGCCTGTGCTGCCTGATGCTGGTAGGCGGTTGGTTTTTGGGCGGTCGCGCACGCGCGAGGCACAAGAACGTTCCGTTTGAATCAGGTATCGACTCGGTCGGCACCGCCCGCTTACGCCTGTCTGCCAAGTTTTACCTGGTAGCCATGTTCTTCGTTATCTTCGACGTTGAAGCGCTGTATCTGTTCGCATGGTCGACTTCTATCCGCGAAAGCGGCTGGGTTGGCTTTGTGGAAGCTGCAATTTTTATTTTTGTGTTACTGGCTGGTCTGGTTTATCTGGCGCGTATTGGCGCGTTGGACTGGACGCCCGCGCGTTCACGCCGCGAGCGTATGAACCCGGAAACGAACAGTATCGCTAATCGTCAACGCTAACCGCGAGGCATTAAGATGGATTATACGCTCACCCGCATAGATCCTAACGGTGAGAATGACCGTTACCCCCTGCAAAAACAGGAGATCGTAACCGACCCCCTGGAGCAGGAAGTTAACAAAAACGTGTTCATGGGCAAACTGCATGACATGGTTAACTGGGGCCGTAAAAACTCAATTTGGCCCTACAACTTCGGCCTTTCTTGCTGCTATGTAGAGATGGTGACCTCTTTTACCGCAGTGCATGACGTTGCCCGTTTCGGCGCGGAAGTGCTGCGTGCGTCGCCACGTCAGGCTGACCTGATGGTGGTGGCCGGTACCTGCTTTACCAAAATGGCCCCGGTTATTCAGCGTCTGTATGACCAAATGCTGGAGCCAAAATGGGTCATTTCTATGGGCGCCTGCGCCAACTCCGGCGGCATGTACGATATTTATTCGGTAGTGCAGGGTGTTGATAAGTTCATCCCGGTGGATGTGTATATCCCTGGCTGTCCGCCGCGTCCGGAAGCGTATATGCAGGCGTTGATGCTGCTGCAAGAATCGATTGGCAAAGAGCGCCGTCCGCTCTCATGGGTGGTGGGCGATCAGGGCGTGTATCGCGCCAATATGCAGCCAGAACGCGAACGTAAACGCGGCGAGCGTATTGCCGTCACGAACCTGCGTACCCCGGACGAGATTTAATTTGCGCCTGTCGGCAGCAGCACTTCACTTCGCTAACCACTATTTTAATAGCGCGAAGCACTGCCGACCACCACGGACCATTTGCAATGGTGAACAATATGACCGACTTAACCGCGCAAGACGCTGCATGGAGTACCCGCGATCATCTTGATGATCCGGTTATCGGCGAACTGCGCAACCGTTTTGGGCCGGATGCCTTTACCGTTCAGGCGACCCGCACCGGTATCCCCGTTGTTTGGGTCAAGCGTGAACAACTACTGGAGGTTGGCGATTTCTTAAAGAAACTGCCGAAACCTTACGTCATGCTGTTTGACTTACACGGCATGGATGAACGCCTGCGTACGCACCGTGACGGGTTACCCGCCGCGGATTTTTCCGTTTTCTACCACCTGATTTCCATTGAGCGTAATCGCGATATCATGCTCAAGGTGGCGTTGTCTGAAAACGACCTGCGCGTGCCGACCTTCACTAAACTTTTCCCTAACGCCAACTGGTACGAGCGTGAGACCTGGGAGATGTTTGGTATTGATATCGAAGGCCACCCGCACCTGACGCGCATCATGATGCCGCAAACCTGGGAAGGCCATCCGCTGCGTAAAGATTATCCGGCGCGCGCGACCGAATTCGACCCGTTTGAGCTGACCAAAGCCAAGCAGGATCTGGAAATGGAAGCGCTGACCTTTAAGCCGGAAGACTGGGGGATGAAGCGCGGGACTGACAACGAGGACTTTATGTTCCTCAACCTCGGCCCGAACCACCCGTCTGCGCACGGTGCGTTTCGTATTATCCTGCAACTTGACGGTGAAGAAATCGTCGACTGCGTGCCGGATATCGGCTATCACCACCGCGGCGCCGAAAAAATGGGCGAGCGCCAGTCCTGGCATAGCTACATTCCCTATACCGACCGTATCGAATACCTCGGTGGATGCGTCAATGAAATGCCGTACGTGCTGGCGGTAGAAAAGTTGGCAGGGATCACCGTCCCGGATCGTGTGAACGTCATCCGCGTGATGCTCTCCGAACTGTTCCGCATTAACAGTCATCTGCTGTACATCTCGACCTTTATTCAGGACGTCGGCGCGATGACGCCGGTCTTCTTTGCCTTTACCGACCGGCAGAAAATTTATGACCTGGTGGAAGCCATTACCGGTTTCCGTATGCACCCGGCCTGGTTCCGTATCGGCGGCGTCGCGCACGACTTGCCGCGCGGTTGGGATCGTCTGCTGCGAGAGTTCCTTGAGTGGATGCCGAAGCGTCTGGATTCTTACGAGAAAGCCGCGCTGCGTAACACCATTCTGAAAGGGCGTTCGCAGGGCGTTGCCGCTTACGGCGCGAAAGAGGCGCTGGAGTGGGGCACCACCGGCGCAGGGCTGCGCGCGACCGGGATCGACTTCGACGTACGTAAATGGCGTCCATACTCTGGCTACGAAAACTTTGACTTTGAAGTGCCGGTGGGCGGCGGCGTTTCCGACTGCTATACCCGCGTGATGCTGAAAGTGGAAGAGCTGCGCCAGAGTCTGCGCATTCTTCAGCAGTGCCTCGATAACATGCCGGAAGGCCCGTTCAAAGCGGATCACCCGCTGACCACGCCGCCGCCGAAAGAGCGCACGCTGCAACATATCGAAACCCTGATCACCCACTTCCTGCAGGTCTCCTGGGGCCCGGTGATGCCGGCGCAGGAGTCCTTCCAGATGGTGGAAGCGACGAAGGGGATTAACAGTTACTACCTGACCAGCGACGGCAGCACTATGAGCTACCGTACCCGCGTGCGCACGCCGAGCTTTGCGCACCTGCAGCAGATTCCCTCGGCGATCCGCGGTAGCCTGGTCTCCGACCTGATTGTCTATCTGGGTAGTATCGATTTTGTTATGTCAGATGTGGACCGCTAATTATGCACGAGAATCAACAACCACAAACCGAGGCTTTTGAGCTGAGTGCGGCAGAGCGTGAAGCGATAGAGCACGAGAAGCACCACTACGAAGACCCGCGTGCGGCGTCCATTGAAGCGCTGAAAATCGTTCAGAAGCAGCGTGGCTGGGTGCCGGACGGCGCGATCTACGCTATTGCCGATGTGCTGGGTATTCCGGCGAGCGACGTCGAAGGCGTCGCCACATTCTACAGCCAGATTTTCCGTCAGCCGGTCGGTCGCCACGTGATTCGCTACTGCGACAGCGTGGTGTGCCATATCACCGGCTATCAGGGGATTCAGGCCGCGCTGGAAAAAAATCTCAACATCAAACCGGGGCAGACGACCTTTGATGGTCGCTTTACGCTGCTGCCGACCTGCTGCCTGGGGAATTGCGATAAAGGGCCGAACATGATGATTGATGAGGATACTCACAGCCATCTGACCCCGGAAGCCATTCCTGAACTACTGGAGCGGTATAAATGAAAAACGTTATCCGTACTCCCGAAACCCATCCGCTGACCTGGCGTCTGCGCGATGACAAACAGCCGGTCTGGCTGGATGAATATCGTAGCAAAAACGGCTACGAAGGCGCGCGTAAGGCGCTGACCGGCCTGTCTCCGGATGAAATCGTCAGCCAGGTAAAAGACGCCGGTCTGAAAGGGCGCGGCGGCGCGGGCTTTTCCACCGGTCTCAAGTGGAGCCTGATGCCGAAAGATGAATCCATGAACATCCGTTACCTGCTGTGTAACGCCGATGAAATGGAACCGGGCACCTATAAAGACCGTCTGCTGATGGAACAACTGCCGCACCTGCTGGTGGAAGGCATGCTGATCTCCGCGTTCGCGCTGAAAGCGTATCGTGGTTACATCTTCCTGCGCGGCGAATATATCGAAGCGGCTGTACATCTGCGCCGTGCGATTGCTGAAGCAACCGAGGCCGGGCTGCTTGGCAAAAATATCATGGGCACCGGGTTCGACTTCGAACTGTTTGTCCACACCGGGGCAGGGCGTTACATCTGTGGTGAAGAAACGGCGCTGATTAACTCCCTCGAAGGCCGCCGCGCGAACCCGCGCTCCAAGCCGCCCTTCCCGGCGACCTCCGGCGTATGGGGCAAGCCGACCTGTGTGAATAACGTCGAAACGTTGTGCAACGTCCCGGCAATCCTCGCCAACGGCGTGGAGTGGTACCAGAACATCTCGAAAAGCAAAGATGCGGGTACCAAGCTGATGGGCTTCTCAGGCCGCGTGAAGAATCCGGGCCTGTGGGAATTACCGTTCGGCACCACCGCGCGCGAGATCCTCGAAGACTACGCGGGCGGTATGCGCGATGGCCTGAAATTCAAAGCCTGGCAGCCGGGCGGGGCGGGAACCGACTTCCTGACCGAGGCGCATCTTGACCTGCCGATGGAGTTCGAAAGCATCGGTAAAGCAGGCAGCCGTCTGGGCACCGCGCTGGCGATGGCGGTAGACCACGAAATCGGCATGGTGTCGCTGGTGCGTAACCTGGAAGAGTTCTTTGCCCGCGAATCCTGCGGCTGGTGTACGCCATGCCGCGACGGGCTGCCGTGGAGCGTGAAAATTCTGCGCGCGCTGGAGCGTGGCGAAGGCCAGCCGGGGGATATCGAGACACTTGAGCAACTGTGTCGTTTCCTCGGACCGGGTAAAACCTTCTGCGCGCATGCGCCGGGCGCGGTTGAGCCACTGCAAAGCGCAATTAAGTATTTCCGCGAAGAATTCGAAGCTGGCATCAAGCAGCCGTTCAGCAATACCCATTTAATCAATGGTATTCAGCCGAACCTGCTCAAAGAGCGCTGGTGAGTTAACGATTTTTAATTTGGAAGCATGCTAATGGCTACGATTCATGTAGACGGCAAAGAATACGAGGTCAACGGCGCGGACAACCTGCTACAGGCATGTCTGTCCCTCGGCCTTGATATTCCGTATTTTTGCTGGCACCCGGCGCTGGGAAGCGTCGGTGCTTGCCGCCAGTGTGCGGTGAAGCAATACCAAAACGCGGAAGATACGCGTGGTCGCCTGGTGATGTCCTGTATGACGCCAGCCACCGACGGTACCTTTATCTCTATTGACGATGAAGAAGCGAAACAGTTCCGTGAAAGCGTGGTGGAGTGGCTGATGACTAACCACCCGCACGACTGTCCGGTCTGTGAAGAGGGCGGTAACTGCCATCTTCAGGATATGACCGTGATGACGGGGCATAGTTTCCGCCGCTACCGTTTCACCAAACGTACCCACCGCAACCAGGATCTGGGGCCGTTCATCTCGCACGAAATGAACCGCTGTATCGCCTGCTACCGTTGTGTGCGTTACTACAAAGATTATGCCGACGGCACCGATCTGGGCGTCTATGGCGCGCATGACAACGTCTACTTCGGGCGTCCGGAAGATGGTACGCTGGAAAGCGAATTCTCCGGTAACCTGGTCGAGATTTGCCCGACCGGCGTCTTCACCGATAAAACGCACTCCGAGCGTTACAACCGTAAATGGGACATGCAGTTTGCGCCGAGCATCTGCCAGCAGTGTTCCATCGGCTGTAACATCAGCCCGGGCGAGCGCTATGGCGAATTACGCCGTATCGAAAACCGTTACAACGGTACCGTTAACCACTACTTCCTCTGCGACCGCGGTCGTTTCGGCTATGGCTATGTGAACCTGAAAGACCGTCCGCGTCAGCCGGTTCAGCGCCGTGGCGATGACTTTATTACTCTCAACGCCGAGCAGGCGATGCAGGGTGCGGCGGATATTCTGCGCCAGTCGAAGAAAGTGATCGGTATCGGTTCGCCACGCGCCAGCATTGAGAGCAACTTTGCGCTGCGTGAGCTGGTTGGTGCGGAAAACTTCTACACCGGTATCGCGCGCGGCGAGCAGGAACGTCTGCAACTGGCGCTGAAAGTGCTGCGTGAAGGCGGCATTTACACCCCGGCGCTGCGGGAGATCGAATCTTATGACGCGGTACTGGTACTGGGCGAAGACGTTACCCAGACCGGCGCGCGCGTTGCGCTGGCGGTACGCCAGGCGGTGAAAGGTAAAGCGCGTGAAATGGCGGCGGCGCAGAAAGTGGCCGACTGGCAGATTGCGGCCATCCTTAACATCGGCCAGCGTGCCAAACATCCGCTGTTCGTGACCAACGTGGACGACACCCGTCTGGATGATATCGCCGCCTGGACCTATCGCGCGCCGGTAGAAGATCAGGCGCGCCTGGGCTTTGCGATTGCCCATGCGCTGGACAATACAGCGCCTGCGGTTGACGGTATCGACAGCGACTTGCAAAACAAAATTGATGTCATTGTGCAGGCGTTGGCCGGCGCGAAAAAACCGCTGATTATCTCCGGCACTAACGCCGGTAGCAGTGAGGTGATTCAGGCGGCCGCCAACGTGGCGAAAGCGCTGAAAGGCCGTGGCGCCGACGTCGGTATTACTATGATTGCCCGCTCCGTGAACAGCATGGGGCTGGGTATGATGGGCGGCGGTTCGCTTGACGATGCGTTGGGCGAGCTGGAAACCGGCAACGCGGACGCGGTGGTGGTGCTGGAAAACGATCTCCACCGTCATGCAAGCGCGACGCGCGTGAACGCTGCGCTCGCCAAAGCGCCGCTGGTGATGGTGGTTGACCATCAGCGCACGGCGATTATGGAAAACGCGCATCTGGTGCTTTCCGCGGCAAGCTTCGCCGAAAGCGATGGTACGGTCATCAACAACGAAGGCCGCGCGCAGCGCTTCTTCCAGGTTTATGATCCGGCCTACTACGATAACAAGACGATTATGCTGGAAAGCTGGCGCTGGCTGCATTCGCTGCACAGCACCGTCGAAAACCGCGAAGTGGACTGGACTCAGCTTGACCACGTGATCGACGCGGTCATTGCCGCCATGCCGCAATTTGCCGGCATTAAGGACGCCGCGCCGGATGCGACCTTCCGCATTCGTGGGCAGAAGCTGGCGCGCGAACCGCATCGTTACAGCGGTCGTACGGCGATGCGCGCCAATATCAGCGTGCATGAACCACGTCAGCCGCAGGATAAAGACACCATGTTCGCCTTCTCGATGGAAGGGAATAACCAACCGACTGCCCCGCGATCTGAAATTCCGTTCGCCTGGGCGCCGGGCTGGAACTCCCCGCAGGCGTGGAACAAATTCCAGGATGAAGTGGGCGGCAAACTGCGTCACGGCGATCCGGGCGTGCGTTTGATTGAAGCGACTGAGGGCGGTCTGGATTATTTCACTACCGTGCCGGCAAGCTTCCAGGCGCAGGACGGTCAGTGGCGTATTGCGCCGTATTACCACCTGTTTGGCAGCGACGAATTGTCTCAGCGTTCTCCGGTCTTCCAGAGCCGTATGCCGCAGCCGTATATCAAACTTAATCCGGCGGATGCTGCGAAGTTGGGCGTCAATGCCGGGACGCGCGTCTCCTTTAGCTACGATGGCAATACGGTGACGCTGCCGGTTGAAATCTCTGAAGGGTTAGCGGCAGGGCAGGTAGGGCTGCCGATGGGTATGCCTGGCATCGCGCCGGTTCTGGCTGGCGCGCGTCTTGAGGATCTGCGGGAGGCGCAACAATGAGTTGGATTACACCGGATCTGATTGAGATCCTGCTGAGCATTCTCAAAGCGGTGGTGATTCTGCTGGTGGTCGTCACCTGCGGGGCCTTCATGAGCTTTGGCGAACGTCGTCTGCTGGGTCTGTTCCAGAACCGTTATGGACCAAACCGCGTTGGCTGGGGTGGCTCGCTCCAGCTGGTCGCGGATATGATCAAGATGTTCTTTAAAGAAGACTGGATCCCGAAATTCTCGGATCGCGTCATCTTTACCCTGGCGCCGATGATCGCGTTTACTTCGCTGCTGCTCTCCTTCGCCATTGTGCCGGTTAGCCCTAATTGGGTGGTGGCCGATTTAAACATCGGGATTTTGTTCTTCCTGATGATGGCCGGTCTGGCGGTTTACGCGGTTCTGTTCGCCGGTTGGTCGAGCAACAACAAATACTCGCTGCTGGGCGCGATGCGCGCGTCTGCCCAGACGGTGAGCTACGAAGTGTTCCTTGGTCTTTCCCTGATGGGCGTGGTGGCGCAGGCCGGTTCATTTAATATGACCGATATCGTCAATAACCAGGCGCATCTGTGGAACGTGATTCCGCAATTCTTTGGGTTTGTTACTTTCGCCATCGCGGGCGTAGCGGTCTGTCACCGTCACCCGTTTGACCAGCCGGAAGCCGAGCAGGAACTGGCGGACGGTTACCACATCGAATATTCCGGTATGAAATTCGGTCTGTTCTTTGTGGGGGAGTACATCGGTATCGTCACCGTTTCCGCGCTGATGGTAACGTTGTTCTTCGGTGGCTGGCATGGCCCGTTCTTACCGCCATTCGTCTGGTTCGCGCTGAAAACCGCGTTCTTCATGATGATGTTCATTTTGATTCGTGCGTCGTTACCGCGTCCGCGTTATGACCAGGTAATGTCCTTCGGCTGGAAAGTTTGCCTGCCGCTGACGCTCATCAACTTGCTGGTAACGGCGGCTGTCATTCTGTGGCAGGCGCAATAAGGGACACAAAGACCATGACCTTAAAAGAATTATTAGTAGGTTTCGGCACTCAGGTACGCAGTATCTGGATGATCGGCCTGCATGCGTTCGCCAAACGCGAAACGCGGATGTATCCGGAAGAGCCGGTCTATTTACCGCCCCGTTATCGTGGCCGTATCGTGCTCACGCGCGACCCGGACGGTGAAGAGCGCTGCGTTGCCTGTAACCTGTGTGCGGTAGCCTGTCCGGTAGGCTGTATCTCTCTGCAAAAAGCGGAGACCAAAGATGGCCGCTGGTATCCGGAATTTTTCCGCATTAACTTCTCACGCTGCATCTTCTGCGGCCTGTGCGAAGAAGCGTGCCCGACCACGGCGATTCAGTTGACCCCGGACTTCGAACTGGGCGAATACAAACGTCAGGATCTGGTGTACGAAAAAGAGGATCTGCTGATTTCCGGTCCGGGCAAATACCCGGAATATAACTTCTACCGGATGGCGGGTATGGCAATCGACGGCAAAGATAAAGGCGAAGCAGAGAACGAAGCCAAGCCTATCGACGTCAAGAGCCTGTTACCGTAAGGAGAGGGCAATGGAATTCGCTTTTTATATCTGTGGCCTGATAGCCATCCTCGCGACCCTGCGAGTGATCACCCATACCAATCCGGTACATGCGCTGTTGTATCTGGTGATATCGCTACTGGCGATTTCCGGGGTGTTCTTTTCGCTGGGCGCTTATTTTGCCGGTGCGTTGGAAATTATCGTCTACGCAGGCGCCAT
This sequence comes from Salmonella sp. SAL04202, assembly GCF_046550775.1. Taxonomy (NCBI): domain Bacteria; kingdom Pseudomonadati; phylum Pseudomonadota; class Gammaproteobacteria; order Enterobacterales; family Enterobacteriaceae; genus Salmonella; species Salmonella sp. SAL04202. The sequence goes on along the minus strand of NZ_JBGDXK010000004.1, from coordinate 85,850 downwards.
CATGGTGCTGTTTGTGTTCGTGGTGATGATGCTCAACCTCGGCGGCAGCGAAATCGAACAGGAACGCCAGTGGCTGAAGCCGCAGGTGTGGATTGGTCCGGCGGTTTTGTCGGCCATTATGCTGGCGGTCATTGTGTACGCCATTCTGGGCGTTAACGACCAGGGCATCGACGGCACGCCGATTAGCGCGAAAGCGGTGGGCATTACGCTGTTCGGGCCTTATGTTCTGGCGGTCGAACTGGCGTCGATGCTGCTGCTGGCAGGCCTGGTGGTGGCGTTCCACGTCGGTCGTGAAGAGCGTGCGGGCGAAGTGCTAAGCAACCGCGCCGATGACCGCGCGAAAAGAAAAACGGAGGAGCGCGCATGATCCCCTTAACACACGGACTGATCCTCGCTGCGATTTTATTCGTCCTGGGTTTAACCGGTCTGGTTATCCGCCGCAATCTGCTGTTTATGCTGATCGGGCTGGAAATCATGATTAACGCCTCCGCGCTGGCCTTTGTGGTCGCCGGGAGCTACTGGGGCCAGACCGATGGTCAGGTGATGTACATTCTCGCCATCAGCCTTGCGGCTGCGGAAGCGAGTATTGGACTTGCGCTGTTGCTGCAACTCCATCGCCGTCGCCAGAACCTGAACATCGATTCAGTAAGTGAGATGCGTGGATGAACATGCTTGCCTTAACCATTATTCTGCCATTGATTGGCTTTGTACTGCTGGCGTTCTCTCGCGGACGCTGGTCGGAAAATCTCTCCGCGACCATTGGCGTGGGCTCCGTTGGTCTGGCGGCGTTGGTGACAGCGTTTGTCGGGATGGATTTCTTCGCCAACGGCAAACAGGCGTTCAGCCAGCCGCTGTGGACGTGGATGTCGGTCGGTAACTTCAACATCGGTTTTAACCTGGTGCTGGACGGCCTGTCGCTGACCATGCTCTCAGTGGTCACCGGCGTCGGCTTCCTGATCCACATGTTCGCCTCCTGGTACATGCGTGGGGAAGAGGGCTACTCCCGCTTCTTCGCTTATACCAACCTGTTTATCGCCAGCATGGTTGTTCTGGTGCTGTCCGATAACCTGCTGTTGATGTACCTCGGCTGGGAAGGCGTGGGCCTGTGCTCTTATCTGTTGATCGGCTTCTATTACAGCGATCCGAAGAATGGCGCGGCGGCAATGAAAGCCTTCGTGGTGACCCGTGTCGGTGACGTATTCCTCGCCTTCGCGCTGTTCATCCTCTACAACGAACTGGGCACGCTGAACTTCCGCGAAATGGTCGAGCTGGCGCCAGCGCACTTTGCTGACGGCAACAACATGCTGATGTGGGCAACCCTGATGCTGCTGGGCGGCGCGGTCGGTAAATCTGCGCAGCTACCGTTGCAGACCTGGCTTGCCGACGCGATGGCCGGCCCGACGCCGGTCTCCGCGCTGATCCACGCCGCTACCATGGTCACCGCCGGTGTCTACCTGATCGCTCGTACCCATGGTCTGTTCCTGATGACCCCGGAAATTCTGCATCTGGTGGGCATTATCGGGGCGATTACGCTGGTCATGGCGGGTTTCGCCGCGCTGGTGCAGACCGACATCAAACGCGTGCTGGCCTATTCCACCATGAGCCAGATTGGCTACATGTTCCTGGCGCTGGGCGTACAGGCGTGGGATGCGGCGATTTTCCACCTGATGACGCACGCCTTCTTTAAAGCGCTGCTGTTCCTGGCCTCCGGCTCGGTGATTCTGGCCTGCCATCACGAACAGAACATCTTTAAGATGGGCGGTCTGCGTAAGTCCATTCCACTGGTGTATGCCTGCTTCCTGGTGGGGGGCGCGGCGCTGTCGGCGCTGCCGCTGGTCACTGCGGGCTTCTTCAGTAAGGATGAGATCCTGGCCGGGGCGATGGCTAACGGTCATATCAACCTGATGGTGGCGGGTCTGGTCGGCGCGTTCATGACCTCCTTGTACACCTTCCGGATGATTTTCATCGTATTCCACGGGAAAGAACAAATTCATGCTCATGCAGGGAAGGGGATTACCCACCATCTGCCGCTGATTGTCCTGATGATTCTGTCTACCTTTGTTGGCGCGCTGATTGTGCCGCCATTGCAGGGGGTGCTGCCGCAGACAACTGAACTAGCGCATGGGCGCGTCATGACGCTGGAAATTACCTCTGGCGTAGTGGCGATTGCCGGCATCCTGATTGCCGCATGGCTGTGGCTGGGTAAACGCACGCTGGTGACGTCGATCGCCAACAGCGCGCCGGGCCGTCTGCTGGGTACCTGGTGGTATAACGCCTGGGGCTTTGACTGGCTGTACGACAAAGTATTCGTCAAGCCATTCCTCGGTATCGCCTGGCTGCTGAAGCGCGACCCGCTTAATGCGTTGATGAACATTCCGGCTATCCTTTCCCGTTTTGCAGGCAAAGGCCTGGTACTGAGCGAGAACGGTTATTTGCGCTGGTATGTGGCATCCATGAGCATCGGCGCGGTTGTGGTGCTGGCGCTGCTGATGGTACTGCGTTGATCGTAAAGTGAATTTTATCCAAATTCGTTGAAAATCAGGCCTCTGTCAGAGGCCTTAAAAAGGAATAAAAATCGCCATGTTACTACCCTGGCTAATATTGATTCCCTTTATCGGCGGCTTTCTGTGCTGGCAGACCGAACGCTTTGGCGTGAAGGTGCCGCGCTGGATAGCGCTGATTACCATGGGGCTGACGCTGGCGCTCGGTCTGCAATTGTGGTTGCAGGGCGGCTACTCACTGACGCAATCCGCCGGTATTCCGCAGTGGCAATCTGAATTTGTCCTGCCGTGGATCCCGCGTTTTGGCATCTCTATCCATCTGGCGCTCGACGGACTGTCGCTGCTAATGGTGGTGCTGACCGGCCTGCTCGGCGTTCTGGCGGTGCTTTGCTCCTGGCGAGAAATCGAAAAATATCAGGGCTTCTTCCACCTGAACCTGATGTGGATCTTAGGCGGCGTTATCGGCGTGTTCCTGGCCATCGACATGTTCCTGTTCTTCTTCTTCTGGGAAATGATGCTGGTGCCGATGTACTTCCTGATCGCGCTGTGGGGCCACAAAGCTTCTGATGGGAAAACGCGTATCACGGCGGCGACCAAGTTCTTCATCTACACCCAGGCGAGTGGTCTGGTGATGCTGATTGCCATCCTGGCGCTGGTTTTTGTGCACTATAAAGCGACCGGCGTGTGGACCTTCAACTATGAAGAGCTGCTGAATACGCCGATGTCCCACGGAGTGGAATATCTGCTGATGCTGGGCTTCTTCATCGCCTTTGCGGTGAAAATGCCGGTGGTGCCGCTGCATGGCTGGCTGCCGGATGCGCACTCCCAGGCGCCGACCGCCGGTTCTGTCGACCTGGCCGGTATCTTGCTGAAAACCGCCGCTTACGGTCTGCTGCGTTTCTCCCTGCCATTGTTCCCGAACGCGTCGGCGGAGTTTGCGCCGATCGCTATGTGGCTTGGCGTTATCGGCATTTTCTACGGCGCGTGGATGGCCTTTACCCAATACGACATCAAGCGTCTGATTGCTTATACCTCCGTTTCCCACATGGGCTTCGTGCTGATCGCTATCTACACCGGCAGCCAGCTGGCGTACCAGGGCGCGGTGATTCAGATGATCGCGCACGGTTTGTCCGCAGCCGGTCTGTTCATTCTGTGTGGCCAGTTGTACGAACGTCTGCATACGCGTGACATGCGTATGATGGGCGGCCTGTGGGGCAAAATGAAATGGTTGCCTGCGCTGTCTATGTTCTTTGCGGTGGCGACGCTCGGTATGCCGGGCACCGGTAACTTTGTCGGCGAATTTATGATTCTGTTCGGCAGCTACCAGGTGGTGCCGATGATTACCGTGATCTCCACCTTTGGGTTGGTATTCGCCTCTGTATACTCGCTGGCGATGCTGCATCGCGCTTACTTTGGTAAAGCGAAGAGCCAGATTGCCAGCCAGGAACTGCCAGGGATGTCGCTGCGCGAGCTGTTTATCATTCTGTTGCTGGTGGTGCTTCTGGTACTGCTTGGCTTCTATCCGCAGCCGATTCTGGATACCTCGCATTCTGCGATGAGCAACATCCAGCAGTGGTTTGTTAATTCCGTTACTACTACAAGGCCGTAAATCGCCATGACAATAACTCCACAACACCTGATTGCGCTGCTACCGCTGCTGATCGTCGGCTTGACGGTGGTGGTTGTGATGCTCTCCATTGCGTGGCGACGCAATCACTTCCTCAATGCCACGCTGTCGGTCATTGGGCTTAACGCTGCTCTGGTTTCGCTTTGGTTTGTCGGCCAGGCCGGGGCCATGGACGTCACCCCGCTGATGCGCGTTGACGGCTTTGCGATGCTCTACACCGGGCTGGTGCTGCTGGCGAGCCTCGCCACCTGTACCTTTGCCTACCCGTGGCTGGAAGGCTATAACGATAACCAGGAAGAGTTCTACCTGCTGGTGTTAATCGCCAGCCTGGGCGGAATTCTGCTGGCGAACGCCAACCACCTGGCGGCGCTGTTCCTCGGTATCGAACTGATCTCACTGCCGCTGTTCGGCCTGATTGGTTATGCTTTCCGCCAGAAACGCTCGCTGGAAGCCAGTATCAAATACACCATCCTTTCCGCCGCCGCCTCGTCTTTCCTGCTGTTCGGGATGGCGCTGGTCTATGCGCAGTCCGGCAACCTGTCTTTCGAAGCGCTCGGTAAGAGCCTCGGCGATGGTATGCTGCACGAGCCGTTGCTGCTGGCGGGCTTTGGCCTGATGATTGTCGGTCTGGGCTTTAAACTCTCTCTGGTGCCGTTCCACCTGTGGACGCCAGACGTTTATCAGGGCGCGCCTGCGCCGGTTTCCACCTTCCTGGCGACGGCGAGCAAAATTGCTATCTTCGGCGTGGTGATGCGTCTGTTCCTCTATGCGCCGGTAGGCGACAGCGAAGCGGTACGCGTGGTGCTGGGCATTATCGCCTTTGCCTCTATCATCTTTGGTAACCTGATGGCGCTGAGCCAGACCAACATCAAACGTCTGCTCGGTTACTCTTCTATCTCTCACCTCGGCTATCTGCTGGTGGCGCTGATTGCCCTGCAGAGCGGCGAGATGTCGATGGAAGCGGTTGGCGTTTACCTGGCCGGTTATCTGTTCAGCAGCCTCGGCGCGTTTGGCGTGGTCAGCCTGATGTCCAGCCCGTTCCGCGGCCCGGATGCCGATTCTCTGTACTCTTACCGTGGTCTGTTCTGGCACCGTCCGGTTCTTGCCGCGGTGATGACGGTGATGATGCTGTCGCTGGCAGGTATTCCGATGACGCTGGGCTTTATCGGCAAATTCTACGTGCTGGCGGTCGGCGTTCAGGCCAGCCTGTGGTGGCTGGTCGCCGCCGTGGTAGTGGGTTCCGCGATTGGTTTGTACTACTACCTGCGCGTTGCGGTGAGTCTCTACCTGCACGCGCCGCAGCAACCGGGACGCGACGCGCCGACAAACTGGCAGTACAGCGCAGGCGGTATCGTGGTGCTGATCTCCGCGTTGCTGGTGTTGGTACTGGGCGTCTGGCCGCAGCCGCTGATTAGCCTTGTGCAACTGGCGATGCCGCTGATGTAATGCCGCGTTGATGATGTCAATAACCGCCGATTTATCGGCGGTTGAGGCTGATGGCCAACACCGGAGCCTCTAAATGTTGGATTGCATCCAACTTATGAAAACCTGTGACGCATAGAGACCCTGGACTCGTTGGGTGAGGCGTAGCCGAAACCCAACACTTTTCCAACGAACACAGAACCAGATGCCGGATAAGGCGTAGTCGCCATCCGGCATCAACGTTGTATTCCCCTTTGTCAGCCATCCGACAGCGCCGCCAGGCGCTATTATATTCACATCTCCTCTATATTCCCCCTGAATAATAGACTGAAGCGATAAAATTCAAAACCAGTCAGCTTTGTTAATATAATTCGCAGTAATGTTATTTTGATTTATTTAATTTACATGAATCCAAACGGTAGAATTACTAATTATTACCGCAACCTCTAAGTGCATATAATCGTTAAATAAATTTATTTACACACCATGTCATGCTAATGTTCATTTATAAAATTTAATAAAATGACAAATTCCGATTTATTATGTCGTAAACGTTACTCCGATATAGCCAGGTTTTGTGCTGCTCCACGGAGGTAAACAAAAAGGACAAAAAGAAAATAAGGACATAGTAAGTGAACAAAACCTACAATATTATATGGAACGCCGCCCGCGGCATGTATATTGTCACCTCCGAACTGGCGCGCAGTGGTAGCCGCGCTATCGTCAGCGTCAGCGCCTCGTGCGCGGTAACTCTGCTGGCGATGGATGCTGCCCCCGCCGTCGCAGAGGAAACGCGAGTTTCCATTCCCTCCCAGACCACCACCTACACCCTGTCAGGCGCTACGCCGTTTGTCGTGGAAACGGGCAATACCATCGCCACCGACACAGCGGCCAGCGCCGCCATCGTCGGCGATAACAGCAACGACTGGGATCTGCTGATTGAAAGCGGCGCTGTCGTGGGGAGCAGCCTGACCGACAGCCAGGCGATGAACCTGGATTCGTTAACGGGCGCCACCAGCGTACATAACCAGGGGACGATCACCGGTTCCAACGAGGATGGAACGATATTGCTTCAAAACGGCGGCAGCGTGATCAATGATGGCCGGATCGAGAACAGCGCAATCTACGTTCATAATCTCGACCTCGGCGCCCCCGAAATAGATGCCGCCATTTATATGCTCAACGGCGGCAGTTATGTCAGCAGCGAAAACGGTGTGTTGAAAGGCGTTTCCGGGGTGATCGTCCAGAGCGGCGAGGTCCACATCACCAACGGCGGGACGATTAACTCCGATGGCTCCTGGCGCTCTTATGGCGTCGAGCTTCGGGGCGGCGCTTACGGTACGATTGTCAATACCGGCACCATTATCACCACGGCCAGCGATGGTTCAGGCGAGATTGAGGATGCGGCGATTTATGCCCATACCTTTGATGATATCGCGGCGGGCGATTATGTTTCTGTTGATAATAGCGGTCTTTTGCAGTCTGATTTTATTGCCGTCGCGCTCTATCACGGCGCGCATTTTGAAGTGATCAACCGCGCCGGCGGGGTGATCACGGCGGGAAACAGCAGCCTCGTCGGCATCCAGTCCGCCGCCATGGAACTTAAAGCGGGCGTCGACAACCTCGTCACCAATGACGGCACGATTTCCGCATATGGCACTGCCAATACTTACGGCATCCATTATGGCGAAAGTACCTCCGGCGGCGTTATCACCAATACCGGCTCCATTACCACCACGGGCGGCGGCGCAGGAGACGCCAGCGTGTATGTCCACGGCAACGGCGACGGCACCGTCGTCAACAACAGCGGAACCATGAGTTCCACCGTCTATGGCGTCTATCTCGACTCGGCACGTTCCAAAGGCCATACGCTCAATAACCAGGCTGGGGGCGCAATTTCGGCCAACACGGCGGTGGCGATTAATGGCAACGGCAATACCATCACCAACCAGGGGAAGATGACCGGCGTAAGCGACGGCCTCCTTATCAGCGGCAATAACAATATCGTCACCACCTCAGGCGGTGAAATTTCAGGCAAAAATGGTATCCGCGTCAGTAAAGGCAGCGGCAACCAGATAACGGCCAAAAGTGGAAGTAAGATTACCGCCACCAGCACCGGCATCAGTATCGCGAGCGGCAATAACCAGGTCACGACCGAAAGCGGAAGCGCTATCGTCGCCAAAGACAACGGCATTCTGATTAACAGCGGCGCCAACAACGTCACCAATGGCGGCAGCATCACGGCGACCGGCTCCAGTATCTCTTACGGCATCCAGTACAATAGCGGCGCCAGCGGCACTATCACCAACACCGGCACCATTACCACAACGGGTAAAGGCGCCGGGGACGCGAGCGTCTATGCCCACGGCGGCGCCGTCACGATTAACAACAGCGGCACGATGGACTCCTCGGTATTCGGCGTCTACGTCACCACGGGCCACACGCTCAATAACCTGGCGGGCGGCTCCATCACGGCAAATACCGCCGTTCAGCTCAACGGCAATAACAATACGCTCGCTAATGCGGGAGCAATCCTGGGCGACACCAATGGCGTAACCATTAGCGGCTCCGGCAACACTCTGACCAATCAGGGGAAAATAACCGGCGGAACCAACGCCGTTCTCATCAATAGCGGCAGCAAGAACAACACCCTCACCCTCAATACCGGTACGGAGATATCCGGCAGCATTACCGACGGCAACAATAGCGCCAGCGCCAACAATAATCTGATTCTGGACGGAGAGGGTACGCTGGGCAGCAGCATCAGCGGCCTGAACAGCGTGACCAGCAGCGGCGACTGGACGCTGTCGGGCGCGACGATGAACCTCTCGGGAACGACCAACAGCGCGCTTTGGGTAAAATCCGGCACGCTGATAGTGAACGGCGCGATGACCGCCAAAGGCGCGACCGTCGATAGCGGCACGACGCTACAGATTGGCAACGGCGGCACGCTGGGCGCGTTCAACGGCAACATTGTTGACAACGGCACGCTGACGTTTAACCGCAGCGATGCCGCCGCCTACGGCAGCGTCATCAGCGGCAGCGGCAACGTGGTAAAACAGGGCGGCGGCGAGCTGACGCTCAGTAACAACAACAGCTACAGCGGCGGCACCACCATTGCAGAGGGAACGCTGACCGCCACCGCTGGCGGCGCGCTGGGCAGCGGCAATATCGACAACCGCGCTTACCTCAAACTGGAAGCGGCAAACGCCGGCGATCCCTTTATCGTCGCGGATCTCACCACCCACAGCGGCGCCACCGTTGAAATCGGCGCGGGCAGCACGCTACAGGCCAATACCCTGACCCAGCAGGACGGCAGCACGCTGACGGCCGATTTGACGGCGACCAGCGGCCCCGCCATCCGCGCAAAAAACGTGAATCTGGACGGCACGCTGAATGTCGCTTCGCCCGCCAGCCAGGAGCCGATACGCAGCACCGACGATCTGATCTCCCTGGCGCTTATCGAATCGGACAACGCCATTAGCGGCGATTTTGACGGCATCACTATCAACGGCAACGCCATGAACCCGGACGCGTTTATTACCGTCGTGGGGCAGAAAAACGTCAATGACACACACTATGATCTGGTTGAGACGTTGACGTGGTATGCCGATCGCGACAACGCCGCCATCGACGCCCACGGCACCTTCAACCTGGCGGATGCCGACGACAGTTTTACGGTCAACACGGTGCTGGAAAACGTTGACGCCAACAGCGGCTGGAACGGCCAGTCGCTTACCAAAACCGGCGCAGGCACGCTGATCCTGAATGCGGAAAACACCTATACCGGCGGCACCACTATCAGCGACGGTACGCTGGTCGCCACCAACGTTGAGGCGCTGGGTACCGGCAATGTCACCGACAACGCCACGCTGGAGCTGAACACCGGCGGCGATTTTGACAACGCCATCAGCGGCAGCGGCCAGGTGGTGAAATCCGGCGACGAGACGCTCACGCTCTCCGGCGCCAATTCTTATACCGGCGGCACCACCATCAGCGGCGGCACGCTGGTCGCCACCAACGTTGAGGCGCTGGGCAGCGGCGACGTCACCGAC
>NZ_JBGDXK010000004.1:74662-76147 GCF_046550775.1 Salmonella sp. SAL04202 | reverse complement strand
TACCGGCGGCACCACCATCAGCGGCGGCACGCTGGTCGCCACCAACGTTGAGGCGCTGGGCAGCGGCGACGTCACCGACAACGCCACGCTGGAGCTGAACACCGGCGGCACGTTCGACAACGTCATCAGCGGCAGCGGCCAGGTGGTGAAATCCGGCGACGACGCGCTCACGCTTTCTGGCAACAACAGCTACACCGGCGGCACCCTTATCAGCGGCGGCACGCTGGTCGCCAGCAACGTTGACGCGCTGGGCAGCGGCGACGTTACCGACAACGCCACGCTGGAGATGAATACCGGCGGCGATTTTGACAACGCCATCAGCGGCAGCGGCCAGGTCGTGAAATCCGGCGACGAGACGCTCACGCTTTCCGGCGCCAATTCTTACACCGGCGGCACCACCATCAGCGGCGGCACGCTGGTCGCCAACAACGTTGAGGCGCTGGGGACTGGCGACGTCACCAACAACGCCACGCTGGAGTTGAACACCGGCGGCGATTTCGACAACGCCATCAGCGGCAGCGGGCAGGTGGTGAAATCCGGCGACAAGACGCTCACGCTTTCCGGCGCCAATTCTTACACCGGCGGCACCACCATCAGCGGCGGCACGCTGATTGCCACTAACGTCAACGCGCTGGGTACGGGCGCTATCGACAACCGCGCCAGCCTGTTGCTGGACGCCAGCGGCCAGTTTACGGTAACGGATCTCACCACCGAAAGCGGCGGCAACACCGAAATCGGCGCAGGCAGCACGCTACAGGCGACCACGCTGACGCAAAAAAGCGATAGCACGCTGACCATCAACCTGAACAGCAACACCGTCGATCCTGTTATCCACGCCGCTTCTCAGGTCTCGCTGGCCGGTACGCTGGACATCACCGGCGTCGGCGATGTGCTGGACAGCGATCCCGCCAGCACGGACGATCTGGATACCTTCACCCTGATCGCGTCAGACAAAACCATTGCGGGCGATTTCGAAAAGCTTACCGTCGCCGGAATGGACGCCGATCTGGCCGACTTTATCACCGTCGATGGCCGCATTGATGACACGGGCAAGCAGTACGAACTGACCACCGCCCTGACATGGTATGCCGACCGCGACGACGCCGTCACCGACGCCCACGGCACGTTTAACCTGACCAATGCCGACGGCAGTTTTGCGGTCAACACGGTGCTGGAAAACGTTGACGCCACGCTCGATCCCGACAGCGCCACCGGCTGGGACGGCACATCGCTGATCAAACAGGGCGCAGGCACGCTGATCCTGAATGCGGAAAACACCTATACCGGCGGCACCACCATCAGCGGCGGCACGCTGGTCGCCACTAACGTTGACGCGCTAGGCAGCGGCGACGTCACCGACGACGCCACGCTGGAGCTGAACACCGGCGGCACGTTCGACAACGCCATCAGCGGCAGCGGTCAGGTGGTCAAATCCGGCGACGACGTGCTGACGCTCTCAGGCGCCAACAGCTACAGCGGCGGCTC
>NZ_JBGDXK010000004.1:0-74567 GCF_046550775.1 Salmonella sp. SAL04202 | reverse complement strand
CTATCAGCGGCAGCGGTCAGGTGGTCAAATCCGGCGACGACGTGCTGACGCTCTCAGGCGCCAACAGCTACAGCGGCGGCACGCTCATCAGCGACGGTACGCTGGTCGCCAGCAACGTTGAGGCGCTGGGTACCGGCGACGTCACCAACGACGCCGTGCTGGAACTGAACACCGGCGGCACGTTCGACAACGCCATCAGCGGCAGCGGGCAGGTGGTGAAATCCGGCGACGAGACGCTCACGCTCTCCGGCGCCAATTCTTACACCGGCGGCACCCTCATCAGCGGCGGTACGCTGGTCGCCAGCAACGTTGAGGCGCTGGGGACTGGCGACGTCACCGACAACGCCACGCTGGAACTGAACACTGGCGGCGATTTTGACAACGCCATCAGCGGCAGCGGGCAGGTGGTGAAATCCGGCGACGAGACGCTCACGCTTTCCGGCAGCAATACTTATACCGGCGGCACCCTTATCAGCGGCGGCACGCTGGTTGCCAGCAACGTTGAGGCGCTGGGTACCGGCGACGTCACCAACGACGCCGTGCTGGAACTGAACACCGGCGGTGATTTTGACAACGCCATCAGCGGCAGCGGCAAGGTGGAAAAATCCGGCGACGGCACGCTCACGCTCTCCGGCAGCAATACTTACCGCGGCGGCACCACCATCAGCGGCGGCACGCTACTTGCCAGTAACGTTGAGGCGCTGGGTACCGGCGACGTCACCAACAACGCCACGCTGGAGCTGAACACCGGCGGTGATTTTGACAACGCCATCAGCGGCAGCGGGCAGGTGGTGAAATCCGGCGGCGACACGCTCACGCTTTCTGGCAACAACAGCTACACCGGCGGCACCCTTATCAGCGACGGCACGCTGGTCGCCAGCAACGTTGAGGCGCTGGGTAGCGGCAATATCGACAATTACGCCAGCCTGCAACTGAACGCCAGCGGCCAGTTCGTTACGGCAAATCTCACCACTCACGATAACGCCACCACCGCAATCGGCGCAGGCAGCGCATTGCGGGCAAATACGCTAACGCAGGAGGCGAACAGCACCCTGGCCGTACACCTGACCGACAGCAACAGCGACGCCATCGTCACCGCCGACCACGCCAACCTGGGCGGTACGCTGGATATTACCGGCATCGGCAACGTAGCGAAATCCTGGACCCGCGACGCGTACGCCTACACGCTGATTGACTCGGACAGCGCCATCAATAGCGATTTTGCGCAATTCACCGTAGCCGGTATGGACGCCAAACAGGTGGATTTTCTCACCGTCGATGGGCGCGTGAACGCCGACGACGACACCCGCTATGACGTAACCGCCTCGTTGTCCTGGTATGCCGACAGCGACAACGCCGCCACCGACGCCCACGGCACCTTCACCCTGAGCGAGCAAGGTCATAGCTTCACGTTGAACACCGCGCTGACGGACGTTGACGCCACGCTCAATCCCGACAGCGCCACCGGCTGGGACGGCAAATCGCTCATCAAACGGGGCGCTGGCACGCTGATCCTGGGGGCGCAAAACACCTACAGCGGCGACACCGACGTGCAGGAGGGCACGCTATGGCTGGCCGAAACGGCGACCATCGGCTCTGCGGGGAGCGCGCAGGCGGTTAATATCGCCGCGAACGCCGCCTTTGGCGGCCACAACGCCACGGTGAACGGCCATGTTAACAACCAGGGCAGCCTGTACTTTGTCGATACGTTCACCGTCAACGGCGATGTCGTCAACAGCAGCGCGATGATAAGCGGCAGTGACCAGCCCAACAATACGCTGACGATCGCGGGAAACTATACCGGCAACGACGGTCATCTCTATCTCAATACCCAGCTGGGCGATGACAGCTCGCCCACCGATAAACTGATCGTCACCGGCGACACCGCCGGCAGCACCACGCTGCATATCACCAACGTCAATGGCCTGGGCGCACAAACGGTTAACGGTATTGAAGTTATTGAGGTGGGCGGTCAGTCCGACGGTGATTTTACGCTCTACAAAGGGCATGTTGATATTAACGCCTGGACCTACACGCTGAAACAAGACGGCGGCGACTGGTACTTGCGCTCCGAGTCTGATGACGTGCCGGACGACGGCGGTGATGTTATCCCGCCGGACGACGGCGGCGATGTCACTCCGCCGGACGATGGCGGCGATGTCACTCCGCCGGACGATGGCGGTGAGGTCACCCCGCCTGACGACGGCGGTGAGGTCACCCCGCCGGACGACGACGGCGATGTCACTCCGCCGGACGATGGCGGCGATGTCACCCCGCCGGACGATGACGGCGATATCACTCCGCCTGACGGCGGCGACGTCACGCCCGTGACGCCGCAGTACCGCGCCGACATTGGCGTTTATCTCGGCAACCAGTGGATGGCGCGCAACCTGCAAATGCAGACCCTCTATGACCGGGAAGGCAGCCAGTACCGTTCCGCCGACGGCAGCATCTGGATGCGTTTTAAGGCCGGTAAAGCCGAATCGCAGGCGGTTAACGGCAACGTAGATATCGACAGCGACTACTCGCAGTTCCAGCTCGGCGGCGACATCCTGACCTGGAGCGACGGCGCGCAGAGCGTCACCGTCGGCCTGATGGGCAGCTACATCAACGCCAGCACCGACAGCACCGGCAACCGGGGAGCGGACGGCAGCCAGTTCTCCGCCAACGGTAGCGTGGACGGCTACAACCTTGGCCTCTACGCCACCTGGTTTGCCGATGCGCAAAGCCATCGCGGGGCTTACATCGATAGCTGGTATCAGTACGGCGCTTACAACAACAGCGTGGATAACGACGGACTCAGCGCCAGCCGTTACGACTCCGCCGCGCACGCCGTCTCGCTGGAAACGGGTTATCGCTATGATATTGCGTTAAGCAACCGTAACACGGTCAGCCTGACACCGCAGGCGCAGGTCACCTGGCAGCGCTACAGCGCCGACACGGTTATTGACGATGGCGGTACCCGCATCAGCGGCCAGAACGATGATAGCTGGACGACGCGCTTAGGCGTGCGTGTGGACGGTAAACTGTACAAAGAGAGCGGCAGGATCCAGCCGTTTATGGAGGTCAACTGGCTGCACGCCAGCGACAATGCCTCGGCCACCTTTGGCGACACGAAGGTATCGCAGGATTTGCCGAACGACCGCGTGGAAGTGAAAGTGGGGATTCAGGCAAACGTCAGCGAACGGCTAAGCGTCTACGCCCAGGCCGCCGGTCAGAAGGGAAAGAACGACTACGGCGACGCCAGCTTTAGCCTGAACATGCGCTATAACTGGTAGGTTGCTGACCAGGCATAGTACAACATTTATGCCGGATGGCGGCTACGCCTTATCCGGCCTGCAGGGTTATCAATATGTGATAATTCGTAGGCCTGATAAGCGAAGCGCCATCAGGCGTTGGGTGAGGCATAGGTTGGGTAGAGCGCAACGCAACATTCGGTATCCGGTTCCGCAAGCAGGCAGTGGAACAACTCTCCCAACTGTTTTCGTGACCCGTTTCCCGGATAAATGTCTATCTCATCGACTTCAATGGGAAAAACTTGATCTGAAGCGTATTTCTGTCAGCGTTTTTCAGGGCGTCCGATCGCGCTCAGTTCATTATTTCATGTGACGGCGGCATATAATATCTTTCCATCAATAACGTGAGTGTCGGCACGGCTTAATGGATTGCTGTTTGGTGGGTTGTAAAAGGAAGTATCGGCGAGGGCACAGTGCAGATAGTCCCCCATCTTATATATTCACTTTTGGTAAATCGGTCATCTGTAAATAGTGTTCTTCACGCAGAATCTGTGGGTCGAACGCCAGCAACTGATTAAGCCGTTCATCTTAAACGTAAATATTATTTGCCTCAAAAATATAATTATCTTTTTTATTATGGGTGGTTATTAACGCAGGTAATACTATTTTCTACTTTCGTCATGCTGATAATAAAAGTAAAGCGGAATATAATGCAGGACATCTGCAGAGAATTACCCGAATATAATTGAAAAGGAATTTTTATGCTTAATGGAAAAACATTAATGCTGTTGTTGGGTGGGGTTGTTCTCTCGGGCTGTGGGCCGGAGCCCTCCGACCCGCAGGGAAATAATCCGGCTGAGTTAAAACAGGAGCAGGCTATCCAGAAAGAAAATAGCGCTCAGGCCGGGGATGACACTGTCCAGAAAAGACAAGCCGAGGCCGCCCAACAGGCTGCGAAAAAAGCAGCCGAATATAAAGCGAATGCTGAAGCCAAAGCCCTGGCAGATGCCAAAGCGGGATCTCTGGCAACAGCCGAAGCACCGCAATATGAAATGCGGACACGTGCCGCGGCACCAAAAGCGTTCGCTGCACAAGGCGGTAATGTAATGGGGACCGCGCGTTACGAACACTACGATGAAAATCCGATTAAACAGGTAAGTCAGGCGCCGCTCGCCACGTTTAGTCTGGATGTAGACACTGGCAGCTACGCTAACGTGCGGCGCTTTCTGAATCAGGGACAACTGCCGCCGCCGGAAGCCGTGCGGGTAGAAGAGATGCTGAACTATTTTCCCGCGCCTCAGCCCGTTGCGGATAAGCAGGATAACACTAAACCCATTACGGCCTGTATACCGATGCCATTTGCGGTTAAATACGAACTGGCTCCCTCGCCGTGGAACGCGCAGCGTACGCTATTAAAAGTTGATGTTCAGGCCCGGGACATGCAGACCAGAGATCTGCCACCTGCCAACCTGGTTTTTCTCATTGATACTTCTGGTTCTATGCAGCCAGCGGAACGCCTGCCGTTGATCCGGTCGGCGCTAAAACTGCTGGTGAACGATCTGCGTGCGCAGGATAACATCACGATTGTGACCTACGCGGGCGGCACTCACGTCGCGCTGGCGTCTACAGCGGGAAATAACACAACTGCGATTAAAGCGGCAATTGATAATCTGGATGCTTACGGGAGTACCGGTGGTGAAGCGGGATTACGACTAGCCTACGAGCAGGCCGAAAAAGGGTTTATCAAAGGCGGCGTTAACCGCATTTTGTTGACCACCGACGGTGATTTTAACCTCGGTATTACCGATCCCAAAGACATCGAAGCGCTGGTAAAAAAAGAGCGTGAGAAAGGTATTACCTTATCTACGCTGGGCGTCGGCGATGACAATTTCAACGAAGCCATGATGGTGAGAATTGCTGATGTGGGTAACGGCAATTACAGCTACATCGACTCCCTCTCCGAGGCGCAAAAAGTCCTCAAAGATGAGATGCATCAAACGCTGGTCACCGTTGCCAAAGATGTAAAATCGCAAATCGAATTTAATCCGCAGTGGGTGACTGAGTACCGGCAGATTGGTTATGAAAAACGCCAACTGCGCGACGAGGATTTCAATAACGATAAGGTTGATGCGGGTGATATCGGCGCGGGTAAACACGTCACGCTATTCTTTGAACTGACGCTTAACGGGCAGAAAGCCTCGGTGGATAAACTGCGCTACGCTCAGGACAAAGCCGCCTCAAAGCCAACAAAATCAAGCGAGCTGGCGTGGATCAAATTGCGCTGGAAAGCGCCGCAGGGCAGCGAAAGTACATTAGCCGAGTTCCCGGTCGTTATGGGAAAGATGCCGATCTTTGCTGACGCCTCTGAAGATTTTCGTTTCCGCGCGGCGGTAGCGGCTTTCGGGCAAAAACTGCGTGGCTCAGAAACGCTGGCAGATACAACCTGGCCACAAATTATTAAATGGGGTGAACAGGCGCGCGGGGAAGATAAACAAGGCTATCGCGCGGAGTTTATTAAACTGGTAAAACTGGCGGAAGGCTTGTCTCACTAAGCGTCAGGGGATGCCTGTACTGTAGGTATCCCCTGTTACGTCAGGCGCTTTTGCGGCTGATCAGTGGTCCCTGGCTGTTTGTTGCTGCGCGCTCCAGCACTTCCTGAATGACCGAAGAGAGTTCGTTAATCTCAAACTTGGCCACGTAGCCGTCGGCCTTCACCTTACGTATATGATCTTCGTTGGCGCTGCCGGAAAGGGAAGAGTGGATAACGACCGGGATCTTTTTCAGCCGTTCATCGGTTTTAATTTTACGCGTTAACGTAAAGCCATCCATCTCCGGCATCTCAAGATCTGTCAGGACCAGCGCGATTTTCTCGCTAATTGGCTTACCTTCGGCCTCCGCTTCCTGCGCCAGTTGCTGGATTCTCTCCCATGCATCCTTGCCGGTCACATGCATCTGGTGCGGAATTCCCATCGCGTTCAGCCCTTTTTCCAGCATCGCGCGGGCGACTTTGGAGTCTTCCGCCACAATGGCTACCGCGCCAGGGGTAATATAAAATTTATTGGTCTTCAGATTGGTGGCGCGCAGATCGTGGCTGGAGGGGACAATATCATAAAGGATCTGCTCAACGTCGAGCACCAGCGCCAGGTTGTTGGTTTCTTTGTTATCATCCAGGCAGGCAATACTGGTGATGTAGCGACCGTTGACGGCTTTCTCGGCGGTATGCACCTGTTGCCAGTCAAGACGCATAATATTTTCCACCGACTCGACGGCAAATGCCTGTACGCTGCGCGCATATTCGGTGATCAGCAAAATATTCAGCCCGGTTTCCGGCTTGCAGCCCGCTACCGCTGGCAAATCAATCACTGGAATGACCTGATCCCGAATATTGACCATGCCCAATAGAGGCGCTTTCATGCCTGCCGGGCGCGTAAAGGCGGGCATTGGTACGATTTCGCGCAGCTTAAATACATTGATGCCGAACAGCTCTGACTTCTGTTCATGCAGCGATGTACCAAGACGGAATAACAGCAGTTCAAAACGGTTGGACAGGGTTAAATTGGCCCTGTCATCAATATCTTTCTGAAAATTGTCCATCCTAACCTCATTATGAAAGCCTGCCTTTTTTAGTGTTATCGGCAATGAGGACAAAAAATGGAGCGCTAAACCGGGAAAACAGAAAAATCGTAAGCCAGCTCCGTCGCCGGGAAAATAGCGCGGCATTCCGCCAGTAAGCGCTGACAGCCTTTATCGTCATAGCGTGAGCTAATATGGGTCATGATCAGCCGACCGACGGCAGCTTCCCGCGCCAGCGTCGCGGTTTGACGGGTGGAGCTGTGTCCGCGAGCGTTGGCTTTCTCCTCCATTGACGCATCCAGCGTGGTTTCATGGACCATCACATCCACACCTTGCGCCAGCGCGAGGGCGGCCTCGCAGGGCGCGGTATCGCCGAAAATCGCCACTGATTTCCCGGCCACGGCGGGAGCAAGGTAGTCGGCGCCATTGATCTGCCTTCCATCGGCAAGCGTGACGGTTTTTCCTGCCTTCAACGCCTGAAACAGCGGGCCGGGCGTAACGCCTGCGGCTTTTAACGCCCTGGCATTCAGCGCGCCAGGCTTGTCATGTTCAACAACGCGATATCCGTAGCACTCCAGTGGATGCTCCAGCCTGAACGCGGTCACTTTACGCAGACCGTCGTCAAGAATATCGCCTGCGCTAATTTCTTCAATTTGCAACGGAAAATCGGTCCATGAACCGCTAAGACGCAGTGTGGTTGCAATAAACTCACGCACGCCTTGAGGTCCGTATACGGTTAGCGGATGGGGGTTCCCCGCCATCGACCGGCTGCATAGCAGACCCGGCAGGCCAAACAGATGATCGCCGTGAAGATGACTGATAAAAATGCGCTCAAGCTTACCGGGATGAAACGCGGTATTAAGCATTTGATGCTGTGTCCCTTCGCCGCAATCAAAAAGCCATACTCCCGGCTGCGTTGGATGTTGCAGATGTAATAAAATTGCCGTTACATTGCGTGAGCGCGTGGGAACGCCTGCGGACGTACCTAAAAAAATTAATTCCATCTTGTCCATACACGTTTGGTTATCGTTTAACCCAAGATTACCACAACACAGGAGCGCATCATGATTGACTGGCAGGATCTCCACCATAGCGAACTTACCATTCCTCAACTTTACGCGTTACTCAAATTGCGCTGCGCAGTCTTTGTGGTAGAACAGCGCTGTCCTTACCTGGATGTGGATGGCGATGATTTAGTCGGCGACAATCGGCATATTCTGGGCTGGCATCAGGATGAGCTGGTGGCGTATGCGAGGATTCTGAAAAGCGATAACGAATCAGACCCGGTTGTCATTGGCCGGGTGATCGTCAGCGATGCCTGGCGAGGAGCGAAACTGGGCCAGCAATTAATGGCGAAAACGCTGGAATCTTGTGGGCGGCACTGGCCGGATAAGCCGCTATATCTGGGGGCGCAGGCGCATCTGCAACCTTTTTATGCGCGGTTTGGTTTTATTCCCGTCACCGATGTTTATGACGAAGACGGCATTCCGCACCGGGGAATGGCGCGGGAGGTTCATCAGGCATAAACCGAAACCGTTGACTATAGTTAGGAGCAGGTGTTAACACAACGGAGAATGAGAATGTCATATCAATTTGGTGAATCACGTGTTGATGATGATCTGACTTTGCTCAGCGAAACGCTGGAAGAGATTTTACGTTCCTCAGGCGATCCCGCCGATCAAAAATACATTGAGCTGAAAGCCCGCGCGGAACAAGCGCTGGAAGAGGTGAAAAACCGCGTAAGCCATGCGTCGGATAGCTATTATTACCGGGCAAAGCAGGCCGTTTATAAAGCGGATGACTACGTTCATGAAAAACCCTGGCAGGGTATTGGCGTAGGCGCGGCGGTAGGACTGGTACTTGGACTGCTGCTGGCGCGGCGCTAAATCCCCCCACTGAACAGAATTGCAACCCTCCCTAAATGAGGTACTGCTTTTTTAGGGCAGTACCCCGTATAATGTGGGGTTTTTAACAGGGAGGGTCCGCGTGCATTCTATTACTACTGCGCTGGAAAATCTGACGCGTCAGCTATCGCAAGAGATACCGGCGACGCCAGGGCTTTGCGTTTTCGATGCGCCTTTCCCTTTAAACGATGCCTTCGATGCATTGAGCTGGCTGGCCAGCCAGTCATCCTTTCCGCAATTCTACTGGCAACAGCGTAATGGCGACGAAGAAGCTGCCGTTCTCGGGGCAATCACCGTCTTTTCATCGCTCGATCTGGCGCAACGGTTTTTACGTCAGCACGCGCAGCCTGACCTGCGTATTTGGGGGCTGAATGCGTTCGAGCCGAAAGAGGGCTACTTATTGCTGCCGCGGCTGGAGTGGCGACGTAGCGGGGGTACGGCGACCTTACGCTTACATCTGCACAGTGACGTTTCGCTACGCGATGATGCGCGCCAGGCGAAAGCGTTTCTCGCTTCTCTGGTCGGCATTAAGCCTGTTCCGGCGCTACGCCTTTCGCTCACGAGCGAACAACACTGGCCGGACAAAGACGGTTGGGTGAAGCTGATTCAGCAGGCCACCCACACCATTGCGCAAGAGGCGTTTGATAAAGTTGTGCTGGCGCGGGCCACCGACTTACAGTTCTCCCGTCCGGTCAATGCCGCCGCGATGATGGCGTCCAGTCGTCGTTTAAATCTCAACTGCTACCACTTTTTTATGGCCTTTTCCGCCGATACCGCCTTTCTGGGATCATCGCCAGAGCGGCTCTGGCGGCGGCGTGAAACGGCGCTGCGTACCGAAGCGCTGGCCGGGACGGTGGCGAACCATCCGGATAACCATAAAGCCTGGCAGCTTGGCGAATGGTTAATGAAAGACGATAAAAACCAGCGAGAAAATATGCTGGTTGTCGAAGACATCTGCCAGCGACTGCAAAACTGCACCCACTCGCTGGATGTGCTGCCGCCGCAGGTGCTCAGACTGCGCAAGGTACAGCATTTGCGCCGCTGTATCTGGACGGCGCTTAATCAGGCGGACGACACGCTCTGCCTGCACCAGTTACAGCCTACCGCAGCGGTCGCCGGGATCCCTCGTGAACCCGCGCGTTGTTTTATAGAACAACATGAGCCGTTCGAACGTGAATGGTATGCCGGGTCGGCAGGCTATCTCTCCACGCGGCAAAGTGAGTTTTGCGTGACGTTACGTTCAGCCAAAGTGACGGCCAATGTGGTGCGGTTGTATGCCGGCGCGGGAATCGTCCGCGGCTCCGATCCGGAACAGGAATGGCAGGAAATAGATAATAAAGCGGCCGGGTTACGTACCTTATTGCAGATGGATGCGTAATGAGTCACATATTCCCGACCCATATCAATAATCCATTTTTGCAGCTCTTTATACTTAGTCCCAATGATTGATACCGGACAAACTCATGTCAGTAAGTGCATTTAACCGGCGCTGGGCGGCGGTCATCCTGGAAGCCTTAACCCGTCATGGCGTCAGGCATGTTTGTATCGCCCCTGGTTCCCGTTCCACGCCGCTCACGTTGGCGGCGGCAGAGAATCCTGCTTTTATTCACCATACGCACTTTGATGAGCGTGGGCTTGGTCATCTGGCGTTAGGGCTGGCGAAAGTCAGCCAACAGCCGGTTGCCGTTATTGTCACTTCAGGTACCGCCGTGGCGAACCTCTATCCGGCGCTGATTGAGGCGGGTCTGACGGGCGAGAAGCTCATTTTACTTACCGCCGATCGCCCGCCGGAGCTGATTGACTGCGGCGCCAACCAGGCGATCCGTCAGGCGGGGATGTTTGCCTCGCACCCCTCCCAAACTCTGTCGTTGCCGCGTCCCACGCAGGATATTCCGGCGCGCTGGCTGGTGTCGACCATCGACAATGCGCTCGCCATGCTTCATGCGGGCGCGCTGCACATTAACTGTCCTTTTGCCGAACCGCTGTATGGCGATATGAATGACACCGGTCTGGTCTGGCAGCAGCGCCTCGGCGACTGGTGGCAGGATGAAAAGCCCTGGCTGCGCGAAGCGCGTCGACTGGAAAGCGACAAACAGCGCGACTGGTTCTTCTGGCGACAAAAACGCGGCGTCGTTGTCGCCGGGCGTATGAGCGCGGAAGAAGGCAAAAAAGTGGCGCAGTGGGCGCAAACTCTGGGATGGCCATTAATTGGCGACGTATTGTCGCAAACCGGGCAGCCGCTGCCGTGCGCCGACCTGTGGCTCGGCAACGCCAAAGCGGTGACCGAACTGCAGCAGGCGCAGATTGTCGTCCAGCTTGGCAGTAGCCTTACCGGAAAACGCTTACTGCAATGGCAGGCAACCTGCGAGCCGGAAGAGTATTGGGTAATCGACAATATTGAAGGTCGTCTGGACCCGGCGCACCATCGTGGACGCAGACTGGTAGCGAAAATCGCCGACTGGCTGGAACTGCATCCGGCGGAAAAACGTAAACCGTGGTGTGTAGAGATCCCGCGTCTGGCGGAACTGGCGTGGCAACGGGTGGTCGCGCAGCGAGACACCTTTGGCGAAGCGCAGCTGGCGCACCGTATCCGTGACTATCTGCCGGAGCAGGGGCAATTGTTCGTGGGCAATAGTCTGGTGGTGCGTCTGATCGACGCGCTGTCACAGTTGCCGGCTGGCTATCCGGTATACAGCAATCGCGGGGCGAGCGGCATTGACGGCCTGCTTTCCACGGCGGCAGGCGCGCAGCGCGCCAGCGCCAAATCGACGCTGGCTATCGTCGGCGATTTATCCGCGCTGTACGATCTTAACGCGCTGGCGTTACTACGTCAGGTATCCGCGCCGTTTGTGTTGATTGTGGTCAACAATAACGGCGGGCAGATCTTTTCCCTGCTGCCGACGCCGCAAAGCAAACGTGAGCGCTTTTATTTGATGCCGCAAAACGTCCATTTTGACCATGCGGCCGCCATGTTTAACCTGCGCTATCATCGCCCGGAAAACTGGGAAGAACTGGAGTCTGCGCTGGCTGGCGCGTGGCGAACCCCGGCGACAACGGTGATTGAGCTGGTGGTAAACGATACGGATGGCGCGCAGACGCTGCAGCAACTTTTGGCTCAGGTAAGCCATCTATGATGTTGCACGCGCAGCACATGCCCGGACAGCCTGGGGCGCCCTCGCTGGTTTTCCTGCACGGTTTTTCTGGCGATTGCCGCGAATGGCAGCCGGTTGGTGAACAGTTTCACGGCTGTTCGCGGCTTTATATTGACTTACCGGGACATGGCGGATCTGCGGCTATTCCGGTCGGCGGATTTGCCGATGTCATCAGATTGCTGCGCGCTACGTTAATTAGTTACAACATACTAAAGTTTTGGTTGGTGGGATACTCCCTTGGCGGCCGGGTGGCGATGATGGCAGCCTGCCAGGGAATACCAGGCCTGTGCGGCCTGGTGGTCGAAGGCGGTCATCCGGGGCTGCAAAATGAACAGGCGCGCGCTGAAAGACGATTGTCCGACGGGCGCTGGGCAGAGCGTTTTCGTCGTGAACCCCTGACTGAGGTTTTTCACGACTGGTATCAGCAGCCGGTGTTCGCCTCGCTGACGGCGCAGCAAAGGCAGACGTTGACGGCGCTGCGTAGCCAGAATAACGGCGAAACGCTGGCTGCGATGCTGGAGGCGACATCGCTTGCCGCCCAGCCGGATTTACGCGAGGCGCTCAACGCGCTGGCATTTCCGTTTTATTATTTATGTGGCGAACGCGACAGCAAATTCCGCGCCCTGGCGCAGGAAGTGGCGGCGACATGCCATGTTATTCGTAACGCCGGACACAACGCGCATCGGGAAAACCCCGCTGGCGTGGTAGACAGTCTGGCTCAGATTCTGCGTCTCTGACTAAAGGACACACTATGATCTATCCTGATGAAACAATGCTTTACGCACCGGTAGAATGGCACGACTGCTCGGAGGGTTACACCGACATTCGTTATGAAAAATCCACCGACGGTATTGCAAAAATCACCATTAATCGTCCACAGGTGCGCAATGCATTTCGTCCGTTGACCGTCAAAGAGATGATTCAGGCGCTGGCGGATGCCCGTTACGACGACAACGTGGGCGTGATTATTCTGACCGGCGAAGGCGATAAAGCGTTTTGCGCGGGCGGCGACCAGAAGGTGCGCGGCGATTACGGCGGTTATCAGGATGACTCCGGCGTGCATCACCTGAACGTGCTGGATTTCCAGCGCCAGATTCGCACCTGTCCAAAACCGGTTGTCGCGATGGTCGCGGGATATTCCATTGGCGGTGGTCATGTGCTGCACATGATGTGTGACCTGACCATCGCGGCGGAAAACGCCATCTTCGGCCAGACTGGTCCGAAAGTTGGCTCCTTTGACGGCGGCTGGGGCGCTTCGTATATGGCGCGTATCGTTGGTCAGAAGAAAGCGCGTGAAATCTGGTTCCTGTGCCGCCAGTACGATGCGCAACAGGCGCTGGACATGGGGCTGGTTAACACCGTCGTTCCGCTGGCGGATCTGGAAAAAGAGACCGTGCGCTGGTGCCGCGAAATGTTGCAAAACAGTCCGATGGCGCTGCGTTGCCTGAAAGCGGCGCTGAATGCCGATTGTGACGGTCAGGCCGGGCTGCAGGAGCTGGCGGGCAACGCTACCATGCTGTTCTACATGACCGAAGAAGGGCAGGAAGGCCGTAACGCCTTTAACCAGAAGCGTCAGCCTGACTTCAGCAAATTCAAACGGAACCCATAATGCGTAGCGCGCAGGTATACCGCTGGCAGATCCCCATGGACGCGGGGGTGGTTCTGCGCGACAGGCGGTTAAAAACTCGCGACGGGCTGTATGTTTGTCTGCGTGACGGCGAGCGTGAAGGGTGGGGAGAGATCTCTCCGCTGCCGGGCTTCAGTCAGGAAACGTGGGAAGAGGCGCAGACGGCGCTACTAACATGGGTGAACGACTGGCTTCAGGGGAGCGAGGGATTACCCGAGATGCCTTCGGTCGCGTTTGGCGCAAGCTGCGCGCTGGCGGAACTGACAGGCGTATTGTCGGAGGCGGCGGACTATCGCGCCGCGCCGTTATGCACTGGCGATCCTGACGATTTGGTGCTGCGGCTTGCCGATATGCCCGGCGAGAAAATCGCTAAGGTCAAAGTGGGTCTCTATGAAGCGGTACGCGACGGCATGGTGGTTAATTTGCTGCTGGAGGCGATCCCGGATCTGCATCTGCGTCTGGATGCGAATCGCGCCTGGACGCCGCTAAAAGCCCAACAGTTCGCAAAGTATGTTAATCCAGACTACCGCGCTCGTATCGCCTTTCTCGAAGAACCGTGTAAGACGCGGGATGATTCCCGCGCCTTTGCCCGTGAAACCGGCATCGCGATTGCCTGGGACGAAAGTCTGCGCGAAGCGGATTTCACCTTTGAAGCCGAAGAGGGCGTCAAGGCTGTGGTTATCAAACCTACGCTGACCGGATCGCTTGATAAAGTGCGTGAGCAAGTCGCTGCCGCCCATGCGTTGGGACTGACGGCGGTCATCAGCTCTTCGATCGAGTCCAGCCTCGGCCTGACGCAACTGGCGCGGATTGCCGCCTGGTTGACGCCGGGAACGCTGCCCGGACTGGATACCTTGCATCTGATGCAGGCGCAACAGATTCGCCCCTGGCCCGGTAGCGCGTTGCCTTGTCTGAAGCGTGATGAGCTGGAACGACTGTTATGACATTCACGGACTGGCCGTGGCGCCACTGGCGTCAGGTTCGCAGTCAGGCGCCCGCTCTGCGCCTGAACGATGAAGTGCTAAGCTGGCGCGCCCTCTGTGAGCGTATTGATGCGCTGGCGGGCGGGTTTGCCGCGCAGGGCGTACGCGAGGGCGACGGTGTCCTGCTGCGCGCCGGGAATCAGCCGCGCACTCTGTTGGCATGGCTTGCGCTGATGCAGTGCGGCGCGCGGGTTCTGCCCGTCAACCCGCAGTTGCCCCAGACATTGCTGGAGGCGCTGGTGCCGAAGTTAACGCTGCGTTTTGCGCTGACACTGGAAGGCGAAAACGTATTTTCCGGGTTAACCGCGTTGCAGATACAAAAGAGCACAGCGGCGTATGCTGTGGCCTGGCAACCGCAGCGTCTGGTTTCCATGACGCTGACATCGGGTTCCACAGGATTGCCAAAAGCGGCTGTACATACGTGCCAGGCGCATCTTGCCAGCGCGCAGGGGGTGCTTTCGCTAATGCCGTTTGGCCCGCAGGATGACTGGCTGCTATCGCTGCCGCTGTTTCATGTATCCGGGCAGGGTATTATGTGGCGTTGGCTCTTCGCCGGGGCGCGCATGACGGTACGCGATAAGCAACCGCTGGAGCAGATGCTGGCAGGGTGTACTCATGCTTCGCTGGTGCCGACGCAGCTATGGCGGCTGCTGGCGAATCGGGCGGCGGTGACGCTGAAAGCCGTTTTGCTCGGCGGCGCGGTGATTCCGGTTGAACTCACCGACCAGGCCAGCAAACAAGGGATTCGTTGCTGGTGCGGGTATGGGCTCACGGAGTTCGCGTCTACGGTATGCGCCAAAGAGGCCGATGGTTCGGATGATGTGGGCGCGCCGCTTCCCGGCAGAGAGATCAGAATCGTCGATAATGAAGTCTGGCTGCGCGCCGCCAGTATGGCGGAAGGTTACTGGCGTGATGGCAAACTGATCCCGCTGGTTAATGACGAGGGCTGGTTTGCCACGCGCGATCGCGGCGAGCTGAACCACGGCAGGCTAACCATCGCCGGGCGGCTGGACAACCTGTTCTTTAGCGGCGGCGAAGGCATTCAGCCGGAGGAAGTTGAACGCGTTATTAATGCGCATCCGCTGGTGCAACAAGCCTTCGTCGTGCCGGTAGAAGATAAAGAGTTTGGCCATCGTCCCGTTGCGGTTGTGGAGTATGCCTCACAGGCCGGAGACGTGAACCTCGCTGAATGGGTCCGCGATAAGTTGGCGCGTTTTCAGCAGCCGGTTCGCTGGTTGACGCTGCCGTCAGAACTGAAAAACGGAGGGATTAAAATATCTCGCCGTGCGCTCCAGCAGTGGGTGTGTGAGAACTGTAAAAATTAATGTTAGGTTAATATACAACCATTCCATCGCTATTGCCGTTTTGTTTATCCGTTGATGTGTAACGTGTTATGAACAATAAGCGTGAAACGGGGGCGCTATGGAATGGTTGGTTAAGAAATCGCATTATGTCAAAAAGAGGGCGTGCCATGTTCTGGTGCTGTGCGATAGCGGCGGTTCGCTAAAAATGATCGCCGAGGCGAATTCCATGATATTACTGAGTCCCGGCGATATCCTGTCGCCTTTACAGGATGCGCAGTATTGTATTAATCGGGAAAAACACCAGACCTTAAAAATCGTTGATGCACGCTGTTATTCCTGCGACGAATGGCAGAGGTTGACGCGCAAGCCTTCATGATCTGGCGGGCAGAAAAATCAGCATTACCCCCGCCATAATACACAATACGCCGAGCATCGCTTTTAGGCTGAAAGCGCCTTGCAAACCGGGTAACAGCATTGAGGCTACCCAGACAAGCACATAGCTGAGACTCAGTAGCGCATAGGCTTTGCTGAGCGCGAGCGTGTGTAATGTTTTCTGCCAGCAGAAGACGGAAACCAGATACCCCGCCAAACCGGCGAATAGCGCCAGGGTCGCGGCATTAAATGCGCCCAGTCCGGAAATAAACGCCAGTGGATGCGCTATCGATGGCAGCCGCATCATGGCGAATCCTAAACTCAACTGGGCGAGGGAGGCAATCGCAACGCTTATCAGTCCCCACATTACGCCCATTATGCCGCACTCCCCAGAATGATAATGCCGCTGATAATTAATGCGACGCCCAACCAGTGGCGGGGCGGAACCTGTTCATGCCAGATTTTCCAGGCCGCCAGCGTGACCCAGACAAAATTCAGACTCAACATCGGGTAAGCAATTCCCACCGGCAGGGTTTGTAGCACCAGCAGCCACAGCACCATCGCTGCACCCATGCATATCAGCGCCAGGCCCAGCCACAGCATCAAGTGACGGCGGCGTCCGCCCGTCGTCAATGGCCGTGTCGCTTGCTTCTGGCAGAGCTGACCGCCAACGCTGAGCAGACTGGCAAGCACCAGAACGACGCCGATCATTTAGGCCGATACTGAATTAACACCAGACGCCCCTGATAATCAATATTGTCCGCAGGGGGAAGGGAAAGAGCGCTGATGTCTTCATCTTTGGCTATTGAAAGTACTAGCGTAATAATGCCCTCCTGACGATGCTGGTTGAGCCAGGCGTTAAAATCGTCGGCTTTAACGAATTTATCCTGCACATCAGGATAGCTAAGACCATACCTGAGTTCGCCCGCGTGTCCGTAGAGCATAATATCGTCTCGTTTCAGACTCCAGGCCAGCCCGGCGGCGACGCCGACGTTGTCGGCAAGAATATAGCGGCTTGATGCCAAAGGCGCCTGGGTCATTTCGACAAAAAACTGTGGCTGTTTGGACTCCATCACCCTGTCGGGGATGGAAAAGCCGAACAGCAGCGCCAGTCCCAGCGGACAAAACGCGGGTAATAGGTATTTTTGGCTATGACAGAGGCTATACCAGCCCACAAACGCCCAAACAGTAAAGACGCCCCAGACGCAAAAAACTTTATAGGTTTCGATATGCGTCCACACCGGCGATTTCAGCGGGCCCCATGAGGAGACGACAAACGCTGCGACGATCCCGACTAACCCGAACACCAGGTTGATCCCGCCGTTGACACGTAGCGCGGCGACGCCTTCTTTTACGTTATGCAGGACGAAGCGCGCCATGAGTATCGCTATCGGTGCGAAACAGGAAAGAACATAGGTGGGCAGTTTCCCTTTCGCAATGCTGAAAAAGAGAAGCGGCATGATCGTCCATCCGAGCAAATAGAATGCGCCGTTTCGCTCGCGCCAGCCCAGTTTAAGCGCGCCAGGCAGTAACCCCAGCCACGGTAAACTTCCCGCGAGCAGTACCGGCAGATAGTACCAGAAAGGGGCTTTATGCTGGGCATCGCTCATGGCGAATCGCTGGATATGCTCCACCCAGAAAAAGTAATGCCAGAAATCGGCTTCGCGTCGCGCAATGGCGATCGCCCAGGGAAGGACAACCACAAAGCAGCTCAAGACCGCCAGCCAGCCGTAAAGCAAAAAGTCCTTCCAGCGTTTCTGAACAATGACCCACGGCAGCACGCTCACTACCGGTACGGCCAGGGCGAGGAAGCCTTTAGTTAATACACCCAGACCGCAGGTTGCACCCAGTAGCAAAAACATCCCAATCTTGCCCGTTCGGGTCGTGGCCTGCATCCCCTGCCAGAAACAACACATCCCGGCCGTAAGCCAAAGCGCGATCATCGGGTCGAGTACCGCATACGTCCCGATACTGTAAACGGCAAAGAGGGAGAGAAAGATCACGGAGGCGAGCAACGCGGTACGTTTATCCCGCCATAAGCGGAACGTCAGCCACGCCACCAGCGCTGCGGCCAGTAATGTCGTCAAAATAGCGCCAGCCCGCACGCCAAAATTGGTAGCGCCAAAAAGCCACTGACCCAGACTGTTTATCCAGTAACCGGCTATCGGTTTTTCAAAATAACGTAATCCCAGAAAATGCGGCACGATCCAGTCGCCAGACGCCAGCATCTCCCGACTTATTTCGGCATAGCGCGTTTCATCCGGCTGCCAGAGCAGGCGGCTATTGACAGGAATAACATAGTAGAGCGCGATAAACGCGGCGAAAGCCAGATAATAGCGTATCGATTTCATCATGAGGCGCTCGCTGCCTGTTGGCACCCCAGCCAACCTTCACGGCCAGGGATGTGTCCACGTACAATTTGCCCCAACGGCAGAGACTCAGGCGATGTCGGCAGCAGTTCGCCCAGAGGACAAAAGGTGATCCCCGCGTCACGTGCACGAACGAGCAAATCTTCAAACAGCGGCTGATGGACAATACCTTCGACTTCCGCATGGATGGTATATACCGGCGTGCCTTTGTCCTGCAACATACGGGAGATAATCCAGGTATTGAACGACTGCGCCTGAACGGCGGGGCCGATAACCTCATCCCACGTGGGTAAGGTGACCGGGATTTGCGGCGTCCCTGTCTGGCCCGGCATCAGTAGCGGACGGAATAAGGTGGTTCCACGGCAATCGCTGTTATACCGCAGGTTGAACGGCTCTTTCGCACGAACAACGCGCCCATCCGCTCGCCAGCCAGCCGCGGCTGAGCAGGTGACGGGTTTTCCGATAATGGCCTCAAGCGCCGTTATGCCGCGCGCAATATCTTCTTCAAGCTGGCGGATACTCCAGTGGCCGCTGTGAGTCTGCCACGCATGGTGATCCCAGGCATGTAGTCCCGTCTCATGGTATGTTGCCGTTTCACGAATAATCCCGGCATTGGCGTTGCCGATATTTTTTCCCGGCCAGGCGGTGCCGGCCAGCAGGATATCCCAACCGTAGAGCGAGGCGGCGTTTGAACGTAGCATTTTCCATAAAAATCGCGGTTTTATCAGACGCCAAAGATGGCGTCCCATATTGTCCGGCCCGACGCTGAAGAAAAAGCTGGCCTGAACGCCGTGGCGATGCAATGTCGCCAGCAGCCGGGGAACACCTTCACGCGTACCTCGCAAGGTATCAACATCAATGCGTAAACCGACTTTCGTCATGATGCGCGTTCCGCGACATCTACGCTGCGCAGGAAGAAGTCCAGCGTTTCTTCAACCGTATCACGCATCGCAATAGACGGTTCCCAGCCCAGACAGCGCCTGGCATTGTCGATACTGGGTTTCCGGTGTGCGACATCCTGATAACCCTTGCCGTAATAACTACGGCTTTCGACGACCTGGAAACCGGCAAACGGTGGGAAATGGCAGCGCAGCGGATGCTTATCAAAACTGTCGAGCAACAGCGTCGCCAGTTCCTGAATACTGGCTTCGTTGTCAGGATTGCCGATATTAATGATTTTGCCATCGCACCGATCGCCATCATTCACAATAATGCGGAATAATGCTTCGATACCATCGCGAATATCGGTGAAACAGCGCTTCTGCTGACCACCGTCGATAAGCTTGATCGGCGTCCCTTCTACCAGGTTCAGAATCAACTGCGTTATCGCGCGTGAACTGCCGATACGCGCCGCGTTCAGGCTATCCAGCCGCGGCCCCATCCAGTTAAAGGGACGGAAAAGCGTGAAGCGCAATCCCTCTTTTTCGCCATAAGCCCAAATCACCCGGTCGAGAAGCTGTTTGGAAACGGAGTAAATCCAGCGTGGCTTATTCACCGGCCCGACGATCAGATTCGATTTGTCCTCGTCAAAAGAGGCGTCCGTACACATGCCGTACACTTCAGAGGTAGACGGGAAAACCACGCGTTTACGGTATTTCACGCAATAACGGATAATCCGCAGGTTTTCTTCAAAATCAAGTTCAAAGACGCGCAGCGGGTTGCGGGTGTATTCAATCGGGGTAGCAATCGCTACCAGCGGCAGTACGACATCGCATTTTTTGACATGATATTCGATCCATTCTGAGTGGATGCTGATATCTCCCTCCACGAAATGAAAGCGAGGGTGGAGCAGGAACCGGCTAATGGCGTTGCTGCCGATATCCATACCGTAGACCTCGTAATTCTCTTCATTCAGTAACCGTTCGGTCAAATGATTGCCGATAAAACCGTTGACGCCGAGGATGAGAACGCGAATGCGACGTTTACCGCTGGTCGCTGGTGGACGGTTCAAACGCGCGCCCGCCACCAGACCAAGCGCCTGTGCAAGCTGCGAGCCTTGTACAGTAATACCGTCTCCGGCCTGGCCGGTAATAATCTCCAGCGCGCCATCGGCGCAGGCGACCCGCAGCGGAGACACCGAAATTACCGAGCCGGGAAGCGCGCCTTGCGCATCCGGACAAATTCGGGAAGACCAGATAGTGAATTTTTGCGAGCCGTTATAGCTGAACGCGCCGGGCCAGGGGGCGGCTACCGCCCGCACCAGGTTATGCACCGTGGAAACCGGTTTGTGCCAGTCGATAAGGCCATCTTCCGGCCTGCGGCGACCATAATATGTAGCGTCAGACTCACGCTGGGGAACAGAAGGTATATCGCCGCATTTCATGGTGGGCAGGATGCTATTAAGCAACTGGCGCGCGGTCTGGCATAGCTTATGATGCAGGGTAAGCGCAACATCGTCCTGCGCAATAGCGACGCGTTGACTGGCGACAATCTCTCCGGCGTCGGCACGTTTGACCATACGATGCAGCGTTACGCCCGTTTCGCTTTCGCCGTTAACCAGAACCCAGTTTAGCGGCGCACGGCCACGATAGGCAGGCAATAGAGAACCGTGCAGATTGAACGCGCCAGCCGGGGCGAGGTGCAGAATTTCTTCGCTTAACAGGTTGCGGTAATAGAACGAAAAAATAATATCCGGCGCAAGTTCAGCGATGCGGTCGACCCAGATAGGATGATTTACGTTATCCGGCGCATAAACCGGAATCCCTAATTCTGCCGCCAGCCGGGAGACGGAGCCAAAAAAGGTGTTTTCCGCAGGATTATCGGCATGAGTGAAAATCGCGGCAATCTCATACCCGGCATCCAGTACGGCCTGCACGCCCTGACATCCCATATCGTGATAGGCAAAAATAACGGCTTTCATTGGTGACTTTCCTCAGTAAACGGCGTGCTTTCCGGGTAGATAACTTGTTGAACAAAATAGCGGGGGCGGGCGCGGACATCGTTATAAATGCGACCGATGTATTCGCCCAGCAGTCCCATACCGATGAATTGCGCGCCGATGAAGGTAAACAGGACGGCAAAGAGCATAAATACGCCTTCCGCCGCCCACTGCGGCCCCAGCGCCAGGCGAAGTACAATAAGCAATACCGACAGGCTAAACCCGCCGATGGCGATAACGCTGCCCAGCAGACTCAACAGGCGCAGCGGCGTCGTCGTCAGGCAGGTCACCAGGTCATACATCAGGTTAATGAGACGCATAAAACTGTATTTAGAGTCGCCAAATTCACGTTCAGCGTGATGCACCGGGATCTCGGTAGCCCGACGAGCGAAAATGTTGGCCAGAATAGGGATAAAGGTGCTGCGTTCATGGCAGCGCAACATAGTATCGATAATAGGGCGGCGATAGGCGCGTAACATGCAGCCGTAATCGCCCATCGCTTTGCCCGTTGTGCGCTGGATCAGCAGATTAATGATTTTTGACGCCGATTTGCGAAACAGGCTGTCCTGTCGGTTCTGGCGCACGGTGCCTACCACATCGAACCCTTCATCGGCTTTCGCCACCAGGCGCGGGATCTCTTCCGGCGGGTTTTGCAGATCGGCATCCAGCGTAATGATAAGATCGCCGCTTACATGGCTAAACCCCGCCATGATCGCTGCATGTTGACCGTAGTTACGGTTGAGTAAAATAGAGATGATATGGCTATCGGCCTCCTGGGACGCCTTAACCATCAGCTCCGCCGAGCTATCGCTGCTACCATCATCTATCAATAAAATCTCCCACGCTTTGCCCAGACTCTCGCAGGCGGTGGTGGTGCGTCTTATCAATTCCGGCAGGCTTTCCTGTTCGTTATAGACAGGAATAACCACCGAGACTTTTTTTATGGGGGCGGCGTCAAACATGCTTATTGTCCTGCTATCTGATGAAGGGCGGTAATGACTCGATCAAAGTCACTCTCGGTCATGTCCGGGAAGAGCGGCAGTGAGCAGATCCGCTCGCTGTTCCACTCGGTGTCAGGCAGCGTGAGCGTTGGGAAACGTTCGCGATAATATTTTTGCGTATGCGCGGCGCGGAAA
The DNA here is from genome assembly GCF_046550775.1 of Salmonella sp. SAL04202. Lineage (NCBI taxonomy): Bacteria > Pseudomonadati > Pseudomonadota > Gammaproteobacteria > Enterobacterales > Enterobacteriaceae > Salmonella > Salmonella sp. SAL04202. Next base: position 52,033 of record NZ_JBGDXK010000004.1, on the reverse strand, counting down.
TGCAGCCCTGTGCCGATGCCTTTCGTTTTCAGCGATGCCATCAGAGCATCCCGGGTAAGACCGCAGCGGGCTTCATCGACCCGGATAATGAATAAATGCCAGGCGTGAATATGTTCCCACGACGGAAGGCTCAGAGGCTGAAAAGGCAGGTCTGCCATTGCCTGGTGGTACTGCGCTGCGATGGCGGCGCGGCGAGCGTTAAGCGCATCCAGTTTCTGTAACTGAGCAAGCGCGATAGCGGCGTTGAGGTCGGGCAAATTATATTTGTAGCCCGGCGCCAGGACTTCCGCTTGTGGCGCGCGTCCCCCGCTCTGTCGATCCCAGGCATCAACGCCAAGCCCGTGAAACTTGAGACTGCGCAGTTTATCGGCGAATTGCGGGTTATCCGTGACGACGATACCGCCTTCAGCGCAGGTAATGTTCTTAATGGCGTGGAAGGAGAAAATCGCGGTGCCCCGGGCGCCAATGTGGCGACCTTTGTAGCTGGTTCCTGTCGCGTGCGCCGCGTCTTCAATCACTGGAATGCCATAACGCTCGCCAAGAGCGTAAATAGCGTCCAGATCGGCGGGCGCGCCAGCGTAGTGGACGGGAATAATTGCTTTGGTTTGTGGCGTAATCGCGGCTTCGATATGTTCAGGCGTGACCATCAGCGTATCGCGATCGACATCGACCATGACGGGGTTCGCGCCGAGTAAAACGATCATATTTAGCGTAGAAACCCACGTCATTGACGGTGTAATGACCTCGTCGCCTTCACCAATGCCCAGCGCCATCAACGCGATGTGCATACCGGCAGTGGCTGAACTGACGGCAACGGCATATTGATTGCCTGTTAGCCGACAAAATGCCGCTTCCAGTTCCTGATTTTTCGGGCCGGTTGTTATCCAACCTGAGTCCAGTACGGTCTTAACGGCAGCGAGCTCTTCCGCGCCCATCGCCGGACGGGAGAAAGGCAAAAAGTCCGACATCATTTTTCCTTCAGCCATTGAAAGCCGCTTTTCAAATATTTCGGCAATAGAAAAGGGCTTATTTTTTAACGCATTTAGCTGAACCCTACTGGATGAAGATTAAATTAACATTAAGAAATTAAGGTGAAGTAAAAAGATAATTTTTAACGGAATTATGCTTTGCTTTCGCCGAAAGTTTAAGGCATTTTATGCATGCCCAAAAGCTGTTTTTATGTTTCTGGACTGGTCTTCCGTCGCGGAATTTCATTTTAATTGTATTGCTATTAAGTTAGCTGCACTGTCTGCCTGAGAGGTTAATGTGCTGGCATTTACCCTACGCTTTATTAAAAACAAACGCTATTTCGCGATTCTGGCGGGGGCGTTGGTTATTATCGCCGGGTTGACCTCACAACATGCCTGGAGTGGTAACGGTCTACCGCAGATTAACGGTAAAGCGCTGGCGGCGCTGGCGAAGCAGCATCCGGTAGTCGTGTTATTCCGCCATGCCGAGCGGTGCGATCGTTCCGATAATACCTGCCTGTCAGACAGCACGGGGATTACGGTCAAGGGTGCGCAAGATGCCAGAGCGCTGGGTAAAGCCTTCAGTGCCGATATACAAAATTACAATCTCTATTCCAGTAATACGGTGCGCACCATCCAGTCGGCAACCTGGTTTTCTGCGGGCAGGTCGCTTACGGTGGATAAAAAAATGATGGATTGCGGCAGCGGTATTTATGCTTCAATCAATACGTTACTGAAAAAGTCGCAGAATAAAAATATAGTCATTTTTACCCATAATCATTGTTTGACGTATATTGCAAAAAATAAGCGCGGCGTAAAGTTTGATCCGGACTATCTTAATGCGCTCGTTATGCATGCGGAAAACGGAAAACTCTTTTTAGATGGTGAATTTGTTCCCGGCTAGCCGCATGTTAAAAGCGTAAAGACAGCCTGAAGCGGCTGTCGTCATTATAATAACCCTTTCAATGCTAATGTGTGGCGTGTCGCTACATTCAAATCATACAGCGCCAGTTCTTCTGGCTTGACCCAGGCGTAGTCCTGAAATTCGTCGTTAATACATATATCGCGGTTAGCGGAAACACAGTCGAAGATGAGATAAATCATATAAATCTCTTCTTGTCTGCCATCAGCGTAGGTTTTAACGCGGATATCGTCGCGGAAGGTCCACGGCGTAATATCGCTCAGAATCAGTTGTTCGCCGAGTTCCTCCCGAATCTCCCGACGCAGCGCCTCTTCAATGCGTTCGCCTGGCTCGACCCCGCCGCCCGACAGCGCCCACTGACCGGGAAAGACGCCGCGGTTGTCGGCCATTTTGCACAGCAGATAACAGCCATCATTTTGAATTAATGGGCAAACTATAGTTCGTTGACGCATAAGTCGCTTCCTTAAACCACCAGGTCGTCAGCTTAACAAATCATTCTGCGAAATTCTTTGTGAAAAATGGAAGCGATAACGCAGACTGCGTTTTTTGTTAATCCTGTTGATGCAGGCGTCGCCATGTGATGGCGCAATGATGCGGCATGGCGAAAGTAGTATTTCGTTACAATATGTTTTTGGAATGGTTTTTTAGTGCATTGATTCCTCAACGTCTGGCAGTACAATTCTGCCGTTTTGGGGAGTTTTTCTTTATGTGCTTGCTGGAAAGGGTAAAAATGAAAAAAAGCATATTATTAGGTTTTGCCGGAATGCTGTTCGTTTCTGCATCGGCGCAGGCCATCAGTATTAGCGGCCAGGCGGGCGAAGATTACACCAACATTGGCGTGGGTTTTGGTACGGAATCGACGGGGCTGGCGCTAAGTGGCAACTGGATGCACAACGATGATGATGGCGACGCTGCGGGCGTGGGTCTGGGGCTGAACATTCCGGTGGGACCGCTGCTGGCGACGGTCGGCGGTAAAGGTATTTATACCAATCCGAAAGACAGCGATGAAGGCTATGCGGCGGCTGTCGGCGGTGGGCTACAATGGAAAATCGGCAACAGCTTCCGTCTGTTCGGCGAGTATTATTATTCACCAGATTCGCTGTCCAGCGGTATCGACAGCTATGAAGAAGCGAATGCAGGCGCGCGTTTCACCATTATGCGCCCGCTGAGCATTGAAGCCGGTTATCGTTACCTGAACCTGGCGGGTAAAGACGGCAACCGCGATAATGCGATTGCTGACGGCCCTTATGTTGGCGTAAACGCCAGCTTTTGATGCTAACGGCGCGGCAATCGTCGCGCCATATTCCTCCTTTTCCCGTCATTCTTCTTTCCACGTCATATTCGTCTTTGCGTTATAGTGTTTTCATCATAAGAGCAGGAGAACACAATGCTAAATGTGGAAATGCTATCCACCGGGGATGAGGTGTTGCACGGACAAATCGTTGACACCAATGCCGCCTGGCTGGCTGATTTTTTCTTTCATCAGGGCGTTCCGTTATCACGGCGAAATACGGTAGGCGATAACCTGGACAGTCTGGTCGCTATCTTGCGTGAACGCAGTCAACATGCTGATGTTTTGATTGTTAATGGCGGGTTAGGGCCGACCAGCGATGATTTAAGCGCGCTCGCCGCGGCAACGGCAAAAGGCGAAGGATTAGTACTGCACCAGGCGTGGCTGACCGAAATGGAACGTTACTTTCAGCAGCGCGGTCGCGTGATGGCGCCGAGCAACCGTAAACAGGCGGAACTGCCTGCCAGCGCGGAGTTTATTAATAATCCGGTCGGCACTGCCTGTGGATTTGCGCTACAGCTCAACCGCTGCCTGATGTTTTTCACCCCCGGCGTACCGTCGGAATTTAAAGTTATGGTGGAGAAGGAAATCTTACCGCGGTTACGCGCGCGTTTTTCGCTGCCGGAGCCGCCGCTTTGCCTGCGGTTAACGACTTTTGGACGTTCAGAAAGCGACCTCGCGCAGCGTCTCGATTCACTGCCGTTGCCGCCCGGCGTGACGATGGGGTATCGCTCATCAATGCCGATCATTGAACTGAAGTTGACCGGCCCGGCGACGCAACGGGAGGCGATGCTGGCGTTATGGCCAGAGGTCAAACGGGTTGCCGGGCAGAGTCTGATTTTCGAAGGTACGGAGAATCTGCCGGCGCAAATAGCCCGCCGCCTGCAGGAAAGGCAGTTGAGTCTGACGTTGAGCGAGCAATACACCAGCGGTTTACTGGCGCTACAGCTTTCCCGCGCCGGGGCGCCTGTTCTTGCCAGCGAAGTCGTTCCTTCTCAGGAAGAGACGCTGGCGCAAACGGCGCACTGGACGACAGAACGGCGCAGCAATCATTATGCCGGTCTGGCGCTGGCCGTGTCGGGGCTGGAAAACGAACATCTTAATTTCGCGCTGGCGACGCCGGATGGCACGTATGCCTTACGCGTGCGTTTTAGCGCCAATCGGTATAGTCTGGCAATACGTCAGGAGGTCTGCGCGATGATGGCGCTAAATATGCTGCGCCGCTGGCTTAATGGCGAGGACATTATCAGCGAGCATGGCTGGATAGACGTGGTTGAATCATTGACATCATAATCCCTTTCTCTTATCTGCGATGGGAACGACATCGTGAGCCGGATAAGGCCGCTATGCCATTATCCGGCAATATTATCTGCTTTTTTGTCCAGCCAATTGTACTGAATACAAAGTAATACGTGCGTTAATTCACATTTATATGGTTAACCCTTCCACTCCGTTGGAAGGCGGATAAGCTTTGACGCGCTTCACAATTTTTTCCCTGCTGACCTTTCACACTGATTCCAGTGTCTCAGACTGGAGTCCAATATGTTGGAATCAAGTAAAGTTCCGGCTCTTACTCGCGCAATCGACATCCTCAATTTGATCGCGCGTATTGGCCCATGCAGCGCGGCAATCATTATTGAAACGTTGCGTATTCCAAAAAGCACCGCGTACCTGCTGTTGAATGAATTAAAACGTCAGCGATTTATTAGCCTCGATCATCAGGAGAACTACTGCCTGTGGACTAAGCTCGTTGAATTGTCGGGTCATGCGCTCAGCAAGATGGATCTGCGGGAGCTGGCGCGTCCTCGTCTAACACAACTGATGGATGAAACCGGGCTGCTGTGTCACTTGGGGATCATCGACCACGAAAATGCGTATTACATACTGAAAGTGGAATCCTCATCCACTATCAGCGTGCGCTCGCATGAGGGGAAAAGCCTCTCTCTTTATCGTTCCGGCATCGGCAAATGCCTGCTGGCATGGCAGCCGGCCGCCGTACGCAAAGCCATTATTGAAAAAATGGTATGGGAGCGAGCCACGCTGACCACCATCACCGAGCCGCAACAATTGAATGATGAGCTGGAACGCATTCGCCAGCGTGGATGGAGCTTTGATAACGGGGAGGATTATTCGGATGTCCGCTGCGTTGCCGCACCGGTATTTAATGCCAGAAACGAACTGACCGCGGCAATTTCAGTGGTCGGCACACGCCTGCAAATCAACGAAGAGAATCTTGATTATTTGGCCGGTAAAGCTATTGCCTGTGCCAAAGATATTTCACGCCTGTTGGGATGGAAAAGTCCCTTCGACTCACTCGCATCTTAAAATGGAGAATATTATGACTCTTCCTAAAATTAAACACGTTCGAGCCTGGTTTATTGGGGGCGCTACCGCAGAGAAAGGGGCTGGCGGCGGGGATTATCACGACCAGGGAGGAAATCACTGGATTGATGACCATATCGCCACTCCCATGAGCAAATATCGCGACTATGAGCAGTCTCGTCAGTCTTTTGGGATCAACGTGTTAGGGACGCTGATCGTCGAAGTAGAGGCGGAAAATGGGCAGACGGGGTTCGCCGTTTCGACAGCAGGGGAGATGGGCTGTTTTATCGTAGAAAAACATCTTAACCGGTTTATTGAAGGCAAATGCGTAAGCGATATCAAACTTATTCACGATCAGATGCTCGGCGCGACCATGTACTACTCCGGTTCCGGCGGTCTGGTGATGAACACGATTTCCTGTGTGGATCTGGCTCTGTGGGATCTGTTTGGCAAGGTGGTTGGGCTGCCGGTTTATAAATTGCTGGGCGGAGCGGTGCGCGATGAAATTCAGTTTTACGCCACCGGCGCACGCCCGGATCTGGCTAAAGAAATGGGCTTTATCGGCGGTAAAATGCCGACTCACTGGGGGCCGCACGATGGTGATGCGGGGATCCGTAAAGATGCCGCGATGGTGGCGGATATGCGTGAAAAGTGCGGGCCGGATTTCTGGCTGATGCTCGACTGCTGGATGAGTCAGGATGTGAACTATGCGACTAAACTGGCTCACGCCTGTGCGCCATTTAATCTCAAATGGATTGAAGAGTGTCTGCCGCCGCAGCAGTATGAAGGCTATCGCGAATTAAAACGCAACGCGCCTGCAGGGATGATGGTTACCAGCGGCGAACACCATGGTACGCTGCAATCCTTCCGCACTCTGGCAGAAACCGGCATTGATATTATGCAGCCGGATGTTGGCTGGTGCGGCGGATTAACCACGCTGGTTGAGATCGCCGCGCTTGCCAAATCGCGCGGGCAACTGGTGGTGCCGCACGGTTCGTCTGTCTATTCGCACCATGCAGTTATTACTTTCACTAATACCCCTTTCAGCGAGTTCCTGATGACCAGCCCGGACTGCTCCACCCTGCGTCCGCAATTTGACCCGATTCTCCTGGATGAGCCGGTGCCGGTGAATGGACGCATCCATAAATCAGTGCTGGATAAGCCGGGCTTCGGCGTCGAGCTTAACCGTGACTGTCACTTGAAACGCCCTTATAGCCACTAATAACTCGTGCGTTGCCTTTGTACGGCAACGCCCTCATCCTGTTGAGGATATTGCTATGAGCATCACTTTACTTGACGGCGTAGTGAAGAAAAACCGCGCACGTTTAATTCCTTTTATGTTGGCACTGTATGTACTGGCGTTTCTGGATCGTTCAAATATTGGTTTTGCCAAAGAGACCTATCAGATAGATACCGGGCTAAGTAATGAAGCCTACGCGCTAGGGGCCGGTATTTTCTTTGTGGTTTACGCTTTCCTTGGCGTACCGGCTAACCTGCTGATGCGCAAATTTGGCGCAAGAACCTGGATCGGCACGACTACCCTGCTGTGGGGCTTTCTCTCTGCTGCGATGGCCTGGGCGGATAGTGAAGCAAAATTTCTGATAATCCGCACGCTATTGGGCGCGGCGGAGGCTGGATTTTTCCCCGGCATGATCTATCTAACTTCACAATGGTTCCCGCAGCGTAACCGTGCCAGCATTATGGGGCTATTTTATATGGGGGCGCCGCTGGCGTTAACGTTGGGTTCGCCGCTCTCCGGCGCTCTGCTGGAGATGCATGGTTTTATGGGGCACCCGGGATGGTTCTGGATGTTCGTTATCGAAGGCCTACTGGCGATTGGCGCAGGGATATTCACCTTTTTCTGGCTTGATGACACTCCGCAGCAGGCGCGTTTTCTTAGCCTGGAAGAAAAGAACGCGCTTATCAGGCAACTGGCGAGCGAAGAAGAGAAAAAGGTCACGTCAAGGCTTGCGGATGCGCTGCGTAATGGACGCGTCTGGCAACTGGCTATTATTTATCTGACGATTCAGGTGGCGGTATACGGACTCATCTTTTTCCTGCCGACCCAGGTTGCCGCGCTATTGGGCACTAAAGTGGGCTTTACCGCTTCGGTGGTAACAGCGGTTCCCTGGGTGGCGGCTTTGCTTGGCACATGGCTTATTCCTCGCTACTCCGACCGTACCGGCGATCGCCGTAACGTTGCGGCAGTGACGCTACTGGCTGCGGGCATTGGCATTGGCCTGTCAGGTCTGGTTTCTCCGGTGCTCGCTATTCTGGCGCTCTGTGTTGCAGCAGTAGGATTTATTGCCGTTCAGCCCGTATTCTGGACCATGCCGACGCAGCTACTTTCCGGTACGGCTCTGGCGGCAGGAATTGGTTTCGTTAATCTGTTTGGCGCTGTGGGCGGTTTTATTGCCCCAATTCTGCGCGTAAAAGCGGAAACGTTGTTTGCCAGCGATGCGGCGGGCCTGCTGACGCTGGCCGGAGTCGCCATCATTGGCTCATTAATTATCTTCACGCTGAGCGTTAATCGTCCGGTGGCGCAATCCGGCGCTGCGCATCATTAATCTTATCTACGTTGTAAGGATCGCTATGAACGCATTGTTATCAAATCCTTTTAAAGAAGGATTACGTAAAGGGGATACGCAAATTGGTTTGTGGCTCAGTTCAACCACCTCTTATATGGCGGAGATTGCGGCGACGTCGGGTTATGACTGGTTGTTAATAGATGGCGAGCACGCGCCTAATACGGTGCAGGACTTGTATCATCAGTTACAGGCCATCGCCCCATACGCCAGCCAGCCGGTGATTCGCCCGATCGAGGGAAGTAAAGCGCTCATTAAACAGGTACTGGACATCGGGGCGCAAACGCTACTGATCCCGATGGTTGACACCGCAGAACAGGCGCGCCAGGTCGTTTCCGCTACCCGATACCCGCCGTTGGGGCAACGAGGCGTTGGCGCGAGCGTGGCGCGTGCGGCGCGCTGGGGGAGAATCGACAACTATATGGCACAGGCCAATGAGTCGCTCTGCCTGTTGGTGCAGGTTGAAAGCAAAGTGGCGCTGGAAAACCTTGACGCGATTCTGGAGGTTGAAGGCATTGATGGCGTCTTTATCGGTCCGGCAGATCTCTCTGCTTCATTGGGTTACCCCGATAATGCCGGACACCCGGAAGTGCAGCGGATCATTGAAGCGTGTATTTATCGTATTCGCGCCGCCGGAAAAGCGGCGGGTTTTCTGGCGGTCGATCCGGCAATGGCGCAGAAATGTCTGGCGTGGGGCGCGAATTTTGTCGCGGTCGGGGTAGATACGATGCTCTACACCGAGGCGCTGGACAGCAGGTTGGCGATGTTTAAATCTGTTCAGTCAGTAAGCACGACAAAACGTAGTTATTGAGAAAAATGCCGGATGGCACGTATGCCTTACGCGTGCGTTTTAGCGCCAATCGGTATAGTCTGGCAATACGTCAGGAGGTCTGCGCGATGATGGCGCTAAATATGCTGCGCCGCTGGCTTAATGGCGAGGACATTACCAGCGAGCATGGCTGGATAGACGTGGTTGAATCATTGACGGCATAGAACTTTTAGTGGGAAGGCCTGGCCTTCCCACCCTTATATACTTATAAATTCTTCGCAGAGCATCATTTCAGGATAAGAGCCTATCCCACCAGGCGTAATTGTTGAAGCCAGTTTGGGGCCGGCCAGCGCGCAGAAACCGGAGCGTACACGTAGTACGTGAGGATTTTGAGCACTGCCCGGTCCCAAAATGGTGAATAAAATAGCCTAATGGGATAGGCTCTAAGTACTCACCATTACTGGAGACTGTATTCATATATTTGTCGCCGGGTTTGGGTGTTAAATAGTGTTTGTTCCTCTACTGGAAGCGTTAAGAAATTTTCCGCAAATTCTCGTAGTGTGGTAACAGGATCGTTTTGTCCGGCATTCGATAAGAGTTGAATTGCATGGTAACAAAATAGACCACAGCCGTTGGGTACATCATTTTGTAAATTAGTTTCAATAAAATCAATATTTTCGTTTTCTGATATGCCTGCAATTTTTGCTGCTTCTATAATCTCTTGCTTAGTATTTTCATTTAAATCATGATAACTGTTAAATATGAGACATTTTATTTTTTCTGCAAGTTTATAAAATAAACAGAGAAGCCAGTGATCTCCTGTATTTATCAGAAAGATTTCATTTTTACATAATCCTGATTGAGCAATCTTTTCAAGTAGCTGAGTGCTTAATATATTTTCTTTGGTGGTAGGATGAATAAGCCCAATGGGATAGTTTACCGAGAGAAGAGGTGATTCTTGAACCAGACCTAGCGTTGCGGTTGCCAGCTCATCTGACGACAACATTCGCGCACTACACCAAAGATTTTCAACTCCTACCTGTTCTTGATCTGTCTGAGCGAACTGGTCGCCCATAATTTTATGTGCTATTCCTATTTTTTTAGAAAGGTCGGTTGTCGCGGAACCGGCCATATAAAGTAATCTGGAAGGGGCATGTAGCTTTTTCCACTCAGTATTATCTTTTGTTATATCGTTATTGGCGATTTGATGTAATACAAGGCAAGCCTGATTGATTTTTTTGTCTATGTCTGGTGATCCCGATCTTTTTCCGCTAAAGAGATCAAAAAGAAATTTCTCAACTCTATGTCCCAGCTCATCGTTGCGTAACGCAAGATTGCATAACAGATCAATACAATTCTGATCACCGTTCTCTACTGCGCTAAACAACAACGCAAGCGTCTCATCGCTCACCTCTTCTGCATATAAGCTGTAAAATTGCGGTATGCTCAATCGGTAAAGTGAATTTACACATATATTCATTTTGCTTTGTTTCCTGGTAGGTGAAAGTAGCGAATATGATGTAATGTATAATTATTTGTAAAAATATTATTGTTAGTGGGGGATATATTAAATCAGGCATAGACCTGATTTTATTATTATTCACATAACACTCAATTATTATTGGGGATATTGCTCTATAAACAGCAACGTCGTTATCTGTCATGACCCCGTGGGTTAGCGGTCATGGTTGACCAAATAGGGCAGGTTATTGCAAAGAGACATCCGCGTTTATACCCAAAATAATCCGTAGCCAACACATAAGCAACTTGAAGTATGAAGGGTATATGTCTGATGGAAAATCGGCCCTGGTGAGTAGGGTAATGGCGCCGGAGGGGCTCCGGCGCTTTTTACTTAGCCGAGCGCTTTCGCCAGTAGCGTAATGGGGTGTTCGCAGCGTTTGCTTGTAGACATCTCAATTTGCCACTTACAGGTTTCACAATCGGTGACGACAATGTCGGCGCCGCTCTCTTCAATCTGGCGGAACAGCGGCGCGCCGATGGACTGTGATGTCGGATAGTTTTCCTTTTTAAATCCATACGTGCCGGCAATGCCGCAGCACTGTGAATCAAGTACCGTCAATTCAAGCCCCGGAATTTGCCGCAATAATTCAAGCGTGTAAAGCGTCCAGCCCATTTTTTCCATATGACACGGCGTATGGTAGACCACTTTCAGCGGCAAAGGATTAAGCGGCAGCGTTTTCCCGGCATCCAGTTTGCGCCATAGCCAGCGGGTGGCCAGCTCGATATGTTCGCGCAGCCCGGCGTTGTCCACATCCAGCACTTCAGGATATTCATCGCGCAACGCAAACGTACAGGTGGATGACGTGGCGATGACCGGAATACCTTTGACGGCAATCGCCTCGCGTAGCGACTCCACATTGCTGATAGCCTGTTTGCGAGCTTTATCCGTAAAACCGTTAGCGATCAGCGGTACGCCGCAACACTTCTCTTTACTCAGTAACTGTACGCCGGTACCCATTGCGTTCAGCACCTTAATCAGATCTTTTCCGAGCTGCGGATGGTTGTAATTCACAAAACAGCCATGGAAAAAGGCGACCTGATCTTTGTATTTAGCCTGCTGCGCCGCCACGCTACGATACCAGCGGCGGAAGGTGCCGAAAGAGTATTTTGGTAAGGTGCGGCGATGATCGATTTTAAGCGCGTAATCAAGCAACTGGCGCACTGGCTTTAATGCGGTGGCGGTATTGACCACCGGCGCGAACGGCGTTGAAACGCTGCCCATCAGATCGGTATGGCTGAGAATAAAGTTACGCAATGACGGGCGCGTCGTATCGTATTTCGCGCGGGCGCGCTGGATGATATCGCCAATCTTCACGTCCGACGGACAGGCGACCTCACACCGTTTGCAGTTAATGCAATATTTCAGCGCCTCATCATACAGCGCGCCGTCTTTCAGACGCAGGCGTTCGCCATCCGGTCCGGCCTGTTTAGGGCCAGGGTAGCCAGGATTAACGCGGCTGACCGGGCACGCGGTGGTGCACACCGTACATTTAATACAACTTTCAAAACGTGTGTCGCTCATTGCTGTTCTCCTGCACGCTCAGCGATATGGTGCGCGGCCTGGAGGGCGCTGACTGCGCAGACGCCGCCGCCGCATCCCTCAGCTATAGGATCGAATCCCGCCAGCACAGAACCTATTGCATACAGATTTTCTACCGTGTTGCCCGCAAGGGAGGGGCGGAAAGCGTCATCCGTCACGACGCCAAACTGCTGCCAGGGCTGTGGGTCGAAGAAATGTTGTTGATACCATTCGGCGCGGGTGGCCGTTTGCTGTACGTCGAGCCCTAAAATAGGTTCGCGGATCCCTTCGCGCTCGGCAACCAGACCGCTACTAAAGAAGCTACCGCTGGCAAGTACGGCAAAACGCGGGCGCAGTGGGATATCGGCATGGTTGCGGGTCCATATTTCGCTCACGGTACCGCGACGGCAGGTGACTTTCTTCACTTCATCGCCCGGCATCCAGATGCCGCCCTGACGGACAAACTGGCGCTGGAGCTGATTGTGCAGACGAATACCGAGCACCGATGGCGGCAGCGTCGGCAGCAGCGTAAGCGCGCAGGGCAGACGTTCGTTAAGCCAGCGCCACAGCGTATCGTTCGCCAGCCCGAAACAGGCGGGCATGATGATCATGTCGCAGTTTGTCGCTATTGGCGACAGCGCGTCGTACAGCAGTGGCCATTTTTCTTCGTTATCAAGTAGACGCGCAATATTGACCGCGCGAAATTCCGTCGGGTTATCACGCAGTACGTCCAGTTCCGGAAGGTCGATTTCTGCGGTTTCCACGTTGAGGTCGCGTTGGCGCAGCGACGCTGCCGCAAGGTGCGCCTGGAAATCCAGTAATCCGCTAACGCCGACGACGCAAATTCGCTGTGCGGATAACGGCCAGACCGGTACTTCCGGCGAGCTAAGCCAGGTTGAACGCAATGTGCCAAGCGGCGTGACACGCTGGTGCGCCTGCTGTACGTCGCCGTATAACTGCGCGCCGCTGGCGTTAAGTAGCGTTTGCGCCTGTTGCGCCAGCGTAAGGACTTTTTGCGCGCCTAAACGCGAATAAGGATGTTCAGGCGCCTGGCGGCACAGCGCATCAAGCCCGGCGGTAATGTTGGTCACCGGTTGGCCGTCGGGCAGGGTGCTGAGCAGATCCAGCGAGCCGGAGGAAAAATGCAGCGCGCTTTGTCCGCGGGTGACGATGGCGCAGCGTAATCCATGCTGCTGGAGTTGCAGTCCGCATAGCAAACCGGCGAGACCGCCGCCCATAATAACCGTATCAAATTTCATCCTGGTGCTCCTTCTCCAGACCGCATAATCCCTGATAAACCCAGCGCGTGAATTCGCTTTCGCGCAGCGCGTCTCCCCAGGCGACAGGTTGTACGCCTTTCCAGCGCTCATTCAGAAATTCAGAGAGTTGCGTAATAGATTGCGCCGCGGTCGTCACATTAAAACGCTGCAATAGCCCGGCCGCGCGGCAGGCGCATAGCTCGCCCTGGCAAGTGCCCATCCCTACGCGGGTACGACGGCGCAGATCCAGCAGGCTGTTCACGGTTAAGTTTTCGACGGCATACTGCACTTCCCCCGCCGTGACGGCCTCGCATTCACAGACCAGGCTACGGTGTTGGCGGCCTTCGCTCAGCCACCCCGGCGTGCGATCGCCATGCCGATAAACCGCCGATCCGCGTAGCGGCGCGGGAAGCGAGATAATGCGTTTCAGCGTATGTTCCGTAGACTCTTTTGAGCCAGGCAACGGCGTATCCGCCGTGATGCAGGGGCGAGTATTGCCCAACTTGCGGCACACGGCGTCGGTCGCCCATTCCGCCATCAGGCGGTACGTCATTAGCTTCCCGCCGGTAATGGTAATGAAGCCATCAAGCCCGTCGCGTTCGGCGTGGTCGAACAACACAATACCGCGGCTGACGTTACGCCCGCTGGGATCGTCATCGCTGGCCACCAGCGGGCGGACGCCGGAATACGCGCGCAGAATACGCGTCTTCGCCATGACAGGGGCCAGTTTTTCCCCTTCACGCAGCAGGATGTCGACTTCATCTGCGGTGACGCGGTTGCTGTCTATCTCATTGTAATCAATATGGGTAGAGGTGGTGCCGATCAGTGAAATCGTATCGCCAGGTACCAGAATGTCGGCATCCGATGGTTTCCGGCAGCGGTTAATGACATGCTGGTTGATCCGATGGTCCATGATCAACAGCGAGCCTTTCGCCGGGAACATGCGAATACTCAGGTCGGCATATTCGGCGATCCGTTGCCCCCAGATACCTGCCGCATTGACCACCACCGGCGCGTGAAGCGTCTGAGTTTCGCCAGTGAGATGGTTGCGCACATGGACGCCGCAGACCGTTGCGCCTTCACGAATGAGCCCGGTCACTTCATGCGCCGTTAACACGATTGCGCCATGTTCTCTGGCATCCAGCATATTGGCGGCGGTAAGGCGGAAAGGGTCCACGGTGCCATCCGGCACTTTTACCGCACCGATGAGCGCAGGGTTAACGGAAGGTTCGATGATGCGAGCCTGCTGCGGATCGATGGCTTCAGCGCGAATGCCTGCCGCTTCACAGGCGCGAATAAAGGTGGCCTGAAACGCAAGATCATCTTCCGGCAACGTAATAAACAGACCATCCGTCGGTTCGACGCAATGGCGGGCGATCCGTTTTAAAATCTGGTTTTCACTAATGCACTCGCGCGCGGATTCCGCGTCGGTAACCGCATAACGAGCGCCGCTGTGCAGCAGCCCGTGGTTACGCCCGGTCGCGCCGGTCGCTATATCATGCCGCTCCACCAGAATGACACGTAAACCGCGCAGCGCGCAGTCGCGGGCGATCCCTGCGCCTGTTGCTCCACCGCCAATGATAATCACGTCACTTGCTTGCGAGTCGCGAGTTTTCATTGTTTTTCCTCACAGTTCGTTTTTTATCATTTAGCCATACAAATCATATGGAATGTTTGATTTCGCGCATAATCGCTCACTATTCGAAAATGAAACGTGATTTCGTGCGCCTTTCTGAACATTAGTCATAAATCTGTAACAATATGTGCTGTAATTCACATTAACGTGACGTATCTTTACTTAACATCGCGGCCACACTGGGAGCAGCGGGGTTGTTTGAACGAACTGCGGTGTTTACCTCTAAATAAAATACGGGCCACGGAGGCTACAATATGTTGAGTATTTTTAAACCAGCGCCGCATAAAGCGCGCTTGCCAGCGGCGGAGATTGATCCGACCTATCGCCGATTACGCTGGCAGATTTTCCTGGGGATATTCTTTGGCTATGCCGCGTATTATCTGGTGCGCAAGAACTTTGCCCTCGCGATGCCCTACCTGGTAGAACAGGGTTTTTCACGCGGCGATCTGGGCTTTGCGCTGTCCGGGATTTCCATCGCTTATGGTTTTTCGAAATTTATAATGGGTTCGGTGTCCGATCGCTCGAATCCGCGCGTTTTCCTGCCGGCAGGGTTGATTCTGGCCGCAGCAGTCATGTTGTTTATGGGCTTTGTACCGTGGGCGACATCCAGCATCGCCGTGATGTTTGTGCTGTTGTTCCTTTGCGGCTGGTTCCAGGGGATGGGGTGGCCGCCGTGCGGACGTACGATGGTTCACTGGTGGTCGCAGAAAGAGCGCGGCGGCATTGTGTCGGTCTGGAACTGTGCGCATAACGTCGGCGGCGGGATCCCGCCACTGCTGTTCCTGCTGGGGATGGCGTGGTTTAACGACTGGAAAGCGGCGCTCTATATGCCAGCCTTTGGCGCGATTGTGGTGGCGCTGTTCGCTTTCGCAATGATGCGCGATACGCCGCAATCCTGCGGTCTGCCGCCTATCGAAGAGTATAAAAACGACTATCCGGACGACTACAACGAAAAAGCGGAAGAAGAGCTGACTGCGAAGCAGATCTTCATGCAGTACGTACTGCCAAACAAACTGTTGTGGTACATCGCTATCGCCAACGTGTTTGTTTATCTGCTGCGCTACGGCATCCTCGACTGGTCGCCGACCTACCTGAAAGAAGTGAAGCATTTCGCACTGGATAAATCCTCCTGGGCCTACTTCCTGTATGAATACGCGGGTATTCCGGGCACGCTGCTGTGTGGCTGGATGTCGGATAAAGTCTTCCGTGGCAACCGCGGTGCGACCGGCGTGTTCTTTATGACCCTGGTGACTATCGCGACCATCGTTTACTGGATGAACCCGGCAGGAAACCCGAACGTTGATATGGCTTGTATGATTATCATCGGCTTCCTGATCTACGGCCCGGTAATGTTGATCGGTCTGCACGCGCTGGAACTGGCGCCGAAAAAAGCGGCGGGTACGGCGGCGGGCTTTACCGGTCTGTTTGGTTACCTGGGCGGTTCTGTCGCTGCAAGCGCCATTGTGGGTTATACCGTTGACTTCTTCGGTTGGGATGGCGGCTTTATGGTGATGATTGGCGGCAGCATTCTGGCGGTAATCCTGCTGGTGGTCGTGATGATTGGCGAAAAACGCCATCATGATGAGCTGCAGTTAAAACGCAACGGAGGCTAATAACATGAAAACCACACTGAAAAACCTTAGCGTGGCGTTAATGTTGGCAGGAATGACCATCGGAAGCGGCGCCGTGGCGGCTGAAAAAGTCGTTATCGCCCACCGTGGCGCCAGCGGTTATCTGCCGGAGCATACGCTACCGGCGAAAGCGATGGCGTATGCGCAAGGGGCAGATTATCTGGAACAGGATTTAGTGATGACAAAGGACGACCATCTGGTCGTCCTCCATGACCACTACCTTGACCGGGTGACTGACGTCGCTGACCGTTTTCCGGACCGGGCGCGTAAAGATGGGCGCTATTACGCTATCGATTTTACGCTGGATGAAATTAAATCCCTGAAGTTTACCGAAGGGTTTGATATTGAAAACGGCAAAAAAGTACAAACTTATCCGGGCCGTTTCCCGATGGGAAAATCTGATTTCCGCATTCATACCTTTGAAGAGGAAATTGAATTCGTTCAGGGATTAAATCACTCTACCGGTAAAAATATCGGTATTTATCCGGAAATTAAAGCGCCGTGGTTCCATCATCAGGAAGGGAAAGATATTGCCGCGAAAACGCTGGAAGTGCTGAAGAAGTATGGTTACACCGGCAAGCAGGACAATGTCTATTTGCAGTGTTTTGATGTCGCTGAGCTGAAACGTATTAAGAATGAACTGGAACCCAAAATGGGGATGGATCTCAATCTGGTTCAACTTATTGCGTATACCGACTGGAATGAAACACAGCAGAAACAGCCGGACGGTCGTTGGGTAAATTACAACTACGACTGGATGTTTAAGCCGGGCGCTATGAAGCAGGTGGCGGAATATGCGGACGGTATTGGTCCGGATTACCATATGCTGGTTGCGGAAGGCTCAACGAAAGGGAATATCAAGCTGACTGGAATGGTGCAAGACGCGCATCAGAATAAGATGGTAGTGCATCCTTACACTGTGCGTGCCGATCAATTGCCGGACTATGCCACAGACGTCAATCAGTTGTACGACATCCTGTATAACAAGGCGGGCGTCGACGGGCTGTTCACTGACTTCCCGGATAAGGCGGTCATGTTCCTGCAAAAAAATGACTAAAGGTTTGCCATAGTCGAAGTGACGCGCCGGATGAGGGCATAAACGCCTCATCCGGCCTGGCGCAACGTTTGCCAGCGTAAGTCTGGTAAACGCAATGCCATCAGGCGGGATTGTTTTATAGCAACCCCTCATCGGTCAGTGTTTCCATACATTTTTGTAATAAAAATAGCGGACTTCCTTCTACCGGCGGTTCTTTTGCTAACAGGGAAATTTGTCGATAAAAGGTGGGTTCCAGCGCCACGGAGCATAATTTTCCTGTCGTGGCTTTTAAGGTTAATTCTGGCAATAAGGCGATACCTAATCCCTGGCGAATAAAATTCAGCGCAGTATCGGGATGGTTAAATTCATATTTAAATATCGGCTCAATACCCTTTTCTTTAAACAACGCCATAATGCTTAATTCATAACGACCTTTACTGACAATAAGTGGTTCGTCCATCAGTTCTTCGACCGTTACTGTACTATTGGCCGCCAGGGGATGATTTTCAGGCACCACTACGGTGAATTTATCCCGGTAAATGGGGACGCAATACATACCGTTGACCGGAAAAGGAACGAAACCGGCATCAATACTTCCGTCCTGCAGCGAATCAATAATAGCCGTACTGTTCTCTTCATAGGGGATAATTTTTACATTTGGATGATGGCTTTCAAAATAGCGAATGACGCCGGGTAAAATGCAGGCGCAGGCGCTGGGAAAACAGCCAATCCGTAGCGTACGGGCCGGGTTCTTTTTTTCTTGTTCGGCAATCTCTTTTACCGCGTTGACGTCGCGCTGGATCGCGCGTAAGTGCCTGACGATGCGGCTACCGGCGGCGGTAAGCTCAATCTCTTTACGACGCTCACGAATTAATATATCAACGCCGAGCTCCTCCTCAAGCGCGGAGATGGCCTGGCTGACGGCGGATTGCGTCATGTATAGCCGTTTGCTGGCTTCGGTAAATCCGCCGTACTCCAGTACGGCAAGCAGGGCATGGATTTGGGTTAGCGTCATTAGTAAAACCTAATCAATATAATTAAAACGATTAATTTTTCTAATAGGGTGCACTTGTTTATACTGCGATTCTATCGAATACATCACATTTTGACGCACCTGATAGGTGTTCAGTTGAGCTGAGCGTTGCCTGCGTGCGCCATCTGAGCGGGTCGTTAAGAATGAAAGAAAAATTATGGACGAAGGATTTTTGGGCAATCACCATAGTCAGTTTTATTATCTTTTTTGTTTTTTATGTACTGCTAACTTTATTACCCATTTATATCGCTGACCGCCTGCATGCTTCTGCAGATAAGGCCGGGCTGTTAGTGACATGTTTCCTGGCCGCGGCAATTGTTATTCGGCCGTTTGCCGGGCAGTGGGTGGGAAAATATTCGAATAAAAAGATTCTGGTGCTCTCTTCTCTGGCTTTTTTGGTGATTACCGCGCTGTATCCGGTTTGCCATTCTATCGAGTCGCTGCTCTTTATCCGCGTACTTCATGGGATTACGTTTGGTGTTATTACCACGGTAAAAGGAACTATTTCAGCGCGGTTAATTCCGGCTTCCCGACGTGGAGAGGGCATCAGCTTTTTCTCTTTAGCGATGGGCCTTGCGATGGTCGTAGGACCGTGGATCGGTTTGAATATGGCCCGCTGGAACGCGTTCACTGCCGCATTCTGGCTTTGTTCCGCTGTAGCGGCGTTAGGGATTGTACTTTCCCTGATTGTGACGGTCCCTCCGGTAATTCGTCATGCCGATGGTTCGAAACCGAATCTGGGTTTTGCCGCGATGTTTGACCGCGCCGCCTTGCCTTTTGCGCTGGTCACCTTTTTTATGACTTTCTCCTATGCCGGCGTGTCGGCTTTCCTGGCGCTGTATGCGCGTGAGCTGGATTTAATGGCGGCGGCCAGTAATTTCCTGCTGTGCTACGCGATTTTCCTGATGATATGCCGTACCTTCACCGGGAATATTTGTGATAAAAAAGGGCCGAAATATGTTGTTTTCCCATGCCTGTTGGCTTTTACCATCGGTCTGGTGGCGCTGGGCTACACCAATGGCAGCATCATGATGATTATTTCCGGCGGTCTCATCGGTATCGGCTACGGTTCGGTCACGCCGGTTTTCCAGACGCAAATTATCAGCTCGGTTGAACCGCATAAAATCGGCGTGGCGAATTCACTGTTCTTTAACGCGATGGACGCCGGAATGGCGATTGGCGCCTTTATCATGGGAATGATGGTTGAGTCGGTTGGCTATCGTATGATTTATGTCGCTGGCGCGGTGCTGGTGGTACTCGCTGGCGCACTGTATGCCGTGCAGATGAAAAAACGTGGCGTGATGCCTTTGGTTTCCACCAGCGAGTTGCACTGAGTTACATCTCGATTTCGATATCGCCTTTTGCCCTGCAGCAGCAGGGCAAAATCTCTCCCGGCTGGATAAACGCTAAAGGTTCCGTAATCCAGTCAACCTGACCGGCAACCAGCCGGGTACGACAGGAGCCGCAATAACCTTCGCGGCACTGATACTCCACCTCAACGTTATGCGATTCCAGCGCGGCCAGCAGAGAAGGGTGTTCATCCTGGCACAGCAGCTGTGTGCCAGTGATACGCAGCGTGACGCGTCCCATCAGAGCTGGAAATTACTCAGATCGTCGGTATCGACTTCCGAATCGATTTGTCCGACCAGATAAGAACTAACTTCCACTTCCTGTGGCGCAACCTGAACGTTATCGGACACCAGCCAGGTATTGATCCACGGGATTGGGTTGGAGCGGGTCTGGAACGGCAGATCCAGCCCTACCGCCTGCATACGAATATTAGTAATATATTCAACGTATTGGCACAGGATATCTTTATTCAGGCCGATCATCGAACCGTCGCGGAACAGATAGTCCGCCCACTCTTTTTCCTGCTGCGCCGCCTGCACGAACAGGTCATAACATTCCTGTTTACACTCTTCGGCGATTTCCGCCATCTCCGGGTCGTCCACGCCGCTACGCAACAGGTTCAGCATATGTTGCGTGCCGGTCAGATGCAGAGCTTCGTCACGGGCGATCAGACGGATAATTTTGGCATTGCCTTCCATCAGTTCACGCTCGGCAAATGCGAAAGAGCAGGCGAAGCTGACGTAGAAGCGGATGGCTTCCAGCGCGTTCACGCTCATCAGGCACAGATACAGTTTTTTCTTCAGCTCACGCAGATTCACGACAACCGTTTTGCTATTAACGGTATGGGTGCCTTCACCGAGCAGGTGCCAGTAGCTGGTCATCTCAATAAGTTCGTCGTAGTAGGCGGAGATACCTTCGGCGCGCTTCTGAATTTGCTCATTGGTCACGATATCGTCAAACACGACCGCCGGATCGTTGACGATGTTACGAATAATGTGGGTGTAGGATCGTGAGTGAATCGTCTCAGAAAACGCCCAGGTCTCTACCCACGTCTCCAGCTCCGGGATGGAAATGAGCGGCAGCAGGGCGACGTTCGGGCTACGTCCCTGAATGGAATCCAGCAGCGTCTGGTATTTGAGGTTGCTGATGAAGATATGTTTTTCGTGCTCCGGCAACGCCTGATAATCGATACGATCGCGGGAGACGTCGACCTCTTCCGGACGCCAGAAGAAAGAGAGCTGTTTTTCGATCAGTTTTTCGAAGATGTCATATTTCTGCTGGTCATAGCGTGCAACGTTGACCGGCTGGCCAAAGAACATGGGTTCCTTGAGCTGATCGTTTTTCGTCTGTGAAAAAGTGGTGTATGCCATTGAAGTGAATCCTTTATGGGATGAGCGCCGGATGGCGGCGCAAGCGCCTTATCCGGCCTACAAACCGTACAATCGTAGGCCGGGTAAGCATAGCGCTACCCGGCACTATTCATCAGATCTTACAAGCGCCGCTTTCGCAGCCATCGTCCTGAATAGAAGGCGCCAAATCGTCCTGCGCATCTTCCGCGCCGTCGCGGGTATTTTGATAGTACAGAGTTTTCACGCCAAACTTATACGCGGTGAGCAAATCTTTCAGCAGTTGCTGCATCGGCACTTTTCCTGACGGGAAACGTGACGGATCGTAGTTGGTATTGGCGGAAATCGACTGATCGATAAACTTCTGCATGATACCCACCAGTTGCAGATAACCGTCGTTGTTCGGCATCTCCCACAACAGTTCGTAAGCGTCTTTCAGATGCTCATAATCCGGCACGACCTGACGCAAAATACCGTCTTTCGAGGCCTTGATGCTGACGTAGCCGCGCGGCGGCTCAATGCCGTTGGTGGCGTTGGAGATCTGGGACGACGTTTCCGACGGCATTAGCGCCGATAGCGTGGAGTTACGCAGACCGTGGGTTTTGATCGACTCACGCAGCTGTTGCCAGTCGTAGTGCAGCGGTTCGTTGACGATCGCATCCAGATCTTTTTTGTAGGTGTCGATCGGCAAAATGCCTTTTGCATAGGTGGTTTCGTTGAACCATGGGCAGGCGCCTTGCTCTTTCGCCAGTTCGTTGGACGCTTTAAGCAGATAGTACTGAATGGCTTCGAAGGTTTTATGCGTCAGATTATTGGCGCTGCCGTCGGAATAACGTTTACCGTTTTTCGCCAGCCAGTAGGCGAAGTTAATCACGCCAATGCCCAGCGTACGACGACCCATTGCGCCGCGTTTGGCAGCCGGAATCGGGTAATCCTGATAATCGAGCAGAGCATCCAAAGCGCGTACTGCCAGAATAGCCAGTTCTTCCAGCTCGTCCAGAGTTTTAATGGCGCCCAGGTTGAATGCAGACAGCGTACACAACGCAATTTCGCCGTTTTCATCGTTGACATCGTTCAGCGGTTTGGTTGGCAGGGCAATCTCCAGACACAGGTTAGACTGGCGTACCGGGGCGACAACCGGATCGAACGGACTGTGAGTATTGCAGTGGTCAACGTTCTGGATATAGATACGACCGGTAGAGGCGCGTTCCTGCATCATCAGCGAGAACAGTTCGACCGCTTTCACACGCTGTTTGCGGATGCTGTCGTCGTTTTCATATTTCACGTACAGGCGTTCGAATTCGTCCTGGTCGGCGAAGAACGCATCGTATAGCCCGGGTACATCGGACGGACTGAACAGCGTAATGTCGCCGCCCTTCAGCAGGCGGGTATACATCAGTTTGTTGATCTGTACGCCGTAGTCCATGTGACGTACGCGGTTGCCTTCCACGCCGCGGTTGTTTTTCAGTACCAGCAGGCTTTCCACTTCCAGGTGCCACATCGGATAGAACAGTGTCGCCGCGCCGCCGCGCACGCCGCCCTGCGAACAGGATTTCACCGCCGTCTGGAAGTGCTTGTAGAACGGAATACAGCCGGTGTGGAAGGCCTCGCCGCCGCGAATCGGGCTGCCCAGCGCACGAATGCGGCCAGCGTTGATGCCGATACCGGCGCGCTGAGAAACGTATTTCACGATAGCGCTGGAGGTGGCGTTGATGGAATCCAGACTGTCGCCACACTCGATCAGTACGCAGGAGCTGAACTGACGGGTTGGGGTACGCACACCGGACATGATGGGCGTCGGCAGCGAGATTTTGAATGTAGAGACCGCATCGTAAAAACGTTTTACATAGTCAAGACGCGTTTCACGCGGGTAGTTCGAGAACAGGCAGGCCGCTACCAGAATGTAGAGGAACTGTGCGCTTTCATAGATTTCGCCGGTCACGCGGTTTTGCACCAGATATTTCCCTTCCAGCTGCTTAACGGCAGCGTAGGAGAAGGTCATATCGCGATCGTGAACGATAAACGAATCCATCTGCTTGAACTCTTCTTCCGTGTAGTCTTCCAGCAGATGATTGTCGTATTTGCCAAGCTCAACCATTTTTACCACATGGTGGTAAAGTGCGGGCGGCTCAAACTGGCCGAAGGCTTTCTTACGCAGGTGGAAAATCGCCAGACGCGCAGCCAGGTATTGATAATCCGGCGCATCGCGAGAGATCAGGTCTGCGGCGGCCTTAATGATAGTTTCATGGATATCGGAGGTCTTAATCCCATCATAAAACTGAATATGCGAGCGTAGCTCGACCTGAGAAACCGATACGTTATTCAGTCCTTCTGCCGCCCAATCAAGCACGCGATGAATTTTGTCGAGATTGATGCGCTCAGTACGGCCGTCACGCTTTGTCACCAGCAGACTCTGATTCATGTGGTTTTCTACCTGTTTACCTGTCCGTGAAAGAAAAATATCCCCCCGCTTATCCACAACGCCACGTTGTGACTAACTCTGTGGATAAATACTATATATAGGGGGTAATCGATAAGTGAAACGCTATATGGTGAGTATTCTAGTAGGGATTCTTTTGAGTACAAGAGTTGATTTTGGCGTTAAATTGCGGTTGCAAAAGCGTAAGAATCGCTAAATGCGCGTCTGATAAGGCCTGGAGAGGATGTCAACAATTCATAAAAAAAAATCAAAATTTGATCGAATGCTGATTTCTTCATCGAAGAGAAAGGTTGCGCCCGATGATCTAACGCAACCCTTATAGGAAAATTCTTTGATGTCAGGCTTTTTTAGCGCGGGTATGCAACATGTAGTTAACGTCTACTCCGGGACCGAGTTTGAAAGTATTGGTTATCGGGTTGTAGTGCAGCCCGGTGATATGTTGCTCTTTCAGGACGGTTTCATCTACCCAGCTTAACAGTTCAGCCGGCTTAATGAATTTCTTCACGTCGTGCGTGCCTTTTGGCACCATGCGCAGAATATACTCAGCGCCGACGACCGCCATCAGCCAGGATTTCCCATTGCGGTTCAACGTTGAGAAGAACACCTCGCCGCCGGGTTTAACCAGTTGGGCGCAGGCGTGGACGACCGATTGCGGATCGGGAACGTGCTCCAGCATTTCCATACAGGTGACGACGTCGTATTGCTGGGCGTGTTTTGCCGCATGTTCCTCAACCGTCTCCTGCACGTACTCTACCTCAATGCCGCTTTCCAGCGCATGCAGTTTGGCGACCTGCAAAGGCTCAAAGCCCATATCCAGCCCGGTAACGGTAGCGCCTTCGCGCGCCATGCTCTCCGCCAGAATGCCGCCGCCGCAGCCGACGTCGAGTACCTTTTTACCAAACAGGCCGCCTGAGCGCTCAGTAATGTAGCCAAGACGTAGAGGGTTGATGCGATGCAATGGCTTGAATTCGCCCTCCAGATCCCACCAGCGCGACGCGACGGCTTCGAATTTGGCGATTTCATTATGGTCAACGTTGTGAGCTACCGACGGTTTTTCAGTGTTCATGAGTACATGAGATTCCGCTATTGATCTATCGGGGCAGTATAGCAGGTGCAAAGTCGCTGCGTTATATCTACTGCCGTCTTTATTACGCTTTCAGCGCAAGAAGTTTTCTTGCGCGTTCTGTAAAACCGCTACCGATGTGGTGCGTGATAAAATTACAGACGCCCTCGACGTTGTTGTTTTTTAACATATCCAAAATAGTGGCATGTCCACGGTTAGAGCTGGTGATATATTCAGCGGTAAAATCCAGTCTGTAGCGAATTGCCAATAAACGTGCAGAGATCAACAGGTGTGCTTGTGAAATGTATTTATTATCGGCATATTTCACAAAAACATAATGAAAATCATGATCCAGTTTGAGGTAAGCTTGCGTATCTCGCTCTGCATTAATTTTTGCTGACTTCGATAAAATATTGCTTAATTCGACTATGACATTGTTAGCATTTTTCTCCATCGCTTCACGAATTGCGCCCTGTTCAAGGATAACCCTCATTTTGATGAGATCATTGATATCCTCGTCGGTGACAGAAAAAACAAATGTCCCACTGCGGGGAATGATGTTGACCAGGTTTTCATTATAGCTCAGCCAAATAAAAGCTTCACGAATTGGTGTTTTACTTACCATCAGAATATTTGATAGTTCATTTTCACTGATCGCTTGCCCAAGATCGAAATCGCCATGGATAATCATCTCCCTTATTTTCTCTTTAATCACCTGGGTGATGGATTTGGGTATTTCAATTGATATGTGACTAAAGTCACGCTTTAATCTATTTTTCATTTTCTTCTCCTCCATGGTTAAACCCGGCTCCATTGTAATTAATTTATTCAAAATTAACGGATCTAATATATCAGATATAAGAAAATTTACATACTTTATTGTTGTTATTGTATATTTCATTAAGTTTGCTTGCTGATATATCAGATATGACACATTAGCTTTTGAATTGTATTGTTTTTTACGTAACATCGATTCCGGTCAATACCCTTATTCATTGAATCATAAAAGGTGATGCAAAATGAGTAGTCCACAAGAAAATTTATACGATGCAATTCGTATTGTAAAAAGGAAAATCATTCCTTTGGCCTTTATTCTTTACTTTTTTAACTATATGGATCGTGTCAATATTGGGTTTGCTGCATTACGCATGAATGAATCTCTCGGTATTACGCCTGAGGATTTCGCTAATATTTCTTCTATATTCTTCATATCATATTTAATCTTTCAAATTCCGAGTAGCATTGGCTTGCAAAAGCTTGGCGCAAGAAAATGGATTAGTTCCATTATTATCGGCTGGGGAGCGGTAACAGGGCTGATTTTTTTTGCTAAAGATACTCAACATATTTTGCTGGCTCGCATTTTTTTGGGGGTATTTGAAGCTGGCTTTTTCCCGGGCATGGTTTATTATCTTGCATGCTGGTTCCCGGCTCGTGAACGCGGAAAAGTCAATAGTTTCTTCATGTTATCTATTGCTGTTGCATCGGTATTGGCTGCACCGATGTCTGGTTGGATCATCGAGCATTTGAATACCCCGGATTATGAAGGCTGGCGCTGGCTTTTTGCTATTGAAGGTATCCCTACCGTATTCCTTGGCATCCTGACATTTTATTTACTGCCTGACAGTCCAGAAAAGGCTAAATGGCTTACGCCACAGCAGATATCGGCCTTAGTTAATAAATTACGCACTGACAATGAAACCGCAGCGGCATTAAATAAAAATACCAACTCATCCTTTCTTTCCGTAATCAAAAATCCAGTTTTGCTTCAGCTTTCTTTCGCCTACATGTTGATTCAGGCGGCTGCTCTGGCGGCAAACTACTGGTTACCGGGGTTGGTGAAGGGATTTTCAGCTGATTTTACGGATACTGACGTTGGCTTAATCATGAGTATTCCGTTTATTTTCGCTATGTTCAGCATGCCCTGGTGGGGCTGGCATTCCGATAAAAAGAATGAACGAAAATGGCATGCTGCATTACCCATGTTTCTGGCAGGCTGTGGTTTTCTGATGATTGCTCTTGTCCCCTCAATGTCGTTGAGAATGCTGGGGCTAACGTTCTATGGTGTTGGGATCCTCAGCTATTACGGACCTTACTGGGCGCTGCCTTCTGCATTATTGTCGCCGTCAGGGTTGGCTATCAGCATTGCGTTTATTAACTCATGTTCAAGTCTTGGCGGATTCCTGATTAATAAATCACTGGGATTCGTTTCTACTCATTATGGTGCGACAGGAATATTTATTGTAGAGGCAATACTTTGCTTCGCTGCGGTAGCCGTTCTGGCGTTAATGAAAATTGATGTGAAAAAAGAAAAAAGCCAACAAACAAATGTTGTATCACGAACCTGATAAATGGAGAAATTATGAAAATTACGTCTATTGAAGTTTTTGACTGTGAATTAAAAAAAAGAGATCAAACGATGTCATCCTATAATCCAGTACTTATTCGGGTGAATACCGACTCAGGATTAAGTGGTATTGGCGAAGTAGGACTGGCCTATGGCGCAGGCGCTAAAGCTGGCGTAGGGATCATCAGAGATCTGGCGCCATTGATTGTGGGTGAAGATCCATTAAATATCGAAAAAATTTGGGAGTTCTTTTTCAGAAAGACTTTTTGGGGAATGGGAGGCGGGAACGTTTTTTATGCCGGAATGAGCGCTATTGATATTGCTCTTTGGGATATCAAAGGTAAATATTTAGGTGTACCTGTTTATCAGCTCCTTGGCGGGAAAACTAATGAAAAATTAAGAACCTATGCTAGTCAGTTACAATTTGGTTGGGGGGATAAACGCCAGATATTAGTGACACCTGATGAATATGCTGAGGCGGCGCGTGCGGCTCTTGACGATGGATATGATGCGATTAAAGTGGATCCACTCGAAATCGATCGTAATGGTGATGACTGTGTTTTTCAGAATAAAAATCGTAACTATTCAGGATTGTTACTGGCCGATCAATTAAAAATGGGGGAAGCGCGAATTGCCGCTATGCGTGAAGCAATGGGGGATGATGCTGATATTATCGTGGAAATCCATTCTCTTCTCGGTACAAACTCAGCTATTCAATTTGCGAAGGCGATAGAAAAGTATCGTATCTTTCTTTATGAAGAACCGATTCATCCATTAAATTCTGATAATATGCAGAAAGTTTCCCGTTCAACAACGATTCCAATCGCCACTGGCGAGCGTTCCTACACAAGATGGGGATACAGGGAATTACTGGAGAAGCAGTCTATTGCCGTAGCGCAACCTGATTTGTGTCTCTGCGGCGGAATTACCGAAGGAAAGAAAATCTGTGACTATGCTAATATTTATGACACCACTGTACAGGTGCATGTTTGCGGCGGTCCTGTTTCCACGGTAGCCGCGCTGCATATGGAAACAGCAATTCCCAACTTTATTATTCATGAGCATCATACCAATGCGATGAAAGCATCTATTCGGGAACTTTGTACCCACGATTATCAACCGGAAAATGGCTATTATGTCGCGCCGGAACAGCCCGGATTGGGTCAGGAATTAAACGATGAGGTAGTGAAAGAATACCTGGCCTATGTGATTAAATAGCATCTGGTGATACTGATTATGGTTTATGCCTCCCGGCATATCCCCTAAATAATTCGAGTTGCAGGATAAAATGGTTAACCGTCTTGAACAGCGCTTGCGCTAACCCCGACGGGGCGAGGCCCAGGGATGGGCCGAGTAACTTGCCGCCAACGCACATGAAACTTGAAGTATGACGGGTATACGCGGGAGGTATTGATTTTCTAACCTCTTCCTGGCCAGACCCCGATCTCCCCTGTGTCGCCTCTGAAACCGATCGCCGATAAACGCCGAGACCACGCTTATAAATGAAGAGAGCATGCGGCACCCGAATAAAGCATTGTCTGGCTGCATTCCGTTTACCAGTACGTGGGCGAATGTGTTATAATTTGCGACCTTTGAATCCGGGATACAGTAGAGGGATAGCGGTTAGATGAGCGACCTTGCGAGAGAAATTACACCGGTCAACATTGAGGAAGAGCTGAAGAGCTCCTATCTGGATTATGCGATGTCGGTCATTGTTGGCCGTGCGCTGCCGGATGTCCGAGATGGCCTGAAGCCGGTACACCGTCGCGTACTTTACGCCATGAACGTATTGGGCAATGACTGGAACAAAGCCTATAAAAAATCTGCCCGTGTCGTTGGTGACGTAATCGGTAAATACCATCCCCACGGCGATTCCGCAGTGTATGACACCATCGTTCGTATGGCGCAGCCATTCTCGCTGCGTTACATGCTGGTGGATGGTCAGGGTAACTTCGGTTCTATTGACGGCGACTCCGCGGCGGCAATGCGTTATACGGAGATCCGTCTGGCGAAAATCGCCCACGAACTGATGGCCGATCTCGAAAAAGAGACGGTGGATTTCGTGGATAACTATGACGGTACGGAAAAAATTCCGGACGTCATGCCGACCAAAATTCCGAATCTGCTGGTGAACGGTTCTTCCGGTATCGCAGTAGGTATGGCGACGAATATCCCGCCGCACAACCTGACGGAAGTGATTAACGGCTGCCTGGCGTATATCGACAACGAAGACATCAGCATTGAAGGGCTGATGGAACATATTCCGGGTCCGGACTTCCCGACCGCCGCGATCATCAACGGTCGTCGTGGTATCGAAGAAGCCTACCGTACCGGTCGTGGCAAAGTGTACATCCGCGCCCGCGCGGAAGTTGAAGCTGACGCGAAAACGGGCCGTGAAACCATCATCGTCCATGAAATTCCCTATCAGGTGAACAAAGCGCGCCTGATCGAGAAAATCGCCGAGCTGGTGAAAGATAAACGCGTGGAAGGCATCAGCGCGCTGCGTGACGAATCCGACAAAGACGGGATGCGCATCGTGATTGAAGTGAAACGCGATGCGGTGGGCGAGGTGGTGCTTAATAATCTCTACTCCCAGACCCAGCTACAGGTTTCCTTCGGTATTAACATGGTGGCGCTGCATCACGGCCAGCCGAAGATCATGAACCTGAAAGACATCATTTCAGCGTTCGTGCGCCACCGCCGTGAAGTGGTGACGCGTCGTACTATTTTTGAACTGCGTAAAGCCCGTGACCGCGCGCATATCCTTGAAGCTCTGGCGATTGCGCTGGCCAACATCGACCCGATTATCGAACTGATTCGCCGCGCGCCAACGCCGGCAGAAGCAAAAGCGGCGCTGATTTCGCGTCCGTGGGATCTGGGCAACGTTGCTGCGATGCTGGAGCGCGCTGGTGATGACGCTGCGCGTCCGGAATGGCTGGAGCCAGAATTTGGCGTGCGTGACGGTCAGTATTACCTGACTGAGCAGCAGGCGCAGGCGATTCTGGATCTGCGTTTGCAGAAACTGACCGGCCTGGAGCATGAAAAACTGCTCGACGAATACAAAGAGTTGCTGGAGCAGATTGCTGAATTGCTGCACATTCTGGGCAGCGCCGATCGCCTGATGGAAGTGATCCGCGAAGAGATGGAGTTAATTCGCGATCAGTTCGGCGATGAGCGTCGTACCGAAATCACCGCCAACAGCGCCGATATTAATATCGAAGATCTGATTAGCCAGGAAGATGTTGTCGTGACGCTGTCTCACCAGGGTTACGTCAAGTATCAACCGCTGACGGATTACGAAGCGCAACGTCGTGGTGGGAAAGGTAAATCTGCCGCGCGTATTAAAGAAGAAGACTTTATCGACCGCCTGCTGGTGGCTAACACCCATGACACCATCCTCTGCTTCTCCAGCCGGGGCCGTCTGTACTGGATGAAGGTCTATCAGCTGCCGGAAGCCAGCCGCGGCGCGCGCGGTCGTCCGATCGTCAACCTGCTGCCGCTGGAAGCCAACGAACGTATCACCGCGATTCTGCCGGTTCGTGAGTACGAAGAAGGCGTCAACGTCTTTATGGCGACCGCCAGCGGTACCGTGAAGAAAACGGCGCTGACCGAATTCAGCCGTCCGCGTTCCGCCGGTATTATCGCGGTGAACCTCAACGACGGCGACGAGCTGATTGGCGTTGACCTGACTTCTGGTTCTGACGAAGTCATGCTGTTCTCGGCCGCGGGTAAAGTGGTGCGCTTCAAAGAAGACGCCGTCCGTGCGATGGGGCGTACCGCGACCGGTGTGCGCGGTATTAAGCTGGCGGGAGACGATAAAGTAGTCTCTCTGATCATCCCACGCGGCGAAGGCGCTATTCTGACCGTAACGCAAAACGGCTACGGGAAGCGTACCGCAGCGGACGAGTACCCGACCAAGTCTCGTGCGACGCAGGGCGTTATCTCTATCAAAGTGACCGAGCGCAACGGTTCCGTTGTCGGTGCGGTACAGGTAGACGATTGCGACCAGATCATGATGATCACGGATGCCGGTACTCTGGTGCGTACCCGAGTGTCTGAGATCAGCGTAGTGGGACGTAATACCCAGGGCGTTATCCTTATCCGCACGGCGGAAGATGAAAACGTGGTGGGTCTGCAACGCGTTGCTGAACCGGTAGATGACGAAGAACTCGACGCTATCGACGGCAGCGTGGCGGAAGGGGATGAGGATATCGCCCCGGAAGCGGAAAGCGATGACGACGTTGCGGATGACGCTGACGAGTAATGTTATTGCTGTGCGAGGGCCGGATATCCGGCCCTTTTTCTTTGCCGTTGCGGGCTACGTCATTTACCGCTACCTTAGTCACACTCTATTTACATCCTGAGGCGGAGCTTCGCCCCTTTGAAATACCTTGCTTCCTTTCGAACTACGCTGAAAGTCTCGCGCTACTTATTCAGAGCGTTAGCGTTACTCATTTGGCTCTTAATCGCCTTTGTTTCGGTGTTTTACATCGTCAATGCCCTGCACCAGCGGGAGTCTGAAATTCGTCAGGAGTTCAACCTTAGCTCCGATCAGGCGCAGCGTTTTATCCAGCGCACGTCGGATGTGATGAAAGAGCTCAAATATATCGCCGAGAACCGTTTAACGGCGGAAAACGGCGTCATGTCGTCGCGTGCGCGTGATGACAAAATGGTGGTGCCGGACTTTGAACCGCTATTCGCCGACTCAGACTGTGCGGCGATGGGCTCCGCCTGGCGCGGATCGCTGGAGTCGCTGGCCTGGTTTATGCGTTACTGGCGCGACAACTTTTCAGCGGCGTATGATCTTAACCGCGTTTTCCTGATTGGCAGCGATAACCTCTGTATGGCGAATTTCGGCCTGCGTGAAATGCCCGTGGAGCGCGATGATGCGTTAAAAGCGTTACATGAGCGGATTATGAAATACCGCAACGCGCCGCAGGAAGAAAGTGGGAATAACCTTTTCTGGATAAGCCAGGGCGCGCGTCAGGGCGTGGGCTACTTTTATGCGCTGACGCCGGTGTATCTGGCCAACCGTCTGCAGGCGCTGCTGGGCGTCGAGCAGTCCATCCGTATGGAAAATTTTTTCACGCCCGGCAGTTTGCCGATGGGCGTCACTATTATTGATGAGAACGGCCATTCGCTGATTTCGTTGACCGGTCCTGACGGCAATATTAAAGCGGAGCCGCGCTGGATGCAGGAGCGCTCCTGGTTTGGTTATACGCCAGGTTTTCGCGAACTGGTACTCAAAAAAAGCCTGCCGCCATCCTCGCTCAGTATTGTCTATTCTGTGCCTGTAGATTTAGTCCTGGAGCGTATTCGTATTCTTATCCTGAATGCTATCCTGCTAAACGTGCTGGTGGGCGCAGGGCTGTTTACGCTTGCGCGGATGTATGAGCGGCGAATTTTCATTCCGGCGGAGAGCGATGCCCAGCGTCTGGAAGAACATGAACAGTTCAACCGTAAAATCGTTGCCTCCGCGCCGGTGGGGATCTGTATTCTGCGCACTATTGATGGTGTCAATATTCTGAGTAACGAACTGGCGCACACCTACCTGAACATGCTCACGCATGAAGACAGACAGCGCCTGACGCAAATTATTTGCGGCCAGCAGGTCAACTTTGTTGATGTATTGACCAGCAATAATACCAATTTGCAAATTAGCTTCGTCCATTCCCGCTATCGTAATGAAAACGTCGCGATTTGCGTGTTGGTAGATGTGAGTACGCGCGTCAAAATGGAAGAGTCGCTGCAAGAGATGGCGCAGGCGGCGGAGCAGGCAAGCCAGTCTAAATCCATGTTCCTTGCAACGGTCAGCCATGAATTGCGTACACCGCTGTACGGTATCATCGGCAATCTCGATCTGCTGCAAACCAAAGAGCTGCCAAAAGGCGTGGATCGTCTGGTCACGGCGATGAATAATTCCTCCAGTCTGTTGCTGAAAATTATCAGCGACATTCTCGACTTCTCGAAAATTGAGTCGGAACAGCTAAAGATTGAGCCGCGCGAATTTTCACCGCGAGAGGTGATGAACCATATCACCGCCAATTATCTGCCGCTGGTGGTGCGTAAGCAGCTCGGCCTGTATTGTTTTATTGAGCCTGACGTGCCGGTATCGCTGAACGGCGACCCGATGCGTTTACAGCAGGTCATTTCAAACCTGTTGAGCAACGCCATTAAGTTTACCGATATTGGCTGCATCGTGCTGCATGTGCGCTGTGATGGGGATTATCTCAGCATTCGCGTGCGGGATACCGGCGTTGGTATTCCGGCAAAAGAGGTGGTTCGCCTGTTCGATCCCTTCTTCCAGGTGGGAACCGGCGTACAGCGTAACTTTCAGGGGACCGGTCTGGGGCTGGCGATTTGCGAAAAATTGATCAGCATGATGGACGGCGATATTTCCGTCGATTCGGAGCCGGGCATGGGAAGCCAGTTTACGCTGCGCATCCCGCTTTATGGCGCGCAATACCCTGTGAAAAAGAGCGTGGAAGGACTCGCCGGAACCTGCTGTTGGCTGGCGGTGCGCAATACTTCTTTGTGCCAGTTTATTGAGACCAGTCTGGCGCGTAGCGGCGTTCATACGCAGCGTTATGAAGGGCAAGAACCCGCCGCAGACGATATTTTGATTGTCGATGACGCGCTGGAGCATACCTGGCAGGGGAGGGCGGCGGTCGTCTTTTGCCGCCGTCATATCGGGATTCCGTTGGAAAGAGCGCCTGGCGAGTGGGTGCATAGTGTGGCGTCGGTGCATGAGTTGCCCGCACTGTTGGCGCGTATTTATAGTATTGAGCTGGATAGTGAAGCGCTTTCCAGCGCATTGCCGACGACGGATAAAACCGCAGATTCAAATGACGACATGATGATTCTGGTCGTTGACGATCATCCTATCAATCGCCGTCTGCTGGCCGATCAATTGGGATCGCTGGGGTATCAGTGTAAGACAGCCAATGATGGCGTGGACGCTCTGAATGTGCTGAGTAAAAATGCTATCGATATTGTTCTGAGCGATGTGAACATGCCGAACATGGACGGCTATCGCCTGACGCAGCGTATCCGTCAGCTTGGGCTGACGCTGCCGGTCGTCGGCGTGACGGCGAACGCGCTGGCGGAAGAGAAACAACGTTGCCTGGAGTCCGGTATGGACAGCTGTTTGTCGAAACCTGTGACGCTGGATGTGTTGAAACAGACGCTGGCGGTGTATGCCGAGCGGGTACGTAAAACGCGGGCATAAAAAATGCCGGATGGCGGCGTCGCCTGTCCGGCCTGTAAAAGATGAGTCGACTGGTAGGCCTGATAAGCGTAGCGCCATCAGGCTGGGTAACATAAAAGCGATTTATTCTTTGTCTGTCGGACTCAGGGTGACGGAAGAGAGATAGTTGAGCAGCGCGATATCATTCTCTACGCCCAGTTTCATCATCGCCGATTTCTTCTGGCTGCTGATGGTCTTAATGCTGCGGTTGAGCTTCTTGGCGATTTCGGTGACCAGGAAGCCCTCGGCGAACAGGCGTAATACTTCGCTCTCTTTTGGCGACAGGCGCTTATCGCCGTAACCGCCTGCGCTGATTTTCTCCAGCAGGCGAGAAACGCTTTCTGGGGTGAATTTTTTGCCTTTTTGCAGCGCGGCCAGCGCCTTAGGCAGATCGGTTGGCGCACCCTGTTTGAGTACGATCCCTTCAATATCAAGATCCAACACGGCGCTCAGGATCGCCGGATTGTTGTTCATGGTCAGAACGATAATAGACAGGCTCGGAAAATGACGCTTGATGTACTTGATCAAGGTGATCCCATCGCCGTATTTATCTCCCGGCATGGAGAGGTCAGTGATCAACACATGCGCATCTAATTTCGGCAGGTTGTTGATCAATGCTGTGGAATCTTCAAATTCGCCGACAACATTCACCCACTCGATTTGTTCAAGTGATTTGCGAATACCGAACAGTACAATCGGGTGGTCATCGGCAATAATTACGTTCATATTGTTCATGTATTGGGCTACCTTGCTACAGCAAGCTTTTGACGTAGGCGTCAATGTCGCTGATATATTTTTCTATACCTGGAGCATCTTTCTCACGAATCAGATGTTCCAGCGTTTCACATAACTGCTTGCCGGGTACCAGATTAAGCATGGCAAACACCCCTTTCAGGCGGTGGGCCGTTTGGGCCAGCGCAGCGAAATCGCTGGTTGCCGCCTCAGTATACAACCTCTTAACATCATCCGGTACTGTGTCTACAAATAGCGCATAATAGCCGCTGGCATGAAGCTCGGCATTTTCATCTCCGCCGAGCGGGGAGGCGGGAATCTCTTCCTGCGCCAGCTGCTCTTCGATAAGTTGTAGTACAGCTTCCTGCATAGCATTGCTCATATTAAAGTTGACGCGCAACTGACCCGGGCCAATTTTCCGCACGCCTGACTCATCATCGCTTAAAAGCAAGCCCGAGGCAGTAAGATTAGACGGATTATCCGTTAAAAAGAGATCATATTCTTGACTTATCTGCCTTTCATCCGGCGTGATGCAGGTGGCGCCCCAGTTTTCTAACTGACGCAGTACAATCGCGCGAACCTCGTTGGACGTCACATCGACCATCACGCTCACGTCGTCCAGCAGGCGCTCTTCGACCTGAGTATGCTGATCGTGAGGAAGCATTTTGACATGAACGGTATAGCGCGTGCCCAGCGTTTCTCGCGCTTTAATGTTGAGATGACCGCCCAGTTTGCGCGCCAGTTGATTGCACAGCCAGAAGGTGAGCGGATTCGCTTTGCCGTAACGATCGCCCTGCGTTTCATTCATATACGGGAAATGCAGATTATCAATCTCGTTTAACGTTACACCTTCGCCCGTATCCAGAATACGGAAAGTCAGACGCTCCGCGATAGATTCATCCTGCTCGACTTCAAGCGTAATTTTACCCATAGCGGTCGTTGTGACGGCATACTGAATCAACAGCAGCAAAATTCGGCGCAGGGCGTCGCGATCGCCCCAGCGTTCATCGTTGCCGCTAAGATGGTTATTAATCAGCAGTTGCAGCCCTTTACGCTTAATGGCGGGCAGCACTTCCGGCACGACTTCGTCAATAAGATCCTGCAGGGAGAACAGCGTTGCTTCGCTTTTCCATGCGTCACTTTCCAGCATATTCGCCAGTTGGATTTCATCGATCATACGTACTAATACATCCGCCTGATCCGCCAGTTTCAGGCTTTCCGGCGTGGTGACTGCTGCGGCGTTAACCGCCAGTTGGCGTACGGGCTCTTTAAGCGTGTTGCTGATATTTTGCATAAAGGCGGCGCGGCCCTGCTGATTCTTCTCATACAAACGCTGCGCCTGTTTAAGCTTCTTATTCACCAGCACTTCCCGGTCCTGATCGCGAATAATAAAGATCTGCGTGCGGGGAGCGATCTGGCTGCGAAACAGACGGATCTCATACAGTTCGTTGTTAATTGTCGCCTGAATCACGCCCTGATGCTGTTCCGCCATGCTGGTAATATTTTGCAGGTTAAGATGCGGCAACAGATGATCGGCGATTTTATTGCTGATCACGGTGCGGTTTCCTTCCTGATCGTAGACCAGCAGACCCAGCGGCAGCAGAGAAACGATCTCTTCATTAATGGCGCGTAAGACGCGAAGCTCGTTATTCGCCGCGTTGCCGGATGTCGATTCCGTCGTCCGTCCCGGCTGATGACGGAACGTGGCGTAGCCAAATAACGCCAACGCCAGCAGCCCGATGTTCAGCAGTAAAGGCAGCAAAATATTTTGCAGCGTATCAAGCAAAAGCGTACCGAACGGTACCTGCCAGATCAGGCGCATTCCGGTAGAGTTAAGCGCTGAGGAGATCTCAATTTTTGAACCGTTAAAGCTAATCGTGACGCTATCAGGCGCTTCCTTTTCACTGCTTCGCCCCGTCGCCTGGGTTGCGTCAGGCTCTATCCGAAAACTGTCCAGCGGCATTCCCGGCGGGATTAAATCATTAATGGGCAGATCAAACGCCACCACGGTTGCCAGATGTCCTGGCTGATTGAAGGTCGTGCGCAGCGTAAAATAGTGACCGTTTTGCCAGGCCAGTTTTCGCAATGAGGAGAAACTTTCGCGCTCATCCAGCGCATTCGCCTGCTGCAACATCTCTGCCCGGCGGGAATCGACGATATTGCCAATAGTGGACTCTTTAAAGCCGGAAGAGAGATCTTTCAACGGTAGGGTAGAGATAAGAATCAGGCTGTTATCCTGTCCGTTGAGGTAATACATGGACCACGGCACGTTTTCCGCGCCCCACAGCGTATCCAGATAAGTTGACATACGCTGCGTCATTTCCAGCGTGGCGCTGTCATGGGAACCGAAAATCAGCGCTTCAGTTTTACGTCGCGGCTTTTCAAGATAATACACATCCTGCTTCAGACGCGTTTCCTGAAGTCCTTCACCTGTCGATGGCGTAGTGGTCGCGGCGATGTTGTCATAAATTTGCCAGGTAACATACCGCCAGGTATCCACGCGTTTATGAATAGCGTGGGTGATATCGACAATTTGATAGCTTTTGTCTTTCAACCAGGCGTTGACGGCGCTCTGTACCATAACGCCCATCGTTACCAGCAGCACAATGATCAGCAATAAGAAGAAACGGGTAATGCTTCCCGGTAGAAGGGAGAATCGGGTAGAGACCGTTGTGTCAGACTGACTCATTTATGTTTACGACCTGTAAAAGCAACGCTGAAGGTGAAGGGCAGTATAAAGGGTAATGAATGAATTTCCAGACTCTTACGTCATGCCGGGCAACTTAACACGCGCTCCGTCGGCGGGACGGGAAAAGCGTACAACCTTCGCAAAACGGTACAAATATAAAGACTACTTATAAATGTTTAGCACTAAATATCAAGAAATTATTTGCTAATGTCTTACGAACGGTCGAGCAGGGGAGTGTAGTGAATAACCGTGATAGTTTTAGGCAGGTAGCATAAATCAGCCGGGTGTGTCTGAAAAAGGCTAAAAAAAACCGAATGCGAAGCATCCGGTTGAAATAGGGGTAAACAGACATTCAGAAGTGAATGACGGTAATAAATAAAGTTAATGATGATAGCGGTCACTATTTTAGTTGCGAATGAAGATTCTGTTTTATCATTCAGTGCTATGAATTTCATCAATTTAACCCGTTGATTTTAAAAGTTTCGTGAATATATTTTGTCTATTTGTGCTTATTTTTACTTGATTTTTGCTTTAAAAAAGTTCCGTAAAATTCATATTTTGAAACATCTATGTAGATAACTGTAACATCTTAAAAGTTTTAGTATCATATTCGTGTTGGATTATTCTGTATTTTTGCGGAGAATGGACTTGCCGACTGGTTAATGAGGGTTAACCAGTAAGCAGTGGCATAAAAAAGCAATAAAGGCATATAACAGAGGGTTAATAACATGAAAGTTAAAGTACTGTCCCTCCTGGTACCAGCTCTGCTGGTGGCGGGCGCAGCGAATGCGGCTGAAATTTATAATAAAGACGGCAACAAATTAGACCTGTTTGGTAAAGTTGATGGCCTGCACTACTTCTCTGACGACAAAGGCAGCGACGGCGACCAGACCTACATGCGTATCGGCTTCAAAGGCGAAACGCAGGTTAACGATCAGCTGACCGGTTATGGCCAGTGGGAATATCAGATTCAGGGCAACCAGACTGAAGGCAGCAACGACTCCTGGACGCGTGTGGCGTTTGCGGGTCTGAAATTCGCTGGCGCAGGTTCCTTCGATTATGGTCGTAACTACGGCGTAACCTATGATGTGACCTCCTGGACCGACGTTCTGCCGGAGTTTGGCGGCGACACCTACGGCGCTGACAACTTTATGCAGCAGCGTGGTAACGGCTATGCCACTTACCGTAACACCGACTTCTTCGGCCTGGTGGATGGTCTGGACTTCGCGTTACAGTATCAGGGCAAAAACGGCAGCGTGAGCGGTGAAAACACCAACGGTCGTAGCCTGCTGAACCAGAACGGCGACGGTTACGGCGGATCGCTGACTTATGCAATCGGCGAAGGCTTCTCTGTCGGTGGCGCTATCACCACGTCTAAACGTACTGCCGATCAGAACAACACTGCTAACGATCGCCTGTATGGTAACGGCGATCGCGCCACGGTCTACACCGGCGGCCTGAAATACGATGCGAACAACATCTATCTGGCAGCGCAGTATTCTCAGACCTATAACGCAACCCGTTTTGGTACCTCTAACGGTAGCAACCCGTCCACCTCTTACGGTTTTGCCAACAAAGCGCAGAACTTTGAAGTGGTTGCTCAGTACCAGTTCGACTTTGGTCTGCGTCCGTCTGTGGCTTACCTGCAGTCTAAAGGTAAGGACATCAGCAACGGTTACGGCGCCAGCTATGGCGACCAGGACATCGTAAAATATGTTGATGTCGGCGCGACTTACTACTTCAACAAAAACATGTCCACCTATGTTGATTACAAAATCAACCTGCTGGATAAAAACGACTTTACCCGCGATGCGGGCATCAACACCGACGACATCGTAGCGCTGGGTCTGGTTTACCAGTTCTAATCAGCAAAAGATGTTGCTAAAGGGCCTGCGGGCCCTTTTTTCATGCCTTATTCCGGCGTACAAATACGACGTTTTGATATACGCTTGCGTCCATTCGAATGAGGATAAACAGCGATGAAAATGACTTTTTGCCGGGCCGTGTGTCTGGCGGCGGCTTTTTTACTTATGGGCTGCGATGAGGCTCCCGAAACGACAACAGTGTCACCTGCCGCTCAGGTGCTGGAAGGTAAAACGATGGGGACCCTCTGGCGGGTGAGCGTGGTTGGTATCGATGCGAAACGCGCCGCAGAGTTACAGACTAAAATCCAGACTCAGCTTGATGCTGATGATTGGTTGCTTTCTACCTATAAAAATGACTCCGCGCTGATGCGTTTTAACCATTCACGCAGTCTTGCGCCCTGGCCGGTCAGCGAAGCCATGGCGGATATCGTGACCTCGGCGCTACGTATTGGCGCGAAGACGGATGGCGCGATGGATATCACCGTGGGCCCGCTGGTCAATCTGTGGGGGTTTGGGCCGGATCGGCAGCCGCTGCATATCCCAACACCAGCACAAATCGATGCGGCAAAAGCGAAAACAGGCCTGCAACATTTGCAGGTTATCGACAGGGCTGGACATCAGTTTTTGCAAAAAGATCTGCCGGATCTTTATGTTGATCTCTCCACGGTCGGGGAGGGCTATGCGGCGGATCATCTGGCGTGTCTGATGGAGCAGGAGGGCATTGCGCGTTATCTGGTCTCGGTGGGCGGCGCATTAAGCAGTCGCGGGATGAATGCGCAAGGGCTGCCGTGGCGTGTCGCGATTCAGAAGCCGACCGACCGGGAAAACGCGGTGCAGGCGATTGTGGATATCAACGGGCATGGCATCAGCACCTCCGGCAGCTACCGCAACTATTATGAGCTGGATGGCAAGCGCGTATCGCACGTTATCGATCCGCAAACGGGGCGCCCCATTGAACACAACCTGGTATCGGTTACGGTCATTGCGCCAACGGCGCTGGAAGCGGACGGCTGGGACACCGGCCTGATGGTGCTTGGTACGCAAAAGGCGCAAGAGGTCG
The DNA here is from genome assembly GCF_046550775.1 of Salmonella sp. SAL04202. Taxonomy (NCBI): domain Bacteria; kingdom Pseudomonadati; phylum Pseudomonadota; class Gammaproteobacteria; order Enterobacterales; family Enterobacteriaceae; genus Salmonella; species Salmonella sp. SAL04202. Next base: position 11,406 of record NZ_JBGDXK010000004.1, on the reverse strand, counting down.
TGCGGCGGGAAGGGCTGGCGGTCTTTATGATCATGAAAGAAGGTGAAGGCTTTAAAACCTGGATGTCGCCGCAGTTCAAAACGTTCCTGGTGAGCGATAAGAATTAAAACGCAAGATTACGGGTTTTTGTGGGCGGATTTACGGACACACTGCATGTAAGCAAGCACTATGCTTAATGAAGGAGTCTATGATGAAAAAAGCGTTACTTACCGATGATGAATGCTGGCTGCGGGTGCAGGCGCGCGATGCCAGCGCGGATGGGCGTTTCGTTTTTGCGGTGCGAACCACCGGCGTTTTTTGCCGCCCTTCTTGTCGCTCGAAGCGGGCATTACGTAAAAATGTTCGCTTTTTTGCCAACGCGCAGCAGGCGCTGGACGCCGGTTTTCGCCCCTGCAAGCGCTGTCAGCCGGATAATGCGCGCGCGCAGCAACGGCGGTTGGATAAGATTGCCTGCGCCTGCCGTTTACTTGAGCAGGAGACGCCGGTAACGCTGGCGTCTCTGGCGCAGGCGGTGGCGATGAGCCCGTTTCATCTGCACCGTTTGTTTAAAGCGAGCACCGGTATGACGCCGAAAGGGTGGCAGCAGGCGTGGCGCGCCCGGCGGCTGCGTGAGGCGTTGGCGAAAGGAGAGCAGATCACGGCGGCTATTTACCGCGCCGGCTTCCCGGATAGCAGTAGCTACTATCGTCATGCCGACCAGACGCTGGGCATGACGGCAAAACAGTTTCGCAAAGGCGGCGATAATGTCTCCGTTCGCTATGCGCTGACGGACTGGGTTTACGGACGGTGCCTGGTGGCGGAGAGCGAGCGGGGGATTTGCGCGATTCTCCCCGGTGATAGCGACGACGCGCTACTGGCTGAATTACACACCCTGTTCCCGGCGGCCCGCCACGAACCTGCTGACGCGCTTTTTCAGCAACGGGTGCGGCAGGTTGTCGCGGCTATCAACACACGCGATGTGCTGCTCTCGTTGCCGCTGGATATTCAGGGAACCGCGTTTCAACAGCAGGTCTGGCAGGCGTTATGCGCAATTCCCTGCGGCGAAACCGTAAGCTATCAACAGATTGCCGCGACTATCGGCAAACCCACGGCGGTACGCGCGGTCGCCAGCGCGTGCGGCGCGAATAAACTGGCGATGGTGATCCCGTGTCATCGGGTCGTGCGTCGCGATGGCGCGCTCTCCGGTTATCGTTGGGGCGTGCGTCGAAAAGCGCAGCTATTAAAGCGAGAAGCGCAAAAAGAGGAGTAGCAATGCTGGATCTATTTGCTGATGAAGCGCCCTGGCAAGAGCCCCTGGCGCCTGGCGCGGTGGTGTTGCGCCGCTTTGCGTTTCGCGCGGCGCAGTCGCTATTAGACGATATCGGGTTTGTCGCCAGTCAGTCTCCGTTTCGTCAGATGGTGACGCCGGGCGGCTACACCATGTCGGTGGCGATGACCAACTGCGGCGCGTTAGGGTGGACCACCGATCGTCACGGTTATTGTTATGCCGTGCGCGATCCGTTGACCGATAAACCCTGGCCTGCGCTGCCGTTATCGTTTGCCAGCGTATGTCGTCAGGCGGCAATCGCGGCAGGGTATGAGAGCTTCCAACCGGACGCCTGCCTGATCAATCGCTACGCGCCCGGCGCAAAACTGTCGCTGCATCAGGATAAAGACGAGCCGGATCTGCGCGCGCCTATCGTCTCAGTTTCGTTGGGGGTGCCGGCGGTTTTTCAGTTTGGCGGCCTGCGTCGCAGCGATCCGCTCCAGCGGATCTTACTGGAGCATGGCGATATCGTGGTCTGGGGCGGCGAGTCCCGGCTGTTTTATCATGGTATCCAGCCGCTTAAAGCGGGCTTTCATCCCATGACCGGTGAATTTCGTTACAATCTCACCTTCCGTCAGGCGGCTGAAAAAGAATAAAAATAAGAATTATTATTGCTGTGCAGGTGGAGTTAGTTAAACTGCGGGCTGTTATTATCGGTCCGGGTTGTATGCATGGAACTTCTTATTCTTGTCTGGCGGCAGTACCGCTGGCCATTTATTAGTGTGATGGCGCTGAGTCTCGCCAGCGCGGCGCTGGGGATTGGCCTGATCGCGTTTATCAATCAGCGCCTGATTGAAACGGTGGACACCACCGTCATGGTGCTGCCGGAATTTCTCGGTCTGCTCCTGTTGCTAATGGTCGTCACATTAGGTTCCCAACTGGCGCTCACCACTCTGGGACACCATTTCGTTTACCGCCTGCGCAGCGAATTTATCAAGCGCATTCTGGATACACACGTTGAACGCATTGAGCAACTGGGCAGCGCCTCTTTACTGGCCGGTCTGACCAGCGATATTCGCAATATTACTATCGCCTTTGTGCGTCTGCCTGAGCTGGTGCAGGGCATTATCCTCACCGTCGGCTCGGCGGCGTATCTGGCGATGCTATCGACAAAAATGCTGCTGGTTACGGCTATCTGGATGGCGGTCACTATCTGGGGCGGATTTGTGCTGGTGGCGCGGGTTTACCAGCATATGGCGACCCTGCGCGAGACCGAAGATAAGCTGTACAACGACTATCAGACGGTGCTGGAAGGACGCAAAGAGCTGACGCTAAACCGCGAGCGTGCGGAGCAGATTTTTCAGCAATGTTATACCCCGGACGCCAAAGAGTACCGTCATCACATTATCCGTGCCGATACTTTTCACCTGAGCGCCGTCAACTGGTCGAATATCATGATGCTGGGAGCGATAGGCCTGGTCTTCTGGATGGCGAATAGTCTCGGCTGGGCGGATACCAACGTCGCGGCGACCTATTCACTGACGTTGCTGTTCCTGCGCACGCCGCTGCTGTCTGCGGTGGGGGCGTTGCCAACGTTACTGACCGCCCAGGTGGCGTTTAATAAACTGAATAAATTCGCGCTCGCCCCGTATAAGCCTGATTTTCCACAGCCGAAAGCCTTTCCCGACTGGAAGACGCTGGAGCTGCGCAACGTGGTTTTCCACTATCAGGATAACGCGTTTTCCGTGGGGCCCATCAACCTGACGATTCACCGCGGCGAACTGCTGTTTTTAATTGGCGGCAACGGTAGCGGGAAATCGACGCTGGCCATGTTATTGACCGGTTTATACCAGCCGCAATCGGGAACGATTTTACTTGATGGTCAACCTATTGCCGCCGGACAGCCGGAAGATTATCGCAAACTGTTTTCTGCGGTGTTCACCGATGTGTGGTTATTCGACCGCCTGCTGGGGCCGCAGGGGAAACCCGCCAATCCCGCTCTGGTCGAAAAGTGGCTTGAGCACCTGAAAATGACGCACAAGCTGGAGCTAAACGACGGGCGCATTTTGAATCTTAAACTGTCGAAAGGGCAAAAAAAGCGCATTGCGCTGCTGCTGGCGCTGGCGGAAGAGCGCGATATTATTTTGCTGGATGAGTGGGCCGCCGATCAGGACCCGCATTTCCGCCGGGAGTTTTATCAGGTACTGTTGCCGTTAATGCAGGAAATGGGCAAAACCATTTTCGCCATTAGCCATGATGATCACTATTTTATTCACGCCGATCGTCTGCTTGAAATGCGTAACGGACAGCTAACCGAACTCACCGGCGACGAACGTGATGCCGCCTCGCGTGATGCGGTTGCGCGTACTGCGTAATGGACTATGGCGCCGGATGAACCGCCTGATGGCAGCCCTACGTCCGCACGCGGGTAGGCCTGATAAGATGCCACGCGTCGCCACCAGGCATCGGGTTATTTCTTGCGGCGGGCGAGCGGGTTTCCAGACGTGTTTTAAAAAGAACTCCGGAGCGCTGCGTGAGTCGACATGTTCAGATGCCCGGTAAGTGTGACCGGGCAGCGTAACATTATCGCGTGACGGCGTTCTGTACGTTAGCGTCCGCTTTCCAGATGCGGTATTTCACGTCCACATTCGCCGGGGTATACACCACGATCGGCAGCTTGCTGTTGTAGCGCAGCATCCCGTCTTCACCCAGCCAGGCGGTGACGAATTTTTGCTCTTTCTTACCGTCAGGGCAGGCCATCATGGTTGATACCGGAGAGGTGACGTTACCAAAGACATAATAGTCATAGCCCCAGCCTTCCAGCGTTTTTGTTTCCAGCGTGCCGCCGAGGCGATGCTGGTTACAATCCACATTCAGCGTTTGGCCAATCAACAGTTCCACTTTGAGGGTAGATTCATCCTGCTGAGGGGTAAGGGTTATCACTTGCCGCTTCATTCCTTTTTCCGCCTGCGGATAGGGGGCGATTTTTTCCAGCGGCTGGGCGGTATCGCCATTGTTAGCCCAGGCAGAGGCGCTGGCGAGGGCGGCGAAGACGACGGCAGGGACAAACATCTTCATTTGATTGTTCACAGTATTTCCTTTCTGCTGTTTTCGGTATTCACTGACAACAGATTAACACATTCATATTATCTATTAATCTGTATTTACTCATATTTTCAAGATTATTAATAAAATAGCGTCTTTTTATATAGTGGAATATTCTGATATTGATAATGTAAATGAAATTATCAACTATTAGTGATTTTCGTTATATAAGCATCTATATAACTCATTGAAATGTGAGAAAAAGCACGTTTACGGGTCTTTACCCGGCACTCTTTTGATCCGGCAACAGCATTTACCTCTATCGGGGTATGCATCTCTTACACATCCTGAAATATCTTATTTACAAAAACAACTACTCATAAATTGTACGGTTTTTATTGGTATTCACTCCCTATGGAAGCGTGTCGTTATGGAAGGGCGATATCATGGTTGATTTATCCCGTCGAAGCATGTTGACCGGCAGTTGGCGCAACGCCAGCAATGGGATTCTTCCGCCGTGGGCCAGAGAAACAACCTATTTTCTCGCACATTGTCTGCGTTGCGACGCCTGCATCCAGGCGTGTGAGGCCGACATCCTGCAGCGAGGGGCGGGGGGATATCCGAGCGTAGATTTCAAACGGGGCGAGTGCAGCTTTTGTTATGCCTGTGCGCAGGCCTGTACTGAATCGCTTTTTCTTCCGCGCCACACCAGGGCCTGGGATCTGATTTTTACGCTCACGGAAAACTGCCTCGCCAGGCAATCGGTTGAATGCCATCGCTGCCAGGACAGTTGTGAACCTATGGCCATTACCTTTCGTCCCACGCTATCCGGCATTTACCAGCCGCAGCTTGACTCGCAGGCCTGTAACGGATGCGGGGCGTGTGTGGCTATCTGTCCCGTGTCAGCCATCAAAGCGGAGAACCACCATGCGCACTAACTGGCAGGTCTGTAGCCTGGTCGTGCAGGCCAAAAGTCAGAACATCGCCGCCATTGGCACACAGTTGAACACGTTGCCGGGTTGCGAAGTCGCGTTAAGCGACGTTGAAAGCGGGCAACTGATCGTGGTGGCGGAAGCAGATCAGAGTGAAACGCTGATGCAAACAATTGAGTCAGTACGCAATGTTGAGGGCGTGCTGGCGGTGTCGCTGGTTTATCACCAGCAGGATGAGCAAGGTGAGGAAACACCATGAAACTCAGTCGTCGTAGCTTTATGAAAGCTAACGCCGTTGCGGCCGCTGCGGCGGCTGCCGGTCTGAGCGTGCCGGGCGTCGCCCGCGCCGTTGTCGGGCAGCAGGAAGCCATCAAATGGGATAAAGCGCCGTGCCGTTTTTGCGGAACGGGTTGCGGTGTGTTGGTGGGAACGCAGCAGGGCCGTGTGGTCGCCTGCCAGGGCGACCCCGACGCGCCGGTCAACCGTGGTCTGAACTGCATTAAAGGCTACTTCCTGCCCAAAATCATGTACGGTAAAGATCGTCTGACGCAGCCGATGCTGCGCATGAAAGACGGCAGCTATCACAAAGACGGCGAGTTTACGTCGGTGAGCTGGGAACAGGCCTTCGATGTGATGGAGGAGAAGTTTAAAACCTCCCTGAAAGAGAAAGGACCAGAAGCGATCGGCATGTTTGGATCGGGTCAATGGACCATCTGGGAAGGCTATGCCGCCGCGAAACTGTTCAAGGCTGGTTTCCGCTCTAACAACATCGACCCGAACGCGCGTCACTGCATGGCCTCGGCGGTGGTGGGCTTTATGCGCACCTTTGGCATGGATGAACCGATGGGCTGCTACGACGATATTGAGCAGGCCGATGCGTTTGTGCTGTGGGGTTCCAACATGGCGGAGATGCACCCGATTTTATGGTCGCGCATCACTAACCGCCGTTTGTCCGACCCGAACGTGAAGGTTGCCGTCCTCTCCACCTTCCAGCACCGCAGCTTTGAGCTGGCGGACAACGGTATTGTCTTTACCCCGCAAAGCGATCTGGTGATCCTTAACTATATCGCGAATTACATTATTCAGAACAACGCGGTAAATCAGGATTTCTTCACAAAGCATGTGAACCTGCGTAAAGGGGCGACGGATATCGGCTACGGCTTACGCCCGACGCACCCGCTGGAAAAAGCGGCGAAGAATCCGGGCTCCGATGCTTCCGAGCCGATGAGCTTCGACGAGTATAAAGCCTTCGTGGCGGAATATACGTTGGACAAGACCGCTGAAATGACCGGCGTGCCGAAAGATCAACTGGAACAGTTGGCGCAGCTCTACGCCGATCCGAATAAGCGCGTGATCTCTTACTGGACGATGGGTTTTAACCAGCATACCCGCGGCGTGTGGGCGAATAACCTGGTTTACAACCTCCATCTGCTGACCGGAAAAATCTCCCAGCCTGGCTGCGGTCCTTTCTCGCTGACCGGCCAGCCTTCCGCCTGCGGTACGGCGCGTGAAGTGGGAACCTTCTCACACCGTCTGCCCGCAGACATGGTCGTGACGAACGAAAAACACCGTGATATCTGCGAAAAACACTGGCAGATCCCCGGTGGCACTATTCCGGCAAAAGTGGGTTTACATGCGGTGGCGCAGGATCGCGCGTTGAAAGACGGCAAGCTGAACGTCTACTGGGTAATGTGTAATAACAATATGCAGGCCGGGCCGAACATCAATGAAGATCGGATGCCGGGCTGGCGCGATCCGCGTAACTTTATCATTGTCTCCGATCCTTACCCGACGGTGAGCGCGCTGTCTGCTGATCTGATCCTGCCGACCGCCATGTGGGTTGAGAAAGAAGGCGCTTACGGCAACGCCGAACGCCGCACGCAGTTCTGGCGTCAGCAAATTAAAGCGCCGGGCGAAGCCAAATCCGACCTCTGGCAACTGGTGCAGTTCTCCCGTCGTTTTAAAACCGAGGAGGTCTGGCCGGAGGCGTTGCTGGCCCAGAAGCCGGAGCTGCGCGGTAAAACGCTGTATGACGTTCTGTTCGCCACGCCTGCGGTCAGCAAATTCCCGCTGAGCGAGCTGAAAGAGGATCAGTTAAACGATGAGTCTCGTGAGCTGGGCTTCTATCTGCAAAAAGGACTGTTTGAAGAATACGCCTGGTTTGGACGTGGCCACGGGCACGATCTGGCGCCGTTCGACGATTACCACAACGCGCGCGGTCTGCGCTGGCCGGTCGTCGAAGGCAAAGAGACGCAATGGCGTTACAGCGAAGGCAACGACCCGTATGTAAAAGCGGGGGAAGGGTACAAATTCTACGGTAAACCGGATGGCAAAGCGGTGATCTTCGCGCTGCCATTTGAACCCGCGGCGGAGTCGCCGGACAACGAGTACGATCTGTGGCTTTCCACCGGTCGCGTGCTGGAACACTGGCATACCGGCAGTATGACGCGCCGCGTGCCTGAATTGCATCGCGCCTTCCCGGAAGCGGTGGTCTTTATTCACCCGCTGGATGCGAAAGCGCGCGATCTGCGTCGTGGGGATAAGGTTAAAGTGTCATCCCGCCGCGGCGAAGTGATTTCGATTGTCGAAACGCGTGGACGTAACCGTCCGCCGCAGGGACTGGTGTATATGCCGTTCTTCGATGCCGCTCAGCTAGTGAACAACCTGACGCTGGATGCGACGGACCCGCTCTCTAAAGAGACGGACTTCAAGAAGTGCGCCGTTAAGCTGGCGAAGGTGTAACGCGTTATGTCCCGTACAGCGAAACCCCAAAATGGCCGCCGCCGCTTTCTGCGTGATGTTGTGCGCACTGCGGGCGGGCTGGCGGCGGTTGGCGTGGCGCTGGGCTTGCAACAGCAAACCGCGCGCGCATCGGGCGTGCGGCTGCGTCCGCCTGGCGCGCTGAATGAAAATGCCTTCGCCAGCGCCTGTGTGCGCTGCGGGCAGTGCGTTCAGGCGTGTCCATACGACACGCTAAAACTGGCGACGCTGGCCTCCGGGCTATCGGCAGGCACGCCCTATTTCGTCGCTCGCGACATCCCCTGCGAAATGTGTGAAGACATTCCGTGCGCCAAAGTCTGCCCCAGCGGGGCGCTGAATAAAGATATCGCCTCCATTGATGACTCGCGCATGGGGCTGGCGGTGCTGCTGGATCAGGAAAACTGCCTCAACTTTCAGGGGCTGCGCTGCGACGTTTGCTACCGCGAATGCCCGAAAATCGATGAGGCCATCACGCTGGAGCTGGATCGCAACATGCGCACCGGCAAACATGCGCGCTTTCTGCCCACCGTACACAGCGACGCCTGTACCGGCTGCGGCAAATGCGAAAAAGTCTGCGTACTGGAGCAACCAGCGATAAAAGTGTTGCCGTTGTCATTGGCGAAAGGGGAGTTAGGACACCATTACCGCTTCGGCTGGCTGGAGGGGAAAAATGGCAAATCGTAAACGCGACGCCGGGCGAGAAGCGCGGGCGAAAAAAGGCTGGTGGCGTAGCCACCGTTGGCTGGTGTTACGCCGTATCAGCCAGTTTATGGTGCTGGGGATGTTTCTCAGCGGCCCGTGGCTGGGCTTTTGGGTTTTGCATGGCAACTACAGCAGTAGTTTGCTGTTCGATACCCTCCCGTTGACCGATCCGCTGATTACCCTGGAAAGTCTCGCCAGTGGACATCTTCCCGCTACCGTGGCGCTGACGGGAGCAGTGATTATCACTGTGCTGTATGCGCTGGCGGGAAAGCGATTATTTTGCAGTTGGGTTTGCCCGCTAAACCCCGTTACCGATTTGGCTAACTGGATGCGCAGGAAATTTGACCTGAACCAGTCTGCGACGATTCCACGCCATATACGGTACGTCCTTCTGGTGGTGGTGTTAATCGGTTCGGCCTTGACCGGCACGCTGCTGTGGGAATGGATTAATCCCGTGTCGCTGTTAGGCCGTAGTCTGATTATGGGATTTAGTAGCGGCGCGTTGCTGATTATTGCTTTGTTTTTATTTGATTTATTAGTCGTTGAGCACGGTTGGTGCGGTCATATTTGCCCGATGGGCGCGCTGTATGGCGTGCTGGGCAGTAAAGGCGTAGTGACCGTGACGGCCAAAAAACGTGAGAAATGTAATCGCTGTATGGATTGTTTTCATGTTTGCCCGGAACCGCATGTGCTACGTGCGCCGGTGCTGGATGAGCAAAGCCCGGCGCAGGTCACTCACCGCGACTGCACGACCTGCGGTCGCTGCGTGGATGTCTGTTCTGAGGATGTTTTTACAATAACGATACACAACATCATTCGGGATGCATCGCGGCGGTAAGCGAGGAAATCCCCAGGAGCATAGATAACGATGTGACTGGGATTTTCGAGCGCAGCCAACAAAGAGGCAGCTCGAAGGATGAAGTGTAAATGCGATGGAGTTCGGGAGCGAAACAATGAAAAGCCATGACCTGATGAAAGCGCTGTGTCAATGGATGGCCACGCTTGCCCTGGTGGTAAGTGGTGCGGTTTGGGCGGCAAACGGAGTGGATCTGAGCCAGTCGCCGGAAGTATCCGGGACGCAGGAAGGGGCGATTCGTATGCCGAAAGAGCAGGAACGTATGCCGCTAAATTACGTCAACCAGCCGCCGATGATCCCGCACAGCGTCGAGGGCTACCAGGTGACGACCAATACCAACCGCTGTCTGCAATGCCACGGCGTGGAAAGTTATCGTACGACGGGCGCGCCGCGTATCAGTCCGACGCACTTTATGGACAGCGACGGTAAAGTGTCGGGCAACGTCGCGCCGCGTCGTTATTTCTGCCTGCAGTGCCACGTACCGCAGTCTGATACCGCGCCGATTATCGACAATACCTTTACCCCCTCGCAAGGTTACGGGAAATAAGAGGTCATTATGGAAAATTCTAACCGTAAACCCGGCTGGATAAAGCGCGTCTGGCGATGGTGGCGCAGCCCCAGCCGCCTGGCGTTGGGGACGCTGCTGTTAATCGGTTTTATCGGCGGCATCATCTTCTGGGGCGGCTTCAATACCGGAATGGAAAAGGCTAACACCGAAGAGTTTTGTATTAGCTGCCATGAAATGCGCAACACGGTGTATGAGGAGTATATGGAAACCGTCCACTACAACAACCGTAGCGGCGTTCGTGCCACCTGTCCTGACTGCCATGTGCCGCATGAGTGGGGGCCGAAGATGATCCGTAAGATCAAAGCCAGTAAAGAGCTGTACGCGAAGGTATTTGGGCTGATAGATACACCGCAGAAATTTGAAGCTCATCGCCTGACAATGGCACAAAATGAGTGGCGGCGCATGAAAGACAACAACTCGCAGGAATGCCGTAACTGCCACAATTTCGACTTTATGGATCTGACCGCGCAAAAAGGCGTCGCGGCGAAAATGCACGATCAGGCGGTAAAAGATGGACAGACCTGTATCGATTGCCACAAAGGGATCGCGCATAAACTGCCGGATATGCGTGATGTTAAACCAGGTTTCTGACAGGACGTTGATGAGTGGGAATGCTTGAAGCCAGAGATCTGTACTGCGAGCGGGACGAGAGGACGCTATTCAGTGGGCTGTCGTTCACCGTGGAGGCCGGGGAGTGGGTGCAGGTCACCGGCGGCAACGGCGCGGGAAAAACCACCCTGCTGCGCCTGCTGACCGGGCTGGCGCGCCCGGACGGCGGCGAGGTGTACTGGCAGGGCGAACCCCTGCGCCGCGTGCGCGACAGCTTCCATCGCAGCCTGCTGTGGATAGGGCACCAGCCGGGGATTAAATCCCGCCTGACGGCGCGGGAGAACCTGCACTTCTTCCACCCCGGCGACGGCGCGCGTCTCCCGGAGGCGCTGGCGCAGGCCGGGCTGGCGGGATTTGAGGACGTGCCGGTCGCCCGGCTCTCGGCCGGGCAGCAGCGCCGGGTGGCGCTGGCCCGCCTGTGGCTGACCCGCGCCGCGCTGTGGGTGCTCGACGAACCGTTCACCGCCATTGATGTTAACGGCGTGGCGCGCCTCACCCGGCGGATGGCGGCGCACACGGCGCAGGGCGGGATGGTCATTCTCACCACCCACCAGCCGCTGCCGGGGGCCGCGGACACCGTCCGCCGCCTGGCGCTGACCGGCGGGGAGGCAGGGCTGTGATGTGGCGTGTCTTCTGTCTCGAGCTGCGCGTGGCGTTCCGCCACGGCGCGGACATCGCCGGCCCGCTG
>NZ_JBGDXK010000003.1:0-540968 GCF_046550775.1 Salmonella sp. SAL04202 | reverse complement strand
ATCCGTATCTTCGAGTGCCCACACAGATTGTCTGATAAATTGTTAAAGAGCAGTGCAACGCGGCTTTCGCTCACCGTCGCGAGGTGGCGTATATTACGCTTTCCTCTTTCAGAGTCAACCCTGAATTTCAGGATTTTTCTCTTCAACCGACCGGCTGTTTGTGTGAAGTGATTCACATCCGCCGTGTCGATGGAGGCGCATTATAGGGAGTCGGTTCAGGAAGACAAGCGGAAAAATGCATTTTTGTTTTAACCGCTCATCTTTTATCCATAACGCTTATTTTTGCTGCTTTTTTATCGCCGATGGCAGGTCGGCAAGGCTGTTTAACACCCAGTCCGCCGCGTTTTCTGCTTCTGCCGTGACCGGTTTGCCCGTACGCACCAGCACTTTTGTCCCGACATTTGCCGCCGCTGCCGCCTGCATATCTTCCAGCTTGTCTCCCACCATATAAGAAGCCGCCATATCGATATGCAGGAAATCACGCGCCGAGATAAGCATTCCTGGATGCGGCTTGCGGCAATCACATACCTGACGGAACTCTTCTATACTGCCCTGCGGATGGTGAGGACAATAATAGATGCCGTCCAAATCAACATCGCGATCCGCCAACGACCAGTCCATCCATTCGGTTAACGTTTCAAACTGCGCCTCAGTGAATTTGCCGCGCGCGATTCCGGACTGGTTCGTCACCACCACCAGCGCATAGCCCATTTTTTTTAGCTCGCGCATAGCGTCAATAACGCCGTCTATAAACTCGAATGCATCGATTTCATGTACGTAGCCGTGATCCACATTAATGGTGCCGTCACGGTCGAGAAAAATTGCGGGTACAGACTTTGCCACCTTTTATAACTCCTGAGTAAAGCAAGTGGCGCTAGTATCGCATGTTTCAGCAGGCAAGAAAGTGCTCATCGTATAAAGCCTGATTGATTTAGACGTCTGGATGCCTTAACATCCATTCTGTTGACGGCGTTGACCGTATTAGACAGACGAAAATGCCACGGCTCATTTCATTACGATAATAAAGAATCAATGATTAAACTTTCGAATATTACCAAAGTGTTCCAGCAGGGGACGCGCACCATTCAGGCGCTAAATAATGTCAGCCTGCACGTTCCTGCCGGGCAGATTTATGGCGTCATTGGCGCCTCCGGCGCCGGTAAAAGTACGCTTATCCGCTGCGTTAACTTACTTGAACGCCCAACCGAAGGTAGCGTTCAGGTCGGCGGTCAGGAGCTGACAACGCTTTCAGAGTCTGAGTTGACCAAAGCTCGCCGTCAAATCGGCATGATTTTCCAACATTTTAACCTGCTCTCTTCCCGTACCGTGTTTGGCAACGTCGCGTTGCCGCTGGAACTGGATAACACACCAAAGGAAGAGATCAAACGCCGTGTCACAGAGCTGCTGGATTTAGTCGGTCTTGGCGACAAGCACGACAGCTATCCGGCAAATCTTTCCGGCGGTCAGAAACAGCGTGTCGCGATTGCCCGCGCGTTAGCCAGTAATCCAAAAGTGTTGCTGTGCGATGAAGCCACCAGCGCGCTTGATCCTGCGACGACCCGTTCGATTCTGGAATTGCTGAAAGATATCAACCGTCGTCTGGGGTTGACGATTCTGCTTATCACTCATGAAATGGATGTCGTAAAACGTATCTGCGACTGCGTTGCCGTCATCAGTAATGGCGAGCTTATTGAGCAGGATACGGTCAGCGAAGTCTTCTCGCATCCTAAAACGCCGCTGGCGCAGAAGTTTATTCAGTCCACTCTGCACCTGGACATTCCGGAAGATTACCAGGCGCGTTTGAAAGCGTCGCCGGAAACTGACAGCGTGCCGATGCTGCGCATGGAGTTCACCGGACAGTCTGTGGATGCCCCGCTGCTTTCTGAAACCGCGCGTCGTTTCAACGTGAACAATAATATTATCAGCGCGCAGATGGATTACGCGGGCGGTGTGAAGTTCGGCATTATGCTAACGGAAATGCACGGCACACAAGAAGAGACGCAAGCCGCAATTGCCTGGCTGCAGGATCACCATGTGAAAGTAGAGGTACTGGGTTATGTCTGAGGCAATGATGTGGTTACTGGTTCGTGGCGTCTGGGAAACGCTGGCGATGACCTTTGTCTCCGGTTTCTTCGGTTTCGTGATTGGCCTGCCGGTCGGCGTATTGCTGTATGTTACGCGCCCGGGGCAGATTATGGAGAACGCCAGGCTGTATCGCTCCCTCTCTGCGGTGGTCAATATTTTCCGCTCGATTCCCTTTATCATCCTGTTGGTGTGGATGATTCCTTTTACCCGAATAATTGTCGGCACCTCCATTGGTTTGCAGGCTGCAATTGTACCGCTGACCGTCGGCGCCGCGCCTTTTATCGCCCGTATGGTGGAAAATGCGTTGTTAGAGATCCCTGCCGGGCTGATTGAAGCCTCGCGAGCGATGGGCGCCACGCCGCTGCAAATTGTACGTAAAATCCTTTTACCGGAAGCGCTGCCTGGTCTGGTGAATGCGGCAACCATTACACTGATCACCCTGGTCGGTTACTCCGCAATGGGCGGTGCCGTCGGCGCTGGCGGCCTCGGTCAAATCGGCTATCAGTACGGTTATATTGGATACAATGCTACCGTGATGAATACGGTGCTGGTATTACTTGTCGTTCTGGTTTATTTAATTCAGTTATCCGGCGATCGCATCGTCAGGGCTGTCACGCATAAGTAACGTTAAACACAACACAAATACTCATTAAGGAAATAAGCATGGCGTTCAAATTCAAAACCTTTGCGGCAGTGGGTGCTCTGATTGGTTCTCTGGCACTTGCGGGTTGCGGTCAGGATGAAAAAGATCCGAATCATATTAAAGTCGGCGTAATCGTTGGCGCAGAGCAGCAAGTTGCCGAAGTCGCGCAGAAAGTCGCGAAAGAAAAATACGGCCTGGACGTGGAATTGGTGACCTTTAATGATTATGTTCTGCCTAATGAAGCGCTGAGCAAAGGCGATATCGATGCCAATGCCTTCCAGCACAAACCGTATCTGGATCAGCAAATCAAAGATCGCGGCTACAAACTGGTTTCTGTTGGTAAGACTTTTGTCTATCCCATTGCAGGATATTCCAAAAAAATCAAATCTCTGGATGAGCTCAAGGACGGTTCCCAGGTCGCTGTGCCTAACGACCCGACCAACCTTGGTCGTTCCCTGCTGCTGCTGCAAAAAGTAGGGCTGATTAAACTGAAAGACGGCGTTGGTCTGCTTCCTACCTCGCTGGATATCGTGGAAAACCCGAAAAATCTGAAAATTGTTGAGCTGGAAGCGCCGCAGTTGCCGCGTTCGCTGGATGACGCGCAGATCGCGTTAGCAGTCATCAATACGACATACGCCAGCCAGATTGGCCTGACGCCAGCGAAAGACGGTATCTTCGTTGAAGATAAAGATTCTCCGTACGTTAACCTGATCGTGACGCGTGAAGATAACAAAGACGCCGAGAATGTGAAAAAATTCGTTCAGGCTTACCAGTCTGATGAAGTGTACGAAGCCGCAAATAAAGTTTTTAATGGCGGCGCGGTGAAAGGCTGGTAAGTTTTAGGCTGATTCCACAATCTGTAATATTATTCAGGACGGGCTATTGCCCGTCTTGTCATTTATGCAAGCTCCTGATTCAATATCTGGCAATTAGAACATTCATTGAGGAAATATTATGCGTGCTTTACCGATCTGTTTATTGGCACTCATGCTGGGCGGTTGTTCCATGCTAAGCAGATCCCCTGTTGAACCCGTTCAAAGCACCGCAACCCCGCCAAAAGCGGAGCCGGAGAAACCTAAAGCGCCGCGTGCCGCTCCCGTCAGGATTTACACCAATGCTGAAGACTTAGTCGGCAAACCTTTCCGCGATCTTGGCGAGGTTAGCGGCGAATCCTGCCAGGCGACAAATCAAGACTCTCCGCCTAACATTCCAACTGCGCGCAAGCGTATGCAGATTAATGCATCTAAAATGAAAGCCAACGCCGTCCTGCTGCACAGCTGTGAAATTACCAGCGGCACGCCAGGCTGCTACCGTCAGGCGGTTTGTATCGGGTCCGCCCTGAATATTTCGGCGAAATGAGCAGCTTTCAGTTTGAACAAATCGGCGTTATTCGCTCCCCCTATAAAGAAAAATTCGCCGTTCCGCGCCAGCCTGGTCTGGTCAAAAGCGCCTGCGGCGAACTGCATCTGATAGCGCCTTACAACCAGGCCGATGCCGTTCGCGGCCTGGAAGCGTTCAGCCATTTGTGGGTGCTTTTCGTTTTTCATCAGACGATGGACGGCGGCTGGCGGCCAACAGTTCGTCCGCCCCGTCTTGGCGGTAACGCCAGAATGGGCGTTTTTGCCACGCGCTCCACGTTCCGCCCCAATCCGATTGGCATGTCGCTCGTTGCGCTAAAAGGTATCGAGTGCCGGAAAGAGAGCGTAATTCTGAAATTAGGCAGTCTGGATCTGGTGGATGGCACGCCGGTGGTGGATATTAAACCGTATTTACCGTTTGCCGAGGCCTTACCGGACGCCGCCGCCAGCTATGCGCAACAGGCGCCGATAGCTGAAATGCCCGTGAGTTTTACCGCTGAGGTGGCTCAACAGCTTACGACGCTGGAAAGGCGTTATCCGCAGCTACGGACATTTATTTGCGATGTGCTGGCGCAAGATCCTCGCCCGGCTTATCGTAAGGGTGAAGAGACGGGCAAAACCTATGCCGTCTGGCTGCATGATTTTAACGTGCGCTGGCGTGTGGTTAACACCGGATTTGAAGTGTTTGCGCTGGAACCACGGTAATTTCACGCCCTTCTCTTTTGACATCTCTTGCACGCTGGTAAACTAAATCACTTTTTTGTATCAGGCTCACATTGAGCCTGTTCGATCGTTCAACTGGAACCGTAACAACATGCGTACTAGCCAATACCTGCTCTCCACTCTGAAGGAGACACCTGCCGACGCCGAGGTTATCAGCCACCAGCTGATGCTGCGCGCCGGGATGATCCGCAAGCTCGCCTCCGGGTTATATACCTGGCTGCCGACCGGCCTGCGCGTCCTGAAAAAAGTCGAAAACATCGTGCGTGAAGAGATGAACAACGCCGGTGCTATCGAGGTGTCGATGCCAGTCGTTCAGCCAGCCGACCTGTGGCAAGAGAGTGGTCGTTGGGAACAGTACGGTCCGGAACTGCTGCGTTTTGTCGACCGTGGCGAGCGTCCGTTCGTACTCGGCCCGACCCACGAAGAAGTTATCACCGATCTGGTGCGTAATGAACTCAGCTCTTATAAGCAGTTGCCGCTGAACTTCTTCCAAATCCAGACCAAATTCCGTGATGAAGTGCGTCCGCGCTTTGGCGTGATGCGTTCGCGCGAATTCCTGATGAAAGATGCTTACTCTTTCCACACCTCTCAGGAGTCGTTGCAGGAAACCTATGACGCCATGTACGCCGCGTATAGCCGTATCTTCAGCCGTATGGGGCTGGATTTCCGCGCGGTACAGGCCGATACCGGTTCTATCGGCGGCAACGCCTCGCATGAATTCCAGGTGCTGGCGCAAAGCGGCGAAGACGATATCGTTTTCTCTGATGTTTCTGATTACGCGGCTAACATTGAACTGGCAGAAGCTATCGCGCCGCAAACGCCGCGCGCAGCGGCGACGCAGGAAATGACCCTGGTCGATACGCCAAATGCCAAAACCATCGCGGAGCTGGTGGAACAATTCAACCTGCCAATTGAAAAAACGGTAAAAACGCTGCTGGTGAAAGCGGTGAAAGACAGCAAGTCTCCGCTGGTGGCTCTGCTGGTTCGCGGCGATCATGAACTGAATGAAGTTAAAGCGGAAAAGCTGCCGCACGTTGCCAGCCCGCTGACCTTCGCTACCGAAGAAGAGATTCGCGCCGTAATTAATGCCGGCCCTGGCTCCCTCGGTCCGGTCAATATGCCGATTCCGGTCATCATCGATCGTACCGTTGCCGCCATGAGCGATTTTGCCGCTGGCGCTAACATCGACGGTAAACACTACTTTGGTATTAACTGGGATCGCGATGTGGCGACGCCTGTTGTTGCCGACATCCGTAACGTAGTCGCCGGCGATCCGAGTCCGGATGGTCAGGGAACGTTGCTTATCAAACGCGGTATCGAAGTGGGTCACATCTTCCAGTTAGGTACCAAGTACTCAGAAGCGCTGAAAGCCTCCGTTCAGGGTGAAGATGGCCGTAACCAGATCCTGACAATGGGCTGCTACGGTATCGGCGTAACACGTGTCGTTGCCGCGGCTATCGAGCAGAACTTTGACGAGCGCGGCATTGTATGGCCTGACGCCATTGCGCCTTTCCAGGTCGCTATTCTGCCGATGAATATGCACAAATCCTTCCGTGTGCAGGAGCTGGCGGAAAAGCTGTACAGCGAATTGCGCGCACAGGGCATTGAAGTGCTGATGGACGACCGTAAAGAGCGCCCGGGCGTGATGTTTGCCGATATGGAGCTGATTGGTATTCCACATACTATCGTGATTGGCGATCGCAACCTGGATAACGACGATATTGAGTATAAATACCGTCGCAGCGGTGAAAAATCGCTGATTAAAACCGGCGATATCGTTGATTATCTGGTCAAGGCGATTAAAGGCTAAACGACATTTTGTTGGGATTGCCCGGCGCCACCCGGCAGATATGTAAAGGCCTCGCACCCTGCGAGGCCTTTTATTAGTGAGTGCAATCTTTACCCGGCGCAAACTTCACATTTTTATCAGCTATTAGCGTTTTTACCGGCTCGCCCGTGTCCGGATTCGCGGCAAACACAAAATGCCCTTCTACCGTCAGCAGCACCGGTTTTTCCGCTTCACCTTTCGCCGTCAAATAGCCGCGCTCAAGCTGGGCGTTACTGGCGACCGGCAGCCGTTTTCCGGTCGCACAATCGGTAAAGGTCGCCGCATCGGCCCTGTATACATACATACCACGCAGCGGCATTGGCGTTACCGGCAGGCTGGCGGTAACAGGCACCAGCGTATAATTAAGCTGCGAAGCCACCGGATTGCCTTCTCTGTCGAGCATCTCCAGCGCATTGCCCTTCGCGCGATAATACGATTTCTCGCCATTGCTGTCGGTTAACACCAGTTTATCCGCCGTCCGCGCCCAGGTACCGTATGACGCAAAAGAGGAAGGTTCTTCGCGCACGCCCTGATAGCGCTCGTTCATCACCCATGTGCCGTCTTTTTCCAGAAACAGTGACGTTTCAATACCTTCACAATCCGCACAGGGCAGCACGCCGCGCCAGCTTTGCTGCATGGGTTTTAATTCCGCCGCCTGCGCAGGTTGCAGGGCGTCAACTTCCGCACGGTTATTACACCCTATCAATGCAAATAGCGTACAGGCTGCCGCTACTGACAATATTGCTGTTCTCACCATAAAATCCTTATGAAATTGCTATTCCTGCCCGTCAATCCAGTGGACGACGAACTTTGCCGCGAAGCGCCTTTACAGAAGATTTTTGCGCCTTTGAGGACAAGCGGCGCTCTTTCGAGGCACGCGTCGGACGGGTTGCGCGACGGCTTTTCTGCTCCGCGGTTAATTCTTTTATGACGGCAACCAGCCTGGCGATAGCCGCTTCCCGGTTGAGCTCCTGGCTCCGGAACTCCTGCGCCTTAATGATAATGACGCCATCATCGCTTATCAGATGGTGGCTGGCCGTCAGCAAACGCTGTTTGTAATACTCTGGCAGGCCAGAGGCCCGAATGTCAAAGCGCAAATGAATCGCGCTAGAGGTCTTATTTACGTGCTGACCACCCGCGCCCTGCGCGCGAATGGCCGTAATTTCCAGCTCATTGTCGGCTATGGAGACCGTCCGGGAGATGGCAATCATGAGGGCTGTTGCCAGGCGGTTAGCTGTATTTCCAGATTATTCCGAGCATCAGAAAGCCAGATTGCGCCGTCCTGAATCGTCGCCTGTAGCGTCATGGTACGATCGGCAAATTCACTGAGCTGCGCCAGTTGCCCGTCATCCAGATACCAGACGGACAGGTTAGCGAACTGCGCGCACTTGCTTTGATGCTGCTGCCACCAGATTTGCGCCGCCCGGGAGTTATAAGCAAAGAGCGCGACGTCGCTTGCCTGAGTACAGGCTTTCTTAATACGGCGCTCATCCGGCAGCCCCAGCTCTATCCAGAGATCGATGCCCAGATGATCGTTGCGCAGCCAGGCCTCCGGCTCATCTTCCGCGCTGAGCCCACGTGTAAACTGCAACCGTTCATCAGCATATTTTATCCATGCCAACAGGCGCAGCATCATGCGCTCCTGCGTTTCAGAAGGGTGACGCGCCAGCGTCAATGCCGCATCCAGAAACCGGTTGCGATCAAGGTCAGCCACATTGACGACGGCTTTATAAATTGTCGCTTTAAGCGCCATGAGAAAACTCCTTTCGAATCAGGCGCCCATTGTAGCGAAAACCGCGCTAAAAGGCTGTTAACGAATCTTTTATCCACTCGCGTCAGGCGCTGATATTGCGCAAATGAGTATGGTATAGTCACCTTGCTAAACAAGATTTAACTTCGTAGGCTTAGACTTGCATCCACGGTTAAGTCAGAATGCTGACAGGAGGGCGTGTGGAAAAATATTGTGAGTTAGTACGCAAGCGGTATGCGGAAATCGCCAGCGGAGACTTAGGGTATGTCCCGGATGCGCTGGGTTGTGTATTGAAAGTGCTTAATGAAGTGGCGGCAGATAGCGCCCTTTCAGAGTCGGTCAGGGAAAAGGCAGCTTATGCTGCCGCGAACTTACTGGTGAGCGATTATGTCAATGAATGAAACGTATCAACCCATTAATTGCGATGACTACGATAGTCTTGAGCTTGCCTGCATGCATCATTTAATACTGACGCTAACGTTAAAAGATGGCGAGGTTTTGCAGGCAAAAGCGAACGATTTGATCTTACGTAAAAACGTAGAATATCTGCTTGCCGAGGTTTCCGGCGAGTCTTGTGAACTTCGTCTCGATAAAATCGCCAGTTTCAGCCACCCGGAAATTGGTACCGTGGTAGTTAGCGAATCCTGAGTATTTTGTTGCCGGATGGTGGTGCAAGCACCTTATCCGGCCTACGTTCCATGCGATACGTAGGCCTGATAAGCGCAGCGCCATCAGGCATGCCAAACCAGACTCACCCCTTCTTTATCTTCTGCTGCTCCCTCACGCGTCACAAAAACACCCGCAGCCGCAATCAGCGTTTCGCCGTAAAACAACAGCGGCGTGGTGTCTCGTCGCCAGGGCGGGATCCCCTGCTCCTGCCAGATTTTCTTTAATTTACGTCCGCCGTGACGTCCCACAATGTGTAGCAACCCTGGCGCTTTAAACCGAATGCTGACGGATTCTTCCTCTCGCGGTCGGCGCAGTTCGCCGCCAGGAACGAGCTGTACCGTCCCTAAGCCGGCAGGCAGCGCCAGCGGTGTTTGCCAGACGGGCCAGGCGACCGTCGTTTCGTGTTGTCCGGCCACGGATTTAATCCACCACAGTTGCGACTGATAACGGCGAATCTCGCGATCGCCAAAACGTAAACAGGGAGAGGCATCGTCGCGCGCCAGCGCCACCTCCTGCCAGATACGTTCCAGCGCGTCGCGAGAGGGCATCGGCGCATTACGCATCGCCAGCCAGCGACGCAAAATCGCCGCCCGCCGTACATCGCTCATCAACATTAATGGAGAGAGCCGCAATGTTCCCTCCGTCGTGATACAGTCCGTAAGATCGCTGGCCAGAAGCTCGTCCAGCAGCCTTTCTTGCTCGGCGCAGAGCGTCGCGCTACGGGCTACTGCCGCAGGAAAATGCGGCCAGCGCTGCTGCAAGAGCGGAAGCGCGCGCAGGCGTAAAAAATTGCGATCGTAGGCGTCATCCTGATTGCTTTCATCTTCAATCCAGCATAAGCCATGACGCACAGCCCACTGTTCCAGCGTCTTCCGCGTTTCTCTCAACAGCGGGCGAAGAAGTAGAGTTCCGGCAAAAGGCGAGCATTCTCCCATCGCGGAAAGTCCGGCCGGACCGCTACCGCGCTTTAACGCCAGCAGGAATGTTTCACACTGATCGTCAAGGTGCTGCGCGGTTGCCAGCACTTCGCCAGGCAATAGCGTCTGTGCGAACGCCCGGTAGCGCGCTTCACGCGCATGGGCCTCGATACCCAGGCCATTATCCGCCAGCGTCACCCGCTCCACTACCAGCGGAACCTGCCAGCGTTCGCATACGGTTTCGCAATGCCGCACCCAGCTATCAGCATGAGGGCTTAAACCGTGATGAATATGGATAGCACGCAGCGTGACGTCAGGATGGCGTTCTCGCCACAACACCAGTTGATGCAGAAGCACCGTAGAATCCAGGCCGCCGCTAAAGGCAGCCAGAATACGACGAGAAGAGAGTAACGAGGTATTCAACGTGAGAGTGGTCATGATCCATGCTTATAGTGACTTAGCCCGGCAACGTTACCTGGCGAGCGTCTTAATGACAAGCCTTACTGCTCATATAGCTCAAGCGGTAAACCGTCCGGATCGTTGAAAAAAGTAAAGCGCTTCCCGGTATACGGATCGATGCGTATCGGTTCGCACTTAACCTGATGCTTTTCCAGATGCGCAACGGCGTTTTCCACATTTTCCACGCTGAAAGCCAGATGGCGCAGGCCGCAGGCTTCAGGTCGGCTTGGACGCGCCGGAGGGAAGGGAAAAGAGAAAAGCTCAATCACATACTGCCCGTTTAGCGCCAAATCGCCCTTCCACGAGTCACGCTCTTCCCGCCAGGCTTCGCTTAGCAGATCGAACCCCAGAATATCGCAATAAAACGCCTTGCTCACCGCATAGTCTGTCGCAATGATCGCGATGTGATGAACCTGTTTTAATCCCAGCATAGCGTCTCCTTTATTGATTATCAGTACGTTACTCGTCACATTCCCGTCAGGCAAGCTAACAGGCGTGTTTTAAGACTCGTACCTGGTACACCCCGTCTTCATTCCGTTTCGCGCCGTGAATATCCGTTTCAAAACCGGGATAATGCTGGCCAATCGAGCAGAGCATCAGCAGAAAATCGAGCACGGCCCGGCTCTGTTGCGTGATCCTCTCGCCGGGCATCAACAGCGGAACGCCTGGCGGATAAGGCAGGATCATATTCGCGGAAACGCGCCCTGGCAGTTGATCGAGCGCCACGGTTTCCACCTCGCCTTTGATCTGATGCTGCCAGGCCTGGTGCGGGGTCATGATCATCTCCGGTAAAACCTCGAACGCCCGCAGCATCAGCCCCGGAAGATCGTGCTGGCGGATCAGTTTATGGATCCCCTGCGCCAGATCCTGAATGCGCATATTGCGATAAAAATCCGGATCTTCCGCATACAGATCCGGCAACATATTTTTGACGCGCAGGTTAAGATCGTAGGCGCGTTTAAATTCCGTCAGTCCGCGCAGCAGCCCCATCGCACGGGTCTTATCAATCCCTATGCTGAACAAAAACAGCAGATTATACGGCCCGGTTTTTTCCACCACCACGCCTCGCTCATCAAGGAA
The DNA here is from genome assembly GCF_046550775.1 of Salmonella sp. SAL04202. Lineage (NCBI taxonomy): Bacteria > Pseudomonadati > Pseudomonadota > Gammaproteobacteria > Enterobacterales > Enterobacteriaceae > Salmonella > Salmonella sp. SAL04202. The sequence continues at coordinate 529,456 of NZ_JBGDXK010000003.1, read as the reverse complement.
CTTCGCCACCAGCGCGGCGGGTATCCCCTCTTCGCTCATGTTGCCCTGTTCATCCATCCCCGGCGTCAGGATTGTCACCTTAACCGGATCGAGGAACATATGATCGTCATCGGCATCGGCGAAGCCATGCCAGGTTTCTCCCGGCGTGACCGGCCAGCATTCGGCCTCATCAACCTCTTCCGGCTGCCAGATATCAAAGAACCAGCTATCGGACTCTTCACGTAGCCGCTGTACCTCTTTACGAAAATGGAGCGCCCGTTCCACCGAACGATTAATCAATCTTTTCCCTGGATTGCCGCGCAGCATCGCCGCCGCGGTCTCGATAGAGGCGACAATGGGATAGCTCGGCGATGTGGAAGTGTGCATCATAAACGCTTCGTTAAACGTCTCTTCGTCATATTCCCCTTTGATATGAATAAGCGACGCCTGCGAAAAAGCCGCCAGCATTTTATGGGTGGATTGCGTTTCAAAAATCACTTTTCCGGGCACCCGATCGCCGCTCATCCCGCTTTTCCCCTGGTAGATCGGATGGAAATGGGTATAGGGTACCCAGGCGGAATCAAAATGGATCGAGGGAACGTCCAGCATCTGCTTGATCCAGTTAGTGTTATACAGCAGACCATCGTAAGTAGAATTGGTGATAACCGCATGAACCGGCCATTGCGCCTGAGGGGTCTCCTCTATCTTGCTTTCGATGCTTGCACGGGTAAATTCCCTTCGGGGAATACCGCCGAGAATGCCGAGCGCATTGCGCGTCGGCTTCAACCAGAGAGGCACCACATCGCTCATCATCAGCAAATGCGCCAGCGATTTATGACAATTACGATCAATGAGTAGCGTACTTCCCGCAGGCGCGGCATACATACCGACAATTTTATTCGAGGTCGACGTACCGTTCGTCACCATATAGCTCTGCTCGGCGCCAAAAGTACGGGCGATATACTCTTCCGCTTCCAGATGCGGCCCGGTGTGATCCAGCAGCGATCCCAGTTCAGTCACCGAAATCGACACATCAGCTTTTAAGGTATTGCCGCCAAAAAAGTCATAAAACAGGCAGCCTGGCGGGCTTTTCTGATACGCCGTTCCCGCCATATGACCCGGCGTACAAAAGGTATATTTTCCTTCTTTGGCGTAGGTAAACAGCGCTTTGGTAAACGGCGGCGTAATATTATCGAGATATTCGTTTGTATATTGATGAATGCGCGTCGCGATATCTTCAGCCAGCCCCAATGCATACTCAAAAAACCACAGCGCCATGCGCATATCGTGAACGCTAACGTCCAGCGTGGAGTTGGTATTGATAAAGGCGTAGAGAGGAAGGTATTCATTTAGCTGGTTGATTTCGCTACAAAGGTCGAGACTGTATTCATCCCAGTCAAAAATAACGCCGCAGATGCGCGGGTTATGTTCAATAAACTTCAACAAGTCAACGCTATTTTGCGGCCAGATAATTTGAAATCCCAGGGATTGTAATGCACGCTCAAGCTCCTTGATGGGTTCATCTTTATAATAAACCCCGTGCGGCCCCATAATGGCGATGATGTTCATGCTTTCTCCTGAAAAAACCTGAGATAAGCATAGTAACAATCCTGCCGATGCAAAGCACCGACAGGATTTATCTTATTACAATGCGTTCCAAGCATCGGCCCAGGCAATCCCTACGCCGGGCTCATAGTAGGCAGGCGCAACATTACACCATGAGCCTTCCGGGAACGGTTTGCACTGGTACAATGCGCCATTACTGTTGACGATGTCGCCCGGATTCCATTTCTGGCTGCTGCTCCAGGCAGGATAGCTGGTGGTCTTATCTTCGTCATCCGCAGCGGCGGCCTTCGCTTTCACATTCAGCGTATAAACCGCTGTACTGGAGAGCGTACCGTCGCTAACGGTCAGATTCACCACATACTGGGTGTTCTGAGTGACATCCGGCGCGTTGAAAATCACAACGGCTTTATCCTGGCCGCTCAGCGTTTTGCCATCCTGCGACATCCAGGTATAGGTGAGCTTGTCGCCATTCGCGTCGGTCGATCCTTCCGCGCTGAGTGAAACCGGGCTACCAGCTTCCACCGCCCCGACCGGTCCGGCAATGCGCGCGACTGGCGCCACGTTTTCATCCGTCACTGGCGCCGGAGTTGGCGTGACATCCGGTTCAGTGGTTCCGCTATCATCGACGACATTAACGTTGAAATAATGCTGTACACATTTCGTGTAGTCGCCCTCTTTAAAGGCGGTATACGGCGTCTGATATCCCACTAACTGGCAGGAATAGGTTTTACCGTCCGCAGTATCGGCGCTCCAGCCCCAGTCTTGTTCCCAATAGATCGGTAACGCGCCAGCGCCGCCTTCATCGAACTGCTTCATCTTTTTACAGCCCAACACTTCGTCCGCCGGCACCGGCACTTTCAGGTAGTTGGCAAACTCTTTGTAGTAGGCGATACGGTTAAGCGACTGCGCATTCTCATCTGCGCCGCCGCACTCCACGCCGCCATTGATGATTTGAATGGTGACGCCGAAACCTGATACCAGGCCGTTTGCTTTATCGCGATCGTTTGGCTGCCAGGTACCGTCAATCACATGTAGCATAGACGGCTTCGGCGGCTGCGGGTACACAAAGAAGAAGACGGCGCTCGCCAGGTTCATCCAGGTATCCGCCACCAGCTCGGGTTTATCCAGCAGAGGGCGAACGTCGCCATACATCGCGTCAGAGAAAGGCCCATAGTTGTAGTTATAAGAAAGCTGTTTTGCCCCGCGACCAAAATAGCTGAGGAAATCGCCGTCCTTATCTTTACCGCACGGCCAGGTCTGGCCCTGCCATACATCCGGGTTACATTCGCCGTTGTAGCCGCCTTTCTGCCCTTCTGTCCAGCCGACTTCGCGCAGATAGACCAGCGCCTGACGCCATTCCGGAATGTCACGCCAGCTTTCGTGACCGCCCGTCTCCTGGGCAAAATGCGCAAACATAGTAGCCAGGGTTTTACGGCAGATAGCGTCGCTATCGCGTCCATCGGTGTAGGTACCACAAACCGCCGGGAATTTACCTATCGCTTTCAGGAAGTTAGAGTAAGTGTATTCCGGCGCGCGCATCGGGAACAGATAATCCCAGTCGGCCTCTTTCAGAATACTTTCAACGCGTTTTACGTTTGCCGGGTTAGCGGCGCGCCCCGGTTCGATTTGTTCGACCGCGCTGTTATCCAACGTCTGGATAGAGGATTTCACTGCTTCCATTAACGGAAAATCCGTCAGCGCTTTCTCTTTCGCCGCCAGATCGCTGGCGTTGATGGTCATTGGCTCACTACTGCTAAGCAGCGGCGCGGCCTGCGCACCGGATAAGCTCAACATGATTCCTGCCGCCACGGCGCTGAGCGCCAGTGTTTTTTGCAATCCCATAATTTTCTCCTTGAAGGGTAGTTCACTGCCTGCCCTGGCCACACGCCTGGCAGTTGCTACAGTGTCAGGGAGAACATGCCGTTGCGTTTAATCACATCAACTCATCGGCGTCTCATTTTTCCTCGTCCAAAAAAAAGAGGCCGGATTATCCGGCCTCCTGGGAAAAATGAGGTAAATGATTAGGCGTAACCGTAGCTCATCAAACGCTGGTAACGACGGTTTTTTAAATCATCGGTGCTTAACACATCGAGATCGGCTAAATCTTCCAGCAGCTGCGCTTTTAGCGATGCCGCCATCGCTTCCGGATTACGGTGCGCGCCGCCCAGCGGCTCCGGAATGATGGAATCGATTAGCTTCAGCTCTTTCAGACGCGGCGCGATGATGCCCATCGCTTCAGCAGCCAATGGCGCTTTGTCGGCGCTCTTCCACAAAATAGAGGCGCAACCTTCCGGGGAGATAACGGAATAGGTGCTGTATTGCAGCATATTCACTTTATCACCCACGCCAATCGCCAATGCGCCGCCGGAGCCGCCTTCGCCAATCACGGTGCAGATGACAGGTACGTTCAGACGAGACATCTCACGCAGGTTGCGGGCGATAGCTTCAGACTGACCACGCTCTTCCGCGCCCACGCCAGGGTAAGCGCCCGGGGTGTCGATGAAGGTGATAATCGGCATGTTGAAGCGTTCAGCCATTTCCATCAGGCGCAGCGCTTTGCGGTAGCCTTCCGGCGCTGGCATGCCAAAGTTACGACGAATTTTTTCTTTGGTTTCACGACCTTTCTGATGACCAATGATCATCACCGGCCGCCCTTCCAGACGCGCGATACCGCCGACGATGGCTTTGTCATCAGCATAGGCGCGATCGCCCGCCAGCTCATCAAACTCATCAAACGCCAGACGGACATAATCCAGGGTGTACGGACGCTGCGGATGGCGCGCCAGTTGGGCTACCTGCCATGCGCCGAGATCGGCGAAGATTTTGCGCGTCAGTTCTACGCTTTTTTCGCGCAGGCGATGGACTTCTTCATCGATATTAATATCCAGTTTCTCATCCTGGCGGCTTACCGCAGTCAGAGAATCGATTTTCGCTTCCAGCTCTGCTATCGGCTGTTCAAAATCAAGGAAATTCAGACTCATAGTATTCCTGTATTAGTCAAACTCCAGTTCCACCTGCTCCGAACCAATGAGGCCACGCAGATCGTTAAGTAAACGATCGCTCGGAGAGACACGCCACGTTGCGCCAAAACGCAGCCGCGCACGCGCATCCGCCCTCTGATAGTAGAGATGTACTGGAATGGTCCCCGAGCGGTGGGGTTCCAGAGACTGACGGAGTCGGTTTAAAAGCTGGTCATCAATTTGCCTGTCCGTCAGCGAGATAGCAAGCCCGCGAGCGTATTTTTCGCGAGCTTCGTCAATATCCATCACTTCGCGGGCGGTCATTTTAAGCCCCCCGCTGAAGTCATCAAAGCTGACCTGTCCGCTGACGATAAGTATGCGGTCTTTTTCCAGCAACTGCTGGTATTTATCCAGCGCGTCGGTAAATAACATCACTTCCAGACGCCCGGAACGGTCATCCAGCGTACAGATGCCGATACGATTGCCGCGCTTGGTGACCATAACCCTTGCGGCAATCACGAGCCCCGCAGCCGTGGTGACTTTACCACGTTCTGTCGGATGCATGTCTTTGAGCCTTACCCCGCCGACATAGCGCTCAATTTCTTTTAAATACTGATTGATGGGGTGGCCCGTCAGGTACAGCCCCAACGTTTCACGTTCCCCATCTAACACCACCTGCTCCGGCCACGGCTGGCAGCTGGCATAGGATTGCTCGATTTGCTCCGGCTCTTCCGCCAGTACGCCGAACATATCCGCCTGACCGATAGCTTCCGCTTTGGCGTGCTGGTCGGCGGCTTTCAGCGCATCGCCCAATGAGTTCATCAGCGCGGCGCGGTGCGGCCCCAGGCGGTCGAACGCCCCGGACATGATCAGCTTTTCCAGCACCCGGCGGTTGAGCTTTTTGGTGTCGGTCCGCGCGCACAGATCAAACAGTTCGCGGAAATAGCCGCCCTGATTACGCGCGTCGATGATCGCTTCGATCGGCCCTTCGCCGACGCCTTTGATCGCGCCGATGCCGTAGACGATCTCGCCCTCATCATTAACGTGGAAATGGTACAATCCGGAGTTAATATCCGGCGGCAGAATTTTCAGTCCCATCCGCCAGCACTCGTCCACCAGGCCGACGACCTTCTCGGTGTTGTCCATATCGGCAGTCATCACCGCCGCCATAAATTCAGCCGGATAGTGCGCCTTTAGCCATAGCGTCTGGTAAGAAACCAGCGCATAAGCGGCGGAGTGCGATTTGTTAAACCCGTAACCGGCGAATTTCTCCACCAGGTCAAAGATTTTCATCGCCAGTTCGCCGTCGATACCGTTCTTTTTCGCGCCCTCTTCAAAAACGGAACGCTGTTTGGCCATCTCCTCCGGCTTTTTCTTACCCATCGCACGACGCAGCATATCCGCGCCGCCGAGAGTATACCCGGAAAGTACCTGGGCAATCTGCATCACCTGTTCCTGATACAGAATGATGCCGTAGGTCGGCTCCAGTACCGGCTTCAGGCTTTCATGCTGCCACTGAACGTCCGGGTAAGAGAGTTCTTCACGACCGTGCTTACGGTCGATAAAGTTGTCTACCATCCCTGACTGCAACGGACCGGGACGGAACAGGGCCACAAGCGCGATCATATCTTCAAAGCAGTCCGGCTGCAGACGTTTGATCAGATCTTTCATGCCGCGCGATTCAAGCTGGAAGACCGCCGTGGTTTCCGAGCGCTGCAGCATGTCGAAGCTTTTTTTATCGTCCAGCGGAATCGCGGCGATATCCAGCGGCGGCTCGCCGTTTTTCTCGCGCCGCTTGTTGATCATCTCCAGCGCCCAGTTGATGATGGTCAGCGTACGCAAACCGAGGAAGTCGAACTTCACCAGCCCGGCATATTCCACGTCGCTTTTATCAAACTGGGTAACCGGATGCTTGCCCTCTTCATCGCAGTACAGCGGCGCAAAGTCGGTAATTTTGGTCGGCGCGATGACCACGCCGCCAGCGTGCTTACCGGCGTTACGCGTGACACCTTCGAGCTTACGCGCCATATCGATCAGCGCTTTGACCTCTTCGTCCGCCTCGTAAATTTCCGGCAGTTGCGGTTCCGCTTCAAAGGCTTTTGCCAGCGTCATGCCCGGATCGGGCGGCACCAGCTTCGAGATACGATCCACAAAACCGTACGGATGCCCCAGCACACGGCCCACATCGCGGATAACGGCTTTCGCCGCCATCGTACCGAAGGTGATAATCTGCGATACCGCATCACGCCCGTACATGTCTGCGACGTGCTCAATCACCTGGTCGCGTTTCTCCATACAGAAGTCAACGTCGAAGTCAGGCATCGAGACACGTTCCGGGTTCAGGAAACGTTCGAACAGCAGGTCAAACTCCAGCGGATCAAGGTCGGTAATTTTCAGCGCGTAGGCCACCAGCGAACCAGCCCCGGAACCACGTCCCGGCCCTACCGGCACGCCGTTATCTTTTGACCACTGGATAAACTCCATCACGATGAGGAAGTAGCCAGGGAACCCCATCTGGTTGATAACCTGTAGTTCAATATCCAGACGCTCGTCATATTCCGGGCGACGCTTTTTGCGCTCTTCTTCGTCCGGAAACAGGAAAGCCAGACGCTCTTCCAGCCCCTCTTTCGCTTTTTTGACCAGATAATCTTCGGTGGTCATATCGCCGGTCGGGAACTGCGGCAGGAAATATTCCCCCAGACGCACCGTTACGTTGCAGCGTTTGGCAATCTCCACCGTATTTTCCAGCGCCTCCGGAATATCGGCGAACAGCTCGCACATCTCATCGATGCTGCGCATATATTGCTGCGGCGAGTAATTGCGCGGACGCTTAGGATCGTCAAGGGTGAAACCGTCGTGGATCGCGACACGAATCTCATGGGCGTCAAAATCATCGCTTTCAAGGAAACGGACATCGTTTGTCGCAACAACCGGCAAACCACGTGCCTCAGCCAGTTCAACCGCAGCATGGAGATAGGTCTCTTCATCCTGTCTGCCGGTGCGGATCAGTTCCAGAAAGTAGCGATCGGGAAAATGCGTTTCATAGAAAGCAACGCACTCCTCCACCAACGCCTGGTTGCCGCGTAGCAGACAGCGGCCTACGTCGCCCATGCGTCCGCCGGAAATCAGGATCAAACCTTCTTTAAGCTCTACCAGCCAGTCGCGCTCGATAATCGGGCCTGCCGCGCCGTAGCCGCGCTGATACGCTTTCGAGATCAGCAACGTCAGGTTCTGGTATCCCGTATTATTCGCCGCCAGTACCGTCAGATGAGTCAGCTCATCTCCCAGCAGTTCGTTGTGAACGTTAAAGTCCGCCCCGACGATGGGTTTAATGCCCGCGCCATGACCCGCTCCGTAGAACTTCACCAGACCGCAGAGGTTGGTAAAATCGGTGATCGCCAGCGCAGGCATACCTAATGAGGCCGCCTTTTTCACCAGCGGCCCGGTCTTCGCCAGCCCATCGATCATAGAGTAGTCGCTGTGCACCCGCAGGTGAACGAAACGTGGTTCAGACATCTTCAGATTTCTCGATACAAGAATCAGGACACAAGTCCCAGAGCGCGTTTAACAGGCGCAAAACTGCGTCGGTGGTGCGCCGTCGCGCCATACTGGGCCAACTTTTCCAGATGAAAAGCGGTTGGATAGCCTTTGTGCTGCGCAAAGCCATACTGAGGAAAAACGATATCCAGCGCCGCCATTTCTGCGTCGCGGGTGACTTTCGCCAGAATAGACGCCGCGCTAATCTCCGCCACGCGGCTGTCGCCTTTCACCACGGCCATTGACGGCACAGGCAGTTCCGGACAGCGATTGCCGTCGATCAGCACATATTCTGGCGCAATATGCAGACCAGCGACAGCGCGCTGCATGGCGAGCATGGTGGCGTGCAAAATATTCAGCTCATCAATTTCATGCGCTTCCGCGCGTCCCAGACTCCAGCTTAACGCCTTTTCTTTAATCTCGTCATACAATGACAGACGACGCTTTTCAGACAATTTTTTGGAATCATTCAGACCGACGATCGGACGAGCCGGATCGAGGATCACGGCGGCGGTCACTACGGCGCCCACCAGCGGGCCACGGCCCACTTCATCCACACCCGCCACTAAATGGGTGTGTGGATAAACAAATTCGATCATTGTGCTAACTCCAGGACGGCATCTGCCGCCTGCTCATCGGCATTACAGCGGATCTGCTGATGCAATTCACGGAAGGTGTCGTGCATCGCATGGCTGGTTTTACCGTTCGCCAGTAGCGGCAACAGCGCTTCGGCGAGTTTTTGCGGTTCGCACTCTTCCTGCAACAGCTCTTTGACTAATTCTCTTCCCGCCAGCAGGTTAGGCAAAGACACATACTCCGTTTTCACCAGACGTTTCGCCAGCCAGAAAGTGAAGGGCTTCATACGATACCCCACGACCATCGGGCATTTTGCCAGCATACACTCCAGCGCCGCCGTACCCGAGGCCAGCAGGGCCGCGTCGCTGGCGATCATCGCCTCGCGCGCCATGCCGTCCAGCAAATGAACGGCGAGATCCGGCGCAACCTCCGCTTTAATTTTTTCAAACTGCTCGCGGCGTTTCGCGTTCACCAGCGGCACTACTACTTCCAGATCGGGATAGCGCTGTCGCAGCAATTGTGCGGTTTTCAGGAAGTCGGCGCTGAGCATTTCCACTTCCGCGCCACGGCTGCCTGGCAGTAGCGCCAGACAATGGGCGTCATGCGGGATACCCAGCACGTCGCGCGCCGCATTTTTATCCGGGTCCAGCGGCATGGCATCCGCCATGGTGTGACCGATAAAGCGGCACGGGACGTTAAATTTATCGTAAAACGCTTTTTCGAAAGGCAGAAAAGCCAACACCATATGGGTGGATCTGCCTATTTTGAAAACGCGTTTCTGTCGCCAGGCCCAAACGGACGGGCTGACATAATGAATGGTCTTAATCCCTTGTTTTTTCAGATTACCTTCGAGGGTAATATTGAAATCAGGGGCATCAATCCCGACAAAGACATCGGGCTTGAGTTCGGTAAAACGGCGGGTCAGATCGGCGCGGATATGCAACAAACGGCGTAAACGTCCGAGCACTTCAACAATGCCCATGACCGCCAGCTCTTCCATCTCGTACCAGGCTTCACACCCTTCGGCCTGCATACGCGGCCCCGCAACGCCCACAAAACGGGCGTTGGGTACGCGCGCTTTCAGCGCACGAATTAAGCCTGCGCCAAGAATATCGCCGGACGTTTCACCGGCGACCAGGGCAATCGTTAAAGGACGCTGTGCCGCCATTAACGAATCGGACCACGCGTTGAACGCTCAAAGAACTCGGTAAACGCCTTCACTTCCGGATGCTTTTCAGCAAGTTCAGCGATTTCCAGCTTCGCTTCGTCGAGCGTTTTACCACTGCGGTACAACAGTTTGTAGGCATTACGAATCGCCACCAGCCCTTCACGGCTAAAGCCGCGACGCTTCAGCCCTTCGATATTTACCCCGAACGGCGTCGCATGGTTACCCTGCGCAATCACATACGGCGGGACATCCTGCGCCACGCCGGAGCAGCCGCCGACCATCACATGCGCACCGATAATGCAGAATTGATGAACTGCCGTCATACCGCCGATGATCGCAAAATCATCGACTGATACGTGCCCCGCCAGCGTGGCGTTGTTGGCGAGGATACAGCGATTACCTACCGTACAATCATGTGCGACATGCGCATTGATCATCAGCAGGTTATCGCTACCCACCTTCGTCAACCCACCGCCCTGCACTGTACCACGATGAATGGTGACGCTTTCGCGGATGCGGTTACGATCGCCAATTTCCACACGGGTCGGCTCACCCGCATATTTCAGATCCTGGTTCACTTCACCGATGGAGGCAAACTGATAAATCTCGTTGTCGCGGCCGATTTTGGTTTGACCATTCACGACCACATGAGACTTCAGTACGGTTCCCTCACCAATTTCGACCTGCGGCCCAACAATACAAAAGGGACCAATGTGGGCATTAGCGCCAATTACAGCGCCGTCTTCCACAATGGCGGTAGGATGAATAAAGGCGGATTTATCAATCACGAATCAGGCCTCCCGGCTACGAGCACACATCATGGTTGCTTCGCACACGACTTTACCGTCGACCAGCGCAACCCCTTTAAAGCGGGTCAGGCCACGGCGCGTTTTCTCGAAAGTGACTTCCATGATCATCTGATCGCCTGGCACCACCGGACGCTTAAAGCGCGCTTCATCAATACCCGCGAAATAATACAGTTCGCCAGGTTCCAGTTTACCAACGCTTTTAAACGCCAGAATACCGGTTGCCTGCGCCATCGCTTCCAGAATCAGCACGCCTGGCAAAATCGGTTTGCCCGGGAAGTGTCCCTGGAAAAACGGCTCGTTGACGGAGACATTTTTCACCGCACGCAGAAAACGACCTTCTTCAAAGTCCAGCACGCGATCGACCAGTAAAAACGGAAAACGGTGCGGCAGAAGCTCTAAAATCTCTTCAATCTGCAGAGTATGAGTGTTAGTAGTCAAAATACTCTTCCTGTCCAAATATACAAAAAGGCAATAATAACACGGCCTGCCGCAATCGTATGAATGTGACAGGCCGGAAAAGAATGGCAACTACAAGGCAGAACGTTAGTCTTGTTGATTAACCTTGCGCTCAATCGCTTTGAGACGCTTGCTCATATCATCAATGTTCATCACCAGTGCAGCAGTTTTACGCCATACTTTGTTGGGTTGCAGCGGAATGCCTGAGGAGTAGACGCCCGGTTCCGTGATGGGACGCATCACCATACCCATGCCAGTTACCGTGACTTTGTCGCATATTTCCATATGCCCATTGATCACGCTGGCGCCGCCAATCATGCAGTAACGGCCAATCTTCAGGCTACCCGCCATAATGACGCCACCGGCAACTGCCGTATTGTCGCCAATCACGACGTTATGTGCAATCTGGCACTGATTATCAATAATCACGCCATTGCCAATAACAGTATCATCCAACGCGCCACGGTCAATGGTGGTACAAGCGCCGATCTCGACACGATCGCCAATAATGACCCGGCCCAGTTGTGGGATCTTCACCCAGTTGCCACGATCGTTAGCGTAGCCAAAACCGTCCGCGCCGATCACCGTACTGGACTGGATCAGGCAATTCTCACCGATCTGAATGTCGTGGTAAATCGTTACGTTCGCCCACAAGCGTGAACCCGCCCCGATTTTGCTATTTTTTCCGACGAAACAGCCTGCGCCGATAACCACGTTATCGCCCAGTTGTACGCCAGATTCAATCACCGCATTCGCGCCGACTGAAACATTGCTACCCAGCGTTGCCGTCGCATCAATCACGGCGCTTGGCGCGATATTCTGCGCGGGCTGCGGCGTAGTATCTAAAATTTGCGCCATGCGCGCGTAGGCCAGGTAGGGATTTTTAACTACCAGCGCCGCGCTCTTGGCAAAAGGAAGATCGTCCTGCGTCATGACAACCGCAGAAGCCTGGCACAAACCTAAGTGTTCACGGTACTTAGGATTTACCATAAACGTAATGTGGCCTGTTGTTGCAGATTGCATGGACGCAACGCCGGTGATGACGATATCGCCATCACCGTGTAATTCTGCATCCAACTGTTCTGCTAAGTCAGCCAGTCGAATTGAAGGCATTACTTATTTAACCTGTTTCAGTACGTCAGCGGTGATGTCTTTCACATCGCTGCTGTTGTAAGCAACGGTGTTTGCGTCTACCACCAGATCGATACTCTGGTCGTTAGCCACTTTTTTCACCGCAGTCTGGATACGAGTCACCAGTTTGTTGCGTTCTTCGTTGGAACGACGAGCGCGATCTTTCTCAAAAGCCTGCGCTTTTTGTGCGAAAGTCTGGCGCTGAGACATCACGTCTTTTTCCAGCTTAGTACGATCGCTACCTGCTTTCATGGATTGCAGACGCTGCATTTTAGATTGCAGATCGGTTTCCATTTTTTGCAGTTCAGCCGCACGGCCTTTAAATTCGTTTTCCAGTGTATTGGATACACCCGTCTTCTGCGCAACCTGTTGGAACAGATTACCCATGTTGACGATTGCAATTTTGTCAGCAGCCTGTGCGGACGTTACCATCGCCAAACCAAGACCTGCAGCTAATAACCACTTTTTCACAATAAACTCCTTACCATCCCATTTGCACCCGAAGGTACAGCTCTTTGCGTGGCCTGGCGATCCCTGGGGGCATCGCCAAAAGTCATCGCTACACTACCAATGCATTCCTTTGCAGTGAACAATTACCAGGTTTTACCAATGTTAAACTGGAACTGCTCGGCTTTGTCTCCATCGTACTTTTTAAACGGCTGGGCGTAGGAGAAGACCAACGGCCCCAATGGGGACATCCATTGTAATGCGATACCCGCGGACATACGGATGTTGCTCGGATCGCTGTAGTCCGGATAACCAGAATACTGGCTGGAATCCCAGTTAGTATCCCAGACGGTCCCCATATCCCAGAAGAAAGAAGTACGGACCGAATTAGCATATTTCTCGCTGATAAACGGCGTCGGCGTGATAAATTCCAGGCTGGCGACCGCCATCGCGTTCCCCCCTACCGCATCATCCGACTTACACATATCTTTTGCGCCGTCCTGCGTCGCGCAATCGTAGTCTTCATCAGCATCGTAATTTTTAGGGTTATAGGGATAATAGACCGCCTTAGGACCAATGGTATTGGACTGGAAGCCACGAACGGTACTGGAACCACCGGCATAGAAGTTCTCATAGAACGGCATTTCTTTACCGCCTAAACCATCGCCATAACCAAAGCGGGTACGGCCCAGAATGACCCACTTATGATCGTTATCGATCGGTACATAGGTCGCGGTATCCAACGTCGCTTTATAGTATTCGTTATCCGATCCCGGAATCGTCACCTTACCCGTCAGGTTGATACGCGTACCTTCCGTCGGGAAGTAACCACGGTCTAGTTTGTTGTAGGTCCAGCCGTAGTTAAAGGTGAAGTCATCAGTGCTAAAACTATTATCCTGATCATTAGTACTCGGATACTGACCCATTGATGCCAGATAACGCCACATTGCAACCTGCGGTTCCATATTGGACAGGGAGTTATGCACATACCCTAAACCAGCACGCAACGTGTTGTACTCGTTGATGGGGAAGCCAAGCGTCACGTCCGTACCGTAGCTCTTGTTGGTATAGTCGGACAGGTCTGCATCGTCCGCCTGGAAGTCGTTATAGAAGATACGACCACCGAGGCTCACGCCGTCAACGGTAAAGTATGGGTTAGTAACGGACAGTTCGCTGTAGGTCTGGTAGTCGTTTTTGGTACCGTTAATCCCCACGGAATAACCGGTACCTAACCAGTTGTCCTGCTGAACGCCGGCCTGGAAGCTAACGCCGCTTTCTGTACCGTAACCGATACCGAAGTTAAAGCTACCGGTGTTGCGCTCTTTTACCTTGTACACCACATCAACCTGATCCGGGCTACCCGGAACGCGCTGCGTGTCGGTGTCGACGGTTTCAAAGAAGCCGAGACGGTTCAGACGCTCTTTCCCCTGGTCAACCAGGTCGCTGCCCAGCCACGCCCCTTCCATCTGGCGCATTTCACGGCGCAGAACGGAATCTTTTGAGGTGTCGTTGCCTTCAAAGCGGATCTTACGCACGTAGAAACGGTTGCCCGCATCGACGTTTACGCGCAGTTTTACGGTTTTGTCAGCATCGTTAATTTCAGGCTGTGACTGCACGCGCGGATAGGCGTAACCATAGCGACCCAGAAGCTTTTTGATGTCATCTTCCATTTTGGTCACTTTGGTGCCGTTATAGAGCTCGCCCGGTTCAATTTTCGTCAGTTTCTCAATTTCAGCGGAATGTCCGGCCAGGTTACCGCTCACCTGAACCCCGGAAAGCTTGTACTGATCGCCTTCGGTGATATTGACGGTGATGTAGATCCCTTTCTTATCCGGCGTCAGACTCACTTGCGTGGAGTCAATATTGAAACGCGCGTAGCCGCGATCCAGATAGTAGCTGCGCAAGGTTTCAAGGTCGCCCGCCAGCTTCTGTTTCTGGTATTTACGATCGCCGACGACGTTCCACCACGGCACTTCGTCACGCAACTGGAAATGAGAAATGAGTTCTTCGGTGCTAAAGGCATGGTTACCGACGATGTTGATCTGTTGGATCTTCGCCGATACGCCCTCCTGGAACACCAGTTTAAGATCAACACGGTTGCGCGGCAGCGGCGTGACGACCGCCTTAACGCTGGCGCTGTATTTACCTACGCTATAGTAAAAGTCTTCCAGACCTTTTTCGATATCAGACAGCGTGGTGCGATCCAGAGACTCGCCAACACGTACGCCAGACGCTTCGAGGTTTTGCTTGAGCATGTCATCTTTCACCGACTTGTTCCCGGAGAAAGTGATGCTGGCAATGGTCGGACGTTCTTTTACCTGAACCAGAAGGGTATTACCATCGCGCAGGACGCGGACGTCCTCAAAGTTGCCGGTGGCGAACAGAGCGCGAATGGTGTTACTGATATCTTCATCATTAACCGTGTCGCCTGTGCGCACCGGCATACTGAGGAGAGCCGCACCAACGGCGACTCGCTGCAGGCCTTCGAAATGAATGTCCTTCACTACGAACCCTTCAGCACCGTATACGGTGGCGCTGCTGAACAGCAGCGACGCTATGAGCAACTTTTTCATCGCCATCGTTATTATGCGTTCTTCCTAACTAACTCTCTTACAACCGAGAGAAATCATTGAAAAGTGCAAGCCCCATTAACAACACCAGCAAAATCGAGCCAATGCGATAACTAAAGTCTTGAACCCGCTCGGATACCGGCCCGCCCTTAAGCTTTTCAATCGCCAAGAACAGCAGATGACCCCCGTCAAGAACGGGCAGCGGAAACAGGTTAATTATCCCTAAGTTCACGCTGATTAGCGCAAGGAACATCAGGTAATAAATCACCCCGAACTCCGCTGACATCCCAGCCCCCTGAGCGATAGAAATCGGCCCACTGAGGTTGTTCAGTTTCACATCACCGGTTATCAATTTACCCAGCATACTGACCGTCAGCTTCATCAACTGCCACGTCTTATCCGTGGCTTCGAGGATGGCGCTAAAAGGCCCATACTGGCGTATAGTCTTGTACTCTTCCGGCAGAGGAATAATTTTAGGCACCACGCCTGCAAACCCTTCCGCCTTTCCGTTAACCGATTTCGTATCCGGCGTTAACGTCAACGACAAGGCGCTCCCCTGCCTTTCAATCTCTAACGCTAACGGCTTACCGGGATTATCGCGTACAAACGTCACGAATTTCATCCACTGCGTTAACGGCTGACCATCGACTTTAACGATCCTGTCGCCTGCTTGCAAACCCGCTTTACTGGCTGCGGAATTCGCCTGCACTTCTGACAGTACCGGTTCAATCTGTGGCCCGCGGGGCCGAATCCCTAAAGAAGATACAGGATCTTGCTTATCAGGCTCAAATGCCCAGTGACGTAAATCAAGCGTTTTGTCCTGCCGCTGGTCGCTACCAAACGGCGCGACGCTCACCGTCGTCTGCTGATCGCCAATTTTGGACACCAGTTGTAAACGCACGGCATCCCAATCAGGGGTTTCGATACCATCAACGGCTTTAAGTTCCGTACCAGGCGCAATTTGCGCCTGCGCAGCAATCGAGTTGGGCGTTATTTCGCCAATGACCGGACGAACGCCAGGGACGCCGATGATAAAGACCAGCCAGTAAGCAAAGATAGCAAAAATGAAGTTCGCAACCGGACCTGCGGCAATAATTGCGGCGCGCTGGCCCACCGTTTTGTTATTGAAGGCGTGACGACGCAATTCCGGCGCTACCGGTTCGGCGCGTTCATCCAGCATTTTGACGTAGCCGCCCAGCGGGATCAGGGCGATGACATACTCGGTGCCGTACCGATCGGTACGACGCCAGAGCGCTTTGCCAAAACCGATGGAAAAGCGCTCAACTCGCACACCGCAGCGCCGGGCAACCCAGAAATGACCAAATTCATGCACAGTGATCAGCACGCCCAGTGCGATGATGAATGCAGCCAGATTCCAGAGAATACTCAGCATAAAACCTTCCGTTAGAGCGTCCTGAACACCAGTAACAACAGGCAAGCAAAGACCGGTACGGCAGCCGTCAGGCTGTCAATTCGGTCCAGAATGCCGCCATGGCCTGGAATCAAGTGGCCGCTATCCTTAATTCCTGCTTCGCGCTTAAACATACTCTCAGTGAGGTCGCCCAGTACAGAAGCCAGAGCCGCCACCACAGAGCAAATCAGCAAGATAACAGGCGCAACATTCAGATTCGCCCACATACCGTAACCCCATGAGATCACGGCAGCCGTAGCAAGCCCGCCGATAAACCCTTGCCAGGTTTTACCCGGGGAAACCTTCGGCGCCAGCTTATGTTTGCCAAACAATTTACCAAACATATACGCGCCAGAGTCCGCTCCCCAGACCAGGATCATGACATAGAGTAGCCATATTGCGCCACTGTAATGATTCTCGTCATAGTGCCAGGCGCGCAGCGCCAGCATTCCCCAGAAAAATGGCACAATAGTTAACAAACCGAAAATGAGACGCAATGTTTTTGAGTTGCGCCAGATTGCCGCCGAACCGGGATAAAATAGCACCAGCAGTAGCGCGACAACCCACCATCCTAACGATGCCCAAAGCGACATCTCAACCAGCGGTTGACGAATGTTGTGATGATACTCAGGCAACAAAAATAGCATCAGCGCCAATAACAGACCACACAGCACCGCCAGCCAAACCCGCTGTGAACGCGCGGCGAAACCGCTTAACTGTCCCCATTCCCACGCGGCCAGCATACAGACAACCAGCGTAATAATAGCGAACCCCACCGGCGGCAATAAAAAAAGCGCAGCGATGACCGCGGGTATTAACACAAAAGCAGAAATCAGGCGATACTTCAGCAAAAGCAACCCCCATCAGGCTTTGTCATCACCAGGCTCGGTACCGCCGAAACGACGCTCTCGATTAGCAAAGGCATGCAGCGCACCTTCAAAGTCTTGTTCATCGAAATCGGGCCAAAGAACATCCGTAAAGTAAAGTTCGGCATAGGCAATTTGCCAAAGCAAAAAGTTACTAATGCGATGCTCTCCCCCAGTCCTAATTACTAAATCCACAGGCGCCAGCTCATGCATACAGATTTGCTGGCCTAGTCTCTCTTCATCAATCTGATCGGGGCGCAGCACTCCAGCCTGCACCTGTTCCGCCAGTTGTCGGACTCCCTGGACAATATCCCAACGTCCGCCGTAATTCGCAGCGATATTCAGCGTTAGCCCCGTATTATGGGCGGTAAGCGCTTCTGATTTGCGAATACGTTCTTGTAAACGTGAGTTGAATCGGCTGATATCGCCGATAATACGCAGGCGAACGTTATGGCGGTGCAGGCTTTTGACTTCGCTATCCAGCGCCCACACAAACAGCTCCATTAACGCGCTCACTTCCTGCGCCGGTCGGTTCCAGTTTTCACTACTAAAGGCATACAGCGTTAACGCATCAATACCGTTATTGGCAGCAAAAGAGACCGCTCGCCGGACGGACTTCGCCCCGGCTTTATGCCCAAAGGCCCGGATCTTCCCTTGCTTTTTCGCCCAGCGACCATTGCCATCCATAATTATTGCAACATGACGGCAGCCATGCGCTGGCAAATTTTCGCTTACTGGTTGAGTTGCAGACAACATAACGCGTTTTTTGTCCCTGAAAGGATTTAGCGGTACTCAGGAATACTGAAGCCTTTATACACATTCTCTTCGGTTCGCTTCGCGGATGACCGCGCGTCATCGCCCCTGTCGTGCGCTGTCTGCGCACGCCGGGAACGTACTCGCCTGCCGTCCCGATGCGTCCTGAATGATTTTGTGTATCCACAAAAAAGCCGTGTAAAACCACGGCTAACCTGACCGAAAAAAGCCAAAAACCTGCGATCAGGTGGCGCAGACTATATCACCGAAGCCCAACGCTAACAAATAGCACGATCTTCTGTCGCGGGATAATCGTCAGCGTGAGAGCCGTATCACTTGTTTTCTGGCTACTTCACGCGCGATGGCGTCAACCTGCAATACGTCCTCAACGCTTGCCGGTTCCTGTAAATCCATCCTCTCCAGCACCGCTAAATTGAGCCCGGCGATATCGGTAAAACGAATCTGTTGCGCCAGAAACGCGGCAACGGTGATTTCGTTTGCCGCATTGAGCGCCGTCGTTGCCGCCTGACCTTGCTCAAACGCCTCCATCGCCAGCTTCAGGCACGGATAACGCTGATAATCTGGCGCGCTAAACGTCAGCGCGCTGAGTTTGCAAAAATCAAGCGGCTGCGCGCCGGACGTGACGCGATTCGGCCATGCCATCGTATGCGCAATAGGCGTACGCATGTCAGGTTCTCCAAGCTGCGCCAGGACGCTGCCGTCCTGATAACGCACCATCGAATGAATGACCGATTGCGGATGGATCAACACTTCCATCTGACGTGCGCTGGCATTAAATAACCAACGCGCTTCAATGTATTCCAGACCTTTATTCATCATGGTGGCGGAGTCGACGGAGATTTTTCGCCCCATCGACCAGTTCGGATGACGACATGCCTGATCCGGCGTCATCGCTGCCAGATCGCACATTGGCGTTTCACGAAACGGGCCACCAGACCCGGTAAGCAAAATCGACGTTACGCCATTTTGCTCAAGGTCAGCGTATCCCAGATTATGCTGAATAGATTGCGGCAAACTCTGAAAAATCGCGTTATGTTCGCTATCGACGGGTAAAAGCCGGGCGTTGCTGCGTTTTACTTCGTCCATAAACAGCCGCCCGCAGGTCACCAGCGATTCTTTATTCGCCAGCAGAATCGTCTTCCCTGCGCGAATCGCCGCCAGGGTCGGCAGTAAACCAGCCGCGCCCACAATGGCCGCCATCACATGCCCGACCTCATCAAGCGCCGCCATCTCACAGGCAGCCTGCTGACCGCTCAGAACCTCGGTGCGGCTGCCATGCTGCTGAAGCATTATTTTGAGCTGTTCTGCGCTCGACGTATCGTCCATCACGGCATAACGCGGCGAGAACTCCAGGCACTGCTCCGCCATGCGGGCGACATTTTTACCCGCCACCAGCGCGATAACGCGGAAGCTATCAGGATTATGGCGCACCACGTCCAGTGTGCTGCAACCAATAGAGCCGGTCGAGCCCAGAATGGTTAATTGCTTCATGAAACGTCCAGAAGTGTTGAAACGGAATAAAAAGCAAAACGCCGCACAGGAGACCTGATAATGTCTTCTGCGCGGCGCTTTGTACACCACTCATCCGCCAGGTTTAGCGGTGGAATGAGTTTATATCTGCGTACAGATCAATCAGAACTGCATCAGTTCTGCTTCTTTATCTGCCAACGCCGCATCAACTTTCTTAATTGCCGCGTCGGTCATTTTCTGTACTTCTTCCTGAGAGCGACGATCGTCATCTTCACTGATCGCTTTATCTTTCAGCAGAGCTTTTACTTTATCGTTCGCATCACGGCGGACGTTACGAACGGCGACACGCGCCTGCTCCGCTTCGCCACGGACAATTTTCGTCAGATCTTTACGACGTTCTTCGGTCAGCGGCGGCAGCGGAACGCGAATGTCGGTGCCCGCAGAGCTTGGATTCAAACCGAGGTCTGACGCCATGATCGCTTTTTCAACGGCTGGCCCCATAGAACGGTCAAACACGTTAATTTTTAAGGTACGGGAGTCTTCTACCGTTACGCTTGCCAACTGGCGCAGCGGGGTCGGAGTGCCATAGTATTCTACGACAATACCATCCAGCAGGCTGGGAGAAGCACGACCCGTGCGCACTTTGCTGATTTGGGTTTTGAACGCTTCAACGCATTTTTCCATGCGTACTTCAGCATCTTTTCTGATATCGCTAATCACGTTACGAATCCTTGAAAACTAGTCTCAGTCAGACCAGACGGTCACACAATACAAAGATGTGCTAAGTATAGTCTCGTTTAATTTCTGCCAGGTAATAAGACCCGTCAATAGAACAGAATCTTACCCGTATTTGGCGCTCACGGGAATTATTCCGTGATTAACGTCCCTTCTTTTTCGCCCATCACCACACGACGCAGCGCGCCTGGTTTGTTCATGTTGAAAACACGAATCGGCAGTTTGTGGTCACGAGCCAGCGTGAACGCCGCCAGATCCATCACTTTCAGCTCTTTATCCAGCACTTCGCTGTAGGTCAGCTGATCGTACATGGTCGCGGAAGGATCTTTTGCCGGATCGGCAGTGAATACGCCATCCACTTTGGTCGCTTTCAGTACGACATCCGCTTCAATTTCGATCCCGCGCAGACAGGCCGCAGAGTCGGTAGTGAAGAACGGGTTACCCGTACCTGCAGACAGAATCACAACACGGTTATTACGCAGCAGGCTAATCGCCTCGGCCCAACTGTAGTTGTCGCACACGCCGTTTAAAGGAATTGCCGACATCAGGCGGGCGTTCACATAGGCGCGGTGAAGCGCATCACGCATTGCCAGGCCGTTCATGACGGTGGCCAACATGCCCATGTGGTCGCCCACAACGCGGTTCATCCCCGCTTTTGCCAGACCCGCGCCACGGAACAGGTTACCACCGCCAATCACCACACCAACCTGAATACCCAGTTCAACCAGTTCTTTGATCTCCTGAGCCATACGATCCAGTATGCTTGCATCAATACCGAAGCCTTCCGTACCCTGCAGAGCTTCGCCGCTTAATTTAAGCAGAATGCGTTTATAGACGGGTTTTGCATTGGTAGCCATGTTTCTTTCCTGAGACTGTCAACGATTGATATGAGTTAATTCCGGCGACATTGTACGTCGCATTTCAGCGCAGACGCCAGGCGTCGGCTGATTTTACAAGAGAGGCGCAAAAAGAAGCCGCCCTCAGGCGGCTCCTCAGGAAAATCAGGACTGCTTAGACATCGCAGCAACTTCTGCTGCAAAGTCAGTCTCGACTTTCTCAATGCCTTCGCCCACTTCAAAGCGGATGAAGCCAGTCACGTCAGCGTTGTGCTCTTTCAGCAGTTGGCCAACAGATTTGCTCGGTTCCATGACGAAAGGCTGACCAGTCAGAGAAACTTCGCCGGTGAATTTCTTCATGCGGCCTTCAACCATTTTCTCTGCGATTTCTTTCGGCTTACCGGACTGCATCGCGATGTCCAGCTGTACCTGGTACTCTTTCTCTACCACGTCAGCAGACACGTCTTCCGGCTTAACGAATTCCGGCTTGCTTGCCGCAACGTGCATCGCCAGCTGCTTAACCAGCTCTTCGTCAGCGCCTTTAGCGGCAACCAGAACGCCGATGCGCGCACCGTGCTGGTAAGAACCCAGAACGTCGCCTTCCAGGGAAGCGACGCGACGAATGTTGATGTTCTCGCCGATTTTCGCTACCAGAGCAACACGCTCTTCTTCGAACTGCGCTTTCAGGACTTCTACGTCAGTGATTTTGCCAGCAACAGCGGCGTCCAGCACTTTGTCAGCAAATGCCTGGAAGCCAGCATCTTTAGCCACGAAGTCAGTCTGGCAGTTAACTTCCAGAATGAAAGCGACGTTGCCGTCGATTTTGGTTTTGATTACGCCGTCAGCAGCCACGTTGCCTGCTTTTTTCGCCGCTTTGATAGCGCCGGACTTACGCATGTTTTCGATTGCCAGCTCAATGTCGCCATTCGCTTCAGTCAGCGCTTTTTTGCAATCCATCATGCCTGCGCCGGTACGCTCACGCAGCTCTTTTACCAGGGATGCGGTAATTTCAGCCATTCTAAAATCCTCGAAAGATTTGATCTGCCCGGCATCAAACCGCACAGATATAAAAGTGAAAAAGGGGGCCATATACAGGCCCCCTAACCAAACGTGATACTACCTGGTCTATAAGGGCTCTCCCCTTCATATTTCGAGCCGCAGGCGCGTTGCCTTCACTCGCTCATCCCGGTCACTTACTGATGTAAGCTCCCGGGAATTCTCGAGCTTGCCGCCTTCCTGCAACTCGAACTATTTTAGGGAGTTATCAAGCCTTATTACTCGGCTTCTACGAAGCTTTCTTCCGCCTGGGAAGCCAGATCCTGAGAACGGCCTTCACGAACGGTTGCAGCGACAGCGCCCAGGTACAGGCTAACAGCACGGATTGCGTCATCGTTACCCGGGATAACGAAGTCAACGCCGTCCGGATCAGAGTTGGTATCAACGATAGCAAATACCGGGATACCCAGGTTGTTCGCTTCTTTGATAGCAATGTGCTCGTGGTCAGCATCGATAACGAACAGAGCGTCCGGCAGACCGCCCATGTCTTTGATACCGCCCAGGCTGTTTTCCAGTTTCTCAAGCTCACGAGTACGCATCAGCGCTTCTTTCTTGGTCAGCTTTTCGAAAGTACCGTCCTGAGACTGAGTTTCCAGGTCTTTCAGACGTTTGATGGACTGACGAACTGTTTTCCAGTTAGTCAGCATACCGCCCAGCCAGCGATGGTTCACGAAGAACTGGTCGCAGCTGTTAGCAGCTTCTTTCACCGCTTCGCTTGCAGCGCGTTTAGTACCAACGAAAAGGATTTTACCTTTACGAGCAGAGATCTTGTTCAGTTCAGCCAGAGCTTCGTTGAACATCGGTACAGTTTTCTCAAGGTTGATGATGTGAACTTTGTTACGCGCGCCGAAGATGAAAGGCTTCATTTTCGGGTTCCAGTAACGGGTCTGGTGACCAAAGTGAACACCAGCCTTGAGCATGTCGCGCATGGAAACAGTTGCCATGATTTAAAACCTCTATAGATTAAGTTGGGGTTATGCCTCCACGTATCCCATATTACCGACCCCAAAGGGCACCCCGGAATATGTGCCGATACGTGTGTGTTGTTACACAAAGTGAGATTTGTCGCTCCCGTCCATCGTGTGTAGTCTTCGAATGGATCGGAAGTCCGGCGCGCTTTATACCACAAATACGCCACCGACACCAATAATTGTTGGCACTCAGTGCTGAATTGAACGATGAATTTCGTGTTACAAGCAGGCGGCAAATTTTTGCATCCCCGAGAGCTTACGGCCAGTAAGTGACTGGGGTGAAAAAATGTCGCCAACGCACCTGTGGCACGAAAGGCGAAGTTCAGAATGATTCTCAATTTGGCAGGGGACACCCCTGACTGATACCATTGTCAGCACTTACACAATTATTGCCGAAATAATCGACACTGCTGGACACTATCCATGGCTATCTCTATCAAGACATCTGAAGACATCGAAAAAATGCGCGTCGCGGGCCGTCTGGCAGCCGAAGTGCTGGAAATGATCGAACCGTATATCAAACCGGGCGTCACCACCGGCGAACTGGACCGTATCTGTAACGATTACATCGTTAACGAACAACACGCGATCTCCGCCTGCCTCGGCTACCACGGCTATCCGAAATCCGTCTGTATCTCTATTAATGAAGTGGTGTGCCACGGCATTCCGGATGACGCTAAACATCTGAAAGATGGTGATATCGTCAACATCGACGTGACCGTGATTAAAGATGAATTCCACGGCGATACCTCGAAGATGTTTATCGTCGGCAAACCGACCATTCTGGGCGAGCGTCTGTGCCGCGTCACGCAAGAGAGCCTGTATCTGGGCATCAAAATGGTGAAACCGGGCATCCGCCTGCGCACCATTGGCGCCGCCATCCAGAAATATGCCGAAGGCGAAGGTTTCTCCGTGGTACGTGAATACTGCGGACACGGTATTGGTCGCGGCTTCCATGAAGAACCGCAGGTGCTGCATTATGATGCAGACGATGGCGGCGTCGTGTTGCAGCCTGGCATGACCTTTACCATTGAACCGATGCTGAACGCCGGGGATTACCGTATCCGCACCATGAAAGACGGCTGGACGGTAAAAACCAAAGACCGCAGCTTGTCTGCTCAGTACGAGCATACTATTGTGGTAACGGAAAACGGCTGTGAAATTCTGACGCTGCGTAAAGATGACACCATCCCGGCGATCATCACACACGACGAATAATGTTTTGCCTGATGGCGATGCCTTCGCATCTTATCAGGCCTACAAATTACACCTTTACTCAAAATCATTCGAGTTGCCTCAAGGCGGCAAGAGAGTGAATCTTCAGGAGCGTACATAAGTACGTGACTGGAGTGAACGAGCGCAGCCAACGTAGAAGCAACTTGAAGGATGAAGAGTAAATACGTAGGCCGGATAAGGCGTTCACGCCACCATCCGGCTTTTTAATGGGTGGCGCATATGAATACTCTTCCTGAACAGCACGCGAATACCGCACTCCCCACCCTCCCTGACCAGCCGCAAAACCCTGGCGTCTGGCCGCGCGCTGAACTGACCGTCGCCGGTATCAAAGCCCGCATCGACATCTTTCAACACTGGCTGGGAGAGGCATTTGACAGCGGCATTTGTGCTGAACAGCTTATTGAAGCCCGAACCGAATTTATCGACCAGTTATTGCAACGCCTGTGGATTGAGGCCGGTTTCGGTCAGATTGCCGATCTGGCGCTGGTCGCCGTCGGCGGCTATGGACGCGGCGAACTGCATCCGCTTTCCGATATTGATCTGCTCATTTTAAGCCGCAAAAAGCTGCCTGATGAACAGGCGCAAAAGGTCGGCGAGCTGCTGACTTTACTTTGGGACGTCAAGCTGGATGTCGGGCATAGCGTACGTACGCTGGAAGAGTGTCTGCTGGAAGGTCTGTCTGATTTAACCGTTGCGACAAACCTCATCGAAACGCGCCTGCTGATCGGTGATGTCGCTCTGTTTCTGGCACTACAAAAACATATTTTCAGCGAAGGTTTTTGGCCGTCCGACAAATTTTACGCCGCCAAAGTAGAAGAGCAGAACCAGCGCCACCAGCGCTATCACGGTACCAGCTATAATCTGGAGCCGGATATTAAAAGCAGCCCCGGCGGCCTGCGCGATATCCATACGTTACAGTGGGTCGCCCGACGTCACTTCGGCGCTACCTCGCTCGATGAGATGGTGGGATTCGGCTTTTTAACCCCGGCTGAGCGCGCGGAGCTCAACGAGTGCCTGCATATCCTGTGGCGCATTCGCTTTGCGCTACATCTGGTGGTCAGCCGCTACGATAACCGCCTGCTGTTCGACCGCCAGTTAAGCGTTGCTCAACGCCTTAACTACAGCGGCGAGGGCAATGATCCGGTTGAGCGGATGATGAAAGACTACTTCCGGGTTACGCGCCGGGTGAGCGAACTCAATCAGATGCTGCTTCAGCTATTTGACGAGGCGATTCTGGCGCTGCCTGCGGATGAAAAACCACGTCCTGTTGACGATGAGTTTCAACTGCGCGGCACGCTTATTGATCTGCGTGACGACACGCTGTTTATCCGCGAACCGCAAGCGATCCTGCGCATGTTTTATATGATGGTGCGCAATAGCGCGATCACCGGCATTTACTCTACGACATTACGCCACTTGCGCCACGCCCGCCGCCACCTGAGCCAACCGCTATGTTACATCCCGGAGGCACGCACTCTGTTTCTTAGTATGCTGCGCCATCCCGGCGCGGTCAGCCGCGGCCTGCTGCCCATGCATCGCCACAGCGTACTGTGGGCTTATATGCCGCAGTGGTCGCACATCGTCGGACAAATGCAGTTTGACCTGTTCCACGCATACACGGTGGATGAACACACCATCCGCGTAATGCTCAAACTGGAGAGCTTTGCGAAAGAAGAGACGCGCCAGCGCCATCCGCTATGCGTCGATCTCTGGCCGCGGCTTCCCCATCCGGAACTGATCCTGATCGCCGCGCTGTTCCACGATATTGCGAAAGGACGCGGCGGCGACCATTCCGTACTGGGCGCGCAGGATGTACTCACCTTCGCCGAACTGCACGGTTTGAACTCACGCGAAACGCAACTGGTCGCGTGGCTGGTGCGCCAACACCTGCTAATGTCAGTCACCGCCCAGCGCCGCGACATCCAGGATCCGGAAGTCATCAAGCAGTTTGCCGAAGAGGTGCAAACCGAAACACGGCTGCGTTTTCTGGTCTGCCTGACCGTCGCGGACATCTGCGCGACCAACGAAACCTTGTGGAATAGCTGGAAACAGAGCCTGCTGCGCGAGCTGTACTTCGCCACTGAAAAACAGCTCAGGCGTGGAATGCAAAATACGCCGGATATGCGTGAGCGCGTGCGTCACCATCAGCTTCAGGCGCTGGCGCTGCTGCGAATGGACAATATTGATGAAGCCGCGCTGCACAAAATCTGGACCCGCTGTCGCGCTAACTATTTTGTTCGTCATAGTCCAAATCAGCTCGCCTGGCACGCACGCCATTTATTGCAGCACGATCTGCGCCAACCGTTAGTGTTGCTCAGTCCGCAGGCCACGCGCGGTGGAACCGAAATTTTTATCTGGAGTCCGGACAGACCCTATCTGTTTGCCGCCGTCTGCGCCGAGCTGGACAGGCGTAATTTAAGCGTCCATGACGCGCAGATCTTTACCACTCGCGACGGCATGGCAATGGATACGTTTATCGTTCTGGAACCAGACGGCAGCCCGCTGGCGGCGGATCGCCATGACGTTATTCGCACCGGTCTTGAACAAACCATTACGCAGCGTAGCTGGCAGCCGCCGCAGCCGCGTCGGCAACCGGCAAAGTTACGGCACTTTACGGTCGAAACGGAAGTCAATTTTCTGCCCACCCATACCGACAGAAAATCATTCATGGAATTGATCGCGCTCGATCAACCTGGTCTGCTGGCCAGGGTCGGACAAATTTTTGCCGATCTGGGAATTTCGCTTCATGGCGCCCGAATTACAACCATTGGTGAACGAGTAGAAGATTTATTCATAATCGCCACAGCGGATCGGCGCGCACTTAATAATGTGCTGCAACTTGAGGTGCAACAACGGTTGACAGCGGCCCTCAATCCAAACGATAAAGGGTAGTGTGTTTATTTATATGAAAGAGTTTAACAATGCAGCAGCTACAGAACGTTATTGAGACCGCTTTTGAGCGCCGCGCCGATATTACGCCGGCTAATGTAGATACCGTGACCCGAGAGGCGGTAAACCAGGTCATTTCTCTACTTGATTCCGGCGCGCTGCGTGTCGCAGAAAAAATCGACGGTCAGTGGGTCACTCACCAGTGGTTGAAGAAAGCGGTTCTGCTCTCTTTCCGTATTAACGATAACCAGGTTATCGACGGTGCGGAAAGCCGCTACTTCGATAAAGTCCCGATGAAATTCGCTGATTACGACGAAGCGCGTTTTCAGAAAGAAGGCTTCCGCGTCGTTCCGCCTGCGGCCGTTCGTCAGGGCGCATTTATCGCCCGCAACACCGTGTTGATGCCGTCTTACGTTAACATCGGCGCCTACGTTGACGAAGGCACCATGGTTGACACCTGGGCGACGGTGGGTTCCTGCGCGCAGATTGGTAAAAATGTTCACCTTTCCGGCGGCGTAGGTATCGGCGGCGTACTGGAGCCGTTGCAGGCTAACCCGACCATCATTGAAGACAACTGCTTTATTGGCGCGCGTTCTGAAGTCGTGGAAGGCGTCATTGTCGAAGAAGGTTCCGTCATTTCCATGGGGGTATACCTCGGCCAGAGCACCAAAATCTACGATCGCGAAACCGGTGAAGTTCACTATGGCCGCGTACCGGCGGGCTCCGTGGTCGTTTCCGGCAACCTGCCGTCAAAAGACGGCAAGTACAGTTTGTACTGCGCGGTGATCGTGAAAAAAGTCGACGCCAAAACGCGTGGTAAAGTGGGCATTAACGAATTATTGCGCACTATTGATTAAGCGAGTGAAAAGTGGGGGCGACAGCCCCCCTTTGCATTACGGCGAATGCGGTAACACGGTTTCCGGCGCAATCTTTGCCGCAAACGCCGAAGCCAGCGCAGTCAAAACGACATAACCGGCAACCAACGTCCAACTGTTATCATAGACTGCGCTTAACGCTTTAGCGATAAACGGCGTGAATCCCCCTGCCACAACCGCCCCCAACTGAGCGCCAATTGATGAACCGCTGTAGCGTACAGGCGGATGAAACAGTCCGGCGAAAAAAGAAGGTTGCACGGCATTCAGTGAATTATGACCAATGTTAATAAGCAGAACGTAGCCCATTGTCATCAGTATGAGCGAACGGCTTTCCAGCAGCCAGAAAAAGGGAAAAGCCATTGCCGCGACAAAAAGCGCGCCGAAAATATACACCTGACGGCAGCCACGCCGATCCGACATAATGCCAAATAGCACGTGCATGGGATACGCCAGCAGACAGGTGAACATTACAATGTACAGAATAGTCAGGCTGGCAATCCCAAGCTGCGTCGTCGCCCAGGAAACCGCGAAGACGGTAGCAAGAAAAAAGGGAACGCTTTCCGCAAAACGCAGAATTATAATCAGCAAAATGCTGCGCCATTGTTCTCGTACTACTTTGACCACCGGCCTTTCTTCTCTTTGCTGCCTATGATTAATGGCCTGCTGCTTTTTAAACGCACGGAAGACAGGCGTCTCATCCAGACGATGACGCATATATAATCCAGGCAACACCAAAAGCGCACTGAGCAGAAAAGGAATACGCCATCCCCACGATAACAACGCCTCCTTCGGTAATTGGGTCACGACTATAAATACGCCTGTCGCCAATAATTGTCCCGTGAGTCCTCCTGTTTGCGATAGCGCGCTTAACCGCCCCCGGTGCTTTCCAGCAGCATATTCCACGACCATCAACATGGCGCCCCCCCATTCGCCTCCAACCATAAATCCCTGTAGAAAACGCAGAATAACCAGTAAAGCCGGCGCCAGCGCGCCAATACTGGCGTAAGAAGGCAGGCAACCGATGAGAAACGTGACCGCGCCCATCCCCCCTAACGTGATTAATAACGTGTTTTTACGCCCAAGCGTATCTCCCCTGTTGCCAAAAAATAGCGCGCCCAGCGGCCGGGAGATAAATCCCACGCCGAAACTGGCAAAAGAAGATAACGTTGCAGTCAATGGGCTGGCGCCAGGGAAAAAAAGCGGGCCAAATACCAGCGCGCTTGCCAGGCCGTATAATAGAAAATCATAATATTCAATGGAGTTTCCTATCCAGGCGGAAACCACCACCCGGCGAATAGTAGCATTATACGTTCCGGACATAGACTCCGCCTCTCAAGGTTATCGACCACTACCTCCGGTCAATTTCCCACACTGACCTCAAACGCTTTCTCTATAAACGGAATATCGCGTTGAATTACTTAAGCTATCAATAACCGCCGCCCTTTTGCTCATGACGTTGCCGAGACGTCTTCTGCGATCAACCGCGCTTTTTTTGTATACACTGGTGGCGAAAAACCAATTTTTCGTTAATTATTCAAAAGTTATAGTGTGATGAAGGATACCGCTATGTATGACAATCTAAAAAGTCTGGGCATTACCAATCCTGAGGAAATCGATCGTTACAGCCTGCGGCAAGAAGCCAATAACGATATCCTGAAAATCTATTTTCAAAAGGATAGAGGTGAATTCTTTGCTAAAAGCGTGAAGTTTAAGTATCCACGCCAGCGTAAAACGGTGGTGGCCGATGGCATCGGTCAGGGTTATAAAGAAGTACAGGAGATTAGCCCTAATCTACGCTATGTGATTGACGAGCTGGACCAAATCTGCCAGCGCGACCGCTCAGAACTCGATCTCAAACGTAAGATCCTCGACGACTTGCGCCATCTGGAAAGCGTCGTCGCGAATAAGATCAGTGAAATCGAAGCCGATCTGGACAAGCTTACCCGTAAGTAAGTTGTGTGTTGCCGGATGGCGACGTGTTACGCCTTATCCGGCCTACAGATATATCCCCGTAGGCCTGATAAGCGTAGCGCCGCCGGGCTTAACGCTGTTCATCCAGTTGTAGCGCCACATACAGCAACAGCCGATCGTCAAAATTTCCCAAATCCAGCCCGGTCAGTTCCGAAATACGATTTAGCCGATATTCCAGCGTGTTACGATGAATAAACAGCGCCTTAGAGGTCGCCAGCGGCTGGACATTATGGCGAAACCACGCCGTCAGCGTCCGACGTAATAACCCGTTGTTATCCATCGCTTTGAGTTTTACCAGCGGGCGCGCCAGCTCATTGGCCTGCCAGCCGCCACGCAGGCTATCTAACAGAACCGGCAGCATCAAATCCTGATAAAAATAGCTGCGGCTCTCTGGCATCCGCTGTTTGCCGACCATCATCGTGGTGCGCGCCGTGCGGTATGAGCGTGCAATACTGCCCGGCCCGGTAAAGTAATTGCCCAGCGCCACGCGAAAACGTAGCTGACCATTCTCTTTCATTCGCGAGATAAGCTGCTCTACGCGCTTACGATGATCTTCAGCATCCCAGCGACCAAACGAGTTTAAGGCGGGTTTGAGCACCACCATCTCGGTGAGAGAAACAATGGCTATCAGGTTGTTACGCTCCGGCGTGGTAAGCGCATTCTGCAACTGCTGAAGTTCCGCCATTGCGCTATCGACGCCAAGCTGGCCGCTGTCGACTTCCACCACCGCCGCCACACGCGGCTGGTTCAAATCGATCCCCAAACGCTGCGCCCATTCCACCAGCGCCGGCGTATTTTCTTCGGCCTGAATCAGGTTCATCACCAGCTCTTCGCGCAAACGGCTATCCTGCGCCAAAAGGTGCATTAACCGCGACTGCTCCAGCATCATTTCGGCAGTCATACACACCAGTTCACCATATTTACGCAGGTGCTCTGGTTCGCCGGTGAGGCCGATCACGCCGACAATTTCGCCCTCAAGGCGTAAGGGAAGATTAATCCCCTGACGCACCCCGTGCAGGTGTCGCGCCACGGCGTCGTCGATATCCACAACCCGGCCCTGCGACAGCACTAACAGCGCGCCTTCGTGCAATTCACCAATACGTTCCCGATCGCCGCTGCCGATAATGCGCCCGCGGGCATCCATTACGTTGATATTGGTATCGATGATGCGCATAGTGCGCGCCACGATATCCTGCGCCATTTTGGTATCAAGATGCCAGCCAGCCATAAATCCCTCCTGTGAGCAGAGCACAAGCATAAGGAAGATGACAGGTCTCGACATTGTGCAAATGCACAAAACGGTGCAAATAAGTATGGAGTTGTGGGGGGTTTCACAGAAAAGGGTTGCCCCCTTCCATGGCGGAAGGGGGACAAAGGTGATTACTGCATCAGCAAATAAATAGAACTATCACCACGCTGAATATTCAGCGCCAGAACCGACGGCTTGCTGTCGAGAATCTTACGCAGCTCGGCGATATTTTTCACCGGCTGCTGGTTAGCGCCGATAATCACATCGCCTTTTTTGAGGCCAATTTGCGCGGCGGGTGAATTCGCTTTCACGCTGCTCACCACAACGCCTTTATCCTGGCCTTTATTGCTCATTTCAGCGCCTTCAATCCCGCTGAAGATGGTGCTGGAATCAACCTGACTCTGGCTGCTCTGCTGCAATTCCAGATTAACCGTAATCGCTTTACCTTCACGCAGCAGACCGAGGCTGATTTTGCTGCCGACCGGCATAGTGCCGACCTGAGCGCGCAGCGCCGCAAAACTGCTGATCGGTTTACCGTTCAGCGAGGTAATGACATCCCCGGCTTTGATACCCGCTTTCGCCGCGGACGAATTCGGCATCACCTGGCTGACGAACGCGCCACGCTGGGCATCGACTTTCATCGCTTTCGCCAATTCGGAATTCAGCTCAGTCCCCATGATCCCCAGTTCGCCGCGTTTCACCTGGCCGTATTCCACCATCTGCGACGTCAGGTTTTTCACCATGTTACTGGGGATAGCGAAGCCAATACCGATGTTGCCGCCGTCCGGCGCCAGAATCGCGGTGTTAATACCGATCAGCTCACCGTTCAGGTTCACCAGCGCGCCGCCGGAGTTACCGCGGTTAATCGCGGCGTCGGTCTGAATAAAGTTCTCGTAATTTTCTACGTTCAGGCCGCTACGCCCCAGCGCCGAAACGATACCTGACGTCACCGTTTCGCCCAGACCAAACGGGTTACCAATAGCGACGGTATAATCCCCCACGCGCAGCGCGTCGGAGTCCGCCAGCTTAATCGCCGTCAGGTTCTTCGGATTCTGAATTTGAATCAGCGCGATATCAGAACGCGGATCTTTGCCCACCACTTTAGCATCGAATTTACGCCCATCGCTAAGCTGTACTTTAATCACGCTGGCGTTATCAACCACGTGGTTGTTGGTGACGACGTAGCCCTTCGCGGCGTCAATAATTACGCCAGAGCCCAGCGCCATGAATTTCTGTTGTTGACCGCCGTTGCCGCCGCTACCGCCGCCCTGGCAGAACGGAGAATTCTGGAACGGAGAACCGTCCTGGCAGAACGGGGAGTCATCGCCAAAGAACTGCTGGAAATTACGCGGCATACGCGGCGTATTCACCGTGGTGCTACCTTCTACATTAATACTGACCACCGATGGCATCACTTTTTCGAGCATCGGTGCCAGGCTTGGCATCTGCTGGGCAGTCATTGCTGAAGAGGACGTTTCAGCCGCCGTGGCAGACAGAGGCGACAATGCCAAACCTAAACTCAGAGCCAGTGCACTCATTGCTAATGTGGTTTTTTTCATGTGTTTCAATCTCGATTAACAGGTAACGCAAAATTGCTGTGTACGTCAGATTCATTTTATAACGCGAAGTTCCGGAATAAAGTTTCTGGAAAAAGTAAAAATTTATTGTCCATCTTTACAAAAGTCCATTTACTGTTCGACCGCCATCAAACGCCGATATTCATCCCATGCGTAAAGGTCAGTCATCCCGCTGATATAATCCTGAATCAACCGACAGCGATAATAATATTCCAGTACCGGGTACTCCGCCGAATCCGTGGGTAATTTACTGACGACTTCCACGTAGGCCAAACGATGCCGCGTAGAAAGTTTCTGAAATAAGCGCGATTCTATGGGGAAGCGTTTCAACCGTTCTTTTTCCACCAGCTCGCGAAAGTCGTTAAGCGACAGGCTTAATAGCGGCTGATAGATATCTAATAATCCGCTGATCACCCGGTATCCCTGTAGTTCAAGCTGTTCTACATCCGGATGGCTAAACACATGTTCAACCGCCACATTCTTATAGAGTTCAAGCAGGCGGCTAAAACCGCTGGCATCTTCCAGCAACGCCTGATTGAAGGTACCAGCAAAAATCTGCGGCAAATTATCAATAAAACGCTGAGCGGCATAGGGCACCAGTTTATTTAATGTATTTACCCGTAAATACATAAAAAACTGATCTTCGGTACTGCGGCTTAATGTATTGGCGAGTGATTTTTCCCACGCATTTCCTACCACCAGCTCAAACAGCGAATCCTTCTCATGGTGGCCCCACGCGTGATATAAATGATGATAAAGCTGCTCAACGCTAAAGATTCTTTTCTCTACCGCGTCTTCAAGATCGGCGACACAATAAGAAATATCATCTGCGGCTTCCATAATCCACGTTAATGGAAAGCGACTGTAAGGCGCTAACTGAAGTTCTTTACGTAACCTCGCAATATACTTCTCTTCAGAAAGATAATAGCCCGGTTTCTTCATTAAATAGCGATGGGAATCCGGCACCGGCCCTCGCCACCATGCCGGACGGGTATATTTTAAAATTCCGCCAACCTGCGCCCAGGTAAGATTCATCCGCATGAGCGTATGCACCAGACGAATTCCCTGTGCATTGCCTTCAAAATGGCAGATATCCTGACGTACCTTGCGGCGAATATCGTTCAGATTTTCTTCGCCTTCCTGTAACCGTAGCGAGGAAACCACACAGCGATCATGCGTGAGCGGCTGACTTTCCGCATCTTCCGGATGCAGCCGCTGACGAAACCAGTCATTGATCGCCGCCTCGCCAAAATGACCAAACGGCGGATTACCGATGTCGTGCATCAGGCAGGCCATTTCTACAATACTTTCAAAGGGACCGGTCAGCGCATCCAGACCGTACTCCTCCAGCCGGTTTTGCTCTTTCAGACGGCTTAAAATCTCTTTCGCGATATAACGCCCTACCTGCTGCACCTCCATCGAATGCGTCAGGCGAGTACGCACTGCGGCATTGCGCTCCAGCGGGAAAACCTGCGTTTTTTGCTGCAAACGGCGTATAGCCGGAGAGTTGATAATCCGCCCGCGATCGCTTTCAAAAATCCGCAGGATCTCATGTTCCGTCTTTACGCCCTGCGGTGAACGATAACGACGATGCCAGTTAATTTTATTTCGGAAATCGATCGATGCCATATCCTCTCCCCGCCTGAGAAATGCGCTTCCCCATAAGCGCATGATAAACTATGCCCCCAAAACTGACTTATCGCGAGTAAATCTATGAAAATCGGCATCATTGGCGCAATGGAAGAAGAAGTTACGCTGCTGCGTGACAAAATTGACAACCGTCAGACGATTACGCTGGGCGGCTGCGAAATTTACACTGGCCAGTTGAACGGCACCGAAGTGGCGTTGCTGAAATCCGGTATCGGTAAAGTCGCGGCGGCGCTGGGCGCAACATTGCTTCTGGAGCACTGCAAGCCGGACGTGATCATCAATACCGGTTCCGCAGGCGGTCTGGCGTCCACGCTGAAGGTCGGCGATATCGTCGTCTCTGACGAAGCGCGTTACCACGACGCTGATGTGACCGCTTTCGGCTATGAATACGGGCAATTACCGGGTTGTCCGGCCGGATTTAAGGCCGATGACAAACTGATCGCCGCCGCGGAATCCTGCATCAGGGAGTTGAATCTGAACGCGGTACGCGGCCTTATTGTTAGCGGCGACGCGTTTATTAACGGCTCCGTCGGGCTGGCGAAAATTCGGCATAACTTCCCCGACGCGGTCGCCGTAGAGATGGAAGCCACCGCTATCGCCCACGTCTGCTATAACTTCAACGTGCCGTTCGTGGTGGTACGCGCTATTTCTGACGTGGCCGATCAGCAATCGCACCTCAGCTTTGACGAATTCCTCGCGGTTGCGGCGAAACAGTCGACTCTGATGGTCGAAACGCTGGTACAGAAACTGGCGCATGGCTAAGCAAATGTTCAGGGCGCTGGTCGCCCTGCTGCTTACGCTCCCGGTGTGGCTTTACGCTGCGCCGCGCGTCATTACCCTCTCTCCCGCCAATACGGAGCTCGCTTTTGCCGCCGGGATTACGCCCGTTGGCGTCAGCAGCTATTCCGACTACCCGCCCGAAGCGCAAAAAATAGAACAGGTCTCTACCTGGCAGGGAATGAATCTGGAACGCATTGTGGCGCTGAAGCCGGATCTGGTCGTCGCCTGGCGCGGCGGTAATGCGGAACGCCAGGTAAACCAACTGACGTCATTAGGTATTAAGGTCATGTGGGTGGACGCGGTAAGCATCGAACAGATCGCCGACACGCTCCGTCAACTGGCCGCCTGGAGCCCGCAGCCGGAAAAGGCTCAGCAGGCAGCGCAGACATTGCTAAACGAGTACGCCGCACTCAACGCCGAGTATGCCGGTAAAGCTAAAAAGCGCGTCTTTCTTCAGTTTGGCATGAATCCTCTGTTTACCAGTGGTAAAGGGTCTATTCAACATCAGGTTTTGACGACCTGCGGCGGAGAAAACGTCTTTGCTGACAGCCGCGTGCCGTGGCCGCAAGTCAGCCGTGAACAGGTGCTGGCAAGGCATCCCCAGGCCATTATCGTGGCCGGAAAAGCGGGCGAAATTCTCAAAATTGAACAATACTGGGGAAACCTGTTAAAAATTCCGGTTATTCCGCTTAACAGCGACTGGTTTGAACGCGCAAGCCCGCGTATTATCCTCGCCGCAAAACAACTCTGTAATGCGCTTTCACAGGTGAATTAGAGCCTGTCTTACCAGGCTCCCAGTGGGGATTCGACAATGCTCGTCTATTGGCTGGATATTGTAGGCACGGCTGTATTTGCTATCTCTGGCGTGTTGCTGGCCGGGAAATTACGTATGGACCCGTTCGGCGTCCTGGTGCTCGGCGTCGTTACTGCCGTCGGCGGCGGGACAATCCGCGATATGGCGCTGGATAACGGCCCGGTATTCTGGGTTAAAGATCCTACCGATCTGGTCGTCGCCATGGTCACCAGTATGCTGACCATCCTGCTGGTTCGCCAGCCAAGACGTCTGCCGAAATGGATGTTGCCGGTACTGGATGCGGTCGGGCTGGCGGTGTTTGTCGGCATTGGGGTGAATAAAGCCTTCCTCGCTGAAACGGGGCCATTAGTGGCTGTCTGTATGGGCGTGATTACCGGCGTCGGCGGCGGGATTATTCGCGATGTTCTGGCACGCGAGATCCCCATGATCCTACGCACCGAAATCTATGCCACGGCCTGTATTATCGGCGGGATTGTTCACGCCACCGCGTTTTATACGTTTTCAGTACCGCTGGAAAGCGCCAGCATGATGGGTATGGTGGTCACGCTGTTCATTCGGCTGGCGGCCATTCGCTGGCATTTGAAATTGCCGACGTTTGCACTGGATGAAAACGGACGTTGATATTGTTTTGCCCGATAGCGCTACGCTTATCGGGCCTGGAACATCTTTCCTGTCGGCCGGATAAGACGCTCACGTCGCCATCCGGCACAACGAACAGCAATCAAATGCTGAAGGAAGAGCCACACCCGCAGGTACTTTTCGCATTCGGGTTGGTTACAATGAAGCGGGAACCTTCCAGGCCTTCGGTATAATCGACCGAACCACCCACCAGATACTGCAAACTCATCGGGTCAACCACCAGGCCAACGCCCTGTTTTTCGATGGTCATATCCCCTTCGTTAACCTGATCGTCAAAGGTAAAACCATACTGGAAGCCGCTGCAACCACCGCCGGTGATATACACGCGCAATTTCAGATTCGGGTTATCTTCGTCAGCGATAAGACTTTTTACTTTATTCGCTGCTGCGTCGGTAAACTGCAGCGGCAGCGCTACGTCATCACTCATATTTTGCTCCAAACGACATCGGTAATTGGATAAATTTTCACCCAATATTGGCAGTCATTATCTAATACCCTGGTAATTCGTTCAAGTATTCTCGCCCGCAGGCGCATTCTGGTTTTTCGCCGCCTGTTCCGCATCCTGCTTCGCCAGAGTGCGCGCCAGGATGGTTGAGTATAACGGTTTCCCGCCCAAAAACTGGGCTAATAGTGTCGCGCCAAGACAGGTGATAATCATTGGCAAAATGAGCTGGTAGTTATCGGTCATCTCCAGCACCAGCACAATCCCCGTCAGCGGGGCGCGCACCGACGCCGCCATCAGCGCCCCCATCCCGGCAATCGCAAAGGTACCGGCCTCCAGGTGATACTGCGGGAAAAGCACTGCCGCCGCCATACCGAAGGCCGTACCAAGCAGCGTTCCCAGCGCCAGCATCGGGGCGAAAATGCCCCCCGGCGCGCCGGAAGAAAAGCAAAGCAGCGTCGTGACCACCCGGGCAATAAAGATGAACAGCAGTAGCCCGACGCTAAAATTACCTGCCGCGGCGATAGGAATAAGGTTAAATCCGCCGCCTGCCGCTTCCGGCTCAATCAACCCCAGAATACCGCACAGGCCGCCGATCGCGCCGCCCATAAGCACCCATTTTTTAATTTCGCCGCCATGAAAGCGCTGAAACATATCCTGGGTACGCAGCACCAACGAATTAAATACCGGCCCGACGCAGCCAAAAATAATGCCGAGGATAAGGTATAACCACAGTGTGTTAACCGGCGCATCAGACAGTTTGCCGACTTCAATAATCGGCGCTTCGCCGTTAAATATGCGGAACACAATGCTCGACATGATGACGCCGGTAAACACCGCTTTAATCGAAATCAGGTTGTAGCGAAACTGCGGGCGCATCTCTTCAATAATGAACAGGATACCCGCCAGCGGCGCGTTAAACGCCGCAGAGAGCCCCGCCGCCGCGCCGGTCGCCAGCAACGTATGCCGCGCTTCGGCGCTGCGCATACGAAAAACATCCAGCACCATGCGCCCCAGGTTGCCCCCGATTTGCACCGTTGGCCCTTCGCGCCCTAATACCATTCCTGCGCCCAACGTTCCCATCCCGCCGATAAACTTCACCGGCAACACGCGCCACCAGCGCACCGGACGTAACTCCTCCAGCGCGCCTTCAATTTCCGGGATACCCGAGCCGCCGGCTTCCGGCGCAAATTTTCGCACCAAAAAGTAGCCGACCATCGCCAGTAACGCCGAAAGGATAAAGGCCAGCGGCCAAAGCAAAAACGCATGGTCCGCGACCTGAACCAGCGCGCCAATGCGCATGTTTTGTACCCAGGAAACCGCCTTTTCAAAGGCGACGCCAACCAGTCCGGTAAGCGTGCCGACAACGGCCGCCATTAACAGGATGGCCAGCGGCGTTTTATC
This sequence comes from Salmonella sp. SAL04202, assembly GCF_046550775.1. Lineage (NCBI taxonomy): Bacteria > Pseudomonadati > Pseudomonadota > Gammaproteobacteria > Enterobacterales > Enterobacteriaceae > Salmonella > Salmonella sp. SAL04202. Next base: position 490,612 of record NZ_JBGDXK010000003.1, on the reverse strand, counting down.
CCGCTGCATTAACCGGCGAATCTGATCTCTGCGCCGTAAACGCACAATTTGCTGAGCTAAAAAGGTGGAAGTGTCTGTTTTCATCAGAAGATCATTAATTGGTAATACAAATCTAAAGTCGGCATTCTACTCGCCAACGCCGCGAAAATCCCCTGCAAATCGTATTGTTTCAAATGCGTAAAACTTTCATAACCTTCTCTGAATAACTTAGAATAGCGGGTATTCACTTTTTCTACGAACCAGGAATCTTTCCATGAGTAAGTCTGAAAATCTCTATAGCGCGGCCCGCGAGCTGATCCCCGGCGGCGTGAACTCCCCTGTTCGCGCCTTCACTGGCGTGGGCGGCACCCCGCTGTTTATCGAAAAAGCGGACGGCGCGTATCTGTACGATGTCGATGGCAAAGCATATATCGACTATGTCGGTTCCTGGGGACCAATGGTACTGGGGCATAACCATCCGGCTATCCGCAATGCGGTGATCGAAGCTGCGGAGCGCGGTTTAAGCTTCGGCGCGCCAACCGAAATGGAAGTAAAAATGGCGGAACTGGTCACCAACCTGGTGCCGACCATGGACATGGTGCGCATGGTGAACTCCGGCACCGAAGCGACCATGAGCGCGATTCGCCTGGCGCGTGGTTTTACTGGCCGCGATAAGATTATCAAATTCGAAGGCTGCTACCACGGCCACGCAGACTGCCTGCTGGTCAAAGCCGGTTCTGGCGCGCTGACGCTTGGTCAGCCGAACTCGCCGGGCGTGCCGGCAGATTTCGCGAAACATACGCTGACCTGCACTTATAACAATCTGGCGTCAGTGCGCGCGGCGTTTGAACAATATCCGCAGGAAATCGCCTGTATCATCGTCGAACCCGTAGCGGGCAATATGAACTGCGTCCCGCCGCTGCCGGAATTCCTGCCCGGCCTGCGCGCCTTGTGCGATGAGTTCGGCGCGCTGCTGATTATCGACGAAGTGATGACCGGTTTTCGCGTAGCGCTGGCCGGAGCCCAGGATTACTACGGCGTCGTGCCTGACCTGACCTGTCTGGGTAAAATCATCGGCGGCGGGATGCCGGTAGGCGCGTTTGGCGGTCGTCGCGATGTAATGGATGCGCTGGCGCCGACGGGCCCGGTTTACCAGGCGGGCACCCTTTCCGGCAACCCGATTGCGATGGCGGCCGGTTTCGCCTGCCTGAATGAAGTCGCCCAGCCCGGCATTCATGAAACGCTGGATGAGCTCACCACCCGTCTGGCGGAAGGTTTGCTGGAAGCTGCCGAAGAAGCGAATATTCCGCTGGTGGTTAACCATGTCGGCGGCATGTTCGGGATTTTCTTCACCGACGCTGAGAGCGTAACCTGCTATCAGGACGTGATGGCGTGCGACGTGGAACGCTTTAAGCGTTTCTTCCACCTGATGCTGGAGGAAGGCGTATATCTGGCGCCGTCCGCGTTCGAAGCAGGCTTTATGTCCGTGGCGCACAGTGAAGAAGATATCAATAACACCATCGACGCCGCGCGTCGGGTGTTTGCGAAACTGTAAAAGAGAACGTCCAGAAACAACGTAGGCCGGGTAAGGCGAAGCCGCCACCCGGCTTTTTTTTGGTTCATCGCAGGTTAGCCTGAACCGCACCAGACAACCTAAAGCTCATCAATAATATACTGAAAGCTACAGGTCGACGTGAACTGCCCGGAGCCAATGTTGCTGGTGTTCACCGCCACATTAATGTCATGAAGTTCAACATCGGTTATCGGATGATCAACGGCGCTGGTCGTGACGCTCGACTGGTCGCAGCCCAGCACATTGAGCGTAATACCCGATGAGACAAAACGGCAATAAGCGCCACGGTCGTCAAATTTGCTGCCATCGCAAAGTTTCCCCCCCTCCATCAAATAGGTATGTAACGTGCGATTCACCGTGCCACCGGTGGCATCAAGCATGAGGGTTGTTTTCTGTTTCGAAACGTTCGCATCCCAGGAGATATCAAAGGTATCAACGGGAACTTTCGGGCAAACCGAGCTACGCGTATCCGGCGGAGAATACGTTTCGTTAGTGATAAAAGCGGTAGCAACGATATGGCTCGACGCCAGCCAGGGGCAACCATAATCATCGCTTTGTACCGTAATCTCCAGGGTAAAAGAACCACACCCCCTCCAGTTCGAGGGAAGATTCTTGCACGCAGATCGCGAAACAGTGTTATCAAAATCCTTCAATACAACCTTCGGCGCAGGTTCTGGCCCAGACCAGGAGTTGGCGGGTAGCGTATCACCTTTACGATGTCCCCCCAGGTTCCAGGAGCCATAGTACACTCCCTCCGGAGTCGCTATCGTCACCTCCACCACAATAGATTTGTCGCTATTAGGGCCAATACCATAATACATCGTGGTACTTGGAAACGTCGCTTTCAGCATGGGTTTAGCCACTACCGAACTACAATAAACGGCAACCAACAACAAAAATAAAATCCGTATGCTTCTCATCATAAATACTCAAAGGTAACTAGTGCGCTTGCGAAGAACGTTCCCGGAACCAGGTCCTCGCCAGGAAGGCGTTGTACCCAGGCATTCAGGTTTAGCGCGTTATTCCCCGTCACCAGCGTAAATACCGCACCGCTTTCGTTATTAATGCCCACGGGAACGCCGGATAGCGTTTCAATACCAATCCCGATCCCAAAAGCACCTGAATGGCTATCGATGGCCAGGATACCGCGCATTCCGGTCGCTTCGGTTCCAGTGAACGTCACCTGCACCCCGTTACTCAGCGCCGAATCGCAATCCGTTAGTTCAAACACCAAAGGCTTACGAGCAGACTGGCCGTCGGGAGTGAAATCAGAACTGTCAAGCGACGAAAAATCGACTTCGGCAATCCCCGTCCCCTGCATCGTGAGCGTGCAAGGACTGGCCACCAGGCTACCGGAAAAATGCAGGTTATCTGCCGCTGAGACCGGCAATATCAGCGCCCCACAGAGGATGCAGGCCACGCCGTGTAATAACGCCTGTCTTTTAGCCATTACTGATAATCCACCTGTAATGTTGCCGTCGCATCGAAGCCGCCTTCTTTCAACGCGATGCCGCTCTTTTTAACCGGTATGGCTTTCAGAACAGGTATCGATTGTTCATTCACCGTAATGGTGGACCCCAACGTAAAGGGTTGGTCGTTCTGCCTGAGTTCAATCCCCAGTCCCGCCACGCTGGTGTTCACCGCCGCCGGATTAAAATCACTCACGGAACCGCTTAGCGTCAGGGTCATCGCCATCGCCTCATCGCGCACCGTTGAATCACAGGTGATCTCATACGGAACATTCTGCGCGTAACGCGTACCATCTATTTTATTAATCAGCAGGTTACCGAACTCAACGTCGATCGTCTGATCATTGTTAATCGTACAATTCGGCGGAGAAATTAATGTGCCGTGAAACTTAAGGTTCTCAGCCGACTGCGCGGCAAAACTGCTGCTTATTAACACTATCAAAGCCATTTTTTTCATTGGTAATCCACCACCAGCGTGGCGCCTGCGTTAAACGCGCCGCCTGTTAACGTTACGCCATTATTTTTGACGGGAATTGCCTCAATGGCCGGACCGCTGCCACCGCTGTATTGAAATGACAACCATTGCGTATTGCCGGGGGAAATCAGCGCGCCATCCGTGGCGGTTTGCAGCCGGATACCCAATCCATCGACATCGGTTTGCAATACCGACTCGCCATTGATAGTCACCGCATTCCCCTGAATCTGTAACTTCAGGTAATCGCTCACTCTGCCGTTGCAGCTCAGGCGATAGCCCACCGCCTGCCGGTAATTCACCCCATCCACTTTCGTCGTCAACACATTGCCAAATTCCACCTCACCGCCGGTCACAGTACAGGGCGGCGCGGCATTAACGACTATCGTCAGCGTCATGTTGACCGTCTTACTTTCCGCTGCCAGCGGCATACTGACCGCACTCAGCATGGCCGCACACGTTACCGTGCCCAGCCGTAACCGCCATTGCCTCATCTTGCGTCTCCTTGTCGGTTACGACTTTCTGCTTTTTGCTTCATCTACCGCACAACTGTTGTCAGTACAGTTAAAAATCAGCGGTAACCGCGCGCCATAATCGTTGACGTAAGTCAGCACAGGCGAGCGACCTAATTCACTGGCGTCCCCTCCCAGCGTCACGTTGCTTTTTGGTGCAATCACTAATGGGCTAAAGCCTCTGGCCGGTGTGCCATCTATGCGGTTGCTGGCATTGCTTAACACCACGTAGTAACCGGTCGGATTGCTCACCTGATAGCCATTGCCCTGACGCTGAAGGGTGATCTTGTATTGCCAGGGATGCTGCATATCGATTTTCGATAGCGCCTGCGGGCGGTAAAAAACTTTGATGCGCGTTTGCAGGGCGATTTGCAGCGTGTTGGGCTTGTCGCTTTGCGGCGGAATTTCGCGCACGTTGTAATAAAAAAGGGTTTCCCGATCCTGGGGGAGCGACGCCAGCGCCGGCATCCCCTGAATTTTGACCTGTCCGATTGCCGACGGCTCAATGCGCTGGACCGGTGGGACGACGATTAAAGGCGAGGTGATTTTGACGCCCTTCTCATCTTCCACCCAGGACTGCGCCAGATAGGGCAGTTTGCTGTTGGCGTTTTTCAGATCGACGCTTATCGATTTATCTTCGCCGCGAAATACCAGGCGGGTGCGATCGGGCGCGATGGCGGCCTGGGCGCTACCGTAGCCGCCCAGCAAAAGCAGCAAAACAGCGGCCAGGTTATAACGTTTTAATGGCATCATGAATGCGATTTCCTGAATCAATGTGTTGGATAACGAGAAGAGAGCGCTTCGGGTTGCGTTGAAGACGTCCGCCGCTGCGTATGAAGCTGGAGTAATGGTTTCTCTTCGGGCTGCGTTGCCTCAGGTGATGAAGCGTCGCCGATGCACGGCAGCAACAGGCCGCTAAACAGATCGCCCGGCAGCGGATCGGGCAACGCCGCTTCACACTGCGTTTTACCTTCCCATGTCACCTGCAACCGCTCGCCGGGGTTAATGCCGATCAGATAAACGCTGCCGTCTTCACCTACGATCCCTAACTGTTGCTGGCGACTGTTGTAAACCTCTGCGCCGAAGGGCGGCGTGCCGCCATCGCGCAAGCGGATACTGGCCATGGCTTTTTTACCGCTGAGCACCTCCATGCGGCGATAACCGATCGCCCCTTCCGTCAGGGTCGCCTGAGCGATGGAAAGGATTGCTTCCGCGTCTTCCGGCAACTGGGTAATGTCGATTTTCACCTGGTTGCGGTAGTAGTCGTTGACGTCGACAATGACGGCTTTACCAAACGCGTTGGTATATACCGGCGTGCTGTAGCCGGAGATGGGTACGTTCGCTTCATCACCGACATCCACCAGCAGCCGCGAGCCGCCGTTGACGCTGGTGCGGTGCAGCGCCCCGCCTTTAGCAGTCAGCGTCGCGCCGCCCTGGATGTTCAGCCCACCGGAGGTATAGTCACCTTCCTGATAGTTCGCACTGACGTCAATGTCGGCATAGCTCGCTTGATGACGGTAGTAGCCGTCGAGAGTCGCGCCGTTATCCGCGCGGCCAGCGTTGATCTGGTAGTTATTGCGATCGTCAATGCGCTCGTAATAGCCGACCTGATTGCTGTTGTTGTCATCGCTAAAGGAGCCGTTGTAGCTCAGCGTGCGGTTGTTGCCCCACGGAATACTGAGCGAGACGTACACGCCGTCATCACGCTCATTGTCATATTCGTTGCGAAAACCGTTCACCGACAGACTGATCCCGCGCACCTCGCCGACATCGAAATAGTGCGACAGCGTCAGGTTATAGCTGTCCTGGTTGGGTTGATTCCAGTAGGTGCGATGGGTGTAGTTGATATAGGCGTTGACGTTTATTGCCGAAAAGTTCTGGCTGTACGTCAGGGTATACATCTCTTTATCGTGGCCGGTACGCTGACGATCGTTATCGTCATTATGCGTATCGATAAACTCGTCCATCGTCATGTAGTTTTCTTCGGAAAAGCGATAACCAGCAAACGTCAGACGGCTGTCTATATCATCAAAATCTTTAGCGTAGCTGGCACGGAACGAGTTACCCTGAATGGTGCCGTCGCCGTAGGCGCTACCCTCTGGCAGCGTCGCACGGGAATGGGTGACATCGAGGGAAAACGCGCCCAGCAGCGCCAGATCGCGCCCCAGCCCTAACGCCAGCGCCTGATAATCCTGCTCGCCGATGGCGCCGCCGTACAGCGACCAGCCGTTAGCGATCCCCCAGGAGGCTTCGGCTGAAGTGAAAAAGCCGCCTTCCATATTGTGATCCCAGTCCTGCGGTCGCCCGGCTGCTAACTTGTAGCGCACCTGGCCGGGACGGGTCAGAAACGGAATGGAGGCGGTGCTGACGTCATATTCCTGCACCTGACCGCTTTGTTCTTCAATTTTGACGTGTAGATCGCCGGATACCGTTTCATTAATATCCTGAATGCGAAACGGCCCTGCCGGGACCTGCGACTCATAAATCACCCGCCCGCGCTGGGTCACGGTGACTTTGGCGTTGGTGCGCGCCACGCCTGATATATCCGGGGCGTAGCCGCGCAGATTAGGCGGTAACATCTGATCGTCGGTAATAAGGCTGCCGCCAACATAGTTAAAGCCGTCGAAAATATCGGATTCCAGCGATCCTTCGCCCAGCGTTAGCTGCGCCCGGAGCTGCGGGATCGCCCGCCAGGCGTAATAGCGGTTCCAGTCCCAGTTCTGTTCGGAACTGGAGCCAAAGTTGTCTTTATCTTCGCTGTCATTTTCGTGACGATAGTTAGCCTGCCAGTCCGCGCGCAAACGCCACGCGCCGAGGTTGGCGCCCACCGTGCCGTTGCCGCTGATGTCATATTCATCGCCGTCATCATGTTCAGCATGTCGCCACTGGCTGTTAACGTTGTAGTCAAATAACACGCCGGGAATCCCTTCATCCCAGCGGGAAGGTGGATCCCACTCTTCATCGCTGTATTCCAGATAGGCCTGAGGAATAATCACCGTCAGCGTTGACTGGCTTAAATCCGTTTGGGTTTCCATCCCTTCCAGTTGATCTGGTTGCAGACACTGACCGGCATTTATCCAGATCATTTTATCTGCTATTTCAGGTTTTAACCCCAGCAGCGATACCAGTTCAGGCGATAAACAGGGATATGTGTTATCAGGATCGTTATTATCAACGGAATACGTAATAATATTATCCTGGGCAATTTGACTCTGATTGACCAGCACCTGGAGATGATAGCTCCCCGGCATAATGTAGCCTTTACGGGAAAAACGGGAGAGATCCAGGCTGGCATCATCTTTAACATCAAGAAATCGGGTATTAAATTGAATGGGCGCTTCCGCGTAGCTATTTTCCGGACCGACAGCCAGAACAATACCCACCACGGCCGCAAGCGTGCTCAGACGAAATTTTTTATAGTGAGCCATCAGACAATCTATCCCTGAAATATATAATCTATTTTTTTACTTTGAGCATTATCCTGCGGCAGACTGCCGCAGGATGATATTTCACTTACAGATAGCTGATCGTGAAGTTTACGGTGCTGCTGAATTCGCCGGTATCGATAGTGGTGGCAGCGGAATCGCCTTTCACCCAGGCTTTGAAGTTAAGAGTCTGTTTCGCCGCCGCAACGCTGCCGTTCATCGTCAGGTTTTCGCTGTAAGCGTCGCCCAATTTGATCGCGGAACCCAGGTGGTTGCCGATAACAATGCTGGAACCCGCCATTTCGCCGCCGCCGATGCGCATCAGCGCAACGCTGCCCGGATTAGCGCTGGATTCGTTACCGATGGCAGAGAAAACGGTAGACGCTTCTTTCTCAGTGGTGAATGCGCAGTTTTCCAGACCGATATGGAAATCGACTTTTGAAGATTCTTTACCGCCCATCAGAGAACCGGTACCGATATGGCCCAGGTTAACGGTCTGGTGTTCGTCGCCAACCACGATTGAACACGGTGAATCTTCAATAGTACCGGTAAAAGTCACCGTACCAGTATTACTGCCCGCAGCATTGGCAAAGCTGGAAACACCCATAACCAGTGCGGCAGCAACCGCAGCTTTTACTGCTGTATTCATTTTTCATCCTTATTAAAAGTTGGTGAGTATTTTTACGCTATTCACACGGAGCTATACTCAATACCCCATGTTTATATGGGTAGATATATATTATATGACGAGTTATGAAATTCCCGATGCAACATTCAAAAGAAGCAAACAACACGTTAATAAATAACATCCCTTAGGCGCGGCAAAGTATTTTCCATTAAAAACCCAAAGACAAGTGTTTTTTATTTAAAGGATCATCAGCATTAAATAATAAATATTTTTTACCGTTCAAAAAACAAACAAAACAAGCAAGACGGGAGAGCCAAAAAAACAATAAACATGTCAAAATGAATAAAAAAAGATCAGAATTACAGTACTGAGTGTATAGCAATGATGCATAAGATTCATTTTTGGTATAAATTCCATTAAAAAAATCAAAAAATGCTAAGTTACATTTTTTTTGTTTACTCGTGGCAATTAATTTATTTTAATAGAGTTGTTTTTTATTACTTCGATAAAAAAACAATATTTTATTATCGAAGTTTTATAATGAAAACTTATTATTAAATTAAAATTGATTTACGAGATGCATTAAAGATGCGGCATCCACATCTTAATATTTAAAAAGGCTTAATACCGAAACCGGTAATTCTTATTATTGGATAGATCATGCCGCAATTTATCATCAACGTTTCGGGCCTGGATATGTTGAAATTAGTCACCCTGTTCAGGAGACAGTGGCGCGCCACTGAAATAGCACATGACTTATCGATACAGAAATAACACCTGCTTCTTGCTGAACATACAAGCAGAGTTCCCTCGATAAAACGTGACAGGACAGCTTTCGCACGCTGATAGCGTTCAGCTATTTTTAGGTCTACAAAATATTGCCACAACATATTGATATTGTGTAATTTGTAGGTCGGGTTGAGCATGGCTGCCACCCGACATAAATGTGGCACAGCTTTTTTACCGGCTCTGTTTACGTAGCAAATAGATAAAGTACGGCGCGCCAATAAAGCTTGAAAGCAGTCCCGCCGGGATCTGATACGGAAATAGCGCCATCCTGCCGCACCAGTCGGCAAAGACCAGTAAAACGCCCCCTGCCAGCGCCGAGATGACCATATGCGGCATCGTCCGGCGAAAACCGAGCATCCGCGCAATATGCGGCGCCATCAGTCCAACGAAACTCAGCGGCCCAATGGTCATCGTCGCGGTTGCCGTCAAACAAGCCGCCAGCGCCAGCAGCGCGATACGCGACGGCGTAAGCGCCATGCCCACCGCGCGCGCAGCATCGCCGCCCAGAGGCAAAATCGTTAACCAGCGGCGACACAACGGCACAATGGCCAGCAAAATTACCATCACGATCGCGGTTCGCGTAACCTGCCCGCCAGTGGCGTTATAGGTAGATCCTGCGATCCAGGTCAACACTTCCGCCATCCGCGGGTCGCCGCTCGCCTGGAGCATCATTAGCAGCATGGTAAACGCGGTGCTAAGCGCCATCCCCGCCAGCAACATCCGTTGCGGCGAGAAACCGCCGCGCCCGGCGGCTATCATAATAATCAGCAGTGTCGCCGCCGCGCCCAGGCTTCCGGCAGGTAGTAGCCAACCGAAAGCATTCCCCGGCACCAAAAACAGCATCAACACCACGCCAAACGCGGCTCCGGAACTGATCCCCAGCACTTCCGGACTGGCCATTGGATTACCGGTCAGACGCTGAATAATGCAGCCCGCCACCGCTAGCATGACGCCCGCCATTAACGCCGCCAGTATCCGCGGCCAGCGCCACGGCATCAGTTCCTCAAGCAGCGTTCCGCTCGCCCACGTCCAGCCGTGCGCGTCGCGACCAAAAGAGAGCGCGACCCATGTTGCCAGCAGCAAGAGCGCGCCACCGGCAACGGCAAAAGCGAGGACATGCCGACGCTCCGCCGCCACACGATCGCTGGCGTTCATATCCGGCGCGCTCATGCTTTTAAGCCGCGGCAGCAGCCACAGGAGCAGCGGCGCGCCGATTAACGCCGTCACTGAACCGGTGGAGACCTCCATCCATACGCGGGTGAGCCAAAGGATAATCTGATCGGATAGCCACAAAATAAGCGCCCCAATGAGCGGCGCCAGCATCAGGCGCGCCAGCAGACGTCTTGCGCCAAGCATTTTCGCCAGCAGCGGCGCAAACAGGCCGATAAAACCGATAATGCCCACCGCGTTGACCAGCAGCGCGCTCAACACAATCGCCAGCGACAGCGCCGCCAGACGCGCTAACGACAGCGCCAGACCCAGATTACGCGCAACGCCGTCATCCAGCCCCATCAGCGTCATCGGGCGTAACAACAATAATGTGAGCATCACACCGCCCAGCAACTGCGGCCACAGACGCTGCACGCCGCTCCAGTCGGTTTGCGTCAGCGTTCCGGTGCTCCATAAAAACATGCTTTGCAACTGATCGTGGTGGAAAATCACCAGTAACTGGTTGATTGCGCCACAATAGAGGCTAACCACCAGCCCGGCGAGGATTAGGGTTACCGGCGACAGGCGTTTGCCCCACGCCACGCCGAACACCAGCGCGCCGACAATGCAGGCTCCCGTCAGGGCGGCAAACTGCGTGGCCAGCGCGCCGGGAATCGCCCAAAGCGTAGTCACCGTGATCCCCAATTGCGCGCCGGTCGCCACACCCAGCGTGGTCGGTTCCGCCAGCGGGTTACGTAATACTTGCTGGAACAGGACGCCTACCAGCCCAAGTCCCGCGCCCACCAGTAGCGAAATCGCCAGTCTTGGCAGCAGGCTGTAATGAAAAATCATCTGCTCAATGATGTCGATATCCGGTGACCAGATAGCCTGTTGCCACTGGCTGCGCGGTAGCGCAACAGAGAAGTTAACCCATGTCAGCCAGCAGGCGGCAACAAACAGCGCCAATAACAGCAACGCCGGATGGCGGCTTCGCCTTATCCGGCCTACAAAGCGCCCGAACCGTAGGTCGGATAAGGCGTTTTTCGCGCCGCCATCCGGCATTTCACGTTTTCTGCTCACGCTTTGCCTCCCAACACGTTATTCAGGATGCGGACAAAATGCATCGTGGAGAGGGTCGCGCCATAGAACCAAACGGCGGGCACCCGATGAAAACGCCCGGCGCGGACAAACGGCATGGCCTGCCACAGCGGCGTTGCCATCAGCGCGTTCATATCGGTGCTATTCCCGTGATCGAAGCAGATCACATCCGCTTCTTTATACATCGCCAGCCGATCGATGCTGACCGCCGTACTGCCCCAAAAGTTGGTTTCACCCTGCCAGGCATTGACGATGCCATACTCGTCCAGCACCTCCTGGAACAGGCAATTCGGGCCGAGCACCAGCATATGCCGCGGATCGATAAGCGTCGTCATCAGTAACGGACGCCCCCCGCGGCGGATAAAATGCGGCTTCTGGCTGGCGATGAAGCGATCGTATTGCGCCAGATGTTTTTCTGCCGCAGCTTCCAGATTCAGCGTCTGCGCCAGTTCAACCAGCGAGCGTCGGGCTACCGCCAGCGGCTTTTTGCCGTCGCTAAAATCGAACCCGCGCCCCGGCGCGATCCGCGCCAGTTTTTCCGGCGAGGGACCGTAACCTGCCGACCAGACCATAAACGACGGCTTCATCTCCGTCAGTAGTTCGAGATTGGGTTCAGTGCGAAGACCCACATCAATCACCGAATCCGGCAACGGCGGTTCGCTAACCCACAGCTTATAATTTGGCACGTCCGCCACGCCATAAGGCGTAATACCGAGCGCCAGCAGCAGCTCAACCGGCAGCCACTCCAGCGCCACAATCCGGCGGGGATCGATAGCGGCAGCCTGCGCCGTATTCATTTGCCACAGCAGCGGCGAGAGCGCCATCGCCGTTAATAAACGGCGGCGAGTCAGAGGATATAAATCACGCATTAATACACAAAACTCACAGGTGCCGCTCCCGCCGGATGCGGAAGGATACCCATCGGGATGCCGTAAATCTGTTCCAGCGTTTCACTGCGCATCAGTTCCGCAGGCGTTCCTTGCGCAATCATTTCACCGCCGCGTAGCGCGACTAAATAATCACAGTAGCGGGCCGCCATGTTGATATCGTGCAGCACCGCAACCACCGTCAGCCCACGCTGCTGGCTTAAGCGATGCACCAGCGCCAGCACGTCAACCTGATGGGCGATATCCAGCGCTGACGTCGGCTCATCCAGCAGCAGACAACGGCTGTCCTGCGCGACCAGCATGGCAATCCACGCGCGCTGGCGCTCGCCGCCGGAAAGGCTGTCTACCAGACGATGCGCCAGCGGTTTTAAGCCGACCAGCGTAATCGCCTCGTCTACTTTTTCCCGGTCCGCGACGCCAAAGCGTCCCAACGCGCCGTGCCACGGATAGCGGCCAATCGCCACCAGTTCGCGCACCGTCATTCCTTCCGCCTGCGGCAATTGTTGAGGCAGATAGGCAACTTTTCGGGCAAACGCCTTGCTGCTCCAGCTCGCCAGCGGCTGATTGTCGAGCAGAATATCCCCTTCGGAAGGCAGCTGATGGCGGCCCAGCATTTTTAACAGCGTGGATTTACCGGAACCATTATGGCCAATAAGTCCGGTGACTCGACCTGCGGGAAACGTTAACGAGAGGGGGTGTAAAAGCGTGCGGCCCGGCACACGAAAGGCGACGCTTCGCAGCGCAAAGGTGGTATCGGAATGAATGTGGTTTTCCTGCATCGCAGCCAACTTGTAAAACGGGCACGGCAAGCCGTGCCCAAAGAGAAATTAGAAACGGAAGGTTGCCGTTGCAACGACCTGACGTTCTGCGCCCCAGAAACAGCCGTAGGTCTGGAAGCAGCTGGCGACGTATTCGCGGTCGAGCAGATTATTAACGTTAACCGCAATGCTGGAGCCCGCCATACCAAAACGCGCCAAATCGTACTTGACGACCGCATCCATCACCGCTGCGCTGCCTACCTTGAAGCTATTGGCCGGATCGCCGTAACTGGAACCAATAAAACGACCGCCTGTTCCCAGCGTTAAACCTGACAACGGACCATCGTTGAAGGTGTAATCGCCCCACAACGACGCCATGTGTTCAGGCACCTGCTCTGGCGTATTCCCTTTCAGGTTAGTGTCTTTCGTGTATTCAGCATCAGTATAAGTGTAAGACGCCGTCATATTGATATTAGCCGTCAATGCTGCTTTGGCTTCCAGCTCTACACCTCGCGCACGAATTTCGCCTGCCGGCACCTGCGCTAATGGGTTGGTTGGATCGGCGGTCAGGTTATTGGTTTTGGTCAGCTGATAAACGGCACCCGTAACAACAACCGGCATGTCTTTCGGTACATATTTCACCCCTGCTTCATATTGCTCGCCTTTTGACGGCTTGTAAGAAACGCGTGGGGTGCTCCACAAATCGAAGGCGCTTGGCTCGAAAGATTGGCTATAGCTGAAGTAAGGTGAAATTCCATTATCGAATACGTAGTTTACGCCACCGCGCCAGGTGAACTGGTGGTCATTACGTTCAATATATCCTTCTGTCGGCGTAGTGGAATTCTGACGCACCGTTGTCGCTTGTTTAGACCAGTCATAACGGCCGCCGAGAGTAAATACCCACTTATTCCATTCCGCCTGATCCTGAACATAAAGGCCTGTTTGTTTACTTTCGTTCATCTGGTACGGCTCAGCGCCGCCGAAAGCAAAGTATTCAGGATGGTAATTGTTATAGAGATCGATTGACGGCGCGCTACCAAACGTCGCGTTAATATCATTACGCATACGCATGAAATCGACACCCGTCAGCAACGTATGATCAATATCGCCGGTTGCGAATTTACTTTCCAGTTGTGTATCTACGCTGAAATTCTGTAAACGCTCGTTGTCAACGATAGTACCGCGGTTAAGCGTATGGCCGTCCGCCGCAATCCCCGTGCCATAGACGCTTTTTTGCGCGGTTTTCATTTCGACAAAACGTAAATTCTGGCGCACGGTAAAAGTGTCGTTGAAGCCATGCTCGAAACTGTATCCCACCATTTTCTCGTTACGAGAATAGGTGTTGTTTGACGCCCCTTCGTTGAAATCCGTTGGCAGACGTTTACCATTCGGTAACGGTTCAACCGTTCCCTCTTTCGGCAGCCAGCCGTAGTAGCCGGTCTCTGGTTCGTTCTGGAAATAAGAAAGGAACGTAAAATTCGTTTTCTCATCAGGACGCCAGGTAAAAGAGGGCGCAATCGCATAGCGCTGCGACTCAGAACTCTTTTGCTGCTCATTTGTCGAACGCGCCAGCCCTGTCAGACGATATGAGAACTCACCGTTGTCATCCAGGGAATCACTAAAATCAAAACCGGTCTGGAACAAATTGTCCGTCCCCATTTTGAATTGAATTTCTTTCAGCGGCTCAGTAGTCGGCCGCTTGCTAACCATCGAAATGATACCGCCCGGGTTGCTCTTACCGTAGAGAACGGACGTTGGGCCACGCATCAACTCAACACGCTCAAGCATGTAGGGATCAATAACCGCATCGTTGTAGAAGTTACCCTGCAATTTCAGGCCATCCAGATAGTTATTCTGGCTCAGGCCGACGGAAGAGAAGCCACGGATAATCACGAAGTCATAGGTATTGGAAGCGCCGCGACTGCTTACCGTTACGCCCGGCGTGTAACCCAACGCTTCTTTTACTGACTGGAATTGATGCATCTGCATCTCTTCGTTAGTGACCACCGAAACCGACTGTGGCGTTTTTTCGATAGGTGTATCAGTTTTGGTGGTAGTGGCGGAACGCTTCGCGGCGATGGTTGCCGCCGGTCCCCAGGCACTTTCCTGCGCGGCAGGCGCTGCGGTTACGGTAATGGTTTCTTCTTTCGGTTGAACCGCCGCCTGTGCATAGACAGACATGCCGCTAACCGCTGTGGCTACTACAACTGCGATTTTACGCAGTGAGGAGTTTGGCTGAGCAGTTTTAAGACGCGCCATTGGTATATCTCTGATGAAAGTGAATGATAACGTAAACGATAATTATTATTATAACCGCAGCATGATAGGCGAAATATCGTCGCAATGGCAAGCGATACGCGGCCCTACGAAAACTAAGGGGTTAAGAAATAACCAGATGAAAAGGAAGGGTTAATAAATTAGACTGAAATGTTATTTATGGAGGATTTGCCGGATGGCGACGTAAGCGTCTTATTCGGCCTACGTCGCACATAATGGAGTCGTAACGGTGTAGACCGGGTAAGCACAGCGCCACCCGGCACTATTACCGTGATTAATTGCCGCCGAACATCTCCTTAATCCAGCCGGCAACGCCGTCGCTCTTCTCTTCTTTCGGCGGCTGTTGCTGCGCAGGCTGCTGCGGCTGAGACGACTGATCGAACGGATTGCCTGACGGCTGCTGTTGCTGCTGCATCATCTCGCCCTGCTGGCACAGCGTATTTGGATCGTCCGTCCAGACCGGCAGAGTGCGCATACCGCCGCTACAGACAAAATTACCGTCGTAATCAACGCCCATATCCACCACATCTTCCGGCGGCGTCAGAACTAAAGGCGTCGGCGTCTGGTTCGCCAGATAGCGCTGGTAAATCGCCATCGCGCCGCTGGCGCCGTACAATTTCGTCGGCTGGTTGTTATCACGGCCTACCCAGGTGATAGTCACCTGGCTGCCGTCGATACCGGCAAACCAGGTATCGACATTGTTGTTTGTCGTCCCGGTTTTACCCGCCAGATGCAGACCCGGATATTTCGCGCCAAGCTGACGCCCCGTACCACGCTGGACGACCTGCTGCATTGTCCAGAGCGTCAGGTAAGCCGCCTGTGCCGGTACGGCGCGTTCAGCTTGCGGATAACTTTGGTACAGCACCTTACCATCTTCCGCAATAACCGAACGCAGCGCTGATAACGGCGCGCGATTTCCGCCGCTGGCGATAGTCTGGAACGCTTGCGCCACTTCGATCGGCGTCAGGTTCAGCGCCCCTAACAGCATCGCCGGAACCGGATTGAGCTGATCTTTCGGCACGCCGAGCTTCGTCCAGGTATCGGTTACCGCCGGTAAACCTAACGCCATCCCCAGATTGACCGTCGGTACGTTCATTGAGCGAGTTAACGCATCCACCAGCATCACTTTCCCGCTTTCGCTGTAGCGACGATCGTCGTTCTGCGGCGACCAGACCTGACCATTCGGCTGGCGCAGAGAAATCGGCGCATCGGCAATCCAGGTGTTCAGACGGTATAAGTTCGGCTGACTTAACGCGGTCAGATAGGTCGCCGGTTTCGCCAGCGACCCGATGGAACGGCGCGCCTGCATGGCACGGTTATAGCCGGCATACTGCGGCTCCGCCCCGCCAACCATCGCGCGCACCTCGCCGCTAAAGCGATCCACCACCACCATCGCGGTTTCCAGATCGCTCAATTTACGCTGCTTCTTCAACGCCGGAATGCCTTCGACAACGGCTTTTTCTGCGGCATCCTGCGCCACGGAGTCAAAGGTGGTGAAGATCTTCACGCCGGAGAGATCTTTAATTTTATCCCCCAGCTTCGCCTGCAGTTCCTGACGAACCATCTGCATAAACGCTGGCTGCGGTGAAATAACGCCGCCGCGCGGCTGTACGCCAAGCGGACGCGCGCTCAGCATGTCATAGAGTTCCTGATCGATGATTTTCTGCTGCTGTAACAGGCGTAGCACCAGGTTACGACGCTCCAGCGCCAGTTTCGGGTTGCGCCACGGGTTATAAATCGACGCCCCTTTTACCATCCCAACCAGTAACGCCTGCTGATCGAGGCTCAGCTCCTCTACCGGACGACCAAAGTAATACAGGCTCGCCAGAGGAAAACCGCGAATTTCATTGTCCCCGCTTTGACCGAGGTAGACCTCGTTCATGTACAGCTCAAGAATACGATCTTTACTGTAACGGGCATCCATGATCAGCGCCATGTAGGCTTCATTCGCTTTACGCCAGTATGATCTTTCGCTGGAGAGGAACAGGTTCTTCACCAGCTGCTGGGTTAGCGTACTGGCCCCCTGCACCGTACGTCCCGCCGTCAGGTTGGCCAGTACCGCACGCCCGATAGAGTAAAGACTAATGCCATCATGCTCATAGAAATGACGGTCTTCCGTCGCCAACAGCGTATCGACCAGCAGATCCGGGAAACCGCTGCGCGGGACGAATAAACGCTGCTCGCCATTTGGCGAAGAAAGCATGGTGATAAGCCGCGGATCGAGGCGGAAGAAGCCAAACTGGCGGTTGTTATCCAGATTGACGATGGTTTCCAGACGCCCGTCACTGAACGTCAGCCGCGCGCGCACCTGCCCTTCTTTGCTGTCCGGGAAGTCAAACGGACGACGGATCATCTCAATGCTATTGGCCTGCACGGTAAATTCGCCGGGACGGGTCATCTTCGTCACCAGACGATACTGCGTCGCTTCCAGCAATTTCACCATCTCGTTTTTGCTGACAGGCATGTCTGGCTCAAGGTTCACCATCCGGCCATATACCGCCGCCGGAAGCTGCCAGACCTTGCCATCAATACGGCTGCGGATTTTTTGATCCAGATAGACGCCATAAATGGCGAACAGCACCACAAAAACGATAAACAGTTTTAGCAATAGCCACAGCCAGCCGCGCTTGCCACGAGGCTTACGCCCTTTGCCCTTACCTTTACGCGGCATCGGTTCTTCATCCTCATAGTCATCATCATAATCGTCGTCATGCTGCCGACGACGGCTCACCTTTTGTTTCACAGGACGTGACGGTTTCCCCTTACGTCCAATCGGCTCGCGGTCATTCCCCGCCATGCTTTTTCTCCGCAACATACAGGCGCAAAGGCCCGATTCTCTATTCTTCCGCCAGACGACAGAAGAAGAAATCTCTCAATTTACTCTTTTGCCGGATGGCGATTAACGCCTTATCCGGCCTGGAGGCAACGTATAACACGTCACGAATACTTCTTCGTGCGCCGCGTTGGGGCCGTATTCGCC
Source organism: Salmonella sp. SAL04202 (assembly GCF_046550775.1). NCBI lineage: Bacteria > Pseudomonadati > Pseudomonadota > Gammaproteobacteria > Enterobacterales > Enterobacteriaceae > Salmonella > Salmonella sp. SAL04202. The sequence goes on along the minus strand of NZ_JBGDXK010000003.1, from coordinate 472,616 downwards.
GGATCGTCCGGCCAGACATGTTTGGGGTAACGGCCCTTCATCTCTTTTTGCACTTCGCGATACGCCCCCTGCCAGAAAGCGCTTAAATCGCGCGTAATCTGTAGCGGTCGCTGCGCAGGCGAAAGCAGTTCCAGCACCAGCGGCACGCGGCCCTGAGCGATGGTTGGGGTCTTCGCTTCGCCAAACATTTCCTGCATTCTGACCGCCAGTGCGGGCGGGTTATCTTCATGATAACGAATCGTTATTCGGCTTCCCGTCGGCACAGTGTAATGCCCAGGCAGTTCACTATCCAGACGTTGCAGCATGGCATAGTCAAGCAGTCCCCGTAACGCCTGAGTCACATTCAGAGATTTCAGACTCCGTAACGACTGTACGCCTGTCATGTGCGGCAGCAACCAGTTTTCCAGAGTCGCCAGCAGCGACGCCTCATCCACGGCAGGCCAGTCATATTCCGGCAGCCATTTCGCCGCACAGTGTAGACGCAGACGGAACTGCTCCGCTTCCGGCGTCCAGTTAAGGACGGCCAGACCTCTATCGCGGATGCCGTTCAGCATCGCCTGATGAAGCTCCTCTTCAGACGGTTTCGCCAGTGGCTGAACACTAACCGTCAACTGTCCAATACGCATTCTGCGCCACGCTTTCAACGTTCCCTGCGCTTCGTCCCATTCAACCGTGTCAGACTGGCGCAGTAAATCAGGACACGCCTGAATCAGCGAGGCAATATCCAGCGGCTGCGCCAACAATATTCGGGCGTCCGGCGAGGCGCTACCTTGCAGCAACAGCGGCGCGATCAGCCATTCATGACGTCCCAACGCGTCATCCGCATCTAACATCGCGCCCATACCATTGGCTAACTGATAGCGCCCTTCCTGACCACGACGCCGCGCGATGCGGTCGCTAAACGCTCTGGCCAACAGCGGCATAATAAGCGCGCTATCCGGCTCGCCATTACGCACCTGCAGCCGTTTTAAAAGCTGCTGGCTACGCTGCTGCCAGCCCGGCTGTCGCCGCGAAAATAGCACGCTTAAATCCGTACCGCCGCCGCGCGGCGGGTCCTCAAGGATGGCCGCGAGCATGGCGGCGGTGGCGGCGCTGTCGCCCTCGTCGGCGTTGACTAACATCGCCGCCAGGCGCGGATCGTTACCCATTGCCGCCATTTTCCGGCCCCGCGCGCTTAACCGCTCGCCCTCCAGCGCGCCTAACATCAATAATAAACGGCGGGCGGCCTGAAGATTCACCTCCGGCGGCCTGTCCAGCCAGAAAAGCGATGCCGGATCGTGACATCCCCACTGCAACACCTCCATCAACAAACCGGAGAGGTCGCTGTGTAAGATTTCCGGATCGCTTTGCGCCGCCGCCCGCTCCGCCTGTTCTTTTGCCAGCAGATGTAAACAGATTCCCGGCGCCAGTCGTCCGGCGCGCCCCGCGCGCTGCGTCATTGACGCCTGACTGATACGCTGCGTAACCAGCCGCGTCAGTCCCGTTCGCGCGTCGAATCGCGCCACGCGCTCCTGAGCGCTATCGACAACCAGACGAATCCCTTCAATCGTCAAACTGGTTTCGGCAATGTTAGTCGCCAACACCACTTTACGCATCCCGGCGGGTGCCGGAACAATCGCTTTGCGTTGCGCCTCCAGAGACAATGCGCCATACAGCGGACAAAGCAGGACATCGCTGCCTACCCGCGACGCCAGATGTTCATGAACGCGCTGTATTTCGCCTACGCCGGGTAAAAATAGCAGCAGCGAACCGTTTTCATTGCGCAACAGTTCCGCTGTCGCCATCGCGACGGCTTCATCAAAACGCAAATGCGCCGCGAGCGGCTGATAACGTCGCTCCACGGGAAACGCGCGCCCCTCCGAGACGATCGTCGGCGCATCAGGCAGTCGCTGACAAAGCCTGTCGTTATCCAGCGTCGCTGACATGATTAACAGCCTGAGATCGTCACGGAGCCCTTGCTGGATATCCAGCAACAGCGCCAACGCTAAATCCGCCTGTAAACTGCGCTCATGAAATTCATCCAGTATCACCAGCCCCACGCCGCGTAATTCGGGATCACGCTGAATCATTCTGGTCAATACGCCTTCGGTCACCACTTCCAGCCGGGTACGCGGCCCCACGCAGCTTTGCGCGCGCATCCGGTAACCTACCGTTTCGCCAGGCTTTTCATTCAACGCTTCCGCCAGACGCTGGGCGACATTACGCGCCGCCAGACGACGCGGTTCAAGCAGGAGGATTTTTCCAGCAACCGGACCTTGTTGCAGGAGTTGCAACGGCAGCCAGGTGGATTTCCCCGCCCCGGTAGGCGCGGACAACAAAACCTGCGGCGCGGTTTTTAGGGCTGTCAACAATTCAGGCAATACGGCGGCAACGGGCAATGACGTCACAAACGGCTCCACGGGGTTAACTTTCTTTGCGCCGCATTGTAGCATCGTGTTAATCCATAACCGAGTATCCCTATGTCTGAGCCAAAACGGCTGTTTTTTGCGATTGACTTACCCGACGACGCGCGCGCGCAAATTATCGCCTGGCGCGCCGCCCATTTTGCGTCTGAAGACGGACGCCCCGTGGCAGCGGCGAACCTGCACCTGACGCTGGCCTTTTTAGGCGACGTCAGTAACGATAAGCAGCGCGCGCTTGCGCAACTGGCCGGACGAATTCGCCAGCCGGGCTTTACGCTACATCTGGATGACGCCGGTCAGTGGCTGCGTTCGCGCGTGGTGTGGCTGGGGATGCGCCAGCCGCCGCGCGGGTTGTTGCAGTTGGCTAATATGCTGCGCGCGCAGGCCGCCCGCAGCGGTTGTTATCAAAGCCCGCAGCCTTTTCACCCGCATATTACGCTGCTGCGCGACGCCAGCCATGCGGTGGCTATCCCGCCGCCGGGCTTTTGCTGGTCATTTCCGGTCACGTCGTTTGCGCTTTACGCCTCTTCGTATGGGCAAGGCCGTACCCGCTATGCCGAGCTGCAGCGCTGGACGCTGGGCGAATAATAATGAAGGAATGTCGATGATATTCTCCCCCCCTTTACAACGCGCTACGCTGATTCAGCGCTATAAACGTTTTTTAGCCGATGTGATCACCCCTGACGGTACGACGCTTACGCTGCACTGTCCTAATACCGGCGCGATGACCGGCTGCGCCACGCCAGGCGATACCGTCTGGTATTCGACATCAGAAAATACTAAACGCAAATATCCGCATACCTGGGAATTGACTGAAACGCAATTCGGCGCATTCATTTGCGTGAATACGCTGCGGGCGAACCAGCTAACGAAAGAAGCGATTCAGGAGAATCGCCTGCCGGCGCTGGCGGGGTACAATATTCTGAAAAGTGAAGTCAAATATGGCGCCGAGCGCAGCCGTATAGATTTTATGTTACAGGCAGATTTCCGCCCGGACTGCTATATTGAAGTGAAATCGGTCACGTTAGCGGAAAAAGAAAACGGTTATTTTCCCGACGCCATCACCGAACGAGGGCAAAAACATCTTCGGGAGTTGATGGGCGTTGCGGCGGCAGGTCATCGCGCGGTGGTGGTGTTCGCGGTGCTGCACTCCGCCATTACACGTTTTTCCCCCGCACGTCATATCGATATAAAATACGCGCAGCTATTGAGCGAGGCTCAGAATAAAGGAGTGGAAGTTTTAGCTTATAAAGCAGAACTTTCAGCCCAAAAAATGGAACTGAACGAACCAGTACCCATAACGTTGTAGTGGAATAACAGCCTGATTATTAAGTATTCTGGCCGCGTGCGTAAATACGCTTTTCCTCACAGGGTTGTCAAGTGTTACGTTTAGATAATTGCTATCCGGAAAAGCATCTGCTATTTATAGCGACCTGATTTTCCCCCGAACATGGGGATCGATAGTGCGTGTTAAGGAGAAGCAACATGCAAGAAGGGCAAAACCGTAAAACATCGTCCCTGAGTATTCTCGCCATCGCTGGGGTGGAGCCGTACCAGGAGAAACCGGGCGAAGAGTATATGAACGAAGCCCAGCTATCGCACTTCAAGCGTATTCTTGAAGCATGGCGTAATCAACTCCGGGATGAAGTCGATCGCACTGTGACGCACATGCAGGACGAAGCCGCCAACTTCCCCGATCCGGTCGATCGCGCCGCGCAGGAAGAGGAGTTTAGCCTGGAGTTACGTAATCGTGACCGTGAGCGCAAACTGATCAAAAAGATCGAGAAGACGCTGAAGAAAGTGGAAGATGAAGACTTCGGTTATTGCGAGTCCTGCGGGGTGGAGATTGGTATCCGCCGCCTGGAAGCGCGTCCAACAGCCGATCTGTGCATCGACTGCAAAACGCTGGCTGAAATTCGCGAAAAACAGATGGCGGGTTAATCCCGTTCGTTTCTACCCTATTTATGACAGGCGGGAGTTTTCCCGCCTTATTCTTTATTGCCCGCAGCATGACTGACTCACACTATATTGGCCGTTTCGCGCCGTCGCCATCCGGCGAACTGCATTTCGGCTCGTTAATCGCCGCCCTCGGCAGCTATCTACAAGCCCGTGCGCAACGCGGAATTTGGCGCGTTCGCATCGAGGATATCGACCCCCCACGTGAAGTTCCCGGTGCCGCAGCGACCATTCTGCGCCAGCTGGAACATTACGGCCTGCACTGGGATGGCGAGGTCTTATGGCAATCACAGCGTCATGAGGCTTATCGCGAGGCGCTGGCCTGGCTTCACGAGCAGGGACTGAGCTACTACTGCACTTGCCCCCGCTCGCGCATTCAACGTCTGGGCGGTATTTACGACGGCCATTGCCGGACGTTATGCCACGGGCCGGAGAATGCCGCCGTCAGAATTAAACAGCAGCATCCGGTGATGCGTTTCCATGATGCCTTGCGCGGCGACATCCAGGCTGACCCACAGCTGGCGAGCGAAGATTTTATTATCCACCGCCGCGACGGACTGTTTGCTTATAATCTGGCCGTGGTGGTCGACGATCATTTTCAGGGGGTGACGGAGATCGTCCGCGGCGCAGATTTAATCGAACCCACTGTCCGACAACTTTCTCTGTATAAACAGTTTGGCTGGCGTGCGCCTGGTTACGTGCACCTTCCGCTGGCGCTCAACGAACAAGGCGCTAAACTTTCCAAGCAAAATCATGCCCCTGCGCTTGCGACAGGCGATCCGCGCCCGGTACTGGTCCAGGCATTGCGCTTTTTAGGCCAACGCGACGTCGTAGCGTGGCAGGAGATGTCTGTTGAGGAGTTGCTGCGCTTTGCGGTGACGCACTGGAGGCTTACAGCCGTACCCACATCGGCTAATGTAAATCCGGCATTCTCAAATGCGTCTCGCTGAGCTATGATTAGCCGCTATTTTTGCTCATCGTCTTTCGCATTGCTGCGGCGTTAATGATGCTTACAGCCCAGGTCGCGTTGCTCTCTTACGCCCGGCTGCCGTAATGCGAAAGACATAGAGTAAGTTGATCTTATTAATGTATGACACTACCGAGGTGCGCTATTTTTACCCGAGTCGCTAATTTTTGCCGTAAGGTGTTAAGCCGCGAGGAGAGCGAGGCAGAACAAGCCGTCGCCCGTCCACATATGACGATTATCCCGCGTGAACAGCACGCTATCTCCCGCAAAGATATCAGTGAAAATGCCCTCAAGGTACTGTACAGGCTGAACAAAGCGGGCTATGAAGCCTACCTGGTCGGCGGCGGCGTCCGCGATCTCCTGCTCGGCAAAAAGCCGAAGGATTTCGACGTGACCACCAACGCAACACCGGATCAGGTACGGAAATTATTCCGCAATTGCCGTCTGGTGGGGCGTCGTTTCCGCCTGGCTCACGTGATGTTTGGCCCGGAAATTATCGAAGTGGCAACGTTTCGTGGTCATCATGAAGGCAGTGAAAGCGACCGTACGACCTCCCAGCGTGGGCAAAACGGTATGCTGCTGCGCGATAATATCTTCGGCTCTATCGAAGAAGATGCCCAGCGCCGCGATTTCACCATCAACAGCCTTTACTACAGCGTAGCGGATTTTACCGTGCGCGATTACGTCGGCGGAATGCAGGATCTGCAAGAAGGCGTGATTCGCCTGATCGGCAATCCGGAAACGCGCTACCGCGAAGATCCGGTTCGAATGCTGCGCGCCGTGCGTTTCGCTGCGAAGCTCAATATGCGTATCAGCCCTGAAACGGCTGAGCCAATCCCGCGTCTGGCTACCTTGCTAAACGACATTCCTCCCGCGCGCCTGTTCGAAGAGTCGCTGAAGCTGCTGCAGGCGGGGAACGGTTTTGAAACCTATCAACAACTGCGGGAATACAACCTCTTCCAGCCGTTGTTTCCTACCATTACGCGTTATTTCACCGAAAACGGCGACAGCGCAATGGAACGCATCATTGCGCAGGTGTTGAAGAATACGGATAACCGCATCCGTAACGAGATGCGCGTTAATCCGGCATTTTTGTTTGCCGCCATGTTCTGGTATCCGCTGCTGGAGATGGCGCAAAAAATCGCTCAGGAGAGCGGTCTGGCCTATTACGACGCTTTCGCGCTGGCCATGAATGACGTGCTGGATGAAGCCTGCCGTTCACTGGCGATCCCGAAACGCCTTACCACACTTACCCGTGATATTTGGCAGCTTCAGTTACGGATGTCGCGACGTCAGGGCAAACGCGCCTGGAAACTGATGGAACATCCCAAATTCCGCGCCGCGTTTGATTTACTGGAGCTGCGCGCTCAGGTGGAAAATAATACTGAACTGCAACGTCTGGCGCAGTGGTGGGCCGAGTTTCAGGCTTCCGCGCCGCCGGAACAAAAAGGGATGCTCAACGAGCTGGACGACGATCCTGCTCCACGCCGCCGCCGTTCACGTCCGCGCAAACGCGCGCCGCGCCGCGAGGGCACCGTATGACGATCGCGTATATCGCGCTTGGCAGTAATCTGGCCTCTCCGCTGGAGCAGGTCAATGCCGCCCTGAAGGCTATCGCCGACATTCCCGATAGCCGTATCGTCACGGTGTCTTCGTTTTACCGCACGCCGCCGCTTGGCCCACAGGATCAGCCCGATTACCTGAACGCTGCGGTGGCGCTGGATACCGCTCTCGCCCCCGAAGAATTGCTTAACCATACCCAGCGCATTGAGCTGCAACAGGGCCGGGTGCGCAAGGCCGAACGCTGGGGGCCGCGCACGCTGGATCTCGACATTATGCTGTTTGGCGATGAAGTCATTAACACCGACCGTCTGACCGTGCCGCACTACGACATGAAAAACCGCGGTTTTATGCTGTGGCCGTTATTCGAAATCGCTCCTGATCTGATCTTTCCGGATGGTATCAGCCTGCATCAGCATCTCACCCATCTTGGTGCTGCAAAACCCGCCCACTGGTAAAACATCGCCTCCCCTTTAGCGTTTACTGCTTTAGCGCCAAACGATTGCTTAAATCAATTGCCCCCCTGAATATGACTGTTAGAATGCCGGGAAATATAACTTTTACCATCAGGAAACGTTATGAAACCCACCACCATTTCACTGCTGCAGAAATGCAAGCAAGAGAAAAAACGCTTCGCGACAATTACCGCCTACGACTACAGCTTCGCTAAGTTATTTGCCGACGAAGGTATCAATGTGATGCTGGTTGGCGACTCGCTGGGCATGACGATTCAGGGGCATGACTCCACTCTGCCTGTCACCGTGGAAGATATCGCTTACCACACTCGTGCCGTGCGACGTGGCGCGCCCAACTGTCTATTGCTCTCCGACCTGCCGTTTATGGCTTACGCCACCCCGGAACAGGCATGTGAAAACGCGGCTATCGTGATGCGTGCGGGGGCCAATATGGTCAAAATTGAAGGCGGCGCCTGGCTGGTTGATACGGTGAAAATGCTCACCGAACGCGCCGTGCCGGTTTGTGGTCATCTGGGGCTAACGCCACAGTCGGTGAATATCTTCGGCGGCTATAAAATTCAGGGCCGCGGCGATGCCGGACAAGTGCTGCTGGATGACGCGCTGGCTTTAGAAGCGGCTGGCGCTCAACTGCTGGTGCTGGAGTGCGTGCCGGTTGAGCTGGCGAAGCGCGTCACGGAAGCGCTGTCGATTCCGGTGATCGGCATCGGCGCGGGCAACGTCACCGACGGTCAGATCCTGGTGATGCACGATGCGTTTGGCATCACCGGCGGCCATATTCCCAAATTCGCGAAAAATTTCCTTGCCGAGGCGGGCGACATGCGCGCCGCCGTACGGCAGTATATGGCTGAAGTGGAGTCCGGCGTTTATCCGGGCGAAGAACACAGCTTTCACTAATTTTTCTGACCGTGCCGGATGGCGACGCGACGCGTCTTATCCGGCCTACAGATCCTCAACGGATGTAGGCCTGATAAGCGCAGCGCCATCGGGCAGGATCATCAAGCAACTCAAGGAGTTTTGTTGTGCTAATCATTGAAACCCTGCCGCTGCTGCGCCAGCATATTCGTCGTCTGCGTCAGGAAGGTAAACGCGTCGCACTGGTTCCCACCATGGGCAACCTGCACGACGGCCATATGAAGCTGGTCGATGAGGCAAAAGCCCGGGCTGATGTGGTGATCGTCAGCATTTTCGTCAACCCGATGCAGTTTGACCGGCCGGACGATCTGGTGCGTTATCCGCGCACGCTGCAGGAAGATTGTGAAAAGCTGAACAAACGCAAAGTCGATTATGTCTTTGCGCCAGCCGTTGAGGAAATCTACCCGCAGGGGCTGGAAGGCCAGACGTACGTTGATGTTCCCGGCCTCTCTACCATGCTGGAAGGCGCCAGCCGTCCGGGCCACTTCCGCGGCGTCTCGACTATCGTCAGCAAGCTGTTCAACCTGATCCAGCCGGATATCGCCTGCTTTGGCGAGAAGGATTTCCAGCAACTGGCGCTGATCCGCAAAATGGTGGCGGATATGAGTTATGACATTGAGATCGTCGGCGTGCCGATTATTCGCGCCAAAGACGGTCTGGCGCTCAGCTCACGTAACGGTTATCTGACCGCAGAGCAGCGCAAAATTGCGCCGGGTCTACACAACGTGATGAATAGCATCGCTGAAAAACTGATCGCGGGTAATCGTGAGCTGCAAGAGATTATTGCCATTGCCGAACAGGAACTGAATGAAAAAGGCTTCCGTGCCGACGACATTCAAATCCGTGATGCCGACACGCTGCAGGAGCTGACGGAAACCAGCAAACGCGCAGTGATTCTGGCCGCCGCCTGGCTGGGTCAGGCGCGTCTGATCGATAATCAAAGCGTTACATTAGCCCAGTAGACAGGGGTTAAAAATCGGGCAATACTGCCTGAGAATTTCCAAAGCAGGCCACAAGCGCCTGCTTAGCCAAGCTAAACGACAGGGTAAAGAAGTTATGATTCGCACCATGCTGCAAGGCAAGCTCCACCGCGTAAAAGTCACGCAGGCGGACCTGCACTACGAAGGTTCCTGTGCCATTGACCAGGATTTCCTTGATGCCTCCGGTATTCTGGAAAACGAAGCGATTGATATCTGGAACGTGACCAATGGGAAACGTTTCTCAACCTATGCGATTGCGGCTGAACGCGGCTCCAGAATCATCTCGGTGAACGGTGCGGCGGCGCACTGCGCTGAAGTTGGCGACATTGTGATTATCGCCAGCTTCGTCACCATGTCTGATGAAGAAGCGCGTACATGGCGTCCGAAAGTGGCCTATTTTGAAGGCGACAACGAAATGAAGCGCACCGCGAAAGCTATTCCGGTACAGGTTGCCTGATAGTCCTTATCCCTGCGGCTGGTTGCTGATCAGCCGCGACATGGTTTCCAGCGAATCCGTGCGCAGAATATACAGCCTTTTGAGCAGCATCGGATTATCTCCCGGCTTCACCTTCCCTCTCACCGTGGTGACCGCCAGATGGAAACCGGCGTCTTTTGCTGCTTTGATCGCGGTCGCGTTATAACCGCCAAAGGGATAAGAAAGATAAAATACGTGCGGAGTAAACTGTGCGAGTGCCCGCCGCGAGCGTTCAAAATCAAACAGAATATTATGGTAGCTGCGGCTATATAAAATCGGGCGACGATGCCCATCTACCCGGTGTAAAAAGTGGGTATGCGACTGAAAATCAAAAACGTCGCTTATCTTGCACAATTCGGACACGCTCATAAATTGCAGCGATCTGGGATTCCATGTTTGCGGATGGCGCTTAATACGCGATGAGATAATAAATGCCGTCGCTTTCATACCGTACTGCTTTAATACCGGATACGCATAGCGACTCACCGATTTAAGGCCATCGTCAAAGGTGATAACCACCGCGCGCGCCGGGAAATTCGCGCGGTTATGGATGTAATCCTCCAGTTGGTACATCGTCAACGTGGCATAGCCGCGATCGCGAAGCCAGGTCATTTGGTTGCTGAATGCCCGAACCGAAGTCGTGGTGGACGTATGGCGAAAACGGGTATTCTCTTCATCACGTAAGATGTGATGATAGGTCAAAATCGGAATGCCGTTGTCTTCCTGCGCATCCATGGCGCTGACATAAGCCAGCCTGTCGCCAATACGGATCTGATACCAGGTTTGATGTAGCCGGCCTTGCAGCTTGCTAATAATGGGGTAACGCAAATTATCCACCAATACGCCAAACGGGGCGCTACTGATGTCCGGCGCGTTATACACCGGCGTGTCCTTCCAGGTCACCAGATTCTGATTGCTGAGCGGCTTGTTAAGATCGCCCAGGCCATCTTCCACTTTTTGTTTTCCCTGCACGGATTCCAGATGGCCTTTATCGATAAACCCCACACCGAAGCCGAATTTAAAGGCATAATAATCAGCCGCAACAGGCGTTACGGAAAGAATTTGTCCGGCGCGGATATTCCCTACGGTCACCATTTTGTCGCCAATCTGCGACCAGATGGCGGCATCTTTCGTCGTTTGCATATAACGAGCGGGCAAGGCAGCCAACACATTACCGGCGAAAAAGAACAGCAAGATAAGAACAACGCGCATAACCATATATCATAACCGAGGCGAAAAAACGCCGTCATTGTAGCAAAAGCGTCGTCAATGGTATTGATCAAAACTCATACGAATCATGCAGCAATACAAAAGGCGGATTTTTCTGCTGCTGATGCCAGAGACTGGTGACATCCGGCGCGCCAAGCGCGACAATCTGGTCGCGAAATGCTGAACTGCTCATTGACTCTCGCCATGGAATCATTTCTTCCATCAATGAATAGCTGACACCTGAAATAACTTCACATTGAGAATGTTTATGGCTCATCAGCGACGCGACACGATAAGGCGCCGCGCCGGAAATGTCGGTTAAAAATATCACGCCTTCACCGGAGTCGGTGGCATGGAGGGCGTCACACATCATGCGGCTGAGCATATTTACGCTTAGCCCACGCCAGAAATTGACCGCCCGACACTGCGCCAACGGCCCATACTTCTTTTCAAGACCTTCGAGCATTTCCTGCGCCCGATCGTCATGACAGGAAATGACCCATCCCAGCATAACTTCTCCTCCATTGAGCTCCAATCCTGCATGATGTCAGCATGTTTTTTTGGCCGACAACACACTATGACTACGATCATTTTTTATTCAAAAAATTTTGCATTATTTTTAAAATTGTTAGCAGCCTTCATAGAATCTGGCCTATTAAAGGGTAATCACGGCGATTCAATTAAACAAACACTCACCAAAATAATTGATTAAATATATATTATAGATATTTCATATTTATGTATTCTGAATTTTTCTTCGCGCCGCAAAAATCATCGGACATTATATTTACTCATTCGGCAATAAAAAGAACAATAACTTCCCACACTATAGATATTGTTACTATGTCAATATTTATAATATCTTAAAGGATCAAAGATAATGAAACTCACCTTAAAAACACTCACTGTGGCACTGGCTGCCATCACCCTCTCCCCCGCCGCGCTGGCAGACACCGCCAAAGACGGCACCGTACATATCACCGGCCTCATTAAGCAAAACGCCTGTACGGTAACAACGGATTCAGTAGAGGTGACATTACAGGACGAATTTGCCTCTCTTTTTACTGCCGCAGGGCAGACGGCAGGGGATAAAGGCTTCACCATCGATCTCGAAAACTGCGACGCAAACATCTACAGCAGTGTACAGGCGCGCTTTGAAGGTACGCTCGACGGAACCGATGCGACCATCCTGAAAAATGACGCTGATGCTGAGAATATTGGCGTGCAGATTCTTGATAACGCTGGCACCACTATGACCTTTAACGATCTTCAGGCATGGTCTGCCCCAGTCAACCTCCCTACAGCAGAGGGGGTGACGTCACTCTCAATGCCTTTCACCGCCCGCTATATCTCCACCGCGGTTCCCGTTAAGTCGGGAACGGTCGATGCAACCGCAACATTCTATCTGCAATATAACTGATCCTGGTGGCCAGCGTCGGCTGGCCCCTTTGTTTATTGAGGTCATCAATGAATTCATTGGCTAAAGCAGGGTTGCTTTGTTGCCTGTTGTGCGGTTCGCTGGCGCATGCCGCAGGGATAAACATCGGCACAACGCGGGTTATTTTTCACGGCGATGCCAAAGATGCGTCCATATCGATAAGCAATAGCGACAACGTTCCCTATTTAATTCAGTCCTGGGCGCAATCGATCAGCGAAACAGGGGCGAGCGGCGATGCGCCGTTTATGGTCACCCCGCCGCTTTTTCGCCTTAATGGCGGGCAAAAGAACGTACTGCGAATTATCCGTACCGGCGGCAATTTGCCGGAAGATCGCGAGTCGCTGTACTGGCTGGATATTAAATCGATTCCCAGCAGCAATCCGGACAATAAACACAACACGCTCATGCTGGCCGTTAAAGCGGAATTTAAGCTGATTTACCGGCCAAAAGCGTTAACCCAAAAACCAGAAGAAGTTGCCGATCGGTTAACGTGGTCGCGTCAGGGTCGCACGCTCACCGTGAAGAACCCCACGCCCTATTATATGAACTTCGCCACCCTTTCCGTTGGCAGTCAAAAAGTGAAAGCCCCGCGCTATGTGGCGCCTTTCGGCAACGCGCAGTACACGCTGCCTGCCGCCGCCAGCGGCCCGATTGTCTGGTCTATCATCAACGATTTTGGCGGTACTGGCCCCGAACATAAACAAACGCCTTGAGAAGAGTGACAGGGATGAGAGTGCCGATGCGCAAAAGGCAACACCGGGTATTTTATTTATCGCGCTGCGCTGTGTGTATCGCGCTGGGCAGCACGTTCGCACACGTTGCATGGGCGCGCGACTATTTCAATCCGGCATTTATTGAAAACCATGGGCAGGCGAGTCGCACAAGCGTCGATCTGTCGACATTTGATAACGACAAAAGCCAGCTGCCTGGCACCTATTACGTCACTATCAATATCAATAAAACAGAAATCGGCGCGCGAAACGTTGATTTTCAACTCACGACGCTCAGTGACGGTCAACAGGCATTACAGGGCTGTTTACGGCTCCAGGAACTAAAAGATAACGGCGTCAAAACCGACCTTTTTCCAACCCTGGAGAGTGAAAAAGGCTGCGTCGATCTCAACGTTATCCCCGGCGCCAGCCAGCAGTTTGATTTTCAGCGACAGGCATTATCAGTAAGCATCCCGCAACTCTACATCGCCAACAACGCGCGCGGCTACGTGCCGCCGGAAAAGTGGCAGGAGGGGATTACCGCGCTGATGCTGAACTACAGCTTCAGCGGCTATAAAGAGTACGGTTCCAGCGAGGATTCCGACGATGCGGAATCGAAGTATCTCGCTCTCCAGCCGGGTTTTAACCTCGGGCCGTGGCGTTTTCGCAACTACAGTAACTGGAGTTCAAATAACGGCGAGAGCGGTAGCTGGAACAGCGTTTATAACTATTTACAGCGCGACATTATCGCGCTGAAAAGCCAGTTCACCGCCGGAGACAGCAATACGCCATCCGACGTGTTCGACAGCGTACCTTTTCGCGGCCTCCAGCTTACCTCTGACGATCAAATGCAGCCCAACAGCCAGCGTGGTTACGCCCCGACGATTCGCGGCATCGCCCGCTCAAACGCGCAGGTTATCGTGCGGCAAAACGGCTATATCGCCTATCAGACCGCCGTTTCGCCGGGCGAATTTGAAATCAACGATATGTTTCCCACCGGCAGCAACGGCGACTATGACGTAACGGTAAAAGAAGCCGACGGCAGCGAACAGCATTTTATCGTGCCCTACTCTTCGCTGCCGATTCTGCAGCGCACCGGACGGGCAAAATACAGCGTGACCGTGGGTAAATATCGCGATTATAACAACCACACGCTGGACGACTTCGGCCAGGCGACCCTGCTGTACGGCCTGCCGTGGGGCATCACCCTGTACGGCGGCAGCCAGATTGCCGGCGATAAATACCAGTCCGTCGCCTTCGGCGTCGGGCAAAATATGCAGATGCTGGGGGCCATTTCCCTGGACGGCATCTGGTCGCACGCCAAATTTGACGATGGCCGCAAAGAAATCGGGCAATCCTGGCGCGTCCGCTACAGCAAGGGCGTCGTCAGTACGGGCACCACGTTTTCGCTGGCCGGCTATCGTTACGCCAGCGAAAACTACAATTCGCTGAGCGAGGTGATCAACCCGGACGACGATTTTTATGATAACTACGGCAAGCGCCATAATCGTTTCGAAGCTTCGGTCAACCAGCAAATTAGCGATACGCTCGGTTCCTTAACGCTAAGTTGGGTCAAAGAAGATTACTGGCACAGCGCGCAGCAGATGGAATCTCTGAGCGCCAGTTACAACAATAGCTGGGGTCCGGTGAGCTATACGCTGAGCTACAGCTATAACAAAAACACCTACCAGTACCGATCGGACAATGACGATGATGATAACGACGACGATCGTTATAACCAGAACGATCGGCTGTTCACGTTGTCGCTGCACGTTCCGTTTACGGTGTTCGATTCCAGGCTATACGCCAGCTATATGCTGAACACGCGTAAGCACGATGCCACGGTGAACAGCACCACCCTTAGCGGCACCGCGCTGCGTGACAGAAACCTGAACTGGTCGTTACAGCAGAGCCACAGCACACAAGACGGTGATTCCGGCGGGGTAAACGCCAGCTACAAAGGCACTTATGCCAATCTCAACGCCGGTTACAATCAGTCGCCAGATAGCCAACAGGTCAGCTACGGCATCAGTGGCGGCATTCTGGCGCACGAAAACGGTATTACCCTGAGCCAGCCGATTACCGGAGCGGCGATTTTAATTAAAGCGCCCGGCGCCAGCGGCGTTTCGGTTGAAAACCAGACCGGCGTCGCCACCGACTTCCGGGGTTATACGGTGATCCCCAACGTCACGCCGTATTATCGCTACGATATCTCGCTCGACAGCAGCACGTTTGCTGACAACGTGGATATTCCGCTCAACAACCAGACCGTCTATCCGACGCGTAATGCGGTGGTGCGCGCGGCGTATGACACGCATAAGGGCTATCGCGTGTTGTTAACGCTGACGCGCAGCAATGGCGAGCCCGTGCCCTTTGGCGCGACGGCAAGCGTCGATGGGCAGGATGCGAACCTGGCCAGTATCGTCGGCGATAAAGGCCAGACCTTCCTCAGCGGCCTGCCGGAAGAGGGCCTGCTGCTGGTGAACTGGGGAAGCGCCTCTTGCCGCGCGGATTACCGTCTGGATATCAGCAAAAATATGAACGGCATCGTGATGGCGAACGCCGTCTGCCAGTGAGGAACACAATGAAGAATTTATGGATGCTGCTGGCGTTGTCGCTATTTTCAGGCCATGCGCTGGCAGAAGGAACGATGGGCAACGGAAGCGGCTGGTGTCAACCCACCAGCGGCACGCATAATTTTCCTTTTAGTTTTAATCAAACCATTACCGATACGGATGGGAACCAGACGGGAACCATCGTTGAAGAGCACTGGTCAGCAGGCGGAGAATATTCGGCTAAATGCGACTGCGATAACAGTGATTATCGCGGGTACAACTATTTCACCGCGACCACCGGCGATCTGACGCAGAAAGGCACACACAGCGAGACGCGATACTACGGACATATGGATTACTATGTCCTCGTGGCAGGCAAACTGGAAATTGGCACCGAAGCGTATATAGCCGGGAAGCTTGGCGAATATATTCCCGTCCCGTTTTCCTCAATCAGCAATGAGGATAGTTCCGCAGGCGGCTGTGGCGATGCAGAAATGAAATCAATGACAGCGGGCAATAAAGGCACGGTAAGGATTTATATTACTCATCCTTTGGTCGGCGAAATCTCGATCCCGCAAACAACGATCATGAATCTCTATTTATCAAAAACGCCGGGCAGCAGCGGAGATAATATTTCCCCCGCCGTTCCCCCTGTCGCGCACGTCACCCTGTCCGGAACTATTACCGTGCCTCAGTCCTGTTCCATCAACGCCGGGCAGGTTATCGAGGTCAGGCTGCCGGATATTGAGGGCAAAGATATTCGTAATCTCGGCGACAGTCCGCAGAACTCGCACGTCACCACTCAGGTAAACTTTACCTGTAGCAACGTGGCGGACGGCACCAACCTGTCAATGTCATTGAACGGAGAAACCGATCCGCACAACCCGGAATACCTGAAAACCGACAATGAGAATTTAGGGATACGGATTTCCGATAAATACGATAAGACCATCGTTCCCGGCGGCAGCGCCGAATTGCCGATTGAAGATTACACAGACGGTAAAGGCAGCACCGAGTTCACCGCCGCGCCGGTCAATACCACCGGACATGTTCCCCACACCGGAGAATACCAGGCTACCGCCACGCTGGAGATTCAGATTCGCTGAGAGAAGCGTTGGGGTTCAGCAAGCCTCCCCCACCTACAGCCCCGTAACCCATTGATATTACGGACCCGTAGATGAAGTGAAGCGAAGCGCAACCCAACGCCCCTGTCAACGCTTAACTGCGCAACCCGCGCCCACGCTGGATCAGTGACCAGCACAGCAGGTAGAAAGCGGCGATAAAGATCACCAGTACGCCAAACGTCGTCACCAGCGGTACATCATGGATACCCAGGAAGCCGTAGCGGAAGCCGCTGATCATGTAGACGATTGGGTTCAGGTGCGACAGCCCTTGCCAGAACGGCGGCAACAGCGTCAGCGAGTAAAATACCCCGCCGAGGTAGGTCAGCGGCGTCAGCACGAAGGTGGGAATCAGGCTGATATCGTCAAAGGTTTTCGCAAACACGGCGTTCAGCAGTCCGGCCAGCGAGAACAGAATCGCGGTCAGAATCAGCGTTAGCGCGACAAATACCCAGGAATGCACCTGGAAAGGCACGAAAAAGAGCGAAATCGCCGTCACCAGAATCCCCACGCACAGCCCGCGCGCTACGCCGCCACCGACAAATCCGGCGATGATCACGTGCGTTGGTACCGGCGCGACCAGCAGCTCCTCAATATTGCGCTGAAACTTGGCGCTAAAAAATGACGACGCGACATTCGCGTAGGAGTTAGTAATGACCGCCATCATAATCAGGCCCGGCACAATAAATTGCATATAGCTAAAACCATGCATTTCGCCGATGCGCGAACCAATCAGGTTGCCGAAAATAATAAAATAGAGCGTCATGGTGATGACGGGCGGCACCAGCGTTTGCACCCAGATCCGCATAAAGCGGTGGATCTCTTTCGCCCAGATGCTTTTAAGGGCAACCCAGTAAAGCTGCATCATGCGCGATCTCCTTGTTTTTCATGCACCAGCGACACAAACAGTTCTTCCAGACGGTTAGCTTTATTACGCATACTTAATACCTGAACCCCCTGCTCGCTCAGTTGGCTAAAGACGCTGTTAACCCCCTGCTCGCGTAACACTTCCACCTCCAGAGTCGAGGTATCCACCAGACGATATTGATAACCCGTAAGCTTAGGTAGCGGGCTTTTTGGCGCTAAATCCAGAATAAACGTCTCCGATTTCAGCTTTGAAAGCAGATTTTTCATGGAGGTATTTTCCACCAGCTCACCGTGCTGAATAATACCGATATTGCGGCACAGCATTTCCGCCTCTTCCAGATAGTGGGTGGTGAGAATAATGGTGGTGCCTTTGGCGTTTAAGTCTTTCAGGAATCCCCACATCGAGCGACGCAATTCGATATCGACGCCCGCCGTCGGCTCGTCGAGAATCAATAGCTTAGGTTCATGCATCAATGCGCGGGCGATCATCAGGCGGCGTTTCATCCCACCGGAGAGCATCCGCGCGCGTTCATGACGTTTTTCCCACAGATCGAGCTGTTTTAAATACTTTTCGCTACGTAAAACCGCCTCTTTATGTTCCACGCCGTAGTAACCGGCCTGATTCACTACGATCTGCTGCACCGTTTCAAACGGGTTAAAGTTAAACTCCTGTGGCACCAGTCCAAGCTGTCGCTTGGCGTTGACCACGTCTTTTTCCAGGTCGTAACCAAAAACGTTAACGCGCCCGGACGTTTTATTAACCAATGAGCTGATAATACCGATGGTGGTCGATTTCCCTGCTCCATTTGGCCCCAGAAGCGCGTAAAAATCCCCCGCTTCGACCTGCAAATCTATGCCGCGCAGCGCCTGAACGCCGCCGGGATAGGTTTTTTTAAGTTGTTGAAGTTCCAGCGCAATGGTCATAAATTCTCACTTACTTTACGTTCTTACACTTTATATATGGTTTAAATAACTACGGAGTTGCCCTATATTAGCCCAACGCACTTATTTGGTTACAGGTCGTTAACTTCCATGAAAGACATAGATACACTCATCAGCAACAATGCACTATGGTCAAAAATGCTGGTGGAAGAGGACCCCGGATTTTTTGAGAAACTGGCGCAAGCGCAAAAACCGCGCTTTCTATGGATTGGATGTTCCGACAGCCGCGTTCCCGCAGAGCGTTTAACCGGGCTTGAACCGGGCGAATTGTTTGTTCACCGTAATGTGGCTAACCTGGTTATTCACACCGATCTGAACTGTCTCTCCGTGGTTCAGTATGCGGTTGATGTTCTGGAAGTTGAGCATATTATCATTTGCGGCCACTCCGGTTGCGGCGGTATCAAGGCTGCGGTAGAAAACCCTGAGCTGGGCTTGATTAATAACTGGCTGCTGCATATCCGCGACATCTGGCTTAAACATAGCTCGCTGTTGGGAAAAATGCCCGAAGAGCAACGTCTGGACGCGCTCTATGAATTGAACGTCATGGAGCAGGTTTATAACCTGGGGCATTCCACCATTATGCAGTCAGCGTGGAAACGCGGGCAGAATGTGACCATTCACGGCTGGGCGTACAGTATCAATGATGGCCTGCTGCGCGATCTTGACGTCACCGCCACCAACAAAAAAACGCTGGAGAACGGCTATCATAAGGGTATCTCCGCCCTAAGTCTGAAATACATTCCCCACCAATAAGCCATTAGCTATAGGCCGGATAAGTCGCTTTAGCGACGCCATCCGGCATTTCTGCGCTTACTCGTCCAGCAGCACCACTTTACCAACATACGGTAGATGGCGATAACGCTGGGCGTAGTCGATACCGTAACCGACTACAAATTCGTCCGGAATCGAAAAGCCAACGAACTCAACCGGCACGTCCACTTCGCGGCGAGACGGTTTATCCAGCAGCGTACAAATCGCCAGCGATTTCGGCTCGCGCAGGCCCAGGATTTCACGGACCTTCGACAGCGTATTACCGGAATCAATAATGTCTTCGACAATCAGCACGTCTTTACCGCGAATATCCTCATCCAGATCTTTGAGGATTTTCACGTCGCGGGTGGTGGACATGCCGCTACCATAGCTGGAGGCGGTCATAAAATCGACTTCATGAGGAACCTGAACTTCACGGCACAGGTCCGCCATAAACATAAATGAGCCACGCAACAGACCTACCAGCACCATTTCACTGCCGCTGTCTTTATAACGTTCGGTAATCTGACGACCCAGCTCGGCAATACGTGCTTTGATCTCCGCTTCGGGGATCATGACTTCAACAGTATGTTTCATATTTATAACCATATGATTTAAAAACAAATCACTCAATGCCGGTGACTAATAACGCCGCATTGACGCGCAAGGCACGCAGTATAACAGCAAACGTATTCATTCGCGGCATTTGATAAGAAAGCTCATTTTGTGATGACGATCACACATGTTAATTCCTATACTTAATTGCTACTAAAAAATTAACAATTTGGGATGGTGTCTTTTTATGGCAGAAAATAACGCACGATCGCCACGATTACTCGTGACGCTGACGGCCCTCTTTGCAGCACTTTGTGGGCTGTATCTTCTTATCGGAGGTGTCTGGCTGGTTGCTATTGGCGGTTCCTGGTACTACCCCATCGCGGGCCTCGTGATGCTGGTTGTGGCCGGATTGCTATGGCGCAGTAAACGTGCCGCGCTGTGGCTGTATGCCGCCCTGCTGCTGGCGACAATGATTTGGGGCGTGTGGGAAGTCGGGTTCGACTTCTGGGCGCTCACGCCGCGTAGCGATATTCTGGTGTTTTTCGGCATCTGGCTAATATTGCCGTTTGTCTGGCATCGGCTGGTGGTTCCTTCCAGCGGCGCAGTGGCGGCGCTGGTCGTGGCGCTGCTGATTAGCGGCGGCATTCTGACCTGGGCTGGCTTCAACGACCCGCAGGAGATCAACGGTACGCTTCGCGCCGACGCCACGCCCGCCGCAACAAGCTCGTCGATCGCCGACGAAGACTGGCCGGCCTATGGACGTAATCAGGAAGGCCAACGCTATTCGCCGCTGAAACAGATCACTGCGGATAACGTTCACCAACTGAAAGAAGCGTGGGTCTTCCGCACCGGCGATCTGAAACAACCCAACGATCCGGGCGAAATCACCAACGAAGTGACCCCGATTAAGGTCGGCGATACGCTTTATCTGTGTACAGCTCACCAGCGTCTGTTCGCGCTGGACGCCGCCAGCGGTAAAGAGAAGTGGCATTTTGATCCTCAGTTGAAGACCGATTCGTCTTTCCAGCATGTGACCTGCCGCGGCGTCTCTTATCATGAGGCCAAAGCGGATACCGCCTCGCCGGAGGTCATCGCCGACTGTCCGCGCCGCATTATCCTTCCGGTCAATGACGGTCGCCTTTTCGCGGTGAATGCCGAAACCGGCAAGCTGTGTGAAACCTTCGCCAACAAAGGCGTCCTGAATCTGCAAACCAATATGCCGGACACCACGCCGGGACTGTATGAACCGACGTCGCCTCCGATTATCACCGATAAAACGATTGTCATTGCCGGTTCGGTCACGGATAACTTCTCTACCCGCGAAACGTCCGGCGTTATCCGTGGTTTTGATGTTAATAGCGGTAAACTACTGTGGGCCTTCGATCCGGGGGCGAAAGATCCGAACGCGATTCCAGCCGATGAGCACGCTTTTACCTTTAACTCGCCGAACTCCTGGGCGCCTGCCGCCTATGATGCGAAACTGGATCTGGTCTATCTGCCGATGGGCGTGACCACGCCGGATATCTGGGGCGGTAACCGCACGCCGGAGCAGGAACGTTATGCCAGCTCCATTCTGGCGCTGAATGCCACCACCGGGAAACTGGCCTGGAGTTATCAGACCGTCCATCACGATCTGTGGGATATGGACCTGCCGGCACAGCCGACGCTGGCAGATATTACCGTTGACGGTACTACCGTTCCGGTTATCTATGCGCCAGCGAAAACCGGTAATATCTTTGTGCTCGACAGACGTAATGGCGAGCTGGTCGTGCCCGCTCCGGAAAAACCGGTCCCACAGGGCGCGGCAAAAGGCGATTACGTCGCCAAAACTCAGCCGTTCTCTGATTTAACCTTCCGCCCGAAAAAAGATCTCTCCGGCGCGGATATGTGGGGCGCGACCATGTTCGACCAACTGGTGTGCCGCGTTATGTTCCACCAGTTGCGCTATGAAGGTATCTTCACCCCGCCGTCCGAGCAGGGGACATTGGTATTCCCTGGCAACCTGGGGATGTTTGAATGGGGCGGTATTTCCGTCGATCCAGACCGTCAGGTCGCTATCGCTAACCCGATGGCGCTGCCGTTTGTCTCGAAGCTGATCCCACGCGGCCCGGGTAATCCGATGGAGCCGCCGAAAGACGCGAAAGGTACCGGAACAGAAGCGGGTATTCAGCCACAGTACGGCGTACCGTTCGGCGTCACGCTGAATCCGTTCCTTTCGCCGTTTGGCCTGCCGTGTAAACAACCGGCCTGGGGCTATATTTCCGCGTTGGATCTGAAGACCAATGAAATCGTGTGGAAGAAACGTATAGGGACGCCGCGCGACAGTATGCCGTTCCCGATGCCGGTTCCGGTGCCATTCAACATGGGGATGCCCATGCTCGGCGGGCCAATCTCAACCGCCGGTAACGTGCTGTTCATTGCCGCAACCGCCGACAACTACCTGCGCGCTTATAACATGAGCAACGGGGAAAAACTGTGGCAGGGACGTTTACCCGCCGGAGGCCAGGCAACGCCGATGACCTATGAGGTAAACGGTAAGCAGTACGTGGTCGTTTCTGCCGGAGGCCACGGTTCGTTTGGTACGAAGATGGGCGACTATATCGTGGCCTATGCTTTGCCTGACGACGCGAAATAACCATTAATGCCCGGCGTATGCCGGGCATTGTGCCGGGTGGCGGCTTCGCCTTACCCGGCCTGCGTCACAGACATCAGTCAGACCGTAAATCCTAACATCATTCCCGTATCTTCATGTTCTAACAGATGACAGTGCGCCATATAGGCATGTTCCTTCGGCGCGTCGTGATCGAACTTGACCAACACTTCGCTGATACCGCCCTCAACGCGTACCGTATCCTTCCAGCCCGTTCTGTGCGCTGCTGGCGCTTTGCCGTTCTCTGACAGAATACGGAACTGCGTGCCGTGAATATGGAAAGGATGCAGCATCATGTCGCCCACGCCGGAAATCACCCAACGTTCATGTCGGCCTTTTTGCGCCGCGAACATCGGTTTGTTCATATCGAAGACCTGGCCGTTGATAAAGTTAGCGTTATGGAAGTCGAATTTTCCGCCGTGATTCATATTGCCCATCGCGCCATGATTCATCCCGCTGTGATCCATGTTGCCATGATCCATCTCGCCATGCCCCATATTGCCGCCCTGCATATGCGCGTTCATGTTGTCATGATCCATGCCGCTCATCGCCTGAGCGCCATATTTCTTCATCAGCATTTGCATCCCCATCATATCAAGGCGTGGGTCCATCGACAGTTTCAGGTTGCGCACCGTCAGCCCTTCCAGCGACGGCAGCGCCGGCATCGTCGTCAACGTATCCGGCAGCGTACCGGAGGCGGTAATCCGCAGCGGCTGGATACGCATCACCGGATGCGGTTTATCAAACGGAGCGATCGCCATTCCCATCTGGCTGACCGGCAGCGTCACCAGGTCAAAGGCTTTCCCGTCGCTGATATCCACCAGCACTTCAAAACGCTCGCCCATTAATAACGGCAGTTCGGTGACTTTCACTGGCTCCGCCAGCAGGCCGCCGTCGCTGGCGATCACATAAAGCGGGCGATTATCGCTGGCGGCGATATTCAGAGAACGCGCATTACAGCCATTTAGCAAGCGCAGACGTAGCCAGCCTTTCGGCGCGGAATGCTGCGGATAGATAGCGCCATTGGTCAGCAGCGTATCGCCAAACCAGCCGACGGCGGCGGTCATAATATCCAGTTGATAATCAATCTGGCCATCGGCGGAGAAGCGTTTGTCCTGAATGATCACCGGCACATCGTCGATGCCCCACTGTTTCGGCAGGCGCAATTTGCGAATCTCGTCATCTTCAATCAGCACCAGTCCGGCAAGGCCCATCGCCACCTGGCGCCCGGTTTTGCCGTGTTTGTGCGGATGAATCCAGCAGGTCGCGGCGCGTTGCTGCGGCGTAAACGTCACCGTGCGGGTTCCGCCTGCGGGAATAATCCCCTGCGGGCCGCCGTCGACGATGCCCGGAATCTCCAGACCATGCCAGTGAAGCGTCGTGTCTTCGGCCAGTTGGTTATGGATATCAACGGTCACGCTTTTTCCTTTGTGAAGCTGTACCGCTGGCCCCAGCAAATTACCGTTGTAGCCCCAGGTTGTCGCGTTCTTACCGGCGAATGTCGACTGTCCGGCTTTAACAATTAACTGCATACGGTTGCTCGCATCTGCCGTTAACAGGTCAGGAATAGGCAACGCGGGACGTTCGGCGGCAAAAGCGGCGCGGCTCCACAGCGGCAGCGCTGATGCAACCCCCAGCGCCACTGAATATTTTAAGAAATCACGGCGTAACATAATCATTTCCTTATAATGAACAGGCGGGTGTCTAAGCTTAGACCCTGCCCTAACGGGAAGGTCAAGCCAGCAACACGTCTTTACCATTCCTGACAGCAATACAATAAGAATGAAAACGCCGCGACCAATCCTGATAATAAAAGTCGTCGCTACGTTCTCAGTATGCTAACGTTGACTTTCCCTGATGCCGTGGTAGAAGCAATGAAGACGTTTTTCAGACCCGTGTTGTTTGGCAGCCTGATGGCCTTATGCGCAAATAGCTATGCGCTTACTGAATCCGAAGCTGAAGATATGGCCGATTTAACGGCAGTTTTCGTTTTTCTGAAAAATGACTGTGGTTACCAAAATTTACCCAACAGTCAGATTCGCCGTGCGCTGGTCTTTTTTGCCCAGCAAAATCAGTGGGACCTGAGTAACTACGACACCTTCGATATGAAATCGTTGGGCGAAGACAGCTACCGCGATCTTAGCGGCATCGGTATTCCGGTCGCTAAAAAATGCAAAGCTCTGGCCCGCGATTCTCTGAGCCTGTTAGCCTACGTTAAATAATCCTCCGCGATCCTATTGCTGAAATAATGACCGTGCATCCACGGTCATTGTTAGCTATGATGTTGCGCCCTTTTTTTACGGGTGTTAACAATGGAGGTATCAGCCAATGGCCGAAAATACGATGTGGCATGAAACGCTACACGACCAGTTTGGTCAGTACTTTGCCGTAGACAACGTTCTGTATCATGAAAAAACCGACCACCAGGATTTAATCATCTTTGAAAACGCCGCTTTTGGCCGCGTGATGGCGCTGGACGGCGTGGTACAGACCACCGAACGCGACGAGTTTATTTATCATGAAATGATGACCCACGTCCCGCTGCTGGCGCACGGTCATGCGAAACACGTTCTGATTATCGGCGGCGGCGACGGCGCAATGCTACGTGAAGTTACCCGGCATAAAAACGTCGAAACCATCACCATGGTGGAGATCGACGCTGGCGTAGTCTCGTTTTGCCGCCAGTATTTACCCAACCACAATGCCGGCAGCTACGACGATCCGCGCTTTACGCTGGTAATCGACGACGGCGTGAATTTCGTCAATCAGACCCATCAGACCTTTGATGTGATCATTTCCGACTGTACCGATCCGATAGGCCCCGGCGAAAGCCTGTTTACCTCCGCCTTTTATGAAGGCTGTAAGCGTTGCCTGAATCCGGGCGGCATTTTTGTCGCCCAGAACGGCGTGTGCTTCCTGCAACAGGATGAAGCGCTCGACAGCCACCGCAAGCTGAGTCATTACTTCAGCGATGTCGGCTTCTACCAGGCGGCGATTCCGACCTATTACGGCGGCATTATGACCTTCGCCTGGGCGACGGACAACGACGCTCTTCGTCACCTGTCGAGCGAAATTATTCAGGCGCGTTTTCATGCCGCCGGCCTCAAATGTCGCTATTACAACCCGGCTATTCATGCCGCTGCATTTGCGCTACCGCAATATCTACATGACGCACTGTCCGCACAGTGACGTTAAGGAGGTGATAAAAATTGAAAAAGCTGAAACTGCATGGCTTTAACAATCTGACGAAAAGCCTGAGTTTTTGTATTTACGATATCTGCTATGCCAAAACCGCAGAAGAGCGCGATGGCTATATCGCCTATATCGATGAACTCTATAACGCCAACCGACTGACCGAGATCCTGTCGGAGACCTGCTCCATTATCGGCGCGAACATCCTGAACATCGCCCGTCAGGATTATGAACCCCAGGGCGCCAGCGTCACGATTCTGGTTAGCGAAGAGCCAGTCGACCCGAAACTTATCGATCAAACCGAACATCCCGGCCCGCTGCCGGAAACCGTGGTGGCGCACCTCGATAAGAGCCATATCTGCGTGCATACCTATCCGGAAAGCCATCCGGAAGGCGGGCTTTGTACCTTTCGCGCCGACATCGAAGTGTCAACCTGCGGGGTGATTTCACCGCTAAAAGCGCTCAATTACCTGATCCACCAGCTAGAGTCCGATATTGTCACCATCGATTACCGCGTGCGCGGCTTTACGCGCGACGTCAACGGTATGAAGCACTTTATCGATCATGAGATTAATTCTATTCAGAATTTTATGTCGGAAGATATGAAGTCGCTGTATGACATGGTGGATGTAAACGTGTATCAGGAAAATATTTTCCATACCAAGATGCTGCTTAAAGAGTTCGATCTTAAGCACTACATGTTTCACACCAAACCGGAAGATCTCACTGAAACCGAACGCCAGGAGATCACCGCCGCGCTGTGGAAAGAGATGCGCGAGATTTACTACGGCCGCAATATTTCTGCGGTCTGATTCACCACTGGCAGCGCCTGACGGCGCTGTCACTCCGGCTGCACCAGCGTTAGCGCAAAAGCGCGCCCTTTCAGTTCAACCTGTGCTGACGGCGGCAGATTGACGTCAGTAATCACATCATTAAAGCGCTCAAGCGGCACCACATTAAAGAGCGAATGCGCGCCATACTTACTGCTGTCCGCCAGCAACACTTTGCGCTGCGCATTAGCAATAATCTCCTGTTTAAGCCCGGCCTTATCTTCCGTTGGGGTCGTCACGCCCGTTTTTACCCCCCATGAATTACAGCTCATAAACGCGATGTTCGGGTAAACGCTGCGCAACAGCTTGCGCCCATGCTCACCGATACAGGACTGACTGCTGTCATCGATACGACCGCCGACAATCGTCACTTCAATTTGCCGGAACTCAGCTAAAAACAGCGCAATATGCAGATCGACGGTGATGACCCGCAGCGGAAGATGGGTTAAGCATTTCGCCAGTTCCATCATTGTCGTACCGGCATCCAGCACGACGGCATCGCCAGCATTCACCAGCGATGCGGCAACGCGTGCGATCGCCCGTTTTTCAGCGGGCGATCGCAGTTGTTTTTCATTGGTGGTGGGCTGGGCGGGTTCAAAACGCCGCAGCGCCACGCCGCCATGACTACGGCTGATCACGCCCTGCTCATCCAGCTTGATCAAATCGCGACGGATAGTGGCTGGCGATGCGTCAACCGCCTCAACCAGCTGTTCTACCGTAACCAGCGTATGGTTTTTCAGATACGCCACAATGAGATCCAGACGGTGTTGTCCTTTCATAACAGGGAATTATGCCAGTTGCATTGCCAGTTTGATCGATACGGCCATGCTCTCAGATTTTGCTTTTCCCGTCCAGGCGATATCAAATGCGGTGCCATGATCGGCAGAGGTCCGAATAAACGGCAGCCCCGCGGTGATATTCACGCCATCATAAAAGCCAAGCAATTTCAACGGGATATGTCCCTGGTCATGATACATCGCCACCACCATATCATACTGCCCCTCATAAGCCTGGAGAAATACAGTATCCGGCGGACACGGCCCATAAACGTCCATACCTTTTGCACGGGCATCGGTAATGGCTGGCGTCAGGATACGCGTCTCTTCATCGCCAAACAGGCCATTCTCGCCCGCATGAGGATTCACGCCTGCCACGGCGATACGCGGTTTAACGTAACCCACACGCTTGAGGAAAGTATCAGCAATACCAATCACCGTTTCGACACGCGTGGTACTTAACGTATCAAGGAATTTACGCAGCGCGATATGCGTTGAAACGTGAATCACTTTTAGTTTATCGGTGTAAAGTACCATCGCGTAATCGCGGCTATGGGTCAGGGTCGCGAGCAGCTCGGTATGGCCCGGATAGTTGTGCCCTGCCAGGTGCAGCGCCTCTTTATTCAGCGGCGCGGTAGCGATAGCCTGTACGTCGCCCCGTAACGCTAACTCGGTGGCGCGCTTCACGCAGCGATACGCTAAATCCCCCGCCTGCGCCTGAACTTTCCCGGCCTCCAGCGCCTCCGGCTGCGCCAGCGGCTCATCAATCACATGAATGATGCCGGGCGCAAAACGCGCTTCGGCGACCCGTTCAATGGCCCGTAACTCGACGTTCGGCGTGATGCCCTTCGCCTGTAAACGTTTCAACGTTGCGAGGCATCCAATAACCACCAGCGGCGCGCCGTTGAGACCGTCTTCGCTTAGCGCTTTAACAATAATTTCCGGCCCAATGCCCGCTGGATCGCCCATGGTAATGGCAACGGTTTTAGTCTCCACAATACATCTCCTCAATATAATAAAGCGCGTCACACAACGTACTGTCTGAACCGAATCCGCCCGCTTTGGTAATGACCGGCAGATCGTCAATTTCGCTGTTTACAAACGTTCCACAGGGAATACAGGGCGCCACCTCGCTCTGAATGCGATAACCTTCAGCGCCAAGTGCGCCGGCGACGGCGGTAGCGATATCGCCGCCGGTCAGAAACAACCCGCCAATCCGCGCCTGCTCGATAATGTTTAACGTGACGACGCCAAGCCGCTGGCTCAGTCGCTCGCCCAATTGCTGACGGCTCATCGCGGATTTTTCGCACAGCGCGTCGATTAACTGTCGATCTTCTGCGCGACGGCTGGTGCGTAAAATCGTATGTCGATGCTGACTTAACAGCGCGCAGGCCTGCTCTACGACAGACGCGATTTCCTGCTCCGCGCTATCCGACACCATGCGCGCGGCATCAATATCCACGACCTCCGCACGTCCCCGGCACAGCGCATTAGCCACCTGACGTCGCGTGGCTTCGCTCATCGAACCGGCCACCACCAGCACCGGCAGCCGCTGCCGGTCTTGCATAAAAAGTTCAACCGGCAACGCATTCGCCAGACCAGCTGCGCCGACGAGCAGCGGCATCGACGGTTGTTCGCACGCCGCTTGCGCAATCAACGTCAGGTCCCGCTCTTCTACCGCATCCACGACGATAATCCCTTCGCCCTCAGCCGCATAAGCCGTAAGTAAGGCGCTTAACCCGCCGCGTCGGACATCCTGCAAAAAGACTTCATACACAGGGATCTCACTTTGCAACGCCACTATCTCGGCAATACGGGAAGAGACAATGGGCGTTTTCGGATCGCTGGCAAATTCGGTTTCCAGTAGCGGGACGCCATTAACCAGACATTTTCCTTCAAGCGTCGTGCGTCCGGCCGCAGGGATCGCGGCGGCGATAACGGCCAGTTTTCGCTGACTGGCGCGCATGGCCGCCGTCACTTCGGCGCCGATATTGCCGCGAAATGTAGAGTCGATTTTTTTGTACACCAGCGGCGCTGGCGATGTCTCACACCACGGCGAAAGCGCGGCATAAACGGCAGATGCCGCCTGATCTGCGGGCATCGCCCGGCTTTCGGTGTTAATGACTAACACATCGGCGCGGCGGGACGGTTTTTGCGACGCGCTCAACATGACTTCCGTTCTCGCCCCCTTCTTCGCCAACTGGACGCCGGTATCATTCGATCCGGTAAAATCATCGGCGATAACTATCATTTTCATGCGTTTTTCTCCAAAGAAGCCTGACGCGCCTGTTTTTTCGCAACCCAGGAGGTCAACACTGGCGTCAGGATTGCCGTGGTGATCACCGAGGCGGCAATCAGCGGAGCGGCAGCAGCGGCCACCTCGGCGAGCGAAGGGTCGGCCTGCGCAATAGCCAGCGGCGTCGCAACGGCATTACCCGCGGTGCTGGAGGCCGCCGCCCCGGCAATGCCAGTTCCGCCAACCAGACGATCTGCGCGAATATTAAAAAAACCGCCAACGAACGTTGTCAGCACGCCGAGCAGAATTCCGGCAAGTCCGCCTTGCAGTAACATTTCCAGGTTGATGCCCGCCCCCAGCGCAAAAGCAAAGAAAGGAATGAGCAGCGGGCCGCCTTTGGTCAAAAAATCGCGCATATGAGGATCAAGATTGCCGAGGATCATGCCGACAACCAGCGGAACCAGCACCGCCACCAGCGCCATAATGGGAATGTTCGCCATCCCTGCCGCGCCCAGCGCAATCATCGTAAAGAAAGGGCCATCATTAAGAGACAAAATAGAGATAGCGCCGACGTCGCGCTCATTGCCGAATTCGCCTACCAGCGCAGCATAAAGTCCGCCATTCGAATTGCTCATCGCCGCGATAATCGCCACGCCGCTCAGGCCAAAAATACCCTCCGCGCCGAAAAGATGCTCCACGCCCAGGCCAATGCCGATGGCGACAAGCAACTTAGTGAGCGTAATCGTCCCGCCCTGCAATAACGCCTGGGGTGCGGCTTTCACACTAATACCGGCTCCCATACACAGCAGAAAAGCGCCAATCAGCGGCGCCGCGCCGTTTTTAAATAAGGCGGTGGTAAAACCGCCGATCTCAAGCGCCTGTGGAGCGAAGGTGTTAATGACTGCGCCAATAACGAGCGGTACGACCATCATGCCGCCGGGTACGCGCTCTATTGCTTTTTTGATGTTCATGGTCTTACCGCCTGTTGCTTGTTGTGATTGAATGAAATCATAACGATTATATTCAATCAAATTAAGATCACAAATGCGTCAGATCACAGTTTTAAAATGATTAATAAAAATCAAAAAATCATTCTGCTATAAAAAAGCCGGGATACTCCCGGCTGGAATGTGTGGTGATTTCGTTTCCACTACCGCCCCCAACTGTCCGTCGACTGGCGTTGCGGGACAATAACGAAGAGAGGGTCAGGCTTTACTGACGAATTCCCGATACGCGGCGACGACCCGTAGAAAATCCTCCATGCCGCACAGGGATAAACTCTCTTCATCGTAATAACTCATCCCCTCTTCCATCTCATCGCCGGAAAAATCCAGCTGATTGGCGCGAATCATCACTTCTTCGCCGTCCATCCAGATCGTGTATTCATGCCCTGCTCGTTGCCAGGAGCGTTCGCTGCCTTTGACCGTACGCGCGGCTTGTTCTACTTCATCCAGTAGCGAGAGATTGTCTTTAACCTCTTCATTAAACCAGTGACCGACCACCTCGTGGCCCATCGACATTCGTACTTTTACCCCTCCGGTAACGTCGCGCAGAAATTCGTAATCCATAATTGTTTTCCTCTGCCCTGGCAATGCGCCAATACCGCATTGCGCCTTGAGGTAATTATCGCAGCACGGTGAAAGAAAAACAGCGGGGCGCACAAAAGATAAAATAAAAATGCCAAAACGGTTTATTATTCATACAGAAAGTCACTCTAGCGCTTCAATATATCTACACGCGCTCCGACAAAGTGCTACGTGCCGCACCGTGGGGTATTGAGTCTCCACGACTGACAAACTCGCCGTTAGCGAAGCGCGATCTGGAAGAGTATTTATTTAATGAATGTGCTTTTCATATGCAGCCGTAATCAATGGCGCAGCCCCACGGCGGAGCAGGTGTTCCGCCGCTATCCCGGCCTTAGCGTCCGTTCCGCCGGCACCAGCCGCAACGCCAAAAAAAGCGTGTCGTGCGGGTTACTTCAGTGGGCTGACGTTATCTGCGTTATGGAGCAGAAACATAAAGACCGGTTGATGGCTGAATATCGCCGTATTATTGAAAATAAGCCCCTGCACGTACTCGATATCCCCGATGACTACCGCTATATGGACCCTGAGCTGGTCAGGCAACTGGAAGAGCTGGTGCCGGAAGTGCTGGGGATATAGGCATTGCCGCAAGGAAATGTCCATCATCGATCACGATTACATTCACTTAATCTCCGTTAAGCGAAAACTCGACGACAAATTTCACATCAGGCAGCGCGCCGTTTAGATGAACTTTTATTATGTGCCGGAAGAGCGCAGTCATTAAAAATGGCTGCCCCTCATCCAGTTATAGCATTACCAGCCCGGTGTCCCTCTGGCGTTTTTTCAGAAATCATCAATACCCTGCCCACGCCGACGCCTGCTAGTCTTTCAGACGCTTCCTTATCATCCGGGTCGTTGTCATGAAATTGTTGGCTACTTGATAAGCGCTTTTCAACTGAGCTCCAGCAATGGGCGATATCAGCAGAGAAGCCGTAGTGAGTTGTATTTTTTGTCAGACGGTTGAAGGAAAATTCAGGAAGGATACATTATGTCTGTATTTCGACGAATAATTTATCATAGCGGTTGGTTTATTCTGTTTGGGCCGTTAATAGGCGCAGCCATCGCGATAGGTATCATAAACTTTTTACCCGCCATTATTGGCGGACCAGACTCATTTTTGTTCTATTTCTGCAGAACAATACCAGAATTAGTGATTATTACCGGCTGGATATACAGTCTCCTCCCCGCATGGTTAACCGGTGTCGCCTGCGCGCTGATACCCCTGAAATTATATCAAAAAATAATTAACAGGATGATCCTTTGCGCCATTGCAGGTGGTCTGATCACGACGCTGTTTAATTTTGCGCGATATGGTTTTGACATAAGCATACTACCATTAATATATGGTGAAGTATTGATTATGCTTATTCCAGCGATTGTAGCCGGGGCAATAATGGGCGGGGTAATTACGTATTTGCCGGGGCTACGGGAAGTGAAGCGTAATAATAAATAAGAAGCGCCATTCGGGCCCGGAAATCCGGGCCCGTCTCTGTTACACCGCCGTCTGGAAAATCACGCCGTCCGCTTTCTCAGTGTACTGAGAGAGCTGGTCGAAGCTCAGGTAACGGTAGGTATCCACCGCCGCCAGCCTCGCAGAAGCCGGAAAACGATCTGTCGATGACCTTTTATTATGCGCCGGAATAACGCAGTCATTAAAAATGGAGAGTCTCACATCACCAGCCCGGCCCCTCCATCACGGGCATGAGTTCCACAATATTCTCCAGTACCAGTGGCGTGTGGTGATCTGAACTTAATGCCAGTAAAACATCACCTGTGACAACAATTTCTTGGTTTAACAAATCGTCGCCGTACTGTACTTTAACTCTTTCTATGATCTCATCGCTCAACAAGAGTTGCACTTGCCCATTCCAGTCGGCTGTCTGCATGTCGGCATCCTGGACGCAGGTTAACGGTTCTTCGAGTTTAACCACCCAATAACGCTGCGCGCCGCTTTTTTGCTCTGCCAGTATTCCGCGCAATGACACGGTATCGCCTTCCCGCACGCAACGCTGTTGCCGTTTTTTCGCCATTTCTTCAACCGTTTTGACTGGCAAAATGTCGGTGCTGTGGTTACACCAGGCCAGTGAGCTTTGGCGACTAATGCCCTGAAATTGAGGAACGGGCAACCACCATGTGTTATTAGCGTCTTTCTGCAATACCACATCCAGCTTTTTACTATCCTGACTATACCAGTCAGCATCGGCATTGGCAGGTTCGCCACAAAAATAGGCATATTTTTGCGCCGCGCATAGCTGCGTCACCACGAAGGATGGCACAGGCGTATTATTCAGCGTTGTTTTACGATTAAGATCGCCAACGTAGTTTTCACGTACCGCGTCAAGCAGTTGCGTGCGCAACGGATCGCCTTTTTCTACCGGCAGGCAAGCTGCGATGCGCCCGTACTGTTTCACCAGCGCGCGTAATTCCTGTGACTTCAGGTCAACATTCCCGGCAAAGTGGCACTTTGCTTGCTCCGGCGCGCTAAACTCTTCATCCAGGTAAACCGTACTCACCCACCCTTCGGTACCGCTGTCCAGCAGAATACGATCGAAGAGATAATATTTATCATCTTCATCTTTAATATACTGACCGTCAGTATCTTTTAGCAGGCCGCAAAAATAGGCCAGTTCGCGCGTCTCGTTGATTTCAATCCGCTTGATATCGAAGCGGGCGTTTAATAGCCCAACCTCCTCGCGTAGCGTTAATGCAATAGCGCCGCGTGGATTTTCATCAGGCTTCAGCGGGAACATATCTGATGCATATAAATTGCAACAAATCATCATCAACACCAATAAAAAATAACGCATGAACGTGACCGTCGAAAAATTGCATTGAGGGTGCCATAATAGCGCTTTGCGTTATTATCAGTAATCATTTGCTCATGAAAAAGATCGCGTTCGGTTTCCCGTTATTGCTGGCAGTATTGCCTTATCCGGCGCAAGCCAATGAGGCCGTGGCGAATAGTTCATTGCATTTACTGGCACAGAGCGATATTCAACTGGCGAAAGAGCGTCTGTTAATTGAACGCGAGCGGATTAATGCCGATTATTTGTTTGTGAATCCGACCACGCAGGATATTACCGTTCCTGTCGTTTTCCCCATGCCGCCGCTGTCATTTAGCGACGTTAACGAAGTTGGCGAAGATTACATCCCCGGCATCCGCAACATTAAAATCCGCGTCGATGGTCAGATCGTGACCCCACAACCACGCTGGACCGTAGTACTGAATGCTCCGCAGGAAGAGATCACCGATAAACTTCAGCAGGCTGGCTGGACGGTGGAGCAACTGATCGCCGCGCTAAGCGACGGTGGATTTTCGCCTCCGGCGGATCTCCCGGCGCTGCCGCCGGAATGGTTTAAGGATAATCAGCCGCAGTTTACTATCCAGCGCAACTTCATCTGGCAGCAGAGCTTTCCGGCGGGGAAAGCGGTGACTATCCACCAGGTTTATACCCCGAGCGTGTCACTCAGCGCGCTAATGTCAACGGATGAGCTGGGCAATGACAACACCTGCCCGACGGCGGAAAACCGCCAGCAAATACAGCAGGCGCTGGATCAGTTAATGGCGACGCAAGGCCCGGCAGGCGCTTTGGGGCAAAACCGGATGGATGTGGTGCTAACCGGTGATCCCGCGTGGAAAGAGGGAGACATCGGCGAGTTTACGCTGCGCCTTCACGGCGATGCGATAACCACCTGCTTTCAGCCGCCGCTGACGCGGGTTAACGCCACTACGCTGGAATTTAAGCAGAAAAATTTCCGGCCTGCGGAAAATTTGGCAGTGACGTTTTATTCTTTATCGTCTATGTACGAATGATGGCATAAAACGCTTTACTCACTCAAATCCACGAGCGCATGAAGCGTCTTATAATTAAAAATCCACCAGGTAGAAAGAATTTCACCCTGCTGGTAAAATTTATAATCACTCTCGCCATTTGGCGACTTCAGTTTTATGACATCCCCCATCTGTTTCCAACGGGCATAAGGCGCCTTGTTATTCATTGATTTGAGATTCTGCACCATCGGTTCGCAGCGCGCGCACATTTTTGCGTTACCGTCATCGTAAAATGCCATCATCCCACCGTTAGTAACGTGTAAATACTGTAATTTAGCCGCCGCATCAGCGTTGCCGCATAGCATCAATAGCATTCCTATAACCCATAGCTTTCTCATTCACTTTATTTCCGTTAAGCGAAAAATATTATCCAGTAACAGCGGCGTATGATGCGAGGCGCTCAGCGCCAGAAAAATATCGCCGCCGACGCTGACTTTTTTACCGACCAAATTGTTGAGCGATTCCCGCTCTTGTGGGGTTAGCACCAGTTGCATCGTCTGGTTCCAGCCAGGCTGCTGCTTATTGGCATCGCGCACGCAGGTAAGGGGGCTATCCGGGGTCAGGGTCCAGTAAGCGGACTCGCCGTCCCCCTGCTGGCGAAGCGTGCCGGTGAGGTTAACGGTGTCTCCCTCCACCCTGCACGCCTGCGCCAGTTGCGCTAAATCGGTTTCTCGCAGCGTGCCATCGCTATAGTACCCGCCGCTCACTTTAGATTGTTGTGTCAGCAGGTTGTTTTCCGGCTGCGGGCGCCACACGCCATCCGGGGATTTTTTCAACACGACGCGAAGCCGATTATTGGCGTCATCATGGATAAAAAAACTCGTTTTATCTCCCGTCGCCTTACCCAAAAAGTAAGCATAATCTTCCGTGGCGCAAAGGTCTTCGACGATAAATTTTACCGTCGGCAGCGGGCCGTTAAGAGTTAAGCTATTGCTGTCGCCAATATAACTGGCGCGCAGGCCGTTCAGAATATCGCTTCGCAGCGGGTCGCTGGCTTTTACCGGCTGGCAAATATTTTTGCGCCCTTGCGCGGCGACCTGCTCACGTAAGAGCGCAGACGTTAACGGTACGTTTTTACCATAATGGCAGTGAACATCCTGCGGCGAAGCAATGGTTTTATCAAAGCGCACAACGCTGCCCCAACTCCAGCGATAACCTATCGCCATCACACGGTCATAAAGATGATATTGATTTTGCCCATCCGTCAGAAAATTATCGTTTTTGTCTTTTATTAAGCCACAAACGTAAGCAATGCTACTGTTTGCTTCAATCCGCCGCAGGTTAAACAGCCCATCCTCAAGCCCTTCTTCATCGCGCAGCGACAGGGCAATATATTTGCGCCAGGTATCACCTTGTGGCAATGGTTTTATTTCTTCGGCAAATGTATTTTGGCAAATTATTAATAATAAAAATAAATAATACCGCATTTTTCTTCCCTCGAAAAACGGCACTCGCCGGATTATGATAATGATTATGTTTCGGACATGGAATGCACCGGTATGACATATTTTAAATGGCTGAGCGTACTCCTGTGTTTTATTACCAGTTATCATGCTTATGCAAACGACTCGGCGGTCGGGGAAACCAATGGTTCCATTGAATTTCTGCAACAAAATGAGATCAGCATGGCGAAAGAGCGATTGTTGATTGCCAGCGATCGTATCAATGTCGATTATGTATTTATTAATCATTCGGCGCAGGATATTACCGTTCCGGTAGCCTTTCCGATGCCGGCTATTTCCCAACGATATATGGGAGATCGCACAGAAGGTATTGCCAACTTTAAGATCAGCGTGGACGGTAAACCGGTTAAAAGCGAGTCCCGCTGGCGAGTCATCCATGACTTAGGCGGTAAAGGTGAAGAAGACATTACGGCGAAACTACTGCAAACCGGCTGGACGATCCCACAGCTACGCCATGTCCTCAATCGCGAGGGCAAAGCCTCTATTGAAGAAAGATATAAAGAGGGAAAACAGCAATTACCGTCAGAGTGGTTTGATGACGGCTATCTGAATATTGCCGTTCAACAATATTTTATCTGGCAACAACGTTTTCCGGCGGGCAAGGAGATCGTGATTCACCACTCATACACGCCCAGTAAATCCACCGGCGTGCCTGACAGCCTTGACAGTCTTCTTGGTGATGAGCTCGGCGATCAATGCCTGACCGCCGCCACTCGCAAGGCGTTAAAACAGCTGGATGCAGGAATAAAATATAAAAACGAAGACGGTAGCGCGAATATCGGCTGGGGCTATCTGGGCTATATTCTGAAAACTGGCGCTAACTGGAAAGAAGGTGTCATTGGCGACTTTACCTTGCGCATTCATAAGAAGGATGAGACTGAAGTGGTCGTCCCCTGCTTTAATTACCCGCTAAAACAAATTGATCCGTTAACCCTGGAGTTTAAACAAAAAAACTTCAAGCCCGATGAAAACCTGGATATCCATTTTTATTACGATTCTTCGCTGTAAAAACTGGCCCGGAAATCCGGGCCAGTCACTTTTATACCGCAGTCTGGAAAATCACGCCATCTGCTTTCTCAGTGTACTGAGAGAGCTGGTCGAAGTTCAGGTAACGGTAGGTATCCACCGCCGTCTTATCCACCTGCGCCACAAAGGTCTGGTACTCTTCCGGCGTTGGCAGTTTGCCGATAAGCGCCGCCACCGCCGCCAGCTCCGCAGAAGCCAGGAAGACGTTCGCCCCGGTACCTAAACGGTTCGGGAAGTTACGGGTTGAAGTCGAGACGACCGTCGCACCGTCGGCTACACGCGCCTGGTTACCCATACACAGGGAACAGCCTGGGATCTCGATACGCGCCCCGCTCTTACCAAACACGCTGTAGTAACCTTCTTCGGTCAGCTGCGCAGCGTCCATACGGGTTGGCGGCGCTACCCACAGGCGGGTTGGCAACTGGCCTTTGTGGCTATCCAGCAGCTTACCAGCCGCGCGGAAGTGGCCGATGTTGGTCATGCAGGAACCGATGAACACTTCGTCGATCTTCTCGCCCTGCACGTCAGACAGCAGACGCGCGTCGTCCGGATCGTTCGGCGCACACAGGATTGGCTCTTTGATATCCGCCAGATCGATGTCGATCACCGCCGCGTACTCTGCGTCAGCATCGGCTTCCAGCAGTTGCGGATCCGCCAGCCATTTTTCCATGCCCTGGATACGGCGTTCCAGCGTACGACGGTCGCCGTAGCCTTCCGCAATCATCCACTTCAGCAGGACGATGTTGGAGGTCAGGTATTCAATGATCGGCTCTTTGTTCAACTTGATGGTACAACCCGCAGCGGAACGCTCGGCAGAAGCATCGGTCAGCTCAAACGCCTGCTCCACTTTCAGATCCGGCAGACCTTCGATTTCCAGGATGCGGCCAGAGAAGATGTTTTTCTTGCCTTTCTTCTCAACGGTCAGCAGGCCCTGTTTGATGGCGTACAGCGGGATGGCATGGACCAGATCGCGCAGGGTGATGCCCGGCTGCATTTTGCCTTTGAAGCGTACCAGCACGGATTCCGGCATATCCAGCGGCATCACGCCGGTCGCGGCGGCAAACGCCACCAGACCAGAGCCCGCCGGGAAGGAGATACCGATCGGGAAACGGGTATGGGAGTCGCCGCCGGTACCCACGGTATCTGGCAGCAGCATACGGTTCAGCCAGGAGTGAATCACGCCGTCGCCCGGACGCAGAGAGACACCGCCACGGTTCATAATGAAGTCTGGCAGCGTGTGGTGCGTGGTGACGTCAACCGGCTTCGGATAGGCTGCGGTGTGACAGAACGACTGCATGACCAGATCGGCGGAGAATCCCAGACAGGCCAGGTCTTTCAGCTCGTCGCGGGTCATCGGGCCGGTAGTATCCTGAGAACCGACGGAGGTCATTTTCGGTTCGCAGTACGCGCCCGGACGGATACCTTTCACACCACAGGCGCGACCGACCATTTTCTGCGCCAGAGAGAAGCCACGGCTGCTTTCCGCCACGTCTTTTGCCTGACGGAAAACGTCTGAGTGCGGCAGCCCCAGCGCTTCACGCGCTTTGGTGGTCAGGCCACGGCCGATAATCAGCGGGATACGACCACCAGCACGCACTTCGTCGATCAGCACGTCGGTTTTCAGTTCGAAGGTTGCCAGCAGTTCATCGGTTTCGTGGTTACGCACTTCGCCTTTGTACGGGTAGACGTCAATCACATCGCCCATATTCAGGTTAGAAACGTCAACTTCAATCGGCAGTGCGCCCGCATCTTCCATAGTGTTAAAGAAGATAGGCGCAATTTTGCCACCGAGGCACAGGCCGCCGCCGCGCTTGTTCGGCACGTTCGGGATGTCATCGCCCATGAACCACAGCACGGAGTTGGTCGCGGATTTACGGGAAGAACCGGTGCCCACCACGTCGCCCACGTAGGCCAGCGGGTAGCCTTTTTTCTGCAATGCTTCGATTTGTTTGATGGGGCCGACAACGCCTGGCTGATCCGGCTCAATGCCTTCACGGGCGTTTTTCAGCATCGCCTGCGCATGTAACGGGATATCCGGTCTCGACCACGCATCCGGCGCCGGAGAGAGATCGTCGGTATTCGTTTCGCCGGTCACTTTGAAAACGGTGACGGTGATTTTTTCCGCCAGCGGCGGACGGCTCAGGAACCATTCGGCGTCGGCCCAGGATTGCATCACCTGTTTGGCATATTCATTGCCCGCTTTGGCTTTCTCTTCTACGTCGTAGAAGTTATCGAACATCAGCAGGGTGTGGGACAGCGCTTTGGCCGCAATCGGCGCCAGTTTCGCATCGTCCAGCGCATCAATCAGAGGATGAATGTTGTAACCACCCTGCATGGTGCCCAGCAGTTCAATGGCTTTTTCTGGGGAGACCAGCGGGGAGGTGGTGTCGCCTTTCGCGACAGCAGCGAGAAAACCGGCTTTAACATAAGCGGCTTCATCTACGCCAGGAGGAACGCGGTTGATCAACAGGTCTAACAGGAATTCTTCTTCGCCCACAGGCGGGGTCTTCAGCAGCTCGACAAGCGCAGCCATTTGGGTTGCGTCTAAAGGTTTCGGCACAATCCCCTGGGCAGCACGCTCAGCTACGTGCTTACGGTATTCTTCTAGCACGACGATATCTCCTCGCTCTCATTGTCATAATGCGGCGCTTTTGTTGATGGGCGATTCTCTTCACGCTCCTGTGAGACAGTAGTTAGTAGGGTAAATGCCCGGTACCGCATAAGGCACAATAACAGGATTTTCTTTAAGTGTTAATCTGTTTACAAAAAAGCAACATAAAAAAGTGGCTGAATCGTTAAGGATGGTCTAATGCTCTACTGAGACGGGAGCTGCAGCCATAAATGCTTACCTCATTTCGTGCTTTGATCGTCACTTAACGTTATCGATCCCAACATTAGCTAAAAATTAAACTATCGTCCCTTTATACTCACGCGAAACTGCACCCCGTCGGCGGCAGGCATAATGACCATAGCGATTCTCTGGAATCGGGAGAGATAAAATGACGTTGCCCTTTAAACCCCATCTCATTGCCCTTATGTGCAGTGCCGGGTTATTTGCCGCTTCGGGCGTACTGTATGTTAAAAGCCGCGCTCCCGAAGCGCCCGCGCAGGCGGCAGCTCCCGCCCCTGAGCAAACGCAGACCGCTGTGCCCGCGCCTGTCGCGAAAACGACCTTTACCACTGCGCAAATCGATCAATGGGTCGCGCCTGTCGCGCTTTATCCCGATGCCCTGCTTTCGCAGGTGCTCATGGCCTCCACCTACCCGGCGAACGTGGTTCAGGCCGTCCAGTGGTCGCGGGATAACCCCACGCTGCAGGGCGATGCCGCTATTCAGGCGGTGGCCAGCCAACCGTGGGACCCCAGCGTCAAATCGCTGGTCGCCTTTCCCCAGTTGATGGCGCTTATGGGCGAGAATCCGCAATGGGTGCAAAACCTGGGCGATGCGTTCTTAGCCCAGCCACAGGATGTGATGGATGCGGTGCAAAGGTTGCGTCTGCTCGCTCAACAAACCGGTTCGCTAAAATCAACGCCGCAGCAAACCGTCACCAGCGTGCCGAAGTCCAGCGCTTCTACCGCCGTCACGACGACAACAACCACCACCACATCCGCCAGTACGCCAGCGACACCGTCGACCGTCATCAAAATTGAACCCGCGAATCCGCAGGTGGTGTACGTGCCGAACTATAACCCCGCGACGGTGTATGGCGCCTGGCCCAATACCGCTTATCCGCCGGTGTATTTACCGCCCCCTCCGGGGCAGCAGTTTGCCGATAGTTTTGTTAAAGGTTTTGGTTATAGTCTGGGCGTCGCTACCACCTATGCGTTGTTCAGCAGCATAGACTGGGATGACGACGATCATCACCACCATGACGACGACCATCATGATGATGATTACCATCATGGTGGTAACGGTTACCAACACAATGGCGATAATATCAACATCAATGTCAATAATTTCAACCGGATATCCGGGCAAAACCTGCCGGGCCAAACGATGGGCTGGCAGCATAATCCCGCCTGGCGCAATGGCGTCCCCTATCCGAATAATACCGTTGCGCAACGGTTCCATCCCACCAATGTTAGCGGCGGGTTAAGCGCAACGCAGCAAGCGCCAGTGTCTCGCGACAGTCAGCGCCAGGCGGCCATGGCGCAATTCCAACAACGCAGCCATACATCACCCGCTAACCTGTCAGGCGAGACATCCCGCGATAGACAGCGCAAAGCGGCATCGCAGCAGTTAAATCAAATTGCCCAGCGTAATAATTACCGTGGCTATGACGGAACACAAAACAGCAGTCGTCGCGAGGCGGCGCAGCAGACACTGAATAAATCCACCACACAGCAGCATCGTTCCGAGCTGAAGGCTAAAGCCCAGCAGCACCCTGTTTCACAGCAGCAGAGAGACACCGCCCGCCAGCGTATTGAATCCTCTACGCCGCAGCAGCGTCAGGCATTTCGCCAGAATATGCACGCCAATGTGTTTAGCGGGAACGACAGTCGATCGCCGTCATGGCAATCGCAACAGCTACGCGGCCTGGAAAGTCGTCGCGGCAGTCACTTAAACACCGAGCAACGCGCCGCCGCGCGGGAACATTTTTCTGAACATCATGAATTTCATCGCCGTTAACCGGAGCAGATAATGAAAAAGGTTATGTTAAGCGCTCTGTTACTGTCGTTACCCTTGCTGGGCTACGCGCAGGAACGGTTCCCCTCCCCGGAAGCGGCCGCCAGCGCCTTCGCCGCGGCGGTAGCCGGAAAAAACGAAACGCAGCTTACCGCGCTACTGGGCGATGACTGGCGGCAATTTCTGCCGCCGGAAGGTGCCGATCCCGAGGCCGTGGCCCGCTTCAATCGTGACTGGCGCGAAGGCCATCGCATTGTACAAAAAGACAATACGGCGCACCTGAATGTCGGACGAGAAGACTGGCAGCTCCCGGTGCCCATGGTGAAAGAGACTGGCGGCTGGCGCTTTGATATGGCGGCAGCCGGGAATGAGATCCTCACCCGTACTATTGGGCGAAATGAACTTTCTACCTTACAGGCCATGCATGCTTACGTTGATGCGCAGCAGGACTATTACTTACAAAACCATCGCTGGGCGCACAGGATAATCAGTAGCGAAGGCCAAAAAGATGGCCTGTACTGGCCAACCAAAGCAGGCGACGTCCCCAGTCCGTTAGGCCCAAACTTTAGCCCCGCAGCGCCAGACGAGGGTTACCACGGCTACCATTTCCGTATTATCAGCGATAACGACGGTCACGGCGCGGCGCTTCTGGCCTGGCCGATGCATTACGGCGAAACCGGGGTGATGAGTTTTATGGTCAACCAGGACGATCGTATTTATCAGGCGGATTTAGGCAAGGAGACGGAGAGTAAAGTTCAGGCTATCACGCGTTTTGCGCCAGACGCGCAGTGGCAGGTCGCCGAATAACCCGTAAGCGCCTGGCGTTATCGCCAGGCCATGATCATTAGCCCTGATGCGGCATTAATTCCGGGTGGCCTTGTACCGGCGGCTTGTTGCTGGTCAGCGCGGCTTCATCAGCCTGAATGCTGCCGGAATTGGCCGCCCATACGCCTTCATGCGTGTGGGTGATCTGCTGATGCTGCGCATTCAAATCCTCGCCCATTGCCGCAATATGCGTGCTTTCCGTACCGCCGCTGTTAGTCGCCCAGGGGATGACGGGATCGCTGGCAAATGCCATGCCGGAAATCAACGTCGCAGTTAGCGCTGCTGTTGTCAGAAAAAGTTTCATATATCAAACCTCATAATTAGCTCGCTATTATTTTATAGCGTTACTAATTTCAGGGTGATGACAAAGTAAGGAGAGGTATTTCTTATGAAACAATTAGTTGGTCGAAAATGACAGACAAAGGCACTACCGACGGCATAAGCTTTGAAAACGTACTGCTGCGGAAAAGATAAATTTTGCGGTTTCGTTATCCTTCGCCATCATTTGACACATCTGATTTGCCATGCTTAAAAAAAGCGGCTGTAAAGCCGCTTTTTTGTATCGGGTGGCGCATTGTCACCTACAGAAGATTATTTCTTCTTCGCTTTCGGGTTCGGCAGGTCGGTAATACTACCTTCGAACACTTCAGCAGCCAGACCGACGGACTCGTGCAACGTCGGGTGCGCATGAATGGTCAGCGCGATGTCTTCCGCATCACAGCCCATTTCGATCGCCAGACCGATTTCACCCAGCAGCTCGCCGCCGTTGGTGCCGACAATCGCCCCGCCGATCACGCGGTGAGATTCTTTGTCGAAAATCAGTTTGGTCATACCGTCTGCGCAGTCAGAAGCGATAGCACGGCCAGAAGCTGCCCACGGGAAGGTGGCGGTTTCATAGCTGATGCCTTTTTCTTTCGCTTCTTTCTCGGTCAGGCCAACCCATGCCACTTCTGGCTCGGTGTACGCGATAGACGGGATAACTTTCGGATCGAAGTAGTGTTTCTTCCCGGCGATAACTTCAGCGGCAACGTGGCCTTCGTGAACGCCTTTATGCGCCAGCATCGGCTGACCGACGATATCGCCGATAGCGAAGATGTGCGGCACGTTGGTGCGCAGCTGTTTGTCGACGCGGATAAAGCCACGGTCGTCAACTTCCACGCCAGCTTTGCCCGCGTCGAGGTTTTTACCGTTCGGCACACGACCAATCGCCACCAGAACCGCATCATAACGCTGCGCTTCAGCCGGGGCTTTTTTGCCTTCCATCGAAACGTAGATACC
This sequence comes from Salmonella sp. SAL04202, assembly GCF_046550775.1. NCBI lineage: Bacteria > Pseudomonadati > Pseudomonadota > Gammaproteobacteria > Enterobacterales > Enterobacteriaceae > Salmonella > Salmonella sp. SAL04202. The sequence goes on along the minus strand of NZ_JBGDXK010000003.1, from coordinate 428,422 downwards.
GTCTTCTTTCGCTTCAACGGCAGTCACTTTGGTTTCCAGCATCAGGTTGAATTTCTTGCTGATGCGCTTGGTGAAGACTTTAACGATATCTTTATCAGCCGCCGGGATAACCTGGTCGAACATTTCAACCACGTCGATCTCTGAACCCAGCGCGTGGTATACGGTACCCATTTCCAGACCGATGATACCGCCGCCCATGACCAGCATACGCTTCGGTACTTCTTTCAGTTCCAGAGCGTCGGTAGAATCCCATACGCGCGGGTCTTCATGCGGAATAAACGGTAATTGGATCGGACGAGAACCTGCCGCGATAATCGCGTTGTCGAAGTTGATCACGGTTTTGCCGTTTTCGCCTTCAACTTCCAGGGTGTTCGCCCCGGTGAATTTACCCAGACCGTTGACCACTTTCACCTTACGGCCTTTGGCCATACCCGCCAGACCGCCGGTCAGCTGCGTGATCACTTTCTCTTTCCAGGTACGAATCTTGTCGATATCAGTTTTCGGCTCACCGAAGACGATACCGTGTTCAGCCAGCGCTTTGGCTTCTTCGATAACTTTTGCTACGTGCAGCAGCGCTTTAGAAGGGATACAGCCGACGTTCAGACAAACACCGCCAAGGGTGTTGTAGCGTTCTACAATTACGGTTTCCAGACCTAAATCAGCGCAACGGAAAGCGGCAGAATAGCCTGCCGGGCCCGCCCCAAGTACCACGACCTGAGTTTTGATTTCAGTACTCATCATGACCTCTTTATTTGTATCCGGCGGTCCGGGGTACTTGATCGCCCATCATCCACCGGGTCGTTCTATCCGCCCGTATCTTACAAAATTGTTAACAATTTTGAAACAACAAACGGATCACGAATTATCGCTTTCGCTAATAACCTCACAAAATACATGAGATTATCAAAAAAAAGCCGGCCGTCGGGCCGGCTTTTTCATTACATCACCAGACGGCGAATGTCAGACAACATATTGTTGATAATGGTAATGAAACGCGCACCATCAGCACCATCGATCACACGGTGGTCGAAGGAAAGAGAGATAGGCATCATCAGACGCGGCACAAACTCTTTCCCATTCCACACCGGTTCCATCGCCGACTTAGAAACGCCGAGGATAGCCACTTCCGGCGCGTTGACAATCGGCGCAAAGTGGGTAGTTCCCAGGCCGCCGATGCTGGAGATAGTGAAGCAACCACCCTGCATTTCGCCAGCGGTCAGCTTACCATCACGCGCTTTTTTGGAGATGGTGGTCAGTTCACGAGACAGCTCGGTCACGCTCTTCTTATTCACGTCTTTAAAGACCGGAACCACCAGGCCATTCGGGGTATCAACCGCCACGCCGATGTTGATGTATTTTTTCAGGGTCAGACGCTGACCGTCTTCGGACAGAGAGCTGTTGAAGCGCGGCATCTGTTCCAGAGCAGCGGCAACCGCTTTCATGATGAAGACCACTGGCGTGTATTTCACATCCAGTTTGCGCTTCTCAGCTTCGGCGTTCTGCTGTTTACGGAACGCTTCCAGATCGGTGATATCGGTTTTGTCGAAGTGCGTAACGTGCGGGATCATCACCCAGTTACGGCTCAGGTTCGCGCCAGAGATTTTCTGGATACGGCCCAGTTCCACTTCTTCAACTTCACCAAACTTGCTGAAGTCCACTTTCGGCCACGGCAGCATACCCGGGATACCGCCGCCCGCAGCAGCCGGCGCAGCTTCCGCGCGTTTGATAGCGTCTTTCACGTAAGCCTGAACGTCTTCGCGCAGAATACGGCCTTTACGACCGGTGCCTTTCACTTTCGCCAGGTTTACGCCAAACTCGCGCGCCAGGCGGCGAATCAGTGGGGTAGCGTGAACGTAAGCGTCGTTTTCAGCGAACTCAGATTTGCCTTCCGCTTTGGCAGCCGGGGCAGCAGGCTTCTCAGCTTTCGCCGCCGGAGCCGGTGCCGCCGCTTCCTGTTTAGCCGGAGCGGCCGCAGGCGCTGCGCCTTCTACTTCGAAGACCATAATCAGAGAACCGGTTTTCACTTTATCGCCGGTGCTGATTTTGATTTCTTTCACGGTGCCCGCGAACGGCGCAGGCACTTCCATAGAGGCCTTGTCGCCTTCGACGGTGATCAGCGACTGTTCAGCGGCAACTTTATCGCCGACTTTGACCATCACTTCGGTGACTTCAACTTCGTCACCGCCGATGTCCGGTACGTTAACGTCTTTCACGCCCGTCGCTGCTGCTGGAGCAGCCGCAGCCGGAGCGGCTTCCGCTTTCGCTGGTGCTGCTGCGCCTGCTTCACCCGCCACTTCGAAGACCATAATCAGAGAGCCGGTAGAGACTTTGTCGCCGGTGTTCACTTTGATCTCTTTCACGGTGCCTGCAAAAGGAGCAGGAACTTCCATAGAGGCCTTGTCGCCTTCGACGGTGATCAGCGACTGTTCAGCTTCTACGGTGTCGCCCACTTTCACCATCACTTCAGTCACTTCAACTTCGTCACTGCCGATATCCGGAACGTGAACGTCTTTCGCCGCTGCCGCAGCAGGTGCTGCTGCCGGAGCCGCTTCTTTCTTCTCTTCTGCCTTAGCAGGTGCAGCGTCAGCTGCACCGTCGGCGGAATCGAAAATCATGATAAGTGCACCAGTCTCGGTTTTGTCGCCGACAGAGACTTTGATCTCTTTCACGACGCCAGCCTGCGGAGACGGGACTTCCATAGAGGCTTTGTCGCCTTCTACGGTGATCAGCGACTGTTCAGCTTCCACTTTGTCGCCCACTTTGACCAGAATCTCGGTGATTTCAACTTCATCTGTCCCGATGTCCGGTACTTTGATTTCGATAGCCATTATTCTTTTACCTCTTACGCCAGACGCGGGTTAACTTTATCTGCATCGATGTTGAATTTGGTAATCGCATCCGCTACCACTTTCTTGTCGATTTCGCCACGTTTAGCCAGTTCGCCCAGCGCTGCAACAACCACATAAGAAGCATCAACTTCGAAGTGGTGACGCAGGTTCTCACGGCTGTCGGAACGACCGAAGCCATCCGTACCCAGTACGCGATAGTCGTCAGCCGGTACGTAAGTACGAACCTGCTCGGCGAACAGTTTCATATAGTCAGTAGATGCCACTGCCGGAGCGTCGTTCATCACCTGAGCGATGTACGGAACGCGCGGGGTTTCCAGCGGGTGCAGCATGTTCCAGCGCTCACAATCCTGACCATCACGCGCCAGTTCGGTGAAGGAGGTTACGCTGTACACGTCAGAACCTACGCCGTAGTCTTTTGCCAGGATCTGTGCCGCTTCACGCACATGACGCAGGATAGAACCGGAGCCCAGCAGCTGAACTTTACCTTTGCTACCTTCGAGGGTTTCGAGTTTGTAGATACCTTTACGGATACCTTCCTCGGCACCTGCTGGCATGGCCGGCATGTGGTAGTTTTCGTTCAGGGTGGTGATGTAGTAGTAAACGTTCTCTTGTTTCTCACCGTACATACGCTCCAGACCATCATGCATGATGACAGCCACTTCGTAAGCGTAAGCCGGGTCGTAAGAGATACAGTTCGGGATAGTCAGCGACTGAATGTGGCTGTGACCATCTTCGTGCTGCAGACCTTCGCCGTTCAGCGTAGTACGACCGGAAGTCCCGCCGATCAGGAAGCCGCGAGCCTGCTGGTCGCCAGCCTGCCAGCACAGGTCGCCGATACGCTGGAACCCGAACATAGAGTAGTAGATGTAGAACGGGATCATCGGCAGATCGTTGGTGCTGTAAGAGGTCGCCGCAGCCAGCCAGGATGCGCCTGCGCCCAGCTCGTTGATACCTTCCTGCAGAATCTGGCCTTTCTCGTCTTCTTTGTAGTAAGCAACCTGCTCACGGTCCTGCGGGGTGTACTGCTGGCCGTTCGGGCTGTAGATACCAATCTGACGGAACAGACCTTCCATACCGAAAGTACGCGCTTCGTCGGCAATGATCGGAACCAGACGATCTTTGATCGACTTGTTCTTCAGCATCACGTTCAGAGCACGCACGAAAGCGATCGTAGTGGAAATCTCTTTACTTTGCTCTTCCAGCAGCGCGCCGAAATCTGAAAGTTGAGGCAGCTCTAACTTCTCGGTGAAGTTCGGCTGACGGCTTGGCAGGTAGCCATGCAGCGCCTGACGGCGTTCATGCAGGTATTTGTGTTCTTCAGAACCTTCCGGGAAGGTAATGTACGGCAGTTTTTCGAGATCAGCATCGGCAACCGGCACGTTGAAACGATCGCGGACGTAACGCACGCCGTCCATGTTCATTTTCTTAACCTGGTGAGCGATGTTTTTACCTTCCGCGGTGTCGCCCATGCCGTAACCTTTAATGGTATGGGCCAGGATTACGGTCGCTTTGCCTTTGGTTTCCTGCGCTTTTTTCAGTGCCGCGTAGACTTTCTTCGGATCGTGACCACCACGGTTCAGCGCCCAAATCTGCTCGTCAGTCCAGTCGGCCACCAGGGCGGCGGTTTCCGGATATTTACCGAAGAAGTGCTCACGCACGTAAGCGCCGTCTTTGGATTTGAAGGTCTGGTAGTCGCCGTCAACGGTTTCGTTCATCAGCTGGATCAGTTTACCGCTGGTGTCTTTACGCAGCAGTTCATCCCAACGACCGCCCCACATGACTTTAATAACGTTCCAGCCAGCACCTGCAAAGATGCCTTCCAGTTCGTTAACAATCTTGCCGTTACCGGTGACCGGGCCGTCAAGACGCTGCAGGTTACAGTTGATAACAAAAACCAGGTTGTCCAGTTTTTCACGGGTGGCGATGGTGATCGCGCCTTTGGATTCCGGCTCATCCATCTCGCCGTCGCCGAGGAAGGCGTAAACGGTCTGTTTAGAGGTATCTTTCAGGCCACGGTGTTCCAGATATTTCAGGAATTTCGCCTGGTAGATAGCACCGATTGGGCCCAGCCCCATAGAGACGGTCGGGAACTGCCAGAATTCCGGCATCAGTTTCGGGTGCGGATAGGAAGAGAGGCCATTGCCGTGAACTTCCTGACGGAAGTTATCCATCTGTTCCTGGGTCAGACGACCTTCCAGGAACGCGCGAGCGTAGATGCCCGGAGAGATGTGGCCCTGGAAGTACACCAGGTCGCCGCCATCCTGTTCGTTGCGCGCACGGAAGAAATGGTTAAAACAGACATCATAGATCGTGGCGGAAGACTGGAAGGACGCCATGTGGCCGCCCAACTCAAGGTCTTTTTTAGACGCGCGCAGCACGGTCATGATGGCGTTCCAGCGGATAGCAGAACGAATGCGACGTTCCAGCTCCAGATTGCCCGGGTATTCCGGTTCGTCTTCAACGGCAATAGTGTTGATGTAATTACTGGCCCCTGCGCCTGCCGCGACTTTCACGCCGCCTTTACGAGCTTCAGAAAGCAGTTGGTCAATCAGATACTGAGCGCGCTCAACACCTTCTTCACGGATGACCGATTCGATCGCCTGTAGCCAGTCGCGAGTTTCGATCGGATCCACGTCATTTTGGAAACGTTCTGACATGGGGGTATTCCTTATCTATCTAATACGTTGAGTTATCTGGAACCTGTCCCATTAAACTTTCGTCAGAAAGCTTAATAAGACAGGTTCTGCGTTTAGTTGCCGCGCACATTTTTGCGCGTTATTCACAACATCTTCTGGTTAACGTTCTGCCAGAAAAAACTAATTCTTGCGCTGTTCCAGACGGCGTAAAGCGCGTTCACGACGGCTCTCCTCACGGCTTCTGTCCAACATAATCTCTTCGATAAACGCCAGATGGCGGTGTGACGCTTCACGCGCTTCTTCTGGTTTTCCGGCCATAATGGCTTCAAATATACGGGTGCGATGCGTACTCACCAGCGGCAGCATCTCCCGACGCGCATACAGCAATTCGAAGTTCTGCCGCACGTTTTGCGCCAGCATCGGCTCCATACACCTTAGCAGATGAAGCAATACCACGTTGTGCGCCGCTTCGGTGACGGCGATTTGATACTGGAGCACGGCTTCGGACTCGGCATCCAGATCGCCGGACTCTTGCGCCAGCTCAATAGCGTGGTGCAGCTCGCGAATACGGTCTTTATCTTCATCGGTGCTGCGCAGCGCCGCGTAATAAGCCGCAATGCCTTCCAGAGCATGGCGCGTTTCGAGCAGATCAAACTGGGATTCAGGGTGATCGGAGAGCAGTTCCACCAGCGGGTCGCTAAAGCTCTGCCACAGGCTGCTCTGCACGAAGGTTCCGCCGCCCTGACGACGAAGCAACAATCCCTTCGCTTCGAGACGTTGAATCGCCTCGCGCAAGGAGGGACGGGAGACGTCGAACTGTTTTGCCAGTTCACGTTCCGGTGGGAGTTTTTCTCCGGGACGCAATGTTCCCTCAAGGATTAAAAACTCCAGCTGCTGCTCGATCACATCGGAGAGTTTTGGTTGGCGGATTTTGCTGTAGGCCATGATTTCCTGTCTTAAGCCATTTGCCCGGAGTCAATTGGTCTTACCAATTTCATGTCTGTGACGCTAAAGTAACAAAGTATTCACCTTCTGTCCATACAGGTTTTGATTGAAATCAGTAAAGGAGGCACATTTTAACAATTTTACAGAAATCATGTTTCAAAACTGTAACTGTGCACAAATGTTAAATTTACCCACCAGGAGGTAGATTTAACGTATTTGAAACGATAAAAAATCTCATCTGAACCGATTCAACAGTAGATTAAATGCATTTTTATGCATAAATAATGAATAAAAACAAATTAACATCTGTAAGGGAAAATAAAAGGAGGTATTTACAAGTGCTTTCTTTTTACGCAACTCGTCATCACCCCTGCACAAAGCAGGTGCATTCGCGGCCACATACCATTATTCTGATCAAGACGAAAGAGTTGAAGTGACATTTAAAAAAACGAATCTGTAAATAAATCAATACAAAAAGCGGAATTGCAAACTTACACACGCACTACTGCATCGTTCAAAATAAGCGCGTTATGAATAAACCGCGCCCGATACACGAGGTTTTATAATGGACAGTCAGCAGCACGGCGAGCAGCTCAAGCGCGGCCTGAAAAACCGCCATATTCAGCTTATCGCATTGGGCGGCGCGATAGGGACAGGCTTGTTCCTGGGAAGCGCCTCCGTTATTCAGTCGGCGGGGCCAGGAATTATCCTGGGCTATGCGATTGCAGGCTTTATTGCCTTTCTGATTATGCGCCAGCTGGGAGAGATGGTGGTTGAAGAACCGGTCGCCGGCTCTTTTAGCCACTTCGCCTATAAATACTGGGGCGGCTTTGCCGGATTCGCTTCCGGCTGGAACTACTGGGTGCTGTACGTATTAGTTGCCATGGCGGAACTGACCGCAGTGGGTAAATATATCCAGTTCTGGTATCCGGAGATCCCCACCTGGGCTTCTGCGGCAGCCTTCTTTGTGATTATCAACTCCATCAACCTGACCAACGTTAAAGTGTTCGGTGAGATGGAGTTTTGGTTCGCCATTATTAAAGTGATCGCCGTCATCGCTATGATTCTGTTCGGCGCGTGGTTACTCTTCAGCGATACCGCTGGTCCGCAGGCCACCGTGCGCAACCTGTGGGAACAGGGCGGCTTTCTGCCGCATGGCTGGACCGGGCTGGTGATGATGATGGCCATTATTATGTTTTCGTTCGGCGGACTGGAGCTGGTAGGGATCACCGCCGCTGAAGCCGATAACCCGGAACAGAGCATTCCCAAAGCTACCAATCAGGTTATCTATCGCATCCTGATTTTTTATATCGGCTCGCTGGCGGTTCTGCTTTCGCTGCTGCCATGGACTCGCGTCACCGCCGATACCAGCCCGTTTGTCCTTATCTTCCATGAGCTGGGCGATACGTTTGTCGCCAATGCGCTGAATATCGTGGTTCTCACCGCCGCGCTATCGGTTTATAACAGCTGCGTTTACTGCAACAGCCGTATGCTGTTCGGTCTGGCCCAGCAGGGAAATGCGCCGAAAGCGCTGCTGAACGTCGACAAACGCGGCGTGCCGGTGAGCTCCATTTTGGTTTCCGCCGTCGTGACTGCGTTGTGCGTGCTGCTCAACTACCTGGCCCCAGAGTCCGCATTCGGACTGCTGATGGCGCTGGTGGTCTCCGCGCTGGTCATTAACTGGGCGATGATTAGCCTTGCCCATATGATGTTCCGTCGCGCGAAACAGCAGCAGGGCGTGAAAACCCGCTTCCCGGCCCTGTTTTATCCGTTCGGCAACGTTCTCTGCCTGCTGTTTATGGCGGCGGTATTGATCATTATGCTGATGACGCCAGGTATGGCGATCTCCGTGTGGCTGATTCCGGTATGGCTGCTTATCCTGGGCGTCGGCTATCTGTGTAAAGAAAAAACGGCAAAAACGGTGAAAGCCCACTGATCGTGACGCTACTTTTCCGCCCTCCCCGTCCGGGGAGGGTGTTATCTGCCTCACAGTTTCCCACGTATAACCATTTTATCCATATCAGCGGCGTGATCCTGCTACGCAAAAAAAAGCTCGCAGGCGAATAATTACCGCCATCATCTGATGGGGAGAAGTCTCAATGGATAAGGGCAGACTTTCGGTAAGAGAGAAAATCGGGTATGGCATGGGCGACGCCGGATGTAACATTATTTTTGGCGCTATCATGCTGTTTGTTAATTATTTTTATACGGATATTTTTGGTCTTGCCCCGGCGTTAGTCGGTGTTTTACTCCTTTCAGTACGCGTTATCGATGCCGTTACCGATCCGGTGATGGGCGCGCTTGCCGATCGTACCCAAAGTAAATATGGTCGTTTCCGCCCCTGGCTACTGTGGATTGCATTTCCCTACGCGCTGTTCAGCGTGCTGATGTTCACGACGCCGGACTGGGGCTATAACAGCAAAGTTGTCTATGCTTTCGTCACCTATTTTCTGCTTTCTGTGACCTACACCGCCATCAATATTCCCTATTGCTCACTGGGCGGCGTGATCACCAATGATCCAAAAGAGCGCGTGGCCTGTCAGGCTTATCGCTTCGTGTTAGTCGGCATCGCGACGCTGTTGCTATCGTTAACGCTATTGCCGATGGTGGACTGGTTTGGCGGCGGCGACAAAGCCAAAGGCTATCAGTTGGCGATGACCGTGCTGGCGATTATCGGCATGGGTATGTTTCTGTTCTGCTTTGCCAGCGTCCGCGAACGCGTTCGCCCTGCCGTTCCGACGCACGATGATATGAAGAATGATTTCAAAGACGTGTGGAAAAACGATCAGTGGGTACGCATTCTGCTATTGACCTTATGTAACGTCTGCCCGGGGTTTATCCGTATGGCGGCGACCATGTATTACGTCACCTGGGTGATGGGACAAAGCACCCATTTCGCTACGCTTTTTATTAGTCTTGGCGTGGTCGGTATGATGATCGGCAGTATGCTGGCAAAAGTCTTAACCGATCGCTGGTGTAAATTGAAGGTATTTTTCTGGACCAATATCGCGCTGGCGATTTTCTCCTGCGCATTCTATTTCTTTGACCCGAAAGCCACCGTGATGATAGTGGCGCTCTACTTCCTGCTCAATATTCTGCATCAGATCCCTTCCCCGTTGCACTGGTCGCTGATGGCGGACGTCGATGATTACGGCGAATGGAAAACCGGCAAACGCATTACCGGTATTAGCTTCTCCGGTAATCTGTTCTTCCTGAAACTGGGCCTGGCGATTGCCGGGGCGATGGTCGGCTTTTTGCTCTCCTGGTACGGTTATGACGCCAGCGCCAAAGCGCAAAGCGCCTCGGCGATGAACGGTATTATGCTGTTGTTTACCGTTATCCCCGGCGTTGGCTATCTGATTACCGCAGGCGTGGTACGTCTGCTGAAAGTTGACCGTGAACTGATGAAAAAAATCCAGGACGATTTGGAAAAACGTCGCACTAATTACCGCGAATTGAGTGAGTTGCAGGAGCTCAAAGCCGCTGAAAGCGTAAGGAAAGCCTGATGGCAAACTGGCCAAACCCGTTTATTGAACAACGTGCCGATCCGTTTATTTTACGCGACGGCAGCGATTACTACTTTATTGCCTCCGTACCGGAATATGACAGGCTGGAAATCCGCCGGGCTGATTCGCTGGAAGGGTTGCGCGCCGCCGACCCCGTTGTCGTCTGGCGCAAACCGGAAAGTGGCCCGATGAGCCAGCTCATCTGGGCACCGGAAATGCACCGCATCAACGGCAAGTGGTACATCTATTTTGCCGCTACCCATACTCAAGCGCTTGATAAGCTGGGAATGTTCCAGCATCGCATGTTTGCCCTGGAGTGCGCCGATGCCGACCCACTCACCGGCAAGTGGACGGAGAAAGGTCAAATTAAAACACCGTTTGATACCTTCGCCCTCGATGCCACCACTTTTTATCATCAGGGAAAGCAGTGGTATCTGTGGGCGCAAAAAGCGCCGGATATTGCCGGTAACTCAAATATTTATCTGGCTGAACTGGAAAATCCGTGGACGATTAAAGGCGAGCCGGTAAGACTCAGTAAGCCAGAGTACGACTGGGAGTGTCGGGGTTTTTGGGTTAACGAAGGTCCGGCCGTCGTGGTGCATGGCGACAAGCTGTTTATCAGCTATTCGGCCAGCGCCACCGATGAAAACTACTGTATGGGATTACTGTGGATTAACGTAAACGACGATCCGCGCGATCCGGCCAACTGGCATAAATCACCGCGCCCGGTCTTTACCACCAGCTATGAAAATCGCCAGTATGGGCCGGGACATAACAGCTTTACGCAAACGCCGGAAGGTGAAGATGTACTGGTGTACCACGCGAGAAATTACACCGAAATTGAAGGCGATCCGTTGTACGATCCCAACCGCCATACGCGTCTGAAACGGGTGCGCTGGGACGAAAACGGGATGCCTGATTTTGGCGTGCCGCCAGCCGATACGATCTAAGCCGTTGCACTGCCCGGTGGCGCTAGCGCTTACCGGGCCTACAGATTTTTCCATTGTAGGCAGCATAAGCGTTAGCGCCATCGGCACAACGCTACACTAATGCCCCATAAATGGTGAGCAACGCAATAATCACCACCACCACAAACGAGGCCTTCTTCGCCATCGACACCGCCGCTTTGGGGGTTTCTACTTTGTCAGTATGCGGTTCACGCGCCAGTGAGAACTGCGCCAGACGTGTGAGCACCTGATACTGCGAAGTATGCAGATCCGCCAGCGAGGCAAACCAGGCCGGCAACGCTTTCTCGCCATGCCCCAGTAATGCATACACTACGCCCGCCAGACGTACCGGAATCCAGTCCAGCACATGAAGAATAGCGTCAATGCCGGATTGCAAACGTTGGTGCGGCGTCTGATAGCGCGCCAGCCAGGTCTGCCAGGCCCGTAAAAACGCATAGCCCACCAGCGTTACCGGCCCCCATGGACCGCCAACGATAAACCAAAATAGCGGTGCGAGGTAAAAACGGAAATTTATCCATAACAACGCATTTTGCAGCTCACGCAAAAATTCACGCTCATTACAATCCGGCGGCACGCCGTGAATCAGCGTAAGCTCGCTGGCCATCGCCTCGCAAGGATGCGGATCGTTACGGGACGCCGCTTTCAGCCAGGCGTGATAATGTACTCGCACTTTGCCCGCGCCGATACACAGCACGCCCAGGAGAATCCACACCACCAGCGTCGGCACGTTAAATAGCAGCCCTTTTAACGCCTGGAGCAGTAGAAAAGTCACCACCATCGCGATCGCCGTCATTCCCATCGTGCGCAACATCGAAAAATGCGTAATCCGACGGAATAGCGCCTCCAGCCGATGATCGAGCTGCCAGTGCTCGCCCAGCTTAAACAGGCGCTCGACAATCAGCACCAGTAATGTCGTAAACAGCGTCATGTCATCTCCTTGTGCGACGAGAGGGCTACCAAAGCGCGAAAGCGCGGCCAGTCAAAGGCAGGGCCAGGGTCCGTTTTGCGGTCAGGCGCAATGTTGCAGTGTCCGGTCATATTGTCGGCGATCGCCGGATAGCAAGCGATAAGCGTGCGCGTCACGGCGGCTAGCTGCTGATACTGCGCATCGGTATAAGCCAGCGTATCCGTCCCCTCCAGCTCAATACCAATGGAGAAATCATTACAACGTTCCCGCCCCTGATAGTTTGACACGCCCGCATGCCACGCACGCTTATCAAAAGGCACATACTGGACGATTTCACCGTCGCGACGAATCAGACAATGGGCCGAAACACGAAGATGAGCGATTTCTGCAAAAAAAGGATGGGCGTCTGGATCTATCGTTCCGGTGAATAATGCATCGATCCACGGACCGCCAAACTCGCCGGGGGGCAGGCTAATATTATGCACCACCAGCAAGGACGGTTTTTCGTCATCCGGACGGCAATCATAATGCGGAGAAGGGACGCGTCGCGCCTCTACCAACCAACCCTTATCTGGCAACATGCAGAGTCTCCTTTTGAGTGGTGCTTATAGCTGCTTCAGAGTAGCATGTTTCTACCTTATGATTCGTTAGCAATTTGGAGTTTTATCATGCCGCCTCGCCGTTATAACCCAGACGACCGACGTGACGCGCTACTGGAACGCATTAATCTCGATATCCCTGCCGCCGTTGCTCAGGCGCTGCGTGAAGATTTAGGTGGAGAAGTCGATGCTGGCAACGATATCACCGCGCAACTTTTGCCGGCAGATACGCAAGCCCATGCCACGGTGATCACTCGTGAAGACGGCGTTTTCTGCGGCAAGCGCTGGGTTGAAGAGGTCTTCATCCAACTGGCGGGCGATGATGTGCGCCTCACCTGGCATGTCGATGACGGCGACGCCATTCACGCCAACCAAACAGTGTTTGAACTGAACGGCCCGGCTCGCGTATTGCTGACCGGCGAGCGCACGGCGCTAAACTTTGTCCAGACCCTTTCCGGCGTCGCCAGTGAAGTACGCCGCTACGTTGGACTGCTGGCTGGCACCCAAACCCAGTTGCTCGACACGCGTAAAACGCTGCCGGGTCTGCGCACCGCGCTCAAATATGCGGTTTTATGCGGCGGCGGCGCCAATCATCGTCTGGGCCTCACTGACGCGTTCCTGATTAAAGAAAACCATATCATCGCCTCCGGTTCGGTTCGTCAGGCGGTGGAAAAAGCGTTCTGGCTACATCCGGACGTGCCGGTAGAAGTCGAGGTCGAAAATCTGGATGAACTGGACGATGCGCTGAAAGCAGGCGCGGATATTATCATGCTGGATAATTTCAACACCGACCAGATGCGCGAGGCGGTGAAACGCGTCAACGGCCAGGCGCGGCTGGAAGTATCCGGCAACGTCACCGCGGAAACCTTACGCGAATTTGCTGAAACCGGGGTGGATTTCATCTCCGTTGGCGCGCTGACCAAGCACGTACGCGCGCTCGATCTCTCCATGCGTTTTTGCTGATCCTCTCCGCCCGATGGCGCTGCGCCGTCGGGTCTATAAATCACCTGTCCGTAGATCCGCGTCGTGATTCGGTAAAATATTCGTAGCGCCTCGCAATAACGTTGCCGTGTCATGTAACGCAGCAAAAATCTTCAGAATCCGCCTTCCCGTTTTACCTTTTGCCGCTCGCCCGCTCTTCCCGCGTTTGCCACAGTAGCGCCAGCTAACTCAAGGAGCGAACAATGGAAAAACAACGCGGTTTCACGCTTATCGAACTGATGGTCGTTATTGGCATCATCGCCATTTTAAGCGCCATCGGCATTCCGGCTTACCAGAACTATCTGCGTAAAGCGGCGCTGACGGATATGTTGCAAACGTTTGTCCCCTACCGTACCGCCGTCGAACTCTGCGCTCTGGAACATGGTGGGACGAACACATGCGATGCGGGCGTCAACGGTATCCCCTCGCCCGTCATCACCCGTTATGTTTCGGGCATGAGCGTGGAAAAAGGCGTCATCACGCTTACCGGCCAGGAGAGTCTGAGCGGGCTTAGCGTCATCATGACGCCCGCCTGGGACAATGCTAACGGCATTACCGGCTGGACGCGTAACTGCAATATTCAAAGCGACAGCGCGTTACAACAGGCTTGTGAAGATGTCTTCCGTTTTGACGCCAACTAAGGAGACAAGATGAAAGACGCTCAGCTCAACACCTTGTGTCAACGTCATCAGGCTGTACTGATCAATAGCGCCAGCAACAGTATCACTGTTGCGGTGGTCGACGCGCCCTCTCATGCGTTACTGGACGCTCTGCATTTCGCCACGCAAAAACAGATTGATATTGTGTGCTGGACTCGCCAGCAAATGGAAAATCATCGGCATAAGCCGGATCAGGCTCCCTCGACAAACGCCGCGAAAGGTGGAGAAACCGCGGCCCAGCTTCTCAATCAGACATTACGCTCGGCGATGGAGAAACGCGCCTCTGATATCCATCTCGAACCCGGCGCCAGCCGCTACCGAATAAGACTCCGCGTCGACGGCGTTCTTCATATTCTGCAGGACATCGCCAAAGAGACGGGGCTTGCGCTGACGGCCAGATTGAAAGTCCTGGGAAATTTGGACATCGCTGAACATCGGCTGCCGCAGGACGGGCAATTTACCGTTGACCTGACGGGCGACAGCATCTCTTTTCGTATCGCCACGCTTCCCTGTAAAGAAGGCGAAAAAGTCGTCTTACGGTTGTTGCATCAGGTTGAACAAACGCTGGATCTGGACACGCTGGGCATGTACGGGGCACAACTTACCGCTTTTAGACAAGCCCTACAGCAACCTCAGGGGCTGGTACTGGTGACTGGCCCCACCGGTAGCGGAAAAACAGTCACGCTATACAGCGCGCTACAAACCCGGAATACGCCGGGTATCAACCTCTGTAGCGTTGAGGATCCGATAGAAATTCCACTGGATGGGATTAACCAGACGCAGGTCCATCCCCGCGCCGGGCTCACCTTTCAAAATGTGCTGCGCGCGCTTTTACGCCAGGACCCTGACATCATCATGGTAGGTGAAATTCGTGACGGCGACACCGCAGAAATCGCCATTAAGGCGGCACAAACGGGCCATCTGGTACTTTCAACGCTCCATACGAACTCCACCAGTGAAACCCTGATACGTTTGCAGCAAATGGGCGTAGCACGCTGGATGATCTCATCGGCGCTTACGCTGGTGGTAGCGCAACGCCTGGTAAGGAAGCTTTGCCCGCACTGCAAACAGCGCCTGAACGATCCCGTAGTGCTATCGCCCAATCTTTGGCCCAGCGCGCTACCGCGCTGGCAGGCAAACGGCTGTCAGCATTGCTACCACGGCTTTTATGGCCGAACCGCGTTATTCGAAGTGTTAACCGTTACCCCGGCATTACGTCAGTTAATTGCGAGCGGCGCATCGGCGCAAGCACTGGAAGCCCACCTCCAACAGACCGGTACAGGGACGCTTTTTGAAAATGGCTGTCGCGCCGTTGAGCAAGGCATGACGTCCTTTGAAGAGATACTGCGCGTTCTGGGAATGCCCCATGAGCGTTAAACAGCTCTGGCGCTGGCAAGGCGTTAACGATAAAGGTCAACTGGAACAAGACGTTGTATGGGCGGACAATCGTCTGGCGCTGATCATCACCCTGCAACATCAGCGCATTATGCCGCTTCGCATCAAGCGTATGGGCGTTAACGCCGCACTGTGGAAAGAAGAGCAAAGCGCTGAAATTATTCATCAGCTGGCCACGCTCATTCATGCCGGGCTGACGCTTTCTGAAGGGCTGGAACTCCTTGCGCAACAGCATCCCCACCGACAATGGCAAGCGCTGTTGCGCACGCTGGCTCACGAGCTTGAACAGGGCGTCCCTTTTTCCAGCGCATTAGTCTCCTGGCCGCAGGTATTTCCGCCGCTCTACCAGACGATGATCCGCACCGGAGAACTGACCGGCAAACTGGCCGACTGCTGCTTTGAACTGGCCCGTCAGCAAAAAGCGCAACGGCAGATTACGGTTAGCGTGAAAAAGGCGCTGCGCTATCCCGCCATTATTCTGACAATGGCCGCCCTGGTCGTTTTCGCCATGCTGCACTTTGTCCTGCCGGAATTTGCCGCCATTTACCGTAGCTTCAATACCCCGCTCCCTCTTCTGACGCGCGGTATTATCGCGATAGCGCAATGGGGGTCGGCATGGGGTTGGCTCATCTTGTTCCTGACGATGCTCATTGCTATCGCTCACCGCAGGGTAAAACAAAAGCCGTCCTGGCAAGCGCAGCGGCAGCGTCTTCTGCTACGGCTTCCCGTTATGGGTCGCCTGATAAGAGGCCAGAAACTAGCGCAAATATTCACCGTACTGGCATTGACCCAAAGCGCAGGCATTCCTTTTCTTCAGGGACTGGAAAGCGCTATCGAGAGTCTCGGCTGCCCTTACTGGTCACAGCGTTTAACGCAGGTACATCAGGAGATCGCCGCAGGCAATCCGGTCTGGTTGGCGCTAAAAAATACCCAGGAATTTAGTCCGCTATGCCTGCAACTGGTCAGAACGGGCGAAGCGTCCGGTTCACTCGATATCATGCTGCATAACCTTGCCCGTCACCACAGTGAAACTACGCTGGCGCTGGCCGATAATCTGGCGTCGCTGTTGGAACCGGCGTTATTGATCATCACCGGCTTAATTATCGGTACGCTGGTGGTGGCGATGTATTTGCCGATTTTTCATCTGGGAGACGCGATGAGCGGGATGGGATAAGGCTGGCGCACATTTACGCCAGCCAGAATATTAGAGGCTATTGAAAATGCGGTTTTCTTGTTCCTGCACCCGAATAAAGGTGGTGCGTTTGGTCAACTCTTTCAGGCGAGACGCGCCGACATAAGTGCAGGCTGAGCGTAGACCGCCCAGGATATCGCGGGCAGTATTGCCCACCGGCCCACGCAGCGGCAATTTAACCGTTTTACCTTCTGCCGCGCGGTATTTCGCGACGCCGCCGACATGACGGTTCATCGCAGATTCCGAACTCATGCCGTAGAACAGCATAAATTTCTCGCCGTTCTCTTCTACCACGCTGCCGCCGCTCTCTTCGTGCCCCGCCAGCATGCCGCCCAACATAACGAAATCCGCGCCGCCGCCAAAGGCTTTTGCTACGTCGCCTGGCATGGTGCAGCCGCCATCGCTGACGATCATACCGCCCAGGCCATGCGCCGCGTCAGCGCATTCGATAACCGCCGACAGTTGCGGATAACCAACGCCGGTTTTTACACGCGTCGTGCATACGGAGCCGGGACCAATTCCCACTTTCACGATATCGGCGCCGGAGAGGATAAGCTCTTCGCACATCTCGCCCGTTACCACATTGCCTGCGCAGATTGTTTTTGTCGGCCATGCTTCACGTGCTTTCGCGACGAACTGCACAAAATGTTCTGAATAGCCATTGGCCACATCAATACAGACAAAGTTCAGCGCAGGATTCAGCGCCAGAATCTGCACGGTTTTTTCGAAATCAGCATCAGAGGTCCCGGTGGAAACCATCACATGCTTGAGAACATCAGCCGAAGCCGTGTTGATAAAAGCTGCCCACTCTTCAACGGTATAATGTTTATGTACAGCAGTCAGAATATCAAACCCGGCCAATGCTTGCGCCATTTCAAACGTCCCGACGGTATCCATATTGGCCGCGATAATCGGTACGCCAGACCAGGTCTGACCTGAGTGTTTAAAGGTGAATTGACGTTCCAGTTCGACATCGGAACGGCTTTTGAGGGTAGAACGTTTAGGACGGATAAGAACGTCTTTGAAACCTAACTTCAGATCTTCTTCAATACGCATGTGCGGATTCCTGGGGTTAATGGCGAAAAATCGAAACTCACAACTCCAGTGACGCTATCATACGCACTAATCATGGCCGTACAAGACTGCGAAATTCTCTTTTTTTACGTTACAATCCCATAAATTTACCTGGCGAATAGTAGGTTAATGCTCAGAGCGCATCGTCTTTGTATGTTTAAAATTTAACCTTTTGATTATCAAACTAAAATTCCGGAAGCTGGAGATATGAGGTATACCGTAGCCTTAACCGGCGGTATTGGCAGCGGTAAAAGTACCGTCGCTGATGCCTTCGCTGACCTCGGAATAACCGTCATCGACGCGGATATTATCGCGCGCCAGATGGTTGAGCCAGGGCAGCCCGCCCTGAACGCAATAGCGGAACATTTTGGTTCTGAACTTATCGCCGCCAACGGCACGTTACGTCGCCGGGCGCTGCGTGAGCGTATTTTTTCGCATCCGGAAGAAAAAGCCTGGCTTAACGCTCTGCTTCATCCCTTAATTCAGCAGGAAACCCAACGACAGTTTCAACAGGCTACGTCGCCCTATGTGTTATGGGTTGTGCCTCTGCTGGTTGAAAACAGGCTGTATCAAAAAGCCAACCGCGTACTGGTGGTTGACGTGACGCCCGAAACGCAGCTCATACGCACAATGCAGCGTGATGATGTTACGCGCGAGCATGTTGAACACATTCTCGCTGCGCAGGCGACGCGTGAAGTGCGCCTTGCCGTGGCGGACGATGTTATTGATAATAACGGCGCACCGGATGCTATCGCATCAGATGTGGCCCGCCTGCACGCCAGTTATCTTAAGCTCGCGTCGCAGTTTGTCTCACAGGAAAAACCGTAATGCACACCCAGGTCCTATTTGAACACCCTCTCAATGAGAAGATGCGTACGTGGCTGCGCATAGAGTTTTTGATCCAACAGCTCTCCATCAACCTGCCAATTGCAGACCATGCTGGCGCACTGCATTTTTTCCGTAACATCAGCGATCTACTGGATGTGTTCGAACGGGGCGAAGTCCGTACCGAACTGCTGAAAGAACTGGAGCGCCAGCAGCGTAAATTACAGGCCTGGGTTGAGGTTCCCGGCGTCGATCAAGACCGTATTGAAGCCCTGCGCCAGCAGTTAAAATCCGCGGGCAGCGTGCTAATCTCCGCCCCGAGGATTGGCCAGCAGCTACGCGAAGATCGCTTGATTGCCCTTGTGCGTCAACGCCTAAGTATTCCTGGCGGCTGTTGCAGTTTCGATTTACCCACTCTGCATATCTGGTTGCACCTACAACAGGCGCAGCGCGACGCCCAGATTGAAAGCTGGCTTGCCAGCCTGAATCCCCTCACCCAGGCGCTGACTTTGGTGCTTGATCTGATCCGTAATTCAGCGCCTTTCCGTAAGCAAACCAGCCTGAACGGTTTTTATCAGGATAACGGGGACGACGCCGATTTGCTGCGTCTTATGCTGACGCTCGATTCACAACTTTATCCGCAAATTTCCGGCCATAAGAGCCGTTTTGCCATTCGCTTTATGCCGCTGGATAGTGAAAATGGTCTGGTGCCGGAGCGTCTTGATTTTGAACTGGCCTGTTGCTAAGGAGTAAAAATGTCTGACGTGACCGTCGTAAACTGTCCGACCTGCGGTAAACCGGTCGTCTGGGGGGAAATTAGCCCCTTCCGCCCATTTTGTTCTAAACGCTGTCAGCTAATTGATTTGGGCGAATGGGCCGCCGAAGAGAAACGAATCGCCAGCAGCGGCGACCAGTCTGATAGCGACGACTGGAGCGAAGAGCGCTAACAGTGATGGCTCTGTTGAGACGGCAATATCGCCTTATGACAAAAATAATCAATAAATACGCGTAGTTTTGGTGCCATATGCGCGCGGCCGGGATAATACAAATAAAACCGGTCCGCCGCAGGCAGCCACTCCTCAAGCACGGAACACAACCGCCCATCCTGTAAGTCTTCGTGGACATCCTGTTCAAAAACATAGGTTAGCCCTGCCCCATCACGCGCGGCGGAGAGACGCAACGCTTTATCATTCACCATTAACGCGGCTTCCGGCGTAATTTCCAGCCGTTGCGCTCCGTGAACAAACTCCCACCGATATAGCCCGCCCTCACGCGTAAAACGATGGCAAAGGCAGCGGTGATTGATGAGTTCCTGAGGGTGCAGCGGCGTGCCAAAACGCGCAAGGTATGCAGGGGATGCTACGATCGCCGGGCGTAAAACATCACCGAGCGGAACGACATTCATATCAAGTTGTACCGCATCGCCAAAGCGAATACCGGCATCAAAGCGTTCGTTAATTAAATCCACAAAACCGTCATTCACATCGATATCCAGCCGAATATCGGGATAATCGCGCATGAAACCGGCGAGATTAGGTTGTAACAGAAGCGTAGCCGCCGTGCGCGGTACGGTCAGGCGTAATGTCCCTCCGGGTATATCGCGGCTCTGGCGAGCATGTTCCATCGCCTCATCAATATGGTTCAATGCGGGCCTGATACTGGCAAGAAAGGCATGTCCTGCTTCTGTCAAACCGACACGCCGGGTGGTTCGGTTCAACAATTTTACGCCAAGTTCATCCTCCAGTTGACGCATATTCTGACTTAACGCCGACGTGGAAATATGTAACTGCGCCGCTGCCCGCGTGAAGCTATGGTTTTCAGCAATCATGCAAAAAGCATGCAATATGGACATCACATCATGACGCATTATTAAGCCAGCCTTCATAAACCATGCTTATTCCCCCTATTTTTCATCTTATACGCCAGATATAGACTGCCTGCCATGCACAAAATATCCTCATGGAGGTAGTATGCAATATCGTACATTAGGCGCAAACGGACCGCGAGTGTCAGCCATCGGACTGGGATGTATGGGCATGAGCGCATTTTACGGCGCTCATGACGACAGCACCTCAATTAAGACGCTACATTATGCGTTAGATCAGGGGGTAACACTGCTCGATACCGCAGATATGTATGGCCCTTATACCAATGAAAGATTAGTCGGAAGAGCCATCGCCGATCGTCGCGATCGGGTATTTTTAGCGACGAAATTTGGTATCATTCTCGACCCTGCTAACCCTATGGCGCGTGGCGTCAATGGCAGGCCGGAGTACGTTCGCCGTAGTTGTGAGCAAAGTCTGCAACGCCTGGGGGTCGATCATATCGATCTGTACTACCAACATCGCGTTGATCCATCAGTCCCCATAGAAGAGACTGTCGGTGCAATGGCGGACCTGGTGCGCGAGGGAAAAGTGCGTTATCTCGGGCTATCCGAAGCATCAACGCAAACGCTGGAACGCGCCCATAACGTTCACCCTATTACCGCGCTGCAAAGTGAGTATTCGCTTTGGTCCCGCGAAGCGGAAATTTCAGCACTTTCCACCTGTGAACGGTTGGGTATAGGATTCGTCGCTTACAGCCCGCTGGGACGCGGATTTCTGACCGGTACGATTAAAACGCCAGAAGATTTTGCTGCGAATGACTTCCGTCGCACAAATCCCAGGTTCATGGGCGAGAACTTCTCGCGCAATTTACGTCTGGCTGAAGCAATAAAACAAATGGCACGCGAAAAAGAGTGTACCCCCGCACAATTAGCGCTGGCCTGGCTGCTGGCCCGCAACAGGCACATCGTTCCCATTCCCGGCACCCGCCACTGCGCCAGGGTGGATGAAAACCTCGGCGCGTTATCACTGACCCTAAGCCCGCAGGAGCTGGCGGCAATTGAGGCGGTTTTTCCTCACGACGCCGCAGCCGGCCCCCGCTACTGGCCGGAAATTATGTCGACATTAAATCGCTAATAAGATCGATGGGGATCGTGTTGCGATCCCCCACTAAGGCGCAAATTGGCGTAATTTACGAATAATCGGTTCATTGGCCGGCGGAAAATCGTCCGTATTCAACGCGTTTTGCGCGATCCACCGTCCCGGCTGTCCTTCTTTCCCCCACGGTTCGCCCTCCCAGCGTTCAACCAGCCAAAACCACAGCGTAATGTGTCGGTCCGGGAATTGATATTCCAGAGTGTCGAATAATGTCACCTGTGTTGGCGTAATCCCCACCTCTTCCTGTAACTCCCGGATCAACGCCTGCTCTGGTGTTTCGTCGGCTTCAATTTTTCCGCCGGGAAATTCCAGCTTGTTCGCCATATGCGCATCAGCGGCGCGTCGGGTAATAAAAATTTCGTCGTTCGGGTTGCGGATAATCCCAACCGCGATTTGCAGTTTTTTCATCTTGTTGCATCCATAAAAAAGGCGCAGTCGCCTGCGCCTTTTTATCTGTGTTCAATGCCAGGCCGAATAATCGTAGCGCCCTTCGGCAATAATGCCAGCACCGACCTGATGCCAACACATTATGTCTTATCAGGCCGGTAAGTTTATCGCATTAGCTCAGGCGACCGTGACACTGTTTGTATTTCTTACCGGAACCACAAGGGCAAGGATCGTTACGTCCAATCTTACGTTCGCCTGTTTGGGCGGCCAGATCGGCAGCCACGGCGGCATCGTCATCCTGATGGCTTAGCTGCTGCATCTGCGCCAGGCGCTCCGCCTCTTCGCGACGCTGCATTTCCATCGCTTCGACCTCTTCCGGCATACGTACCTGGACTTTGCTCAGGGTACTGATCACTTCATATTTCAGCGATTCCAGCATCGCGGCGAACATAGCGAAGGATTCGCGCTTGTATTCCTGCTTCGGATCTTTTTGCGCATAGCCGCGCAGATGAATACCCTGACGCAGGTAATCCATCGCCGCCAGGTGCTCTTTCCACAGGGAATCGAGCGTTTGCAGCATCACGCCTTTTTCGAAATGACGCATCATTTCAGCGCCAACCACCTCTTCTTTACGCTGATACACCTCGATGGACTGCGCCAGGATGCGCTCACGCAGCGTCTCCTCATGCAGCTCCGGCTCTTTATCCAGCCATTCGGCAATCGGCATCTCCAGGTCGAAGTCGTTTTTCAGGCGTTCCTGCAAACCCGGGATATCCCACATCTCTTCCAGCGACTGCGGCGGAATGTAGGCGTCGATAGTCGCCTTAAAGACATCTTCGCGAATGCTGTTAATGGTGTCGCTCACGTCAGACACATCCAGCAGTTCGTTACGCTGGGTATAAATTGCACGACGCTGATCGTTCGCCACATCATCATATTCCAGCAGTTGCTTACGAATATCGAAGTTACGGCTTTCTACTTTACGCTGCGCGTTAGCGATAGCTTTCGTCACCCACGGGTGCTCAATCGCTTCGCCCGGCTTCATCCCCAGTTTACGCATCATACCGGAGACACGATCGGAGGCGAAAATACGCATCAGCGCATCTTCCATCGACAGGTAGAAACGGGAAGAACCCGGATCGCCCTGGCGACCGGAACGGCCACGCAGCTGGTTGTCGATACGGCGGGATTCATGGCGCTCGGTGCCAATGATATGCAGACCGCCGGCAGCCAGAACCGCGTCATGGCGTACCTGCCAGTCCGCTTTAATCTGCGCAATCTGTTCTTCCGTCGGCGCTTCCAGCGCGGCGACTTCCGCCTGCCAGCTACCGCCCAGCATAATATCGGTACCACGACCCGCCATGTTGGTAGCGATAGTGACCGCCGCTGGATAACCAGCCTGCGCAACGATGCCTGCTTCGTTGGCGTGGAATTTTGCGTTCAGGACGTTATGTTTGATGCCCGCTTTGGTCAGCTCTCTGGAAACCACTTCAGATTTCTCGATAGAAATCGTCCCAACCAGCACTGGCTGACCGTTCGCGGTACGTTCTTTAATATCTTCGATAATGGCCTGGATTTTTTCCGCTTCGGTCATGTAGACCAGATCCGGCAAATCTTTACGGATCATCGGACGGTTGGTCGGAACAACGACGGTGTCCAGCTTATAGATAGAGCTAAATTCGAAGGCTTCAGTATCCGCCGTACCGGTCATACCGGCCAGTTTTTCATACAGACGGAAGTAGTTCTGGAAGGTAATAGACGCCAGCGTCTGGTTTTCATTCTGAATTTCAACGCCTTCTTTCGCTTCTACCGCCTGGTGCAGACCGTCAGACCAGCGACGCCCCTGCATGGTACGACCGGTATGTTCATCAACAATGATGACTTCGCCGTCTTTCACAATGTAATCCACGTCACGGGTAAACAGCGCGTGCGCGCGCAGCGCGGCGGTGACGTGATGCATCAGCATAATATTGCCAGGCGAGTAGAGCGACTCGCCTTCATCCATAATGCCTTCTTGCACCAGTAGCTCTTCAATCAGCACCAGACCGCGTTCGGTCAGGTTAACCTGGCGCGCTTTCTCATCAACGGAGAAGTGGCCTTCGCCCTGGAAAGTGTCAGAATCTTCTTTCTCCTGACGAATCAGGTGCGGAATGATTTTGTTCACTTTTTTGTACATTTCCGAGCTATCTTCCGCCGGGCCGGAAATAATCAGCGGCGTACGCGCTTCATCGATCAGGATGGAGTCGACCTCATCCACCAGCGCATAATGCAGTTTACGCTGCACGCGCTCTTCCGGGCTGAACGCCATGTTGTCGCGCAGGTAGTCAAAACCGTATTCGTTGTTAGTGCCGTAAGTGATGTCGGCAGCGTAAGCTTCACGTTTGGCTGGCGCAGGCATACCTGGCAGGTTGATACCAACGGACATACCGAGGAATTCGAATAGCGGACGGTTGTTTTCGGCGTCACGCTGCGCCAGATAGTCGTTCACGGTTACCACATGAACGCCTTTGCCGGACAGCGCGTTCAGGTAGGCTGGCAGCGTTGCGGTCAGCGTTTTACCTTCACCGGTACGCATTTCGGCGATACAGCGATCGTTGAGCACCATACCACCCAATAGCTGAACGTCGAAGTGACGCATCCCAAAGACGCGTTTACTGGCTTCACGCACCACCGCGAACGCTTCCGGAATCAGGCTCTCTACGCTTTCGCCTTTTTCAATACGGGCGCGAAATTCGTTGGTTTTCGCTTTCAGTTCGTCATCGGAGAGTTTTTCCATCTCCGGTTCCATCGCATTAATAAGGCTGACGGCCTTACGCATACGACGCAGCGTACGATCGTTACGGCTACCGAATACTTTGGTTAATAATTTGATTAGCATAATAAAGTCTCAAATGCCCCGCGCCGCGGAGCTACAAATAAAGTAAAAGGGTCTTTTTTCGTTAGCTGAGACGTTGCGGACCGGCGCGGATACCCTGCGCCTGACTTATCCAGGCCGGGATGCTAAATGCGGTTTGTGGCGCAAAATACGCCAGGGAGAGGCGGCGAACAATCGCCGGCGGCGTGCCCTCCTGCGTGAGCATCGCGCTGAGCGTATTCAGTAAGGCGATATGATGCGCCTGTAATGGCGACGGCGCGTCGGCAACGGGCAGCGTTTGCGGCGCCATTGCAAAAGAAAGGTGGCGAATCACCGTGCGAATAGCGTGCTGATGCCAGTAATCTACGGTGAAATTGGGACGACGGTTAGAGGCTTCTAACAGCGCAAGATGGCTAAAGTTAACTTTAGACGCGGTGCTGGCGGTCGTCCTTGCAGGCGTATTGGTTTCAGCGGCGTTACTGAGCGCGGGCAAACCAAAACTCGCCGCGACCATCCCTAATAAGAGATGCGGCCAGAAGTATCGTCTGCCTAACTGTCGCCAGCGCGTCAGTATTCCACTCACGTCATTGCCACCTGATATGCCCCTCATGGGCTTACGGAATCAAAACAATTTGCGCACAAATCTTATCATTAAAGCGTACGCGCTACAGCAGTAATGACGAGAAGCTAAGGTGAAAATCGGCTAAGAAAACAGCGAACGCGCCGTGTTTCCATTTAACCCTGTCAAAATGGCTGTATTAAGGAAAGCGCAGATAAAGGATAGTAAAAAAAACGACTGGCTCGCCTGGCCGGAGAGAGTGCCAGGTTAACCAGTCGAATTTTATACGACAGCGTATGTCGTTATGCCAGTACCGTCGAAGGCGCTTTGAAAGCCAACGGCAGTTCTGCGTCGTCCTGGAAGGTCACAAATTCCCAGGCTTCCTGTTTTGCCAGGACTGCCTGTAACAATTTGTTATTCAATGCGTGACCGGATTTATACGCGGTAAACGCACCAATAATATTGTGACCACACATGAACAAGTCACCGATCGCGTCGAGCATTTTGTGACGAACGAATTCATCTTCAAAACGCAGGCCGTCTTCGTTCAATACGCGATAATCGTCAACAACGATGGCACAATCGAAGCTGCCGCCCAGGCACAGGCCGCGGGACTGCAGATATTCGATATCACGCATAAAACCGAAGGTACGCGCACGGCTGATCTGGCGCATGAACGCATCCGCAGAGAAGTTCATCGCGTAGCGCTGGCTGCTGGAATCGATCGCCGGATGGTTAAAGTCGATGGTGAAATCCAACGTAAAACCATTGTACGGTCTGAATTCAGCCCATTTATCGCCATCTTCAACCCGAACAGTCTCTTTGATGCGTACGAATTTTTTGGCGCAGTTCAGTTCATCAATACCGGCGTCAAGCAGCAGGTAGACAAACGGAGCGGCACTGCCATCCATGATCGGGATTTCCGGGGCATTAACCTCAATAACGATGTTATCGATACCTAAGCCCGCCAGAGCAGCGTTCAGGTGCTCAACGGTTGAAATCCGTACATCATGCTCATTCACCAGACACGTACAGAGCATGGTATCACGCACAGATTTGGCATCGGCCGGGAAATCTACCGGTGGATTCAAGTCGGTGCGACGATAGATGACCCCGGTATTGGCCGGCGCAGGGCGTAATGTCAGGGTGACTTTTTTGCCGGTGTGTAAACCGACGCCAGTCGCCTGAACGATACGTTTAAGTGTCCTTTGTTTGATCATCGTATAATCTCGCCAAATTACCTATCCAACCGAAGTGTACTATACATTCGGCGGGCCAGTTTAGCACAAAGAGCCCAGAATCCCAAATTCCAGCTAATTCTTAATCAGCTTGCTTACGCAGGAATGCGGGGATATCCAGATAATCCGGCTCTTTCGCCGCCTGTGGTGTATTGTCGTTAACCACTTTCGCGACCGTTTTTTGCTCCTGCGTCAGCGGCGCCATACCGTGCTGCTGATAACGATCCAACACCGGCTGCTGCACCTGTTTATTGGTGACCAGAGTGATTTCAGGACGCTTGTCCATACCAATTCCAGTGGCAACAACGGTCACGCGCAGTTCGTCGTTCATATCCGGGTCCAGAGAAGTACCGATAACCACGGTGGCGTTATCCGATGCAAAGGCACGGATGGTGTTACCGACGGTTTCGAACTCATCCAGACGCAGGTCGAAGCCCGCCGTAATGTTGACCAACACGCCGCGCGCGCCGGACAGGTCGATATCTTCCAGCAGCGGAGAAGAAATAGCCATTTCAGCCGCTTCTTCCGCACGGTCTTCACCGCTCGCCACGCCGGAGCCCATCATTGCGTAGCCCATTTCAGACATCACGGTACGCACGTCAGCAAAGTCGACGTTCATCAGACCCGGGCGGGTGATCAGCTCTGCGATACCCTGAACCGCGCCTTTCAGCACGTCGTTAGCCGCGCCGAACGCGTCGAGCAGGGAGATACCACGGCCCAGCACTTTCAGCAGCTTGTCGTTCGGGATGGTGATCAACGAGTCCACATGCTTGGACAGCTCGGTGATACCCTGCTCCGCAAATGCCATGCGCTTTTTGCCTTCAAAATTGAAAGGCTTAGTCACCACGGCAACGGTCAGAATACCTAAATCTTTTGCCACTTCAGCAACCACTGGCGCCGCGCCGGTTCCGGTACCGCCGCCCATGCCTGCCGCGATAAATACCATGTCTGCGCCTTCAAGCGCCGCACGCAGCGCTTCACGGTCTTCGTCCGCCGCGTTACGACCGACTTCCGGGTTAGCGCCGGCGCCCAGACCTTTGGTAATGCCGCTACCAATTTGAATGGTCTGGCCAACCGCCGTTTTACGCAACGCCTGCGCGTCGGTATTCACCGCGAAGAATTCAACACCTTCGATGCGCTCGCGCACCATGTGTTCAACAGCGTTACCGCCGCCACCACCGACGCCGATGACTTTAATCACCGCGTCGTTGGTTAGTTCCATAGGTTCAAACATAATCTCTCTCCGTCATGTGCCTGTCGCCTGAGGCCGTAATATCTGGCGGCCTCATAAAAATTAAAACTCTTTTCGCAGCCAGCTATTAAGTCGCTTGATCCACGAGCCAACTGATGCCGTAACACGTTTTTCCACTTCTGCTTCACCGTTTAAGTGGGACTCTTTCCCGTAGTGAAGCAATCCCACCGCCGTTGAGTAATACGGCTCCTGGGCATAATCCGTCAGACCGGTGATATTCAGCGGCGCGCCGATACGCACCTGCGTATGAAACACGCGCTGAGCGCAAGCAGCAAGCCCTTCGATTTGCGCCGCGCCGCCGGTTAACACAATCCCCGCCGCCAGGTGATGTTTTACCCCTTGTTGGCGAAGCTGTTCCTGTAATTGCAATATCTCTTCGTTGACCAGATTGAGCAGCTCGGTGTAACGCGGCTCAATCACTTCCGCCAGCGTCTGACGTTGCAGGCTGCGCGGCGGACGCCCGCCTACGCTCGGTACTTCAACGCTCTCGTCTTTACCGACGATGGAACCCAGCGCGCAACCGTGGCGGACTTTAATGGCTTCAGCATCGCTCGGCGGCGTACCAAAGGCATAAGCGATATCGCTGGTCACCACGTTCCCCGCGTAAGGGATCACTTTGGTATGACGCAGCGCGCCGCCAGTATAAACGGCGATATCCATTGTACCACCGCCGATATCCACGACACAGACGCCCAGTTCACGTTCATCTTCCGTTAACACGGAATAACTGGCCGCCAGTCCGGCAAATATCAGTTGGTCAACTTTCAGACCACAACGTTCAACAGCTTTGACAATGTTTTTTGCCATATCGTTGTGGCAGGTAATCAAATGTACTTTCGCCTGCATACGCACGCCGGAAAGACCGACCGGATTTTTAATGCCTTCCTGGTAGTCAATGGCGTACTCCTGAGGAATCACATGCAGCACGCGATGTTCATCGCGCACGCGCACTGACTTCGCAGTATGCACGACGTTTTCCACATCTTCTTGCGTCACTTCCTCTTCGGAAATGGGCACCATACCAATTTCATTCTGACAGCTAATATGTTTGCCGGAAAGCGCCAGATATACCGAGGAGATCTGGCAATCGGCCATCAATTCCGCCTGGTCAATGGCGCGCTGAACGCATTTCACCACTGACTCAAGGTCATTCACCCCGCCTTTATCCATACCCCGCGATGGGCAACTGCCCACGCCAATGATATTGACCATACCGTCGGGCAGAACTTCCCCTACTAAAGCGGCAACCTTCGCGGTGCCAATCTCCAGTCCTACTACCAGTTTTCTGTCCGTCGCCTTGATCATTGTTGTTCTGCCTGTGCCTGATTCTGTTGCTGATTAGATTCCTCAGGGGGGAGCGGCGCCCAGCCAACTGCCGCACCTGAGTCATAACGCAAATCAACGTAGCTAATCCGTTTGCCATCGGTTTGCGCCTGCTGCTGTAAAACCGGATAGAGTTCTACAAAGCGAGCCAACCTTTTCATCGTATCGCCCCTGCCGAGATTGAGCTTAATGCCGTTATTAAGCGTCAATTGCCAGGAGCGACGTGCGGTCATCGCCGCTTCCTTTAGAGTGAATTTATCCTTAGCCAGCACCTGCCCCATCTCGCGGTATCCCTGCAACACTTCACTCGCGCTGCCTTCCGGGCCATACAACATGGGTAAAACCTGTTTGCCGATGCGGTCTGACGGCACGCTGAAGGTGTTCCCTTCAGCATCGACCATATGTTGATCATTCCAACGCGCAATCGGCACATATTCAACCAGATGAATCTTCAATTCATCAGGCCACTGTTTTCTGACGCTGGCCTGTTTAATCCACGGCAAACGCTCAATCTGGCTCTGGATAATGTTCACATCCTGCGTCATGAAGGTTCCCGGCGCGCCCAGAGCCAGTATCGCCTGACGGATATCATCGTTACGCGTGTAGTGACGCTCGCCGGTTAATACCAGCTTTGATAACGGTAAACGCTGCGCATCTTCCATCCACCCTAACACGACCCACCCGCTAACAAACACGGTGCACAGTACCGTCAGCAGAAATAAAATTCCTGCAAGACGCGTTCCATTATTGCGGCGTGAAGAAGGCGTCTCTTCATCACTGTTTCGCGTGTTCAGCGCAGCCTGCGACATATCAGTCCGCCAACTCCAGAATTCGTACCACTAACTGCGAGAAGCTCATTCCCGCCTGACGCGCCGCCATCGGCACCAGACTATGGCTGGTCATCCCCGGAGAAGTATTGGCTTCCAGCAGATAAAACTGACCATCGCTGTCCAGCATGACGTCAATACGCCCCCATCCCGTGCAGCCTAAAGCTTTCCATGCCTGCAGGACGAGAGACTGTAGCGCGGCTTCCTGGGACGCTTCTAAACCGGCAGGGCAGAAATACTGAGTCTCATCAGAGAGATACTTCGCCTCATAATCATAGAAGGTTCCTGCCGGTTGGATACGAATTGACGGTAAAATTTCTTCGCCAACTATCGCCACCGTAAATTCCGGACCGCACAGCCATTTCTCAATCAGTATTTCGTCATCATGCTGAAAAGCCAATGATAACGCACCCTGTAAAGCATTTTCTTCTACTACTTTCGTCATACCGACGCTGGAGCCTTCACGGCTGGGTTTGACGATCAGCGGTAAACCCAGCGCCGAAATTCGCGCTTTTTGTTCTTCGCTAAGGCCTTTTTCAAACTCAGCGCGCGTCAGCGCGACCCACGGCGCAACCGGTAAGCCTGCGCCCTGCCACAGCAATTTACTGCGCAGTTTATCCATGGAAAGCGCCGAGGCCATCACGCCGCTACCGGTATAAGGCAGGCCGAGCAGCTCAAGCATTCCCTGTAAGGTGCCATCTTCACCGCCGCGGCCATGCAACGCAATAAAGACCTTCTGAAAGCCCATTGCTTTAAGCTGCGCGACATCGACCTCTTGCGGATCGACGGGATGCGCATCAATACCGCCTTCACGTAGCCCAGCCAACACTGCCGCGCCGGAATTTAACGAAACGTCCCGCTCCGCAGAGGTTCCGCCCAACAGGACCGCGATTTTATCAGCCATGTTGCTCTTCCTCCTGGATTTGCGGCTTCAGCTTGATTTCAGATAAGTAACGCGCAATTTTGCCAACATTTCCTGCGCCTTGCACTAATATCAAGTCGTTACCCGTCAGCACCGGCGCTAACATTGTCGCAACCTGAGCCGGATCGGAAACCAGAATCGGGTCAATTTTTCCCCGATTACGAATCGTACGACATAAAGAACGGCTATCCGCGCCCGGAATCGGCGCTTCGCCCGCCGGGTAAACGTCCAGCATCAGCAGCGCATCGACCTGGGTCAGCACATTGGCGAAATCGTCATACAGATCGCGCGTGCGCGTGTAACGGTGCGGCTGAAACAGCATCACCAGGTTTTTATCCGGCCACCCTGCTCGCGCAGCTTTAATGGTGGCGTCTACTTCAGTCGGATGATGGCCATAGTCATCCACCAGCATCGCCGTCCCGGCTTTACCATTCACCGGCTCAAGCGGGAACTCGCCGAGGAAGTCAAAACGACGCCCGGTCCCCTGGAAGCTTTCCAGCGCGCGCAGGATAGCGTCATCGTCGATGCCTTCTTCGGTCGCTACCGCCACTGCTGCGGCGGCATTCAGGGCATTGTGGCGACCCGGCGCATTCAACGTGACATGCAGATCCGGCATTCCCTGGCGCAACAGCGTAAAGTGCCCCTGCGGCCCTATCTGCTGATAATCTTCTACGCGGACGTCAGCATCCTCGCTAAAGCCATACGTCGTGGTCTGACGCCCCACCCGCGGCAGCAACTCGCGGATGACCGGATCGTCGACGCACATTACCGCGCGACCGTAGAACGGCAGGTTATGCAGGAAGTTAATAAACGTCTGCTTTAAATTTTCAAAGTCGCCATGATAGGTATCCATATGGTCGGCTTCGATGTTGGTGACGATCGCGACCATCGGCTGCAAATGCAGGAAGGATGCGTCGCTCTCATCTGCCTCGGCAATCAGGTAACGACTATGGCCCAGACGCGCATGAACGCCTGCGGCTTTCACCAGTCCGCCATTCACGAAAGTCGGGTCCAGCCCCGCTTCGGCATAAATACTGGACACCATCGCGGTCGTTGTGGTTTTTCCGTGCGTCCCGGCAATGGCGATGCCGTGGCGAAAACGCATCAGTTCCGCCAGCATTTCCGCACGGCGAATAACCGGAATACGCGCTTCATGCGCCGCGACAATTTCCGGGTTATCCGCGGAAATTGCGCTGGAAACGACGACCACGCTGGCATCACGCACATTTTCCGGACGATGGTTAAAGAAAATCGTCGCCCCCAGGCTCGTCAACTGCTGGGTCACCGGATTCGGCGCTAAATCGGAACCACTGATCTGATACCCTTCATTGGCCAGAACTTCGGCAATACCGCCCATACCAGCACCACCGATGCCGACAAAGTGAATGTGCCGAACGCGACGCATTTCGGGCACGATGGAACGCAGTTTTGCCAGTTGTTGTGTATTCATTCTTTACGCCATTAACTCCAATACCCGCCATACTTCAAATTGCAGATGCGTTGGCTTGCCTGCAACCCAAATTATTGAGGGTAGAAAAACCCTGCGATGCAAAAGGCACCGCCACAAATTATGTCCGGGCAACCCGGCTGACTTCACTGGCGACGCGCTCGGTAGCATCCGGAATGGATACCGCGCGGGCACGCTCCGCCATGGTTAACAACGCCTCGCGCGACCACCCCGCCAGGGTGTCGGCGACAGCCTCTACAGTAAACTGCGGCTGCTCAAAAATCTTAGCTGCGCCGGCGTTTTCTAACGGCAGCGCATTCCAGTACTGCTGCCTGTCTTTATGCTGAAACGGCACAAATATCGCCGGTAATCCGGCGGCGGCGATCTCGCTCACCGTTAAAGCGCCGGAACGACATACCACCACATCCGCCCACGCATAGGCGGCGGCCATGTCATCGATAAATTCCGTTACCTTATGCTGCGGTTGTCCCGCCCCGGCATATGCCTGCTCTACCGTGAGCTGCGCGCCTTTTCCGCTTTGATGCCAGATTGTAACCGTATCGCCCAGTCTGGCGGCAACCTGCGGCATCGTCTGGTTCAGGACTCGCGCCCCCTGAGAACCGCCGACCACCAACACGCGAATCGGGCCGTCACGACCGGCCAGACGCACCTGCGGCAACGGCAACGCCAGTACGTCGGTACGCACCGGGTTACCCACCACTTCCGCGTTCGAAAACGCACCGGGAAACGCCTGCATCACCGTGGTCGCGATTTTGGCCAGC
Organism: Salmonella sp. SAL04202; assembly: GCF_046550775.1. Taxonomy (NCBI): domain Bacteria; kingdom Pseudomonadati; phylum Pseudomonadota; class Gammaproteobacteria; order Enterobacterales; family Enterobacteriaceae; genus Salmonella; species Salmonella sp. SAL04202. The sequence continues at coordinate 395,314 of NZ_JBGDXK010000003.1, read as the reverse complement.
CACTGATTGGTCAGCCCGGCGATACCGTTTTGCTCATGCAAAACGACCGGAATACCCAATGACCAGGCGGCAAGACCGCCGGGGCCGGAAACATAACCGCCCATTCCCAGCACGACATCCGGCTTAAACCGCTTCATGATCGCCCGAGCCTGCCGCCAGGCGTTAAAAATCCGCAGCGGCGCCGCCAGAAGCGCTTTTACGCCTTTACCGCGCAGACCGGAGATCCGAATAAAGTCAATGTCGATGCCATGCTTCGGCACTAAATCCGCTTCCATACGATCGGCGGTACCCAGCCAGCGAACCTGCCAGCCCTGGGCCATTAAATGATGCGCAACGGCCAGTCCCGGGAACACGTGCCCGCCGGTACCGCCCGCCATCACCATTAACCGCTTCGGTTGACCACTCATCGAGAACCTCGTGTAAACGCCTGCGCTTTTTCCAGACGCGTTTCATAATCAATACGTAATAAAAACATAATGGCCGTCGACATAATCAACAGACTCGACCCGCCATAACTGATCAGCGGCAGCGTAAGACCTTTGGTCGGCAGCATCCCCGCGGCCGCGCCAACGTTTACCAGCGCCTGAAAACTAAACCAGATACCGATAGAACACGCTAAAAATCCGGAAAAACGGTGGTCAATCTCCAATGCCTTACGGCCAATCGACATCGCGCGAAAAGCGACGAAGAATACCATTAAAAGCGCCAATACCACACCGATATAACCCAGTTCTTCCCCAATAATGGCGAAGATGAAATCGGTGTGCGCCTCCGGCAAATACTCCAGTTTCTGCACCGAATTCCCCAGCCCTTGCCCCCATATCTCACCGCGACCAAAAGCCATCAGCGACTGCGTCAGCTGATAACCGCTGCCGAACGGATCTTCCCAGGGGTTCCAGAACGAGGTAACGCGGCGAATACGATACGGTTCGGCGAGGATTAACAGAATCACCGCCGAGATGCCCATCCCGATAATGGCGATGAACTGCCATAATTTCGCCCCGGCGAGAAACAGCATCGCCAGCGTGGTGACAAACAGTACGACCACCGTCCCGAGGTCAGGCTGCGCCAGCAGTAACACCGCCAGCACCAGAATCACGCCCATTGGTTTTAAAAAGCCGCGCAGGTTATTTCGCACCTCATCAACCTTACGCACCAGATAGTTCGCGAGGTAGCAGAACAGCGACAGCTTGGTAAACTCCGCAGGCTGAATACGCAGCGGCCCCAGCGCAATCCAGCGCGACGCCCCGTTAACCGAGCTCCCGACGACCAGCACGATAAGCAGCATAATGATCGACGCAATCAGCATCGTCGTGCTGTATTTTTGCCAGAAGGTCATGGGCAAACGTAGCGTGACCATCGCCAGACAAAATGCCAGGAAGATATAGAGCGCATCACGTTTGGCAAACAAAAACGGATCGTTCGCCAGGCGCTGCCCGACTGGCATGGAGGCCGACGTCACCATGACAAAACCAATCGCCGCCAGCCCGAAGGTCAGCCATAGCAGCGTGCGGTCATACATGATCAGACTGTCGGCGTCTTTATCGCGCGAAGCCATCACCCAGCCTTTAAGCGCCGCAAACAGCCAGGCCAGGAGGCCAAAGCCTGGTACGCGCGGCATTCTCAGACGGGGGAGAGATAAACGCATCAACCTAACTCCTTCGCCAGACGGGTAAAGACATCGCCCCGTTGCTCAAAATTTTTAAACTGATCGAGGCTGGCACAGGCGGGCGACAGCAGCACCATATCACCCGGCTGAACGCGCGGCGCCAGCAAACGCATCGCCTCTTCCATCGTCTCAGTCTGTTGGGCGATTTCCGGACGCAGTGCGGCAAGCTGCGCGCCATCGCGCCCAAAGCAATACAGGCGGATACGATCGCCGGTCAGATAGCGTGTCAGCGGAGAAAAGTCTGCCGACTTACCGTCGCCGCCCAGCAGCAGATGCAGCGTACCGTCCACATGCAAACCGTTTAGCGCCGCTTCGGTACTGCCGACGTTGGTCGCTTTCGAGTCGTTGATCCAACGTACGCCGTTATGCTCCAACGCCAGCTGGAAGCGATGCGCCAGACCGGTAAATGTCGTCAACGCCTTCAAACTGCTGGCGCGCGGCAGACCTACGGCATCCGCCAGCGCCAGCGCCGCTAACGCATTGGTATAGTTATGCTGCCCGGAAAGCTTCATCTCTTTCACGTTCAGCACCTTCTCGCCTTTGACTCGCAGCCAGGTTTCGCCCTGCTGACGATTAAGGTGATAATCACCCATATTGACGCCAAAGCTGACGCAGCGTTCATCGGCCCCGCGTACCGGCATCGTCAACGCGTCATCGGCATTCACCACGCACACTTTCGCCTTCTCGTAGACGCGCAGTTTCGCCGCCCGGTACTGTTGCAAACCAAACGGATACCGGTCCATATGATCTTCAGTGACGTTGAGCACCGTTGCCGCCGCCGCTTGCAAACTTGAGGTAGTTTCCAGTTGGAAACTGGATAATTCCAGCACGTACAATTCGCGATCGGCATCCAGCAGCATCAGCGCCGGAAGACCGATATTGCCGCCAACGCCGACATTGACGCCCGCCGCTTTCGCCATCTCGCCCACTAAGGTGGTCACGGTGCTTTTGCCGTTCGAGCCGGTGATGGCCACAATCGGCGCCTGCGCTTCGCGGCAAAACAGTTCGATATCGCCGACAATTTCTACTCCAGCGCTGGCGGCAGCGCTAAGAGAGGGATGCGCCAGAGCAATACCAGGGCTGGCGACGATTAAATCCGCCGCTAAGAGCCACTCGTCGTTCAGGCCGCCAACGTGACGCTCAACCTCTTGCGGCAGCTTATCCAGACCCGGCGGCGTCACGCGAGTATCCATCACCCGCGGCGTCACGCCGCGGGCGAGAAAAAAGTCCACGCAAGAGAGTCCGGTTAAGCCCAGACCAATAATGACGACGTTTTTGTCCTGGTAATCAGCCATGATTAACGTACCTTCAGCGTTGCCAGGCCAATCAGCACCAGCATCAGCGAAATAATCCAGAAGCGCACAATCACGCGCGGTTCCGGCCAGCCTTTCAGTTCATAGTGGTGATGGATAGGCGCCATACGGAAAATACGCTGTCCGCGTAGTTTAAAGGAACCCACCTGCAGGATGACCGACAGAGTTTCCACCACAAAGACGCCGCCCATGATCACCAGCAGGAACTCCTGACGCAGCAGCACGGCGATAATGCCCAACGCGCCGCCCAACGCCAGCGATCCGACATCGCCCATAAAAACCTGCGCCGGATAGGTGTTAAACCACAAGAATCCTAATCCCGCGCCGACAATCGCCGTACAGACAATCACCAGCTCGCCCGCATGGCGTAAATACGGAATATGCAGGTAATTGGCGAAGTTCATGTTCCCGGTCGCCCAGGCCACCAGCGCAAAGCCGGCGGCAACGAAAACAGTCGGCATAATCGCCAGACCATCAAGCCCGTCGGTCAGGTTTACGGCGTTACCCGTACCGACGATGACAAAGTAGGACAGCAGAATGTAAAACAGCCCCAATTGCGGCATAACATCTTTAAAGAACGGCACCACCAGTTGGGTCGCGGGCGTGTCTTTCCCGACGAGATAAAGCGCAAAGGCCACGCCGAGCGCGATAACCGACATCCAGAAATATTTCCAGCGCGCAATCAGCCCTTTGGTATCTTTCCGCACCACTTTGCGGTAGTCATCGACAAAACCGATAATGCCGTAGCCAATCAATACCACCAGCACGCACCAGACGTACGGGTTAGACGGGTAAGCCCATAACAGAACGGAAATCACAATCGCCGTCAGGATCATGATGCCGCCCATCGTCGGCGTACCGCGTTTACTGAAGTGCGATTCCGGGCCATCGTTACGTACCACCTGGCCAAAAGAGAGTTTTTGCAGACGAGCGATCATACGCGGGCCCATCCATAAAGAGATGAACAGCGCGGTCAACAGGCTGACGATGGCGCGAAACGTCAGATAAGAAAAGACGTTAAAGCCGGAATAATATTTGACCAAATGCTCGGCCAGCCAAACTAACATGAACCTTTCTCCTGTAACGCATGAACCACATCTTCCATCGCGGCGCTGCGTGATCCTTTCACTAAAATAGTCATCATCGGTTGCTCCTGAAGCAGAGCGTGTAAACGCGCAATGAGCGCGGCTTTATCGGCAAAATGTTCGCCGACGCCGCTGGCGTGGCTGATAGCCTGACTGAGTTTTCCGGTGCTTAACACGCGATCAATACCCGCCGCTTTTGCGGCCTCGCCAACCTGGATGTGGCACGCTTCGCTTTCTGCGCCCAGCTCGGCCATATCGCCTACCACCAGCACGCGGTAGCCGGGCATTTCAGAAAGGACCTGCACTGCGGCGGTCATCGAACCGACGTTGGCGTTATAAGCGTCATCCAGTACCAGTTGGTTTTCACTTAGCTGAATCGGGAACAGACGCCCGGGTACAGCTTTTAACGCCGCCAGCCCTGCTTTAATCGCCGTCAGCGTCGCCCCCACCGCCATTGATAAAGCAGCGGCCGCCAGCGCGTTGGCAATATTGTGCCGCCCCGGCAACGGCAGCAGCACATCAATGCTGCCCATCGGCGTTTGCAGGGTAAATTCGGTACCGTGTGACGTCACGTGGATATTCGCAGCGGTAAAGTCGCTGTTTGCCGCATTCGGCGAAAAGCGCCACACCTGACGATCGCCAATAATGCTTTGCCAGTTCAGCCAGTCATTATTATCGGCATTCATAATCGCGATACCGTTTTCAGGCAAACCGGTATAGATTTCGCCTTTCGCTTTCGCCACGCCGGCCAGCGAGCCGAAACCTTCCAGATGCGCCGCCGCCAGGTTATTGACCAGCGCCGCTTCCGGGCGCGTCAGGCTAACGGTCCAGGCGATTTCTCCCTGGTGATTAGCGCCTAACTCGATTACCGCATAGTCATAATCATGGTTTAAGCGCAGCAGCGTTATCGGCACGCCGATGTCGTTGTTAAAATTGCCTGCGGTATACAGAGTATTTCCGCACTGGCTAAGAATCGCGGCGGTCATCTCTTTGACCGAGGTTTTGCCGGACGAACCGGTTAACGCCACCACCCGCGCCGGTACCTGCATACGTACCCAGGCGGCCAGTTGGCCAAATGCCTGACGCGTGTCTTTTACAATCACCTGCGGAAGATCGATATCCAGAGGACGACTGACCAGCAGGGCGCCAGCGCCGTTCGCTTTTGCTTTATCAGCAAAATCATGCGCATCAAAGCGTTCCCCTTTCAGCGCCACGAACAGGCATCCCGGCGTCACTTTCCGTGTGTCGGTAATGACCGTATCGAGCGTGAGATCCGCCCCGCGGTGTTCGGCGCCAAGGACATCGGCAATTTTGCTGAGCGTTACGCTAATCATGCGATCACCCCCAGCAAACGCGCTGCGGTCACGCGGTCTGAATAATCAAGACGCTGCGTGCCGACAATCTGGTAATCCTCGTGCCCTTTACCTGCAATCAGCACGACGTCATTGTCTTTTGCCTGCATAATGGCATTGGTTACCGCCTCAGCGCGGCCTTCCATTACCCTGACCTGCCCGGCGTCCAGCATTCCGGCCAGAATATCGTTGATAATGGCGCGCGGCTCCTCGGTACGCGGGTTATCGTCAGTCACCACGACGATATCCGCGAATTCTTCGGCAATGGCCCCCATGAGTGGGCGCTTACCTTTGTCACGATCCCCGCCACAGCCAAAGACGCACCACAATTTTCCGGCGCAATGCAGACGCGCCGCCTGCAACGCTTTTTCCAGCGCATCCGGCGTGTGCGCGTAATCCACCACCACCGTCGGTTTGCCTGGCGCAGTGAACACTTCCATACGCCCGCAAACCGGCTGCAAACGCGCGGCGGTTTTCAGCAAATCCGTTAACGGATAGCCCAGCGCCAGCAGCGTCGCCAATGCCAGCAGTAAGTTGCTGACGTTAAACGCGCCCATCAGGCAGCTTTCGATTTCGCCTTCACCCCAGCTTGAAGCAAAACGAATCGTCGCTCCGCGGTCGTGGTACTCCACCGCCTCCGCTTTCAGCCAACGACCGTGACAGTTAGGGTTGATATGCCCTTCCATTGAAACCGCGACCGCATCGGGTAGCGACGCCAGCCAGCGGCGTCCAACTTCATCATCGGCGTTGACGATTGCCTGACCGTGATGGTGGGTGGAATAAAGCATCCATTTTGCCGCCTCGTAATGCGCCATATCGCCATGATAGTCGAGATGGTCGCGGCTCAAATTAGTAAACACGGAGGCGGCAAATTTCAGCGCCGCCACGCGATGCTGCACCAGGCCGTGAGAAGAGACTTCCATCGCGCCGAAGGTCGCGCCCTGCGCAACCAGACTGGCCAGCACATGCTGAACATCCACTGCGGAACCGGTTGTGTTCTCCGTCGGGATCACTTTACCCAACAGTCCGTTACCTACCGTCCCCATCACTGCGCTGGTTTCGCCGAGCAACTGGCTCCACTGCGCCAGTAGTTGGGTGGTGGTGGTCTTGCCATTGGTGCCGGTCACCGCCACCAGACGCATGTTTTCAGATGGCTCATGGTAAAAGCGGCCCGCCAGCGCAGATAAACGCTCATTGAGCTGGCTGAGATAGACGACTGGTACGCCGTGCATTTCGCGAATCTCACCGTCGCTCGCCTCGTCTTTCGCCTCTGCAATAATGGCAGCTACGCCTTGCGCTATCGCCTGCGGGATATATCGACGCCCGTCCGCCTGATGACCCACCACTGCCACAAAGAGATCGCCCGCCGCAGCCACACGGCTGTCGAGCGTCATCTCTCGCAGTTCTCGCGCGGGTAGTCCAGCCACCCACGGAGCAAGAAGGTCGCGCAAATTACGATCTGCCACCTGTTCCCTCGCCTTGATTAATTACGAATTCATTTTTTTCGCCCGTTGCCAGCGCGTCCGGTTCGATGTTCATGGTGCGCAGAACGCCGCCCATGATGGCACCAAATACCGGCGCGGAAACGGCGCCGCCGTAGTATTTACCCGCCTGCGGATCGTTGATGACAACCACCAGCGCGAAGCGCGGCTGACTCGCAGGCGCGACGCCTGCGGTGTAAGCAATGTATTTGTTGATGTAGCGACCGTCCGGCCCCACTTTTTTCGCCGTACCGGTTTTAATCGCGATACGGTAGCCTTTAATTGCCGCCTTCACGCCGCCGCCGCCCGGTAGCGCTACACTTTCCATCATATGCACCACGGTGCGTACGGTGGATTCAGGGAAGATGCGTTCGCCGGGTACAGGCGGATCAACTTTGGTAATCGACAGCGGGCGATAAATGCCATAGCTGCCGATCGTTGCATAGACTCGCGCTAACTGTAACGGCGTTACCATTAGCCCGTAGCCGAAAGAGAAGGTGGCCCTCTCTATGTCGGACCACCGTTGTTTTTGAGGATATAAGCCACTGCGTTCTCCGACCAACCCCAAATTGGTCGCCTTTCCTAGCCCAAAACGTGAGTAAGTATCTACTAACGCTGAGGACGGCATCGCTAACGCCAGTTTGGATACACCGACGTTACTCGACTTCTGTAGAACCCCGGTCAGGGTTAATTCGCTGTAGCGCGCCACGTCTTTAATTTCGTGGCCGTTAATTCGGTATGGAACGGTATTCAACACCGTATTTTCGTTGACGATACCGCGCTGAAGCGCAGTCATCACCACCATCGGCTTAACCGTAGAACCCGGTTCAAACACGTCGGTGATGGTACGGTTACGCATCGCGTCTTTCGGCGTACCGGCAAGGTTGTTGGGGTTATAGGAAGGGCTATTCGCCATCGCCAGTACTTCACCGGTATTGACATCGACCAGCACCGCGCTACCGGATTCCGCCTTGTTAAACGCCACCGCGTTGTTCAGTTCGCGGTAAACCAGCGCCTGTAAGCGTTCATCAATGCTTAACGCCAGGTTGTGCGCTGCCTGACTGTCAGTGGAGGAGATATCCTCAATCACGCGACCATAGCGGTCTTTACGCACGATTCGCTCGCCAGGCTGACCGGTAAGCCACTTATCAAAGCTCTTTTCAACGCCTTCAATCCCCTGACTGTCGACGTTGGTAAAACCGATGAGGTGAGCGGTTACTTCTCCTGACGGGTAGTAGCGGCGGGATTCTTCACGCAAATGAATGCCCGGCAGTTTGAGTTTTTTGATGTAGTCCGCCATGTCAGGATTTACCTGGCGCGCCAGATAAATAAAACGCCCTTTCGGGTTGGCGTTGATACGGGCGGAGAGCTGATCGAGCGGAATATTGAGCGCAGTAGAAAGCGCTTTCCAGCGATCGCCAACGCTGATGCCGCCGGCGTCATGAACTTCTTTCGGGTCGGCCCAGATCGCCTTAACCGGTACGCTGACCGCCAGTGGACGCCCGGAACGGTCGGTAATCATACCGCGTGAGGTGGAGACTTCCTGAACACGCAGCGAACGCATATCGCCCTGACGCACCAGCATATCCGGGGCGATAATCTGTAGCCACGCCGCGCGTCCAAGTAAAAAAACCAGCGCCAGTAAAATACAGCCGCACAGCAACGCAAAACGCCAACTGATGAAGTTGGTCTGTTCTTCCTGGCGCTTCGATTTTTGCGTTTTTGCCGCTGCTTTCATGCGTCGCGTTTATCCTTATTTTTGCACTACGATATTTTCTTGGGACGGATCAACATGCTGCATTTGCAGCTTTTCCGTTGCGATCCGCTCCACCCGGCTGTGATCGCCGAGCGCATTTTCTTCAAGGATCAGGTTGCGCCATTCAATGTCCAATGCATCGCGCTCCAGAACCAATTGTTCACGCTGCGCGGTGAGTAAACGAGTATGGTGCGCCGTCGTGACCACCGTCACCGCCGTTAAAATGATGCAAATGAACAAGCAGAGTGGCAGCTTCCCGAACCGCAAAAGATCGTCACCGATCACGCCAGGCAAGGCATGGCGCTCGTTGCTTCCTATCGATCCCTTCACTTTGCTTAGGGCTTCTGTCACTCTGCTGATCATGCGTTCGTCCTCTCTGCGATACGCAGAACTGAACTACGGGCCCGAGGATTTTCAGCTACCTCTTTTTCACCCGGCATCAACTTGCCTAACGCTCGTAACTCACGACCGCCCAGTTTTTTGAGCTGCGCTTCCGTCATCGGTAATCCCGCCGGCACCTGCGGACCGCGGCTTTGCTCACGCATAAAGCGTTTCACAATACGGTCTTCCAGCGAGTGGAAACTGATGATTGAAAGCCGCCCGCCTGGGGCCAGTACGCTGAGCGAGCTTTTTAGCGCCTGCTCTATCTCCTCCAGTTCACTGTTTACCCAGATGCGCACCGCCTGGAAGGTACGGGTCGCGGGATGTTTGAATTTGTCTTTTACCGGGGTCGCCGCCGCAACCACTTCCGCCAGCTCTTTGGTGCGGGTCATCGGCTGTTCGCGATTGCGCTCAACAATGGCGCGAGCAATACGTTTGGCAAAACGCTCCTCGCCGAATGTTTTCAGCACCCAGGCGATATCCGCCTCCTCCGCCGTTTGTAACCACTCGGCGGCAGACTGGCCGCGCGTCGGGTCCATTCGCATATCCAGCGGACCGTCGCGCATAAATGAAAAACCGCGCTCCGCATCGTCAAGCTGCGGAGAAGAGACGCCAAGATCGAGAAGGATCCCGTCAATCTTGCCGGTAAGCTCGCGCTCGGCTACATAATCAGCCAGCGCGGAAAAAGGTCCATGAATGATGGAGAAGCGAGGATCATTAATGGTCTGCGCAACGGCGATCGCCTGCGGATCGCGATCGATCGCCAGCAAGCGCCCCTCTTCGCCCAGTTGCGAGAGGATCAGGCGCGAGTGGCCGCCGCGACCAAATGTGCCATCAATATAGATACCATCCGGACGAATATTCAGCCCATTAACGGCTTCATCCAACAGTACCGTAGTGTGTTTAAAATTTTCCATCATCTTATAGAGACAAGTCCTGCAGCCGCTCCGATAACGTTTCGGTAGCTGACTGTTCAGCGTCGATATCTTCCTTGACCTGTTGATACCAGGTCGTTTCATCCCACAGCTCAAATTTGTTGAACTGTCCAACCAGCATCACTTCTTTCGTCAGTCCGGCATGTTGCCGCAGAACTGGCGCGATCAGTAATCGACCTGCACCATCCATCTGACATTCGCTGGCATGGCCCAACAGTAAACGCTGTACGCGACGTTCTACCGGGTTCATGCTCGACAGACGAGATAACTTTTGCTCAATAATTTCCCATTCAGGCAGGGGGTAAAGCAGCAGGCATGGGTGATGGATGTCAATGGTACATACCATTTGACCGGTAGTGCTCTCGATCAGTTGCTCCCGATAACGGGTCGGCACGGTCAGGCGCCCTTTACTGTCGAGATTGACTAACGTTGCCCCCCGGAACATGCCAGTCTCACCCCTTCTTACCACTTTATCCCACAAATTCCCACTCGAAGGAGTTTACGGAGCGGAGGAAAAGCTTGTCAAGCAAGTCACAACGCTTACCTAAGTAAAAAAGCCAATGTTTACGGCGAATATCTGCGTTGATTAATTTCCACCCAGCGTGCAAGTCAAATTAACGTTATGAATATTTGTAAGAAAAAAACCAAAGACCCACCGCCGTTTAAAACGGACTCAATATAATCCGAGAAAAATATAAAGTGTCAGTTTGCGACGCGAGCGGCATTTTAGGACATATTGCACCGTGTTAACAGTGCCTGTTTAACGTGTGCGGCGCCTGCTATACCAGCGCCTACGAGCGACTGTCGCGCCAAAGACAAAAAGTGGCTGTTAATTCGACGATTTCTTGCCTGCTTGTAACAAAACAAGACAAAGGAAAAGACTCGTTACGTCTTAATTAGTGGAATATGGACGATTTCGGACAAAAGAAAGGTAATAAAAAAGAATTTTCGGATAATTTTAAGGAATAATCTTAATTATTTGAGGGATATTTTTACTGATACGCATTTGTTTGACGGCGGCAGAAGAGAGAGTCTTTCACCGCCGGTCCTTTAGCTACGGCTCAGAATGCCGCGACGATACAGGTTTCGCCGAATACGCGTTAAGCCGGGTTTCGGTTTACGCGGTTCATCAAGACTTGCCAGCACAATCTCCAGCACGCGTTCCGCGACATCACGATGACGCTGCGCCACCGCCAGCACCGGGCATTGCAGAAAATCCAGCAGCTCATGATCGCCGAAGGTCGCAATCGCCAAATCCGAGGGCAGTTTTCCATCGCGCCGCAGCGTAACGTCCATCACGCCCTGTAATAGCGCGAACGATGTCGTAAAGAGCGCCTGCGGCATAGGATGCGTTTCCAGCCATTTCTCAAACAACTGCGCGGCGGCTTCGCGCTCATAGCTGTTGGCATATAAGAAATTCACCTCCCGCGGATCGTCTTTCCATGCGGTGCGGAACCCCTGCTCGCGCAGGAAACTGACGGACAACTCCGGCAGCGCGCCCAAATAAAGCACCGTTTCCGCCGGGAATTTACGCAGCTCTTCCGCCAACATCTCGGCATCATCCTGATCGGCGCCGACCACGCTGGTGAAATGTTCGCGATCCAGCGCGCGGTCGAGCGCGACGATGGGGAACGGATCGTTGGCCCAGCGCTGATAGAAGGGATGCTCCGGCGGTAACGAAGTTGAAACAATGATTGCATCCACCTGGCGTTGCAAAAGGTGCTCAATGCAGCGCATTTCGTTATCCGGCTGATCTTCAGAACAGGCGATCAGCAGTTGGTAGCCACGCTGGCGTGCCTGGCGCTCAAGATAGTTTGCGATACGGGTGTAGCTCGTGTTTTCAAGGTCCGGGATCACCAGACCAATGGAACGTGTGCGTCCAGCACGCAGCCCGGCAGCCACAGCGTTAGGATGGTAATTGTGCTCACGCACTACCGCCATGACTTTTTCTACGGTTTTGTCGCTCACGCGGTATTGCTTTGCTTTACCGTTTATAACGTAGCTTGCAGTTGTGCGCGAGACACCGGCCAGCCGAGCGATTTCATCCAGTTTCACAATTGCCCCTTGTGTAAATTGTACAAACCATAACCTTTATGTCGGCATGGGTTAAAATCGTTAACATCTAAGCGCAGTTTGATCACTCCGGCAACCGCTTTTATTCCGGGTTACCACGGATTTCGCAAAAAAAAGCCCAACCGGTGATATTGGGTTGGGCGATAATTCCTGTTGGCTGATATCCGGCAAACCTGCCTGATGGCGCTACGCTTATCGGACCTGGGCCAGATATCAGCCTGTAGACCGCATAAAACGCAACCGCGTCGTCATCCGGCGAATCTGCTCAGCGCATAATCTTATCGCCGCGCGAAAGCCCGACGACGCCTGAACGCGCCACTTCAACAATTTTCGCCACGTCGCGCAGCGAGGCCAGAAAAGCATCCAGTTTATCGCTGGTGCCCGCCAGTTGAACGGTATACAACGTTGGCGTAACGTCAATAATCTGACCACGGAAAATTTCCGTATTACGCTTCACCTCTTCCCGTCCGTAGCCGCTGGCCTGGATTTTCACCAGCATGATTTCCCGCTCAACGTGCGCTCCCTGTCCCAGCTCGCTGACGCGCAGCACATCAACCAGCTTGTGCAGTTGCTTTTCAATTTGCTCAAGCACTTTTTCATCGCCTACCGTCTGGATAGTCATGCGCGACAACGTCGGATCGTCTGTCGGCGCGACGGTCAGGCTTTCAATATTATATCCGCGTTGCGAAAAGAGGCCGATAACCCGCGATAACGCCCCAGATTCGTTTTCCAGTAATACCGATAAAATCCGGCGCATCATCAGGTCCTCTCCGTTTTGCTTAACCACATTTCGTCCATCCCGCCCCCGCGAATCTGCATCGGATAGACATGCTCGCTGCCATCAACGGTGACATCGACGAACACCAGTCGGTTATTACGCACATGCTCAAGGGCTTCGCTGAGTTTACTTTCCAGCTCATCCGGGTGGTTAATCTGCAGCCCGACATGGCCATATGCTTCCGCCAGGCGCACAAAATCCGGTAACGACTGCATATAAGACTGAGAATGGCGACCGGAATAGATCATATCCTGCCACTGTTTTACCATCCCCAGATAACGGTTGTTCAGGTTCAGAACCAGTACCGGCAGTTCATACTGTAAGGCTGTCGACAGCTCCTGAATGTTCATCTGTATGCTGCCATCGCCGGTCACGCAGACCACCATTTCTTTCGGCAGGGCCATTTTAACGCCCAGCGCAGCCGGTAGGCCAAAACCCATCGTGCCGAGCCCGCCGGAATTAATCCAGCGACGTGGTTTATCGAACGGGTAATAGAGGGCGGCAAACATCTGGTGTTGTCCTACATCGGACGTCACGTAAGCGTCGCCCTTCGTCAGACGCCAGAGGGTTTCAATCACCGCCTGGGGTTTAATACTTTCGCTTTCCGCGTCATATTTCAGGCACTGACGGGCGCGCCAGCTCTCTATCTGCTGCCACCAGTCGCGAATATCATCCTGCGGCTGAGACGGCGCATCCTGCGCCAGTAGCTCCAGCATTTGTTCCAGTACCAGGCGGGCATCGCCCACCACCGGGATATCAGCGTTAACCGTTTTGGATATGGACGTCGGGTCAATGTCGATGTGTAATACCGTCGCGTTCGGACAATATTTAGCGAGATTATTCGTCGTGCGGTCGTCAAATCGTACGCCAACAGCGAAAATCACGTCGGCGTTATGCATGGTCATATTGGCTTCATAAGTGCCATGCATTCCCAGCATTCCTAACGACTGGCGATGAGTAGCAGGAAACGCGCCCAGTCCCATTAATGAAGAGACCACCGGCAGGTTAAAGGTTTCAATGATGTGGCGCAGCGGCGCATAGCAGGCCGCGCTTATCGCCCCTCCCCCAACGTAGACCACCGGCTTTTTTGCCGACGCCAACGTTTGCAAGGCACGCTTAATTTGTCCTTTATGTCCTGATGTTGTGGGATTGTAAGAGCGCATACTGACCGTCTCCGGCCAGGCATACGGCATTTTTTTCGCCGGATTCAAAATGTCTTTCGGCAGATCCACGACCACCGGCCCAGGGCGTCCGCTTGCCGCCAGCCAGAAGGCCTTTTTAAGCACCTGGGGAATATCTTCCGTCTGTTTGACCAGGAAGCTATGTTTGACCACCGGTCGGGAAATCCCCACCATGTCGCACTCCTGAAAGGCATCATAGCCAATCAATGAGGTGGCGACCTGGCCGGAAAGAATCACCAGCGGAATGGAATCCATATAGGCCGTAGCAATCCCGGTAATCGCATTGGTCGCTCCCGGTCCGGAAGTCACCAGCACCACGCCAACGTCGCCAGTGGCTCGCGCCAGGCCATCCGCCATATGCACCGCGGCCTGCTCATGACGCACCAGCACATGATCGATCCCTCCAACGGTATGTAGCGCATCATAAATATCAAGCACTGCGCCTCCAGGATAGCCGAACACCTGCTTTACGCCTTGATCGATAAGCGATCGGACGACCATCTCGGCTCCAGACAACATCTCCACGGCTTGCCTCCACTTTATACCTGTCATCACGGTTTGACGGACACCTTAACCGCTTGCTATCACGCCTGGCAATTGGGTGGAATGACGTAAAGATGGGGAAGGTTAGAATAATCAGGAGGCAAGAAGAGAAGAAATGGAGAAATACTCCGTCTGAATCACACCAGGTAATAAATAATCGCTTATAAATGCAGACTTACAGCAATTCATCTATTTTTCACAACGACGAAAAGAATCGCTCACCGTTAATTCAGCATAAAATTTTTTATATACGCTAAAAAGCAGAATAAACCAGAATTTGTTTCTGATTTATTCTGCCCGGTTTTATCGCTTACAAACAGAAACTAATAAATCTTCCATCCATTGATGCCCTTTATCACGCCCAGCCGCTTCATGCCAGGAAAGGTAGCATGTCCGGCTATTCAGTTTTAAAGGCAACGGCAATATTTGCAGATCCAGCGACTCCGCAAACTCTTCCGCCAGCCAGCGCGGGGCAATAGCGACCAAATGCGTCTGCGAAACCACGTTCAGAACGCTGATAAGCGCCATGCCCTGATAAGCCACGCTCGACTGTTTATCCGGCGTGTCATACCACGGCTGACTAAATGACGCATAACGATCGAGAGAAACAACCGCATGTTGTTCATTATAAACATCGCCTTCCAGTAGCGGGCCGCTAATACGCGGGTGTTTTCGGCTGGCGACTAAAACCATTTCATCTTTAAATAGCGGTACGCTGGTAAACTCAGGACGACGGAATTCTTCATAACTAATAACGAACTCGGTTTCCTGATAGCGTAGCTGATGCTCAGTATTCTGATTCAACGACGCTTTAAAAACGACATGAATATTTGGCGCAATTTTTTCTACACGATTATAAATCTGTGACGTCAGGATGTTATCCAGCGGACTGCACACGCAAAGATTGAATACACGTTCGCTGCTGGTCGGCTCAAACCCCGATCCCGGCAATTCATTTTGCACCAATTGCAACGCCTGACGGACTGAACCAAATAACTGAAATGCACGGGCAGTCGGCTGAATTCCTCGTCCATATCGAACAAAAAGTTCGTCATTAAACATAACCTTCAGACGCGCTACGGCGTTACTGACCGCAGGCTGCGACATTCCCAGCGTGTGGGCGGCGCGCGTAATATTCTGCTCTTGCATTACCGCATCGAACACGGTCAATAGGTTCAAATCAACCATGCGAAGCTGTGGTTTGCCCATATCTAAAAGATGCGGCTTTTCGGTTTTGACCTCTGGCATATTTAACTCCACTGTCACGCTTAACTCCCTTTTTCTGGCTGAAGGCAGAAATAATTCCTGAAAATATGATTTACCATGCATATAAAATAAGAAAAAGGGAAAGCGTTAAAATTCGGAAAACATAAAGACGCTGACAGAGACAAATAGAATGCCAGCGCAAGCATAATGTGTCCTGAGTCACACCATTGCGATTCATAATGTTTAAATTACGCAAGCAATATAACCATAACTATGGCGAATACACAATCATACACCAAGTGAATGATCATTTAAGTTTCAATTAAATGTTTATATTATTAATAGCTAAAAAGTTAACATTAATTTATCAATAACTTTATCCTTATCCATTAAGTAAACAAGGTTATTTGTTAAAATATAAAACAAATCAAAAAGATAAACCAAACCTTTAGCATACCTTTAACAGGCCATTCCCCTAACCAATTTGCAAACAAAAATGCCTAAATATTTCAAACAATGAAAAGTATGAATGTCCACTCGTTCTTTTATCCTTTATTGGACGCGCAGCCCAGCACAATTAGCTAAAGTACGTATCCGGATATCGTCAACAAAATGCAATGGCGACAGAAAATAGAGTTGACATTAAACGGCATATCCAGTACCACTAAAAGCATAACGCATTCGCTGGAGCTGAATTAATGTCACATATCGTTCGTTTCACTGGGCTACTACTACTCAACGCATTTATTGTGCGCGGTAGACCGGTGGGCGGCATTCAACATTAAGTCAGCTCGAAGTCAAACAAAAACCCGCGCCGTTGCGCGGGTTTTTTTATGCCTGACGCAAGGCGCCCCTGGAGACAAGGACCACATCATGAGCCAGCAAGTCATTATTTTTGATACGACCTTACGCGACGGCGAACAAGCGTTACAGGCCAGCCTGAGCGCGAAAGAGAAGCTGCAGATTGCCCTGGCCCTTGAGCGCATGGGTGTTGATGTCATGGAAGTAGGCTTCCCGGTCTCTTCTCCGGGTGATTTTGAATCTGTCCAAACCATCGCCCGCACCATCAAAAACAGCCGCGTTTGCGCCCTGGCGCGTTGTGTAGAAAAAGACATCGACGTCGCGGCACAGGCGCTGAAGGTCGCCGACGCGTTTCGCATCCATACTTTTATCGCCACCTCGCCAATGCACATCGCCACCAAGCTGCGCAGCACGCTGGATGAGGTCATCGAACGCGCGGTATACATGGTTAAGCGGGCGCGTAATTACACTGATGACGTAGAGTTCTCCTGCGAAGATGCTGGCCGGACGCCTGTTGACGATCTGGCGCGCGTGGTGGAAGCCGCTATAAACGCCGGCGCGAGAACCATTAATATTCCCGATACCGTGGGCTATACCATGCCGTTTGAGTTCGCGGGAATCATTTCCGGCCTGTATGAACGTGTCCCCAATATCGACAAAGCCATCATCTCCGTTCATACCCACGACGATTTAGGGATAGCGGTAGGTAACTCGCTGGCGGCAGTACATGCGGGCGCGCGTCAGGTTGAAGGCGCGATGAACGGTATCGGAGAACGTGCCGGTAACTGCGCACTGGAAGAAGTGATCATGGCGATTAAAGTGCGCAAAGACATCATGAACGTACACACCAACATCAATCACCACGAAATCTGGCGCACCAGCCAGACCGTCAGCCAGATCTGTAACATGCCGATCCCGGCCAACAAAGCGATTGTCGGCAGCGGCGCTTTCGCCCACTCTTCCGGCATCCACCAGGATGGCGTCCTCAAGAACCGCGAAAACTATGAAATCATGACGCCAGAGTCCATCGGTCTGAACCAGATACAGCTGAACCTGACCTCCCGCTCTGGCCGTGCCGCCGTGAAACATCGCATGGAAGAGATGGGTTACAAGGACACAGACTACAACATGGACCACCTGTACGACGCGTTCCTGAAGCTGGCGGACAAAAAAGGCCAGGTGTTCGACTATGACCTGGAAGCGCTGGCGTTTATTAATAAACAGCAAGAAGAACCAGAGCATTTCCGTCTGGATTACTTCAGCGTGCAGTCCGGCTCCAGCGATATCGCCACCGCTTCCGTGAAGCTGGCCTGTGGTGAAGAGATCAAGGCCGAAGCGGCGAACGGCAACGGCCCGGTCGACGCCATCTATCAGGCGATTAACCGCATCACTGGCTACGACGTTGAGTTGGTTAAATACGACCTGAACGCCAAAGGCCAGGGCAAAGACGCGCTGGGTCAGGTCGATATCGTCGTGAACCATCATGGTCGCCGCTTCCACGGCGTCGGGCTGGCGACGGATATCGTCGAATCCTCCGCCAAAGCGATGGTGCACGTACTGAACAATATCTGGCGCGCCGCCGAAGTTGAAAAAGAATTGCAACGCAAAGCTCAAAATAAAGAGAACAACAAGGAAACCGTGTAATGTCGAAGAACTATCATATTGCCGTACTGCCGGGCGACGGTATCGGCCCGGAAGTCATGGCGCAAGCCCTGAAAGTTATGGATGCGGTACGCAGTCGTTTTGATATGCGTATAACCACCAGCCACTATGACGTCGGCGGTATTGCTATCGACAATCATGGTCATCCACTGCCGAAAGCCACCGTTGAAGGGTGCGAGCAGGCGGATGCCATTCTGTTTGGCTCCGTCGGCGGCCCGAAATGGGAAAATTTGCCCCCGGAAAGCCAGCCAGAGCGCGGCGCCCTGCTGCCGCTGCGCAAACATTTCAAATTATTCAGTAACCTGCGTCCGGCGAAACTGTATCAGGGACTGGAAGCATTTTGCCCGTTGCGCGCCGATATCGCCGCTAACGGTTTCGATATCCTGTGCGTGCGCGAGCTGACCGGCGGGATCTATTTCGGACAGCCAAAAGGCCGCGAAGGCAGCGGTCAGTACGAAAAAGCCTTTGATACCGAAGTTTATCACCGCTTTGAGATCGAGCGCATTGCCCGTATCGCCTTTGAATCGGCGCGTAAACGCCGCCGTAAAGTCACCTCTATTGATAAAGCCAACGTACTGCAAAGCTCTATCCTGTGGCGTGAGATCGTCAACAATGTCGCGAAAACGTATCCCGATGTGGAACTCGCGCACATGTATATCGATAACGCCACCATGCAGTTGATTAAAGACCCGTCGCAGTTTGACGTACTGCTGTGCTCTAACCTGTTCGGCGACATTCTGTCCGACGAATGCGCCATGATCACCGGCTCAATGGGGATGTTGCCCTCCGCCAGCCTGAACGAGCAAGGGTTTGGCCTGTATGAACCGGCTGGCGGCTCCGCGCCGGATATCGCCGGGAAAAATATCGCCAATCCAATTGCGCAGATCCTGTCGCTGGCGCTGCTGCTGCGCTACAGCCTGGATGCCAACGATGCGGCAACAGCCATTGAACAGGCGATCAATCGCGCATTAGAAGAGGGCGTTCGCACCGGCGATTTAGCCAGGGGCGCTGCCGCAGTCAGTACCGATGAGATGGGCGATATTATCGCCCGCTATGTCGCAGAAGGGGTGTAATCATGGCCAAAACGTTATACGAAAAATTATTTGATGCCCACGTGGTCTTTGAGGCGCCAAACGAAACGCCGTTGCTGTACATCGACCGCCACCTGGTGCATGAAGTCACCTCGCCGCAGGCGTTTGACGGTCTGCGCGCGCACCATCGTCCGGTACGTCAGCCAGGGAAAACCTTCGCCACGATGGATCACAACGTCTCGACGCAGACTAAAGACATTAATGCTTCCGGTGAAATGGCGCGTATCCAGATGCAGGAGCTGATTAAGAACTGTAACGAGTTCGGCGTCGAGCTGTATGACCTGAATCACCCGTATCAGGGCATCGTCCATGTGATGGGGCCGGAACAGGGCGTCACCCTGCCGGGCATGACCATCGTCTGCGGCGACTCCCACACCGCCACCCACGGCGCGTTTGGTGCGCTGGCCTTCGGCATCGGCACTTCTGAGGTAGAACATGTACTGGCGACGCAAACCCTGAAACAGGGGCGCGCTAAAACCATGAAGATTGAAGTCACGGGCAACGCCGCGCCGGGCATTACCGCCAAAGACATCGTGCTGGCGATCATCGGTAAAACCGGTAGCGCCGGCGGCACCGGACACGTGGTTGAATTTTGCGGCGACGCGATCCGCGCGCTGAGTATGGAAGGCCGCATGACGCTGTGCAATATGGCGATTGAGATGGGCGCCAAAGCCGGTCTGGTCGCCCCGGATGAAACCACTTTCAACTACGTAAAAGGGCGTTTGCACGCGCCGAAGGGCCGCGATTTTGACGAAGCCGTCGAGTACTGGAAAACGCTGAAAACCGATGACGGCGCGACTTTTGATACTGTCGTCACCCTGCGAGCAGAAGAGATCGCGCCGCAGGTGACCTGGGGCACGAATCCGGGCCAGGTGATTTCCGTCACCGACATCATCCCCGATCCCGCCTCCTTTAGCGATCCGGTTGAACGCGCCAGCGCCGAAAAAGCGCTGGCTTATATGGGCTTACAGCCTGGCGTACCGTTAACGGACGTTGCTATCGATAAAGTCTTTATCGGCTCTTGTACCAATTCGCGCATTGAAGATTTGCGCGCGGCGGCGGAAGTCGCCAAAGGGCGCAAAGTCGCGCCTGGCGTACAGGCGCTGGTGGTGCCGGGTTCAGGTCCGGTGAAAGCGCAGGCAGAAGCGGAAGGTCTGGACAAGATCTTTATCGAAGCAGGATTTGAATGGCGCTTACCGGGCTGTTCCATGTGCCTGGCCATGAATAATGACCGCCTGAACCCGGGCGAGCGCTGCGCCTCCACCAGCAACCGTAACTTTGAAGGTCGTCAGGGCCGCGGGGGTCGCACGCATTTAGTCAGCCCGGCGATGGCCGCCGCTGCCGCCGTTACCGGCCACTTCGCCGACATTCGCAGCATCAAATAAGGAAACTACCATGGCAGAGAAATTTACCCAGCATACCGGCCTGGTTGTCCCACTGGATGCCGCCAACGTCGATACCGATGCAATTATCCCTAAACAGTTTTTGCAGAAGGTTACGCGCACCGGTTTTGGCGCCCATCTGTTTAACGACTGGCGCTTCCTGGACGAAAAGGGTCAACAGCCAAATCCGGAATTCGTGTTGAACTTTCCGGAATATCAAGGCGCGTCGATTCTGTTGGCGCGGGAAAACTTTGGCTGCGGCTCTTCACGCGAACACGCGCCGTGGGCGTTGACCGATTACGGCTTTAAAGTGGTGATCGCGCCAAGCTTCGCCGACATCTTCTACGGCAACAGCTTTAACAACCAACTGCTGCCGGTAACCCTGAGCGACGCACAGGTCGATGAGCTGTTTGCTCTGGTGAAAGCCAATCCGGGCATTAAATTTGAAGTGGATCTGGAAGCACAGGTGGTGAAAGCAGGCGATAAGACCTACAGCTTTAAAATCGACGACTTCCGCCGCCACTGCATGTTGAACGGTCTGGACAGCATTGGGCTGACGCTGCAGCACGAAGACGCGATTGCCGCCTACGAAAATAAACAACCGGCATTTATGCGGTAACCCTTGACGCCTTACCGGGCCTACAGGTTATGCAATATCACCAGGTTGCCACTATATCCTGTAGGCCTGATAAGCGTAGTACCATCAAACTTCGGGTTACTCATCAGTCGCTCATGCCGGGGATACTCCGGCATTTTTTATACGTCTTTTACTCGCCCGGTCATCACCTGCGTGACCACAGAAACCGCCGTATAAATCCCGTTGAGACGCCGTCCCATCGTCGTCATCCAGAAACAGCCGAAATAAAAAAAGCCAGCAGATATTATCTGCTGGCGGGTGATTTTAGGCTATCGCCTACACCAATACTCAGTCACACATGATGTCTGCAATTGGCTTCAATCGGTCGCCTCCCACTGCATCAGTTCCGCGAGCATTTTTAAGCGCTGCGGCGCGCTCAGGCAAGCCAGCCAGGACGTTTTTTCCGTCGCGGCAAAATATCTCAACCAGAACTGGCGCATAGTGACCTCTTCCTCTTGCTTCATCGAAAGATATTATTGGCCTAATATAGGGATAATAAAATTGCTGAGTTTTTCATCGGAGTTCCCCTTTTATGCCCTCAGGTCGCCTGCAACAACAATTTATCCGTCTCTGGCAATGTTGTGACGGTAAAACGCAAGACACCACGCTTAATGAGCTGGCGGATCTGCTGAACTGTTCGCGTCGCCATATGCGTACGCTGCTAAATACGATGCAGGCGCGCGGTTGGCTAACATGGGAAGCCGAGGTCGGACGCGGAAAGCGTTCGCGTCTGACGTTCCTGTATACCGGACTGGCGCTGCAACAGCAGCGGGCGGAAGACCTGCTGGAACAAGATCGAATCGATCAACTGGTACAACTGGTCGGCGATAAAAGCGCTGTCAGACAAATGTTGATTTCCCATCTGGGACGCAGCTTCCGCCAGGGGCGGCATATTCTGCGGGTTCTTTACTATCGTCCGATGCACAATCTCCTGCCGGGAACCGCATTACGTCGCTCGGAAACCCATATTGCCCGGCAAATTTTCAGTTCGCTCACGCGGGTAAATGAGGAAAACGGGGAACTGGAAGCGGACATTGCGCACCACTGGCAGCAAATTTCCCCTTTACTGTGGCGCTTCTACCTGCGCCCCGGCATTCATTTTCATCATGGCCGCGAGCTGGAGATGGAAGATGTCATCGCCTCGCTGACGCGTATCAATACGCTTCCGCTTTACTCGCACATCAAAAAGATAGACTCCCCTACCGCGTGGACGCTGGATATTCATCTTTCCCAGCCGGATCGCTGGTTGCCGTGGCTGCTGGGCCAGGTCCCGGCGATGATTTTGCCGCGGGAGTGGGAAACACTGGCTAATTTCGCCAGCCACCCTATCGGCACCGGGCCTTATGCCGTGCGGCGTAATACGCCAAACCAGCTCAAGATACTCGCCTTTGATGATTACTTCGGCTACCGGGCGTTGATAGACGAAGTGAACGTCTGGGTACTGCCGGATATCAGTGAAGAACCGGCCTGCGGATTGATGCTGGAAGGGCCGATACAAGGCGGTGAAAAAGCGATAGAAAGCCGACTGGAAGAGGGGTGCTATTACCTGCTATTCGACGCCAGAACGCCGCGCGGCGCGCATCCGCAGGTCAGAGAATGGGTAAGCCACGTCCTCTCCCCCACCAATTTACTCTATCATGCCGATGAACCGCTACAGCAGCTCTGGTTCCCGGCCTATGGGCTTTTACCGCGCTGGCATCACGCCCGTCCAGGCCCGGGCGAAAAACCCGCCGGGCTGGAAACCCTCACGCTGACCTTCTATCGCGAACACATTGAGCACCGGGTTATCGCCCGTATCATGAGCGCGCTTCTGGCTGAGCATCAGGTGCATCTGCATATTCAGGAGATCGACTACGATCAATGGCACGCCGGCGAGATCGAAAGCGATATCTGGCTCAATAGCGCTAACTTTACGCTGCCGCTGGATTTCTCGCTGTTCGCGCACCTGTGCGAAGTACCACTCTTGCAGAACTGCATTCCGCGCGACTGGCAGGACGACGCCGCGCAGTGGCGCGCTGGCGAGATGAACCTGGCGACCTGGTGCCAGCAACTGCTGGCCAACAAAGCGATTGTGCCGCTGATCCACCACTGGCTGATTATCCAGGGACAACGCAGTATGCGCGGGCTGCGCATGAATACCCTCGGCTGGTTTGATTTTAAATCGGCGTGGTTTGCGCCGCCAGATCCTTAACGCCAGCTCTTGATTGCTGCCCGGCAACAAAATCACTACACTAACGCCGAACTCAACGGGGTGCCGCGCTCATGCGCGCGCTGAGAAAATACCCGTCGAACCTGATCCGGATAATGCCGGCGAAGGGATTTGAGGCTACCTCTCAAGTCCTTTGCCACTCTTTCACTGAGGTGCAAAGTGTTAAAAAAATATCTTCCGCTTTTACTCCTGTGCGCGGCGCCTGCTTTCGCCAAACCCGTTCTCACCGTCTATACCTACGACTCGTTCGCCGCCGACTGGGGGCCAGGCCCGGCGGTGAAAAAAGCGTTTGAAGCCGATTGCAACTGCGAGCTGAAACTGGTGGCGCTGGAGGATGGCGTTTCGCTGCTCAACCGCCTGCGGATGGAGGGGAAGAACAGCAAAGCCGATGTGGTGTTGGGGCTGGACAATAATCTGCTGGAAGCGGCCACGCAAACTAAACTTTTTGCCAAAAGCGGCGTGGCGAATGAAGCGGTCAAGGTGCCCGGCGGCTGGAAAAACGACACATTTGTGCCGTTCGATTACGGCTATTTCGCCTTTGTCTACGATAAAAGCAAGCTGAAAAATCCGCCGAAAAGCCTGAAAGAACTGGTCGAGAGCGATCAAAAATGGCGGGTGATTTATCAGGACCCGCGTACCAGTACGCCAGGGCTGGGGCTGTTACTGTGGATGCGCAAAGTCTATGGCGATAACGCGCCGCAGGCCTGGCAAAAACTGGCGGCCAAAACGGTGACGGTGACGAAAGGCTGGAGCGAGGCCTACGGTTTATTTCTGAAAGGTGAAAGCGATTTGGTGCTCAGTTACACCACCTCTCCGGCGTATCACATTATTGAAGAGAAGAAGGACAATTACGCCGCCGCGAACTTCAGCGAAGGCCATTACTTACAGGTAGAAGTCGCGGCGCGTACCGTCGCCAGTAAGCAGCCGGAACTGGCGGAGAAATTCCTCAAATTTATGGTTTCTCCGGCGTTTCAGAACGCCATACCCACCGGCAACTGGATGTACCCGGTAGCGGACGTCGCCTTACCCGCAGGGTTTGAATCATTGGCCAAACCCGCCACAACGCTGGAATTCACGCCGCAACAAGTGGCAGCACAACGCCAGGCATGGATTAGCGAATGGCAACGCGCCGTCAGCCGTTAATTCCCGGCTGGCTGATTCCGGGGCTGTGCGCCGCCGCGCTGATGATAACCGTCTCGCTGGCGGCCTTTCTGGCGCTTTGGCTGAACGCGCCGTCGGGCGCGTGGTCGACAATCTGGCGGGATAGCTACCTGTGGCATGTGGTGCGCTTCTCATTCTGGCAGGCGTTTCTGTCCGCAGTGCTGTCTGTGGTCCCGGCGGTTTTTCTCGCCCGCGCGCTTTATCGACGCCGTTTTCCTGGACGTCTGGCGCTGCTGCGTCTGTGCGCCATGACGCTGATTCTGCCGGTACTGGTTGCCGTGTTCGGTATTCTTAGCGTGTATGGCCGTCAGGGCTGGCTGGCCTCGCTGTGGCAGATGCTGGGGCTTCAGTGGACATTCTCCCCCTACGGCTTGCAGGGCATTTTACTGGCGCACGTCTTTTTTAACCTGCCAATGGCGAGCCGTTTGTTGCTGCAATCTTTGGAAAGCATTCCCGGCGAGCAGCGCCAGCTCGCCGCCCAGCTCGGTATGCGCGGCTGGCATTTTTTCCGTTTTGTCGAATGGCCGTGGCTGCGCCGCCAAATTCCGCCTGTCGCGGCGCTGATTTTTATGCTCTGCTTCGCCAGTTTCGCAACGGTTCTGTCGCTCGGCGGCGGCCCGCAGGCCACCACTATCGAACTGGCTATCTTTCAGGCGCTTAGTTATGACTACGATCCCACCCGCGCGGCGATGCTGGCATTAATCCAGATGGTCTGCTGCCTGGCGCTGGTACTGCTAAGCCAACGGCTGAGCAAAGCGATTGCGCCGGGGATGACGCTAACGCAGGGTTGGCGCGATCCTGACGATCGTCTCCACAGCCGTCTGACGGACGCCTTATTAATCGTGCTGGCGCTGCTGCTGCTGCTTCCGCCGCTGGTCGCCGTGGTGGTCGATGGCGTCAACCGCAGCCTGCCGGAGGTGCTGGCGCAACCCATTCTGTGGCAGGCTGTCTGGACATCGCTACGCATTGCGCTGGCGGCGGGCGTTCTGTGTGTGGTGCTGACCATGATGCTGCTGTGGAGTAGCCGCGAGCTACGCCAACGCCAGCAACTATTCGCCGGACAAACGCTGGAACTCAGCGGGATGTTGATCCTCGCGATGCCGGGGATCGTACTGGCGACAGGCTTCTTTTTACTGCTCAATAACAGCGTTGGCTTACCGGAATCCGCCGACGGCATCGTGATTTTCACCAATGCGCTGATGGCAATCCCCTACGCGCTAAAAGTCCTGGAAAACCCAATGCGCGATATTACCGCCCGTTATGGAATGCTGTGCCAGTCATTAGGAATTGAAGGCTGGTCGCGATTAAAGGTCGTGGAACTGCGGGCGCTGAAACGTCCGCTGGCGCAGGCGCTGGCGTTTGCCTGCGTACTTTCTATCGGTGATTTTGGCGTCGTCGCGCTTTTCGGCAATGACAATTTCCGCACGCTGCCGTTTTATCTGTATCAGCAGATCGGCTCCTACCGCAGCCAGGACGGCGCGGTGACCGCACTGATACTGCTGCTGCTCTGCTTTACGTTATTTACCCTCATAGAGAAACTACCGGGCCGACATGCTAAAACTGATTGATATCACCTGGCTTTACCATCATTTGCCGATGCGTTTTACGCTGGCGGTAGAACGCGGCGAGCAGGTGGCGATTCTTGGCCCCAGCGGCGCGGGGAAAAGCACGTTGTTGAATTTAATTGCCGGTTTTCTTGCGCCTGCCAGCGGTACGTTACTGATTGCCGATGAAGATCATACGCTTACGCCGCCCTCACGCCGTCCGGTCTCAATGCTGTTTCAGGAGAATAATTTATTCAGCCACCTGAATGTGCAGCAAAATATCGGTCTGGGGCTAAACCCCGGGTTAACGCTCAACGCCAGCCAGCGGGAAAAACGGGACGCTATCGCACGTCAGATGGGCATTGAGAGTCTGATGACGCGTTTACCGGGCGAACTGTCCGGCGGCCAGCGTCAGCGGGTAGCGCTGGCGCGCTGCCTGGTACGCGAACAGCCGGTACTGCTGCTGGATGAACCGTTCTCCGCGCTCGATCCCGCGCTGCGCCAGGAGATGCTGACGTTGGTCAGCGATATCTGCCGCGAGCGACAGCTCACGCTGTTGATGGTCTCGCACAGCGTGGAAGATGCGGCGCGAATTGCGCCCCGGTCAATCGTCGTCGCCGACGGACGCATTGCGTGGCAAGGCAAAACAGACGAGCTACTAAGCGGTCAGGCCAGCGCCTCAGCGCTATTGGGCATCAAATCCCATATTTTGTAGGCCGGATAAGGCGAAGCTGCCATCCGGCAAAGGAATCGTTAGTAACCCACAACTTTGCGCAGAATATCGATATATACCGGCATCAGCGGGTGGCGAACCAGCACCACCAGCGCGACCACGCCGATCCCGAGCGTCAACGGCGCCAGATACAGCAAACGGCTGCGGGGGAAATACGCGGTTAAACGATCGACTGCCGCTTTGCCGCTGCGCCACAGCCGCCAGCATAGCCAGCCTCCGACCCACAGCAGCAACGCCGTCGCCAGCAGCAGCCATTTGAAATCTCCGCTCTGCATATCGGAAGGAATATCGATTGCCGCTCCCGCCAGAATGCCCGGCAGGAAATAAAACGGCGGCCACAGCAAACAGCCAATCAAGTTCGGCCCAATAAATTTCGCTACGGGAAGATCCAGCATCCCTGCCACCATCGGCACCAGCGGCCTCGTCGGACCGACAAAACGTCCGACCAGGATCGTGAACATACTGTGCTGATGCAGCGCGTGTTCGGTTTTATCCAGCAGCGACTTGTTCTTTTTCATAAAAGACCAGCGGTGTAGCGGCTTTTTAAAGCGCCACCCCAGCCAGAACGAAATCCAGTCGCCCATCAGACAGCCGATAATACCCACCAGCCAGGCATGCCAAAAATTGAGCTCGCCGCTGCCGATAAGCGCGCCCAGCCCCGCCATCAGTACCGTGCCGGGTAAAATCAACCCCACCAGCGCCAGCGATTCCAGGAAGGCGACCAGCAACACGGCGATAAGCGAATACAGAGTGGATTGGGTGATAAAGTGTTCCAGCAGTGCTTGCATAGTGTGTCCGTCAGCGTGATGAAGCAGGGATTCTGCTTACCCCGTCCCCCTTCGTCAAGCCGTCAATTATCCGAATAGTTACGGCTTATGACATCTTTGTGGACACATCATTCACTTTTTATTCACATCCGGCCCTGAACTCGCTAGGACTTGCCCCGGTGCATTTTTTAAATACCCGCGAAAAATAGAGCTGATCGTCAAATCCAACATTGCGCCCAACGGTCGCTATCGGCATTCGCGTGGTGCTAAGCAGGAGTTTCGCCTGGCTGATACGCTGATCTTCGCGCCAACTCAATACGCTAATGCCTAACTGCTGGCGGAACAGATGCGATAACCGGGAGGGCGACAGGCAGACATGCTGGGCGACGCTGGCGATATCAAAATGGCTGTCCGCCAGATGGTCGCTGATATACTGGCAGGCATCGCGCACACGGCTATCCATCGGCGGATGCAACGACTCATTAATTACCGCCATACGTCTGAGCAACAACTGCTCCAGCAGATTGATCGCCAGTAGCTCAGAATAGCGACCTTCCCCTTGCCCGGCGCTGATGATCTGCCCGAACAGTTCGCTGAAATGCGGCTGGCGCGCCTCGTCCGGGCGGAAAAATCCTGTCTGGGCAAAGATTGTCGGCCAGGTCAGCCACTCCTGCCAGTAGGCGCGAGGCCGGAAATAAACCCACTGGTGATACCACTCGCTGGCATCCGGATGCCGTCCATAGTGATGAATCTCGCCCGGCGGAAACAATAATATATCGCCAGGCCGACAGACAAACTGCTCGCCATTATTATTAATGACGCCCTCTCCGCGGATGGTCAGGTTAAGAATATATCCCTTCATGCCCAACGGACGATCGATAAAAAAATCCAGGTATCCATTCGCTTCAATTGGCGTCAGTCCGGCGACCAGATGGGCATTAAATGAATATCCCGGCAATAGCGGATCATTTTGCGTTTCAGCCATGATTTCTCTACCCCCCGATGTTCAGAGAAGAAACAAATTGTCCATATTGACCAGGACGACAGAGCTTACGTCTCCGCAAGACCTTGCGCTTGATGAAAGCACGTATCAACCCCGCTTGTGAAAAGCGCTTTGTAACAAAAGCGTACAGTTCAGGCGATAAAATTAAGTAACAGAAGTGTCTATAACTATGGCTGGAATGTCCACATTGAATATTTGCACAGCGTCACACTTTGCAAAGCATTAGCATTTTTGTCCATAAGATTAGCGGATCCTGCCTGACGGTTTTTGCCGCGACTCTCTACTGTTTCTCCATACCTGTTTTTCTGGATGGAGTAAGACGATGGCAATTGCAATTGGCCTCGATTTTGGCAGTGATTCAGTGCGCGCTCTGGCAGTGGACTGCGCCACCGGCGACGAGATCGCCACCAGCGTAGAGTGGTATCCGCGCTGGCAAGAAGGCCGTTATTGCGACGGCCCGAACAACCAGTTCCGTCATCATCCGCGCGACTACATGGAGTCAATGGAGGCCGCGCTGAAAGCCGTTCTGGCACAATTAAGCGCCGCGCAACGCGCAAATGTCGTTGGCATTGGCGTTGACAGCACCGGCTCTACGCCAGCGCCGATTGACGCCGACGGTAACGTCCTGGCGCTGCGTCCAGAGTTCGCCGAGAACCCGAATGCGATGTTTGTGCTGTGGAAAGATCACACCGCCGTGGAAGAGGCCGACGAAATCACTCGTCTGTGCCATAAGCCAGGCAAGGTCGACTACTCCCGCTATATTGGCGGCATTTACTCCAGCGAATGGTTCTGGGCGAAGATTTTGCACGTCACCCGGCAGGATAGCGCCGTCGCGCAGGCCGCCGTCTCGTGGATTGAGCTGTGTGACTGGGTGCCGGCGCTGCTTTCCGGCACCACTCGCCCGCAGGATATCCGCCGTGGCCGCTGCAGCGCCGGGCACAAAACGCTGTGGCATGAAAGCTGGGGCGGTCTGCCGCCCGCGAGCTTCTTTGATGAACTCGATCCGTGCATTAACCGTCATCTGCGTTACCCGTTATTTAGCGAAACCTTCACCGCCGATCTGCCCGTGGGCACCCTGTGCGTCGAATGGGCGCAGCGCCTCGGCTTACCGGAAAGCGTGGTGATTTCCGGCGGCGCGTTCGACTGCCATATGGGCGCGGTCGGCGCGGGCGCACAGCCCAATACGCTGGTGAAAGTCATCGGCACGTCTACCTGCGACATTCTGATTGCGGATAAACAGAGCGTCGGGGATCGCGCCGTGAAAGGCATTTGCGGTCAGGTTGACGGCAGCGTGGTGCCGAACTTTATCGGTCTGGAAGCGGGGCAATCTGCTTTCGGCGATATCTACGCCTGGTTTAGCCGCGTATTGAGCTGGCCGCTGGAGCAACTTGCCGCGCAGCACCCGGAACTGAAAACCCAGATTAACGCCAGCCAGAAGCAGCTACTGCCAACGCTCACCGACGCCTGGGCGAAAAATCCGTCCCTGGATCACCTGCCGGTGGTGCTCGACTGGTTTAACGGTCGCCGCACGCCAAACGCTAATCAGCGTCTGAAAGGCGTCATTACCGATCTCAATCTCGCCACCGACGCGCCAGCGCTGTTTGGCGGTCTGGTCGCTTCGACCGCCTTCGGCGCGCGCGTCATTCAGGAGTGTTTTACCGAGCAGGGTATCGCGGTCAATAACGTGATGGCGCTTGGCGGCATCGCCCGTAAAAATCAGGTCATTATGCAGGTCTGCTGCGACGTACTGAATCGTCCGTTGCAGATCGTCGCTTCCGACCAGTGTTGCGCATTAGGCGCCGCTATCTTTGCCGCCGTCGCTGCGAAAGTCCATGCCGATATTCCTGCCGCCCAGCAAAGCATGGCAAGCGCGGTAGAACGCACTCTGCGT
This sequence comes from Salmonella sp. SAL04202, assembly GCF_046550775.1. NCBI lineage: Bacteria > Pseudomonadati > Pseudomonadota > Gammaproteobacteria > Enterobacterales > Enterobacteriaceae > Salmonella > Salmonella sp. SAL04202. The sequence continues at coordinate 364,680 of NZ_JBGDXK010000003.1, read as the reverse complement.
CCCCGCCCTGAACAGGCGCAACGCCTCGAACAGCTTTACCGCCGCTACCAGCAGTGGGCGCTAAGCGCAGAACAACATTATCTTCCGACTGCCGCGCCGGCGCCAACGACCCCGGCCAATCAGGCAATCCTGACTCATTAAGGACACGACAATGACGATTTTTGATAATTATGAAGTATGGTTTGTGATTGGCAGCCAGCATTTGTATGGCGCAGAAACCCTGCGTCAGGTCACTCAACATGCCGAGCATGTGGTCAACGCGCTGAATACCGAAGCCAAACTGCCATGTAAACTGGTATTAAAACCGCTGGGCACCTCGCCGGATGAGATTACCGCCATTTGTCGTGACGCCAATTATGACGATCGCTGCGCAGGGCTGGTGGTCTGGCTGCACACCTTCTCCCCGGCCAAAATGTGGATCAACGGGCTGAGTATCCTTAACAAACCACTACTGCAATTCCATACCCAATTTAACGCCGCCCTGCCGTGGGACAGCATTGATATGGACTTTATGAACCTGAACCAGACTGCGCACGGCGGTCGCGAGTTCGGCTTCATCGGTGCGCGGATGCGCCAGCAGCACGCGGTCGTCACCGGTCACTGGCAGGATAAAGAGGCCCATACGCGTATCGGCGCCTGGATGCGCCAGGCGGTCTCTAAACAGGATACCCGCCAGCTAAAAGTCTGCCGCTTCGGCGACAATATGCGTGAAGTCGCAGTGACTGACGGTGATAAAGTGGCCGCGCAAATCAAATTTGGCTTTTCGGTCAATACCTGGGCGGTCGGCGATCTGGTGCAGGTGGTGAACGCAATTAGTGACGGCGATATCAACGCTCTGATTGACGAGTATGAAAGCAGCTATACCCTGACGCCCGCCACCCAAATCCACGGCGATAAACGCCAGAACGTGCGAGAAGCGGCGCGTATTGAACTCGGTATGAAGCGTTTCCTGGAACAGGGCGGCTTCCACGCCTTTACTACTACCTTTGAAGATTTACACGGTCTGAAACAGCTTCCGGGTCTGGCCGTACAGCGTCTTATGCAACAGGGCTACGGCTTTGCGGGCGAAGGCGACTGGAAAACCGCCGCTCTGCTTCGCATTATGAAAGTGATGTCAACCGGTCTGCAGGGCGGCACCTCATTTATGGAGGATTACACCTACCACTTCGAGAAAGGCAACGATCTGGTGCTCGGCTCGCACATGCTGGAGGTGTGTCCCTCCATCGCGGTGGAAGAGAAACCGATCCTCGACGTCCAGCACCTCGGCATTGGCGGCAAGGAAGATCCGGCGCGTTTGATTTTCAATACCCAAACCGGCCCGGCGATCGTCGCCAGCCTGATCGACCTCGGCGATCGTTATCGCCTGCTGGTCAACTGCATTGACACCGTAAAAACGCCGCACTCCCTGCCGAAACTGCCGGTGGCTAACGCGCTGTGGAAGGCGCAGCCGGATCTGCCGACCGCCTCCGAAGCGTGGATTCTGGCTGGCGGCGCGCACCATACCGTCTTCAGCCACGCGCTGGATCTGAACGATATGCGCCAGTTTGCAGAAATACACGATATCGAAATCGCGGTAATTGATAACGATACCCGTCTGCCAGCCTTTAAGGACGCGCTGCGCTGGAACGAGGTGTATTACGGGTTCAAACGTTAATTGGTGAAACGGATTGCCCGGCGGCACTGCATTTACCGGGCCTACGGTCCTGTAGGCCGAATAAGGCATTTGTGTCGCCATCCGGCACACCGTCGCTCGTAGGCCGGATAAGCGAAGCGCTATCCGGCAGGGAGAAAACAATGTTAGAAGATCTCAAACGCCAGGTACTGGAAGCTAATCTGGCGCTGCCAAAACACAACCTGGTCACCCTTACCTGGGGTAACGTTAGCGCCGTCGATCGCGAACGCGGCGTACTGGTGATTAAGCCGTCCGGCGTCGATTATAGCGTCATGACCGCTGACGATATGGTGGTGGTCAGCCTGGAGACCGGTGAAGTCGTTGAAGGTCATAAGAAACCGTCGTCCGATACGCCAACCCACCGTCTGTTGTACCAGGCATTTCCGACTATCGGCGGCATCGTACACACCCATTCGCGCCACGCGACTATCTGGGCGCAGACGGGTCAGCCGATTCCGGCGACGGGAACCACCCATGCCGACTATTTCTACGGTACGATTCCCTGCACTCGCAAAATGACCGAGGCGGAAATTAATGGCGAGTATGAATGGGAAACGGGCAATGTCATTGTTGAAACCTTTGAAAAACAAGGTATTAACGCCGCTCAAATGCCCGGCGTGCTTGTCCATTCGCACGGCCCGTTTGCCTGGGGTAAAAATGCCGAGGATGCCGTGCATAACGCCATCGTGCTGGAAGAAGTGGCCTATATGGGGATCTTCTGCCGCCAGCTTGCGCCGCAGTTGCCCGACATGCAGCAATCCTTGCTGGATAAACACTATTTACGCAAACACGGCGCAAAAGCCTATTACGGGCAGTAATGCCTCTAAAAACGCGTCCCATGGGGGGCGCGTTGATGAGTCTGGTCGGTGATATATTCAGCAAATGCGCTTTTATAGACGTAATGATCAGAACTCACATATTCAATAATATTATCATAATGTCCCTGCCACGCTTTTCCTTCCAGCGCATGGAAGAAAATATAATCTTCGATTGTTGACTGCCAGCGTTGCCCATTTAACAGATAGTTAATAATGGTATCCCGATGTCCGTTTTTTCTGTCGTGTCCTTGCCAGTGAAAAAAAGCATTGCCGTTTTCAATAATCTCGGTACGCCAAATTTGTTCTGTCCATGTTTTATACTCAAAAAATCGACTCACGGTTTTTATGGAAGGGTTAGCGCGTTGAGTATTGACGAAAAGATAACGGTCGCTCCCTACCAGACGCGCCTGCATACTCACATTCATAAAAGATCATTCCCGAATACCACAAATTTTGATAAAAACACCCGCACCCGAAAGTCAAAATAAAATTATATTCTAAAATAAAAATTAAATTATGCAGAGAGTTCCCGACGAATTCGCACTGTAATCCATTTTTATTTAACCATAGCGGCCAATTGGAATATTAAATTTCTACCTGACGGTGCGGATGTTCCAAATGAAATTGTTACACTTTTCATTAAGTAAAACAAACAAAAAATATCGCTTTTTTGTTAATCCGAGAAATAAGTAACAGATTCGAACAAGCGCCTTTCTGAAAAATACTTAATGTATGAAAACAGACTTGACACAAAACAGCCAATACATGGGTAAAAATTGTAAATAAACATGATTCAAAATTAGCAGTTATAGGATAATTATATCTGCTGTATATACCGGCATCATTATATTGATAAATATACGTCAGCAAAAATATCTGACGCTAAAAGCCATTTTATCGTTAAAATATCCATTACACCCGTCACGGGGAACGAACTCATTCATGAAATATCGCTACATCATCAGAATCGCGGCAGGCATAATTCTCATTATGGCTACGGTGTTTATCCATAATGCCATCGCTATTTATCAGTTCAGTCAGCAAAACCAGACGCGCGTAGCTGACTGCGCGATTGTCGCAGGAGCAGGCGTTAGCGGAAAAACGCCTTCTCCCGTTTTTCAGGCCAGACTGGATCATGCCATCTGGCTTTACCAACAACACATTGTCCGCGCGTTGGTATTAACCGGCGGCTACGGCGCTGGCGCAACGGTTTCCGACGCGGCGATAGCCCGTCAATACGTTCTGGAAAAAGGGATTCCGGCTAAGGCGATTTTTATTGAAGAGCGCTCTACCGTGACGCGCGAAAATATTCGTTACGCAAAACAGATACTGCGACAACAACAATGGCGCACAGCGTTACTGGTCAGCGATCCGCTGCATATGCTGCGTCTGAAAACTATCGCTCAGGATAATGGTATCGATAGCCGCTCATCACCCACGCGATCCACCCGCTATAAATCCTGGTGGGCGAAAACCCGCTTCTTACTGCGAGAAACTTTTTATTACAGCGGATATCGGCTTTTACGTTATATGCCTGTACAAAATAACAGTATTACCCCCTAAAACAGGTTATAATTAGCGTGAATTTTTTAGACAGGTAATCATCGTGGCGCAGGCAGGTTTCATTTTAACCCGGCACTGGCGGGATACGCCGCAAGGGACGGAGGTCTCTTTCTGGCTGGCGACAGACAACGGCCCTGTGCAGGCAACGCTGGCACCGCAAGAGTCCGTGGCGTTTATTCCGACCAGCCAGACCTCCCGCGCCGCCTCGCTGCTACAGGCGGAAAAAGACTATCGCCTGACGCCGCTCCAGCTGCGAGACTTTCATCGTCAGCCGGTCTCCGGTCTGTATTGCCGTACTCACCGCCAGCTTATGCGGATGGAGAAACTGCTGCGCGAAAACGGCGTCACCGTTTATGAAGCGGATGTCCGCCCGCCGGAACGTTACCTGATGGAACGTTTTATTACGTCGCCCGTTTGGGTAGACGGCGAGATGCGCAACGGCGTTATCCGCAATGCGCGTCTTAAACCCCACCCCGACTATCGACCGCCGCTAAAATGGGTCTCGCTGGATATCGAAACCACGCGACACGGCGAACTGTATTGCATTGGTCTGGAAGGCTGCGGCCAGCGTACCGTTTATATGCTGGGTCCGGCGAATGGCGATGACCGCCAACTGGACTTCGAGCTTGTGTATGTCGCCAGCCGCCCGCAGCTGCTGGAAAAACTCAACGCCTGGTTTGCCGAACATGATCCTGACGTCATCATCGGCTGGAACGTGGTGCAGTTCGACCTGCGTATGCTGCAAAAACATGCCGAACGCTACCGTATCCCTTTACGGCTGGGGCGAGACAATAGCGAACTGGAGTGGCGCGAACATGGCTTCAAAAACGGCGTTTTTTTCGCCCAGGCCAGAGGGCGAGTCATTATCGATGGTATTGACGCGCTTAAATCCGCGTTCTGGAATTTTTCGTCTTTTTCGCTGGAAGCCGTCTCGCAGGAACTGCTCGGCGAAGGAAAATCCATTGATAATCCCTGGGATCGTATGGATGAGATCGATCGCCGCTTTTCCCAGGATAAACCCGCCCTCGCCACCTACAACCTGAAAGACTGCGAGCTGGTCACGCGCATTTTCCATAAAACCGAGATCATGCCGTTTTTGCTGGAACGCGCGACGATCAACGGCCTGCCGGTCGATCGCCACGGCGGTTCGGTCGCCGCATTCGGGCATCTTTACTTTCCGCGAATGCACCGCGCCGGCTATGTCGCGCCCAATCTCGGCGAAGTGCCGCCGCTGGCAAGTCCCGGCGGCTACGTAATGGATTCACAACCCGGATTATACGATTCAGTACTGGTGCTGGATTATAAAAGCCTGTACCCGTCGATTATCCGCACGTTTTTGATTGATCCCGTCGGGCTGGTCGAAGGCATGGCGCAGCCGGATCCGGAACACAGTACCGAAGGTTTCCTTGACGCCTGGTTTTCACGAGAAAAGCACTGCCTGCCGGAAATTGTTAGCCAAATCTGGCACGGGCGCGATGAAGCCAAACGTCAGGGTAATAAACCGCTCTCGCAGGCGCTTAAAATCATTATGAACGCCTTTTATGGCGTACTCGGCACCACGGCCTGTCGCTTTTTCGATCCCCGTCTGGCGTCGTCAATCACCATGCGCGGCCATGCGATTATGCGCCAGACCAAAGCGCTGATTGAGGCGCAGGGTTATAACGTAATTTATGGCGATACCGATTCCACTTTCGTCTGGCTCCGGCGCGCGCATTCAGAAGCCGACGCGGCGGAAATCGGGCACAGGCTGGTGCGTCACGTGAACGAATGGTGGGCGCAGACGTTACAACAGCAAAATTTGACCAGCGCGCTGGAGCTGGAGTTTGAAACCCACTTTTGCCGTTTTCTGATGCCGACCATCCGCGGCGCGGATACTGGCAGTAAAAAACGCTACGCGGGCCTGATTCAGGAAGGCGACAGCCAGCGCATGGTATTTAAAGGTCTGGAAACGGTGCGGACCGACTGGACGCCGCTGGCGCAGCGCTTTCAACAGGAGCTGTATCTGCGCGTTTTTCGCAATGAACCTTATCAAGACTATGTGCGCGAGACTATCGATAAACTGATGGCGGGCGAACTGGACGCGCAGCTGGTTTATCGCAAGCGTCTGCGTCGCCCTTTACATGAGTACCAACGTAACATCCCGCCGCACGTTCGCGCCGCCCGGTTGGCGGATGAACAAAACCTGAAACGGGGTCGTCCGGCGCAGTATCAGAATCGCGGCGCCATAAAATATGTCTGGACTGTTAACGGCCCCGAGCCCGTGGATTACCAGCAGTCGCCGCTGGATTACGAACACTATCTTACCCGCCAGCTACAACCCGTGGCGGAAGGAATTCTTCCCTTCGTTGAAGATAATTTTGCTACACTACTGACCGGGCAACTGGGGCTATTTTGACGCGTGACGAAAGCGCCGCCTTCCAGTACCATAGCGCCCTTTCCATTCCTGGACCTAATTAACGCCACTACCACATTAGCCTGGTAGCGGGGTCGTATACTCGCAATTATCCAGTGCTGTCGCCTGGGAATGGCGAGTAATGCCTGCAATTAAAGATATAGAGCCGAACACATATGCCTTTTACACTTGGTCAACGCTGGATCAGCGATACAGAAAGCGAGCTGGGACTTGGAACCGTTGTTGCGATGGATGCGCGAACCGTCACCTTACTTTTCCCGTCCACGGGGGAAAACCGCCTGTATGCGCGCAGTGATTCTCCCGTGACCCGCGTCATGTTCAACCCTGGCGATACGATTACAAGCCATGAAGGCTGGCAGCTACATATCGATGAAGTAAAAGAAGAAAATGGCCTGCTTGTTTATGTCGGCACCCGCCTGGATACCGAAGAGACCGATGTGACGCTGCGCGAAGTTCTGCTCGACAGCAAGTTGGTTTTCAGTAAGCCCCAGGATCGTCTGTTCGCCGGTCAAATCGATCGAATGGATCGGTTCGCGCTGCGCTATCGCGCCCGTAAATTTCAGAGCGAGCAGTACCGGATGCCATACAGCGGCCTGCGCGGTCAGCGGACCAACCTGATCCCGCATCAGCTTAATATCGCTCATGATGTGGGTCGTCGCCATGCGCCGCGCGTACTGCTGGCGGATGAAGTGGGCTTAGGTAAAACCATTGAAGCCGGGATGATACTGCATCAACAGTTATTATCCGGCGCGGCGGAACGCGTATTGATCATCGTTCCGGAAACCCTGCAACACCAGTGGCTGGTAGAAATGCTGCGCCGTTTCAACCTGCGCTTCGCGCTGTTCGATGACGAACGCTATACCGAAGCGCAGCACGACGCGTATAACCCGTTTGAAACCGAACAACTGGTGATCTGCTCGCTGGATTTCGCCCGCCGTAATAAGCAGCGTCTGGAACATTTGTGCGACGCCGAGTGGGATTTGCTGGTGGTCGACGAAGCGCATCATCTGGTGTGGAGCACCGATGCGCCGAGCCGTGAATATATGGCCATCGAACAGTTAGCTGAACGCGTACCGGGCGTGCTACTGCTGACCGCCACGCCAGAACAGCTGGGGATGGAAAGCCATTTCGCCCGTCTGCGCCTGCTCGATCCGAACCGTTTCCACGATTTCGAACAGTTTGTCGAAGAACAGAAAAACTACCGTCCTGTCGCCGATGCGGTGGCCATGCTGCTGGCGGGCAATAAACTCAGCAACGACGAACTGAACAGGCTGGGCGATCTGATCGGCGAACAGGATATTGAACCGCTGTTGCAGGCCGCTAATAGCGATCGCGACGATGCGCAGGCCGCCCGTGATGAGCTGGTGTCGATGCTGATGGATCGCCACGGCACCAGCCGCGTTCTGTTCCGCAACACCCGTAACGGCGTCAAGGGGTTCCCGAAACGTGAACTGCATACGGTAAAACTGCCGCTGCCGACCCAGTATCAGACCGCCATTAAGGTCTCCGGCATTATGGGCGCGCGTAAAAGCGCGGAAGATCGCGCCCGCGATATGCTCTATCCGGAACAAATTTATCAGGAGTTCGAAGGCGATACCGGCACCTGGTGGAACTTCGACCCACGCGTTGAGTGGCTGATGGGCTATCTGACCAGCCATCGTTCGCAAAAAGTGCTGGTGATCTGCGCTAAGGCGACCACCGCGTTACAGCTGGAGCAGGTGCTGCGCGAACGCGAAGGCATCCGCGCCGCCGTGTTCCATGAGGGCATGTCGATTATCGAACGCGACCGCGCCGCCGCCTGGTTCGCCGAAGAAGATACCGGCGCGCAGGTGCTGTTATGTTCCGAAATCGGCTCCGAAGGACGTAACTTCCAGTTTGCCAGCAATCTGGTGATGTTCGACTTGCCGTTTAACCCGGATCTGCTGGAACAGCGTATTGGTCGTCTGGATCGTATCGGCCAGGCGCATGATATCCAGATCCACGTCCCGTACCTGGAAAAAACCGCCCAGTCGGTGCTGGTTCGCTGGTATCACGAAGGGCTGGACGCCTTTGAGCACACCTGCCCGACCGGTCGCGCGATTTATGATTCAGCCTACGCCAGTCTGATTAACTATCTGGCCGCGCCTGAAGAAACCGACGGGTTTGACGATCTGATCAAATCCTGCCGCGAACAGCATGAAGCGCTAAAAGCCCAGTTAGAACAGGGCCGCGACCGCCTGCTGGAGATCCACTCCAACGGCGGAGAAAAAGCCCAACAGCTCGCACAAAGCATTGAAGAACAGGACGACGACACCAACCTGATCGCGTTCGCCATGAACCTGTTCGATATCGTCGGCATTAACCAGGACGATCGCGGCGACAACCTGATCGTGCTGACGCCGTCCGATCACATGTTGGTGCCGGATTTCCCCGGCCTGCCGGAAGACGGCTGTACTATCACGTTTGAACGTGACGTAGCCCTGTCTCGCGAAGATGCGCAGTTTATTACCTGGGAACATCCGCTCATCCGTAACGGACTGGATCTGATCCTCTCCGGCGATACCGGCAGCAGCACCATTTCGCTGTTGAAAAATAAAGCGCTGCCCGTCGGCACGCTGCTGGTCGAACTGGTTTACGTCGTGGAAGCGCAGGCGCCGAAACAGCTACAACTGAACCGCTTCCTGCCGCCGACGCCGGTACGTATGCTGTTAGATAAAAACGGCAACAATCTGGCCGCCCAGGTCGAGTTTGAAACCTTCAACCGTCAGCTCAGCGCCGTGAATCGCCACACCGGCAGCAAACTGGTTAACGCCGTGCAACAGGACGTCCACGCCATTTTGCAACTGGGCGAGACGCAGATTGAAAAGTCCGCCAGAGCGCTGATTGATAACGCGCGTCGCGAGGCGGATGAAAAACTGTCCGGGGAACTGTCGCGTCTGGAAGCGCTGCGCGCCGTCAACCCGAACATTCGCGACGACGAACTTGCCGCTATCGACAGCAACCGTCAGCAGGTGCTGGAAAGCCTGAATCAGGCAGGCTGGCGTCTGGACGCGCTGCGTCTTATCGTCGTCACGCACCAATAACGGAGCCGTACATGGGGATGGAAAACTACAATCCGCCGCAGGAACCCTGGCTGGTTATCCTGTATCAGGATGAGCACATTATGGTGGTCAATAAGCCCAGCGGCCTGTTGTCCGTGCCGGGGCGTCTGGAAGCGCACAAAGACAGCATTATGACGCGTATCCAGCGCGACTACCCGCAGGCAGAATCGGTGCATCGTCTGGATATGGCCACCAGCGGCGTGATTGTAGTGGCGCTGACCAAAGCCGCGGAGCGGGAGCTAAAACGCCAGTTCCGCGAACGTGAGCCGAAAAAGCAGTATGTGGCGCGCGTATGGGGTCATCCCTCCCCGGCGGAAGGGCTGGTTGACTTACCGCTCATCTGCGACTGGCCGAACCGGCCAAAGCAGAAAGTGTGTTATGAAACCGGCAAACCGGCGCAAACGGAATATAACGTGGTGGAGTTTGCGGCGGATAATACCGCCCGCGTGGTGCTCAAACCGATCACCGGGCGTTCGCATCAGCTTCGTGTGCATATGCTGGCGTTAGGCCACCCGATTTTAGGCGATCGGTTTTACGCCTCGCCGGAAGCGTTGTCGCTGGCGCCGCGTTTGCAGTTACACGCCGAAATGCTGACCATTACCCATCCCGCTTACGGCACCAGCATGACGTTTAAAGTCCCGGCAGATTTTTAAATTCTGAGCCAATTTATGCCGGGGCGTTTCGCCTATCCGGCCTACATTCATTAACGTAGGCCGGATAAGGCGCTAGCCGTATCCGGCAATTCAATCACTTGAAGCCTTTCTGTTCTTTGATTAGCTCATACGCTTTCTGAATTTCCTGCGCTTTTTGCTTCGCCATCTCCATCATTTCCGGCGGTAAACCTTTCGCGACCAGTTTGTCCGGATGATGCTCGCTCATCAGTTTGCGATAAGCGCGTTTAATGGTGGTTGCATCGTCGGTGGTTTTAACCCCCAGCACATTACAGGCATCTTCCAGCGTCGGGCCGCGCTGCGCCTGCTGCCAGCCGCCGCCGGACTGTTGATGATAACCGCCGCCAAACTGCGCGCCGCCCTGCATCATGCGCAGAAACTGATCGAACTGTACGCGGGAAATACCTAGCTCTTCCGCAATCACATACAGCACTTCCCGCTCATTAGGGTGTAGCGAGCCATCGGCAAACGCCGCCTGGATCTGAATTTCCAGAAACATCCGGATCAGATCAAAACGCCCGAAGCAGACGCTACGAAACTGCCGCATCTTTTCACGTAATGGGTAATTATCCGCTTTTCCGACCCGAAAGGCGTTCTGCGCGGCAGTACGTGAATCGCCGTGTAAATTCATACGATCCATCAACTGACTGGCGATATGAATATCCGCCTCCGTCACCCGTCCTTTTGATTTGGTTAAGTGGCCCATCACCTCAAAGGTGGTGGCAAAAAACAGCGCCTGCCGTTCCCTCTGGTTGGCAAACCACGCCATTTTTCGGCTGCGGGCTTTGTCGAACATATGGCCCACCAGCAGACCCAGGACCACGCCCCAAAAGCCGCCGCCCATCATCAGGGCTACGGCGACGCCAATTATCTTTCCCCAGTACTGCATAGACTCCCCAAAACGTTACGCTATCGGTGAGGCTATCTCCCACAAAATAAGGTGCTTTTCTGCGAATGAAGGCTACGGTCAATTGTGGGACATCGCCTATAATTTGCATTATCATACCTGTCATTCAATGCCGTGCCTAACACCACAGACGCTAAACGGCAGGATTAACACTGGCGCAGCGAAGATGAGTAAGTTAGGCTGTGACCGTTTGTCACGCGCAACGCTACCGATGATGGAACAATAAATACAACGTATGAAAAAACGTATTCCCACTCTTCTGGCCACCATGATCGCCAGCGCCCTTTATAGTCATCAGGGGCTGGCAGCCGATCTCGCCTCACAGTGTATGTTGGGCGTGCCGAGCTACGATCGTCCTCTGGTAAAAGGCGATACCAACGATCTGCCGGTTACTATCAATGCCGATAACGCTAAAGGTAACTACCCGGACGATGCCGTTTTTACCGGCAACGTGGACATTATGCAGGGGAATAGCCGCCTGCAAGCGGATGAAGTGCAGCTTCATCAGAAGCAGGCGGAAGGTCAGCCGGAACCTGTACGCACCGTCGATGCACTGGGTAATGTGCATTATGATGACAATCAGGTCATCCTTAAAGGGCCGAAGGGCTGGGCGAACCTGAACACCAAAGACACGAACGTCTGGGAAGGCGATTACCAGATGGTGGGCCGTCAGGGGCGCGGTAAAGCCGATCTCATGAAGCAGCGCGGCGAAAACCGCTATACCATTCTGGAAAACGGCAGCTTTACCTCCTGTCTGCCTGGCTCCGATACCTGGAGCGTGGTGGGGAGTGAAGTCATCCATGACCGTGAAGAACAGGTTGCGGAGATCTGGAACGCCCGGTTTAAAGTAGGTCCGGTTCCGATCTTTTATAGCCCCTATTTACAGCTACCCGTCGGTGACAAACGTCGCTCAGGTTTCCTGATCCCGAACGCGAAATACACGACCAAGAACTATTTCGAGTTCTACTTACCGTATTACTGGAACATCGCGCCCAATATGGACGCCACCATCACCCCGCACTATATGCACCGCCGCGGCAATATTATGTGGGAGAACGAATTCCGTTATCTCACGCAGGCAGGCGCCGGGTTGATGGAATTAGATTATCTGCCTTCTGATAAAGTCTACGAGGACGATCATCCCAAAGAGGGCGATAAGCACCGCTGGTTATTCTACTGGCAGCACTCAGGCGTGATGGATCAGGTGTGGCGTTTTAACGTCGATTACACCAAAGTCAGCGACTCCAGCTACTTTAACGATTTCGACAGTAAGTACGGTTCCAGTACCGACGGTTACGCAACGCAGAAATTCAGCGTCGGCTACGCCGTACAAAACTTTGACGCTACGGTGTCGACCAAACAATTCCAGGTCTTTAACGATCAAAACACCAGCAGCTACTCTGCGGAGCCGCAGTTAGACGTTAACTACTACCATAACGATCTCGGGCCGTTTGATACCCGGATTTACGGCCAGGCGGTACATTTCGTCAACACCAAAGACAATATGCCGGAAGCGACCCGCGTCCACCTGGAGCCAACCATTAATTTGCCGCTCTCCAACCGCTGGGGCAGCCTGAACACCGAAGCGAAGCTGATGGCGACGCACTATCAGCAAACGAATCTGGACAGCTATAACAGCGATCCAAACAATAAAAATAAGCTGGAAGATTCGGTTAACCGCGTCATGCCGCAGTTTAAAGTCGACGGTAAGCTCATCTTCGAACGCGATATGGCGATGCTGGCGCCGGGGTATACCCAGACGCTGGAACCACGCGTGCAGTACCTGTATGTGCCGTACCGCGACCAGAGCGGCATCTATAACTACGATTCTTCTTTGCTGCAATCCGACTATAACGGCCTGTTCCGCGACCGCACTTATGGCGGTCTCGACCGTATTGCTTCCGCCAACCAGGTCACGACCGGCGTCACAACACGCATTTATGATGATGCCGCCGTTGAACGTTTTAACGTTTCTGTTGGTCAAATCTACTATTTCACGGAGTCTCGCACCGGCGATGACAACATTAAATGGGAGAATGACGACAAAACCGGTTCGCTGGTTTGGGCAGGCGACACTTACTGGCGTATTTCAGAACGCTGGGGGCTGCGTAGCGGAGTGCAGTACGATACCCGTCTGGATAGCGTCGCTACCAGCAGCAGCAGCCTCGAATACCGTCGGGATCAGGATCGTCTGGTACAGTTGAACTACCGCTATGCCAGCCCGGAATATATTCAGGCTACGTTGCCTTCGTATTATTCCACGGCAGAGCAGTATAAAAACGGCATCAACCAGGTGGGCGCGGTGGCAAGTTGGCCGATTGCCGATCGCTGGTCGATTGTCGGCGCGTACTACTTCGATACCAATTCGAGCAAACCTGCAGACCAGATGCTCGGCTTGCAGTACAACTCTTGCTGCTATGCGATCCGCGTCGGATACGAACGTAAGCTGAACGGTTGGGATAACGATAAACAACACGCGATTTATGATAACGCGATTGGCTTCAACATTGAGCTGCGCGGTTTGAGCTCTAACTACGGCCTCGGCACGCAAGAAATGTTGCGTTCGAACATTCTGCCGTACCAAAGCTCTATGTAATCTGATTGATTTACAACGTAATCCGCATTGCGGTTAATTGAAATGGAAAAAGTATGAAGAACTGGAAAACGCTGCTTCTCGGTATCGCCATGATCGCGAATACCAGTTTCGCTGCCCCCCAGGTAGTCGATAAAGTCGCAGCCGTCGTCAATAATGGCGTCGTGCTGGAAAGCGACGTTGATGGCTTAATGCAATCAGTCAAACTCAACGCGGGTCAGGCAGGTCAGCAGCTTCCGGACGACGCCACGCTGCGTCACCAGATCCTGGAACGTTTGATTATGGATCAAATTATCCTGCAGATGGGTCAGAAGATGGGGGTGAAGATCACGGATGAGCAGTTGGATCAGGCCATCGCCAACATCGCCAAACAAAACAATATGACGATGGATCAGATGCGCAGCCGTCTGGCTTACGATGGGCTGAACTATTCAACCTACCGTAACCAGATTCGTAAAGAGATGATTATCTCTGAAGTGCGCAACAACGAAGTTCGTCGCCGTATCACCGTTTTGCCGCAAGAAGTTGACGCGCTGGCAAAACAGATTGGCACCCAAAACGACGCCAGCACCGAGCTGAACCTGAGCCATATCCTGATTGCTCTGCCGGAAAACCCAACCTCCGAGCAGGTTAACGACGCGCAGCGCCAGGCGGAAAGCATTGTTGAAGAAGCGCGTAACGGCGCAGATTTCGGCAAACTGGCGATTACCTACTCTGCCGACCAGCAGGCGCTAAAAGGCGGTCAGATGGGCTGGGGCCGTATCCAGGAGCTGCCGGGGATTTTCGCCCAGGCGCTGAGCACCGCGAAGAAAGGCGACATTGTCGGCCCGATTCGCTCCGGCGTCGGCTTCCACATTCTGAAAGTAAACGACCTGCGCGGTCAGAGCCAGAGTATCTCCGTGACCGAAGTTCACGCTCGTCATATTCTGCTTAAGCCGTCGCCGATCATGAACGATCAGCAGGCGCGCCTGAAGCTGGAAGAAATCGCGGCTGACATTAAGAGTGGTAAAACCACATTTGCCGCTGCGGCGAAAGAGTACTCTCAGGACCCGGGCTCCGCTAACCAGGGCGGTGATTTGGGTTGGGCTACGCCAGATATTTTCGATCCGGCGTTCCGCGACGCGCTGACGAAGCTGCATAAAGGCCAAATAAGCGCGCCGGTACACTCCTCTTTCGGCTGGCATCTGATCGAATTGCTGGATACGCGTAAGGTAGACAAAACCGATGCGGCGCAGAAAGATCGCGCTTATCGTATGCTGATGAACCGTAAGTTCTCAGAAGAAGCGGCGACCTGGATGCAAGAACAGCGCGCCAGCGCTTACGTTAAGATTTTGAGTAACTAATGAGCAGTGCGCAACGCGTTGTTATCACTCCCGGCGAACCCGCCGGGATTGGCCCCGATCTTGTCGTCCAACTGGCGCAACGCGCGTGGCCGATTGAACTGGTCGTCTGTGCGGACGGCGCGCTCCTGACGGAGCGGGCCGCCATGCTCGGCCTGCCCCTCTCGCTTCTCCCTTACTCGCCTGATGTCCCCGCTGCGCCGCAGCCCGCGGGAACGCTGACCCTATTGCCGGTCTCGCTGCGCGCGCCTGCCATCCCCGGTCAGTTGACGGTAGAAAATGGCCCCTACGTGGTAGAGACGCTGGCGCGAGCGTGTGATGGCTGTCTGAACGGTGAATTTGCCGCGCTGATCACAGGCCCCGTGCACAAAGGCGTTATTAACGACGCAGGCATTCCGTTTACCGGTCATACCGAGTTTTTCGAAGAGCGTTCGCAGGCGAAAAAAGTCGTGATGATGCTGGCAACCGAAGAACTTCGCGTGGCGCTGGCGACCACGCATCTGCCGCTACGGGCGATTGCAGACGCCATCACCCCTGGGCTTTTGCACGAAGTGATTGCTATTTTGCATCACGATTTGCGGACCAAATTTGGTATTGCCGAACCGCGCATTCTTGTCTGTGGCCTGAATCCGCACGCGGGCGAAGGCGGTCATATGGGCACGGAAGAGATAGACACCATCATTCCGGTGCTCGACGAGCTGCGGGCGCAGGGAATGAAACTCAACGGGCCGCTACCTGCTGATACGCTGTTTCAGCCCAAATATCTCGATAATGCCGACGCGGTGCTGGCAATGTACCACGATCAGGGCCTGCCCGTGCTAAAATACCAGGGATTCGGTCGGGGAGTGAATATTACGCTCGGCCTACCTTTTATTCGAACCTCCGTTGATCACGGCACCGCGCTTGAACTGGCGGGCCGAGGAAAAGCGGATGTCGGCAGTTTTATTACGGCGCTTAATCTCGCCATCAAAATGATTGTTAATACCCAATGAATAATCGAGTCCATCAGGGCCATTTAGCCCGTAAACGCTTCGGGCAAAACTTTCTCAACGATCGGTTTGTGATCGACAGTATTGTTTCTGCTATTAATCCGCAAAAAGGCCAGGCGATGGTTGAAATCGGCCCCGGTCTGGCGGCGCTGACGGAGCCGGTCGGCGAACGACTGGATAAGCTCACGGTCATTGAACTTGACCGCGATCTGGCGGCGCGTTTGCAAACCCATCCGTTTTTAGGGCCGAAGCTGACTATTTATCAGCAGGACGCCATGACCATGAACTTTGGCGAACTGTCTGCGCAGTTGGGCCAACCGCTGCGTGTGTTCGGCAATCTGCCCTATAATATCTCCACCCCGCTGATGTTCCATCTCTTTAGCTATACTGATGCCATTGCCGACATGCACTTTATGTTGCAAAAAGAAGTGGTAAATCGTCTGGTTGCAGGGCCGAACAGCAAAGCGTATGGTCGTTTAAGCGTGATGGCGCAATATTACTGTCAGGTGATCCCGGTGCTTGAAGTGCCGCCATCCGCCTTCACGCCGCCGCCCAAAGTGGACTCCGCCGTGGTGCGTCTGGTTCCACACGCAACAATGCCTTACCCGGTTAAAGATATTCGCGTGTTGAGCCGTATTACCACCGAGGCCTTTAACCAGCGCCGTAAAACGATCCGTAACAGTCTCGGCAATCTTTTTAGCGTTGAGACGTTGACGGAAATGGGTATTGACCCGGCAATGCGCGCAGAAAATATCTCTGTCGCGCAGTACTGCCAGATGGCCAATTATCTGTCGGAAAACGCGCCTTTGAAGGAGAGTTAAACATGATCAATTCGCCCAGAGTGTGTATTCAGGTGCAAAGCGTCTACATTGAGGCGCAATCCTCACCTGACGATGAACGTTACGTTTTTGCCTATACCGTAACCATCCGCAATCTGGGCCGGGCGCCAGTGCAGCTATTGGGCCGCTACTGGCTGATTACCAATGGTCATGGCCGTGAAACCGAAGTCCAGGGCGAAGGTGTGGTTGGCGTCCAGCCGCGCATTGCGCCTGGCGAAGAGTATCAGTACACCAGCGGCGCGGTAATTGAAACGCCGCTGGGCACCATGCAGGGTCATTACGAAATGATCGATGAAAATGGCGACGCCTTTACCATCGACATTCCCGTGTTTCGACTCGCCGTCCCTACACTCATTCACTAAAATTATAACAATGGCAACTTATCTCATCGGCGACGTTCACGGTTGCTACGACGAACTGATCGCCTTATTACAGCAAGTGGAATTTACGCCAGATACAGACACTCTATGGCTAACTGGCGATTTGGTCGCCCGTGGTCCCGGTTCGCTGGACGTGTTACGCTACGTCAAATCACTTGGCAATAGCGTGCGTTTGGTGTTGGGGAATCACGATTTACACCTGTTGGCCGTATTCGCCGGTATTAGCCGCAACAAACCTAAAGACCGGCTGACCCCGCTTCTTGAAGCGCCGGACGCCGATGAGCTGTTGAATTGGTTACGCCGTCAGCCGCTGTTGCAGGTAGATGAAGAGAAAAAGCTGGTCATGGCGCATGCGGGTATTACCCCGCAGTGGGATTTGCAGACGGCAAAAGAGTGCGCCCGCGATGTTGAAGCGGTGCTGTCGAGCGACTCGTATCCGTTTTTCCTCGACGCGATGTATGGCGATATGCCGAATAACTGGTCGCCGGAGTTAAGCGGTTTGGCGCGGCTACGCTTTATTACTAATGCCTTTACCCGTATGCGTTACTGCTTTCCTAACGGTCAACTGGATATGTACAGCAAAGCGTCGCCAGAAAATGCCCCTGCGCCGCTGAAGCCGTGGTTCGCCATTCCGGGGCCGGTGAGCGAGGCTTACAGTATTGCGTTCGGGCACTGGGCGTCGCTGGAAGGGAAGGGGACGCCAGAAGGTATTTACGCGCTGGATACCGGCTGCTGCTGGGGCGGGGAGTTGACCTGTTTACGCTGGGAAGATAAACAGTATTTTGTGCAGCCGTCAAACCGCCAGATGGATATGGGCGAAGGCGAAGCGGTCAACGCCTGATAGGTTTATGCCTGATGGCGCTACGCTTATCAGGCCTACATCCGGCTACATCTGGCTCAAGAGTAGGCCGGATAAGGCGTTTCGCCGCCATCCGGCACTACAGCGTTAACGACGCTCCAGAATCTCGAAACAATAGCTGTGAGAATTCTGCGCGTCGGCATCGTGAAACTCACTGAATACCGATTCCCAGTCATCCGGTTCATAATCCGGAAAATGGGTATCGCCTTCGACTTCCGCATCAATATGCGTCAGATAAAGCTTCTGCGCTTTTGGCAGGAACTGCTCGTACACGCGCCCGCCGCCAATGACCATAATTTCCGGCGCATCGCCGCAAGCGGCAATCGCCTCATCGACAGACTTCACCCACTGCACGCGATCGTCGGTGCCTGGCTGGCTGCTGATAACAATATTTTTACGTCCCGGTAAGGGGCGTCCGATGGACTCCCAGGTGTGACGTCCCATGACGACAGGTTTATTTAACGTGTTACGTTTAAACCAGGCGAGATCGGCAGGCAGGTTCCACGGCATGGCGTTTTCCATACCGATGACGCGATCCACCGCTAACGCCGCAATCAGACTGATCATTAATTATTTCCTGATACAAAAAAAATTGCCGCCACTATACGTAAAGCGCAATCTTTCGTCGACTGACGAAAAGAGGATGAGCACGAAAATTTTTCGTTCTGCTGGCGACGCCACTCATTTGATGTGGAGCGCCAGCATTACAGTAGTTCAAAAACAGCCAATTAGCAGTAAAGTTTGCAGAACATCACATTTTTTACTTTAGATTGACGGTTTGACCTCGGGTTCATCAGCGGCCTCC
This sequence comes from Salmonella sp. SAL04202, assembly GCF_046550775.1. NCBI lineage: Bacteria > Pseudomonadati > Pseudomonadota > Gammaproteobacteria > Enterobacterales > Enterobacteriaceae > Salmonella > Salmonella sp. SAL04202. The sequence continues at coordinate 345,751 of NZ_JBGDXK010000003.1, read as the reverse complement.
CCGGAATGTTTGCCCTCAGCCGTTCCCTGCCAGCCGTGGCGCTGAATCAACGACAGATGCTCCCGGTCCTCGGTAATAATTTCGCTCAACATCGCGCTGGTACGTTTATAGGCGGCGGCGCGAGATAACGGATCGTTTTCCCCTTTCGCCATCTCTTCCACCATCCGGGTATTAAAATGGCGGAACAGATCCGCGCGCTCGCGGGCTTCATAACGCCCCAGCCCCAGCGCCTCCAGCGCCTGTCGCCCGCTTTTGAGCGCGCCTTCGAAGGTTTCACGTTCGGGCATCGCCACACCAGCCTGGCGCAGGCGAATGTAATGATCGACATCACGGGCACGGGCGATAATCTGCAGATGCGGGAAATGCGACTTCACCAGTTCACTCAGTTGCAAATTGGTTTGCGGATCGTCAATGGCGTTAATCAATACCTCCGCCTTCGCCGCTCCGGCAGATTCCAGTAAATCCATACGCGTCGCGTCGCCATAAAAAACCTTCATGCCGAATTTACGCAGCGTTTCGATATGATCGGGGTCGTGATCGAGCACCACCATCTTCACCCCGCTCGACAGCAGCAAACGCCCGGCTATCTGCCCAAACCGTCCAAACCCGGCCACAATAACCCGCGGCTGCTCTTCGTCGATTTCATCCGCCTCGCGCGCTTCCCCCTTCTCGGTCTTTTCCATGCGCGTCAGCAGCATCAGAAAAATCGGCGTTGCCGCCATCGACAGCGCGACCGCCAGCGTCAGCGCTTTTGCCCATTCCGGCTCAAGTACATCCGCCATTTGCGCCGCGCCAAAAACCACAAACGCAAACTCACTTCCCTGGCCTAATAAGACGGCAAACCAGCGACGCTGTTTTGCCGGTACACCCAGCGGCCTCGCGACCAGCCACAGCATGACGATTTTGATTGCCAGAAAACCGGCCAACAGCAGCAGAATCCGCAGCGGATTCTCCACCAGCGTGCCGAAATCAATCGACATGCCGACGCCAATAAAGAACAGCCCCAGCAGCAACCCCTTAAAGGGTTCAATATCGCTTTCCAGCGCATGACGATATTCTGAACTCGCCAGCAGAACGCCCGCCAGAAACGCGCCCATCGCCATTGACAGCCCAACCTCTTCCAGCAACAGGCCGAAACCAAACACCAGAAATAGCGCCACGGCGCTGAACACTTCCCGCAAACCAGAACGCGCGACAAAGCGCAGCGCCGGGCGCGTGACGTAGCGTCCCAGCACCACCACCAGCGCCAACGCGCCTGCGACTTTCAACGCCGACAGCGCAAACGCGCCAAGCGTGGTGGATGCGCCGCTGGCGGCCAGCAGAGGAATCATCGCCACCAGCGGGATCGCCGCGATATCCTGGAACAAGAGCACTGCAAATGCGCTACGCCCTACTTGCGAAACGGTCAGGTTACGCTCATTCATTGCCTGCATGGCGATAGCCGTGGACGAAAGCGCCAGCGTCATGCCAATCAGTTCCGCCACCTGCCAACGCAGGCCAAGAAACATGCAGAACAGACCAATCAGTCCGCCGCAGACCACCATCTGTAACGCGCCGCCGCCAAATACCGAGGCGCGCAGCTTCCATAACCGTTGCGGGTCCAGCTCAAGCCCAATAACAAACAACATCAGCACGACGCCGATTTCCGCAAAATGCAGAATAGATTCGGCGTCCGTCACCAGCCGTAGCCCCCAGGGGCCGATAATGCAACCCGCAATCAGATACCCCAGCACCGATCCTAAGCCCAAACGTACCGCAATCGGCACAATCAGCGCCGCCGAACCAAGATAGATCAGCGCCTGCAGTAGAGTATGGCTATCCATGATTCACCTCCTGCCATGCCAGTAAACGCTGTTTATACTGACGCGCCTGCGCCTGTAAGGTGTCGTCATCGCAAATGAACGTGCAGTGCATGGCAAACGGCGGCAGCCATTTGAGGCCGCAATAGAGCGCCGTCGCCTGTAGCGGCTGAGAAAGGACGTCAAATCCGGGATGGGAGCCGATAGCAAAGTGATTTTCACCACCGCCGGTCGTTACCGCCCACAGCAGATGTTTACCGTGCAATGCCGTACCGCCATGACCGTAAGCCCAGCCGTGGGTGAGGACTTTATCCATCCATAATTTGAGTAAAGGAGGGACGCTGTACCACTGCATCGGATGCTGCCAGACGATAAGACTCGCGCGCGACAGCGCCTCCTGCTCGGCGGCAACGTCAATATTGAAATCGGGATAGAGGTGATAAAGCGAACGTATTTCGACGTTTTCCAGCGTCCCTGCCTGTTCAAGCATCCGTTTATTCGCATGAGAATGATGCGGATACGGATGCGCATAAATAATGAGGATCATGATTAGCCTGTGATGATCTGTTTTTTATTACAAAGTGTAGTGACAAATTCGCCAGGCTAATAGTGAATATTATTGAGCGGCTAACCAGAAAAAATTGAATTAACGCCAGCAAGGAGTTGGCGCCATCCTGCCCCGGAAGACGCCCTCGAAGGGCCGCAGGCGTTTGCGGAAAAGCGCGATCCGGTGTGGGAAGGTCGGTGATGATAGCAGCCTTAAATCGCTGACCAATCGGTTTAAGGCCTTCTTGTCGGGCGGCGCTGCGCTAAATTTGCCTGTAATGACTGTAATATCAATCCATTACATGATGACACAGGCCCAATAAGCGCAGCGCCAACAGCATCTGAACCTCCAGACACGCTGGATGCCAGATTGCCGACGCATAAATTAACCTAATGGGTCAGGTACTTAGAGCATGGCCCACCAGGCGTAATTGTTGAAGCCAGTTTGGGGCCGATCAGCGCGCAGAAACCGGAGCGTACACGTAGTACGTGAGGATTTTGAGCACTGCCCGGTCCCAAAATGGCGAGTAAAATAGCCTAATGGGTCAGGCTCTTAATCTTTCGCCATGCGGTTAAACTGCTCAATAGTAAGATCCCACGGCTCATGGGCCGCATCCGGCATAAAACTGCCGTCATCCACGCCAATTTCGTCCTTGATAATTTTATTCAGTTTTTCATTCATCGTAAGAATGAGATCCTGATATTTCTGTTTATCAGCAGCAAGGTTATGGTTCTCATCGGGATCATTTTTAAGATCGTAAAGTTCAAGATCGTTGTACTTAATAAGATCCTCCCAGGTTTCCGGCGTATTATGCTCCCTTAGCGAGAAATAACGCGCAAACTTATAACGGCCATCGTTAATCATCCGCGTCCCTGAACGATGGCTGAAATCAGGATGCAAATGGGATATTTCCTGCTTGATTTGCGCCACCGTTTTTTGTTTATCTCTTTGTAGCGCGATAACGCGGTGGAGATAATGGGCATCGGTATACAAGATCATGCCATAGCAATATAAGCTGGCATTTCTCACCGCATTAACCGCAACGCCCTCCGGGTTTTTTAGCAATCCGCTAAAATTAACGCCTTTGCGGTTGCCTAACGCCTGGTGCTGTTTTTCTTCCGGCAAACCGGTCAGCCCAACTAATGTCGGCGCGATATCAAGATGACAGGTCAACGCCTGACATTTCTTATTACCGGGGTACGCCGGGTGGGAAATAATCATCGGTACATGGATCTGTTCTTTATAAACGGAAGCGCCTTTACCGTGCATCTGATGGCTTCCGCCTAATTCGCCATGATCGGCAGTAAATACAACAATCGTTTTATCAGTTAACTTGAGGGCATCCAGTTCATTTAATATCCGGTCAAGGTGAGTATCACAATCGCGGATACAGTTGAAATAGTAGTCAAGCAGTTTACGCCAACGACGATCTTCATCAGGAAACTGCCCTTCCAGCGCAGCGCGCGCCGTCTGGTATTCAAGATGCGCCGGCGGTCTTCCCTGCTCATTGAATGACTGATGCCTGTTTGCCGGCAGCGGATAGTTCGGCCAGCTTGCCTGATAAAGCTCGTTTTCCGGCGGCTGCGTGGGCGCCAGGGTATTATCATCCTGATCCAACTCGCCACGCCACTGTACCTTTTCTCCCTCTTTATCGGTATCAATAAACATGACGTCATGAGGATTAACGAGGTTAACGGCCAGGAACCAGGGCTTGTGTTGGTCATTCAAGGGCTGCCCCTTGCATCTTAACCAATTTATAGTCTGAGCCGTGGTGGTTGAATCATAAAAATAGCCGCCTTTACTATGGCCTATAATATCGCCGATGCCGTGATAGTCAGCAAAACCATATTTTTCCATAATTTTATGTAATTCTGGTTCAGGAATATCCCCGACATCAATATCCTCATCTTTTTCGTCAGGCAAAGGCTTCTCCAGTTTTTCTGTAAGATGCCACTTACCTTTATAGGCCGTATAGTATCCCAGTTCCCGCATCATATGGCCTGTGGTTCCAAGAGCGGGGTCAAGGTCATAAGGCATCCAGGGTAAGCCCAGATTATCAAACATCTTTGTCTGGGGCATATGTAAGCCGGTATACAATACGGAGCGGGAAGGCGTACAGACATTACTGGTATTCTGATGATTACAGAATGTCACCCCCGTTTTCATGAGCCGCTCTCTGCCGGGTACCGGGAAAGGAAACGTAGGAAAAAAACGCTCCTGGTCGGTCACGACTAACAGAATATTATATCCTTCTGGCAATTTTTCCGGGATTTCGCCGGTAAACGGTTTATCCCACGCCGGTTTCGCCTTGACGGCACATTTTTCATCAGCCTTTACCGCGCCGGATAGCATACCGCCGGCGGCAAGAATACCGGCGCTGGTTAACAGTTTCCTACGCGTAAGATCCGTCTCTTCTGCGGACAGATTTTTTTTATTACTCATATTATTATACCTGTAGTCAGTAACTTTATCACATATTCATTTATTACTGTACGAGGAAGCGTGGATATGTATCAATGCCTTACGGGTAAGAATATGTGTTATAAATTGATTTTTATTTCAAATTAGAAATATATTAATAAATAACCATAATTCACTGAAAAATTATTTAGATGAAAAGTTCATTGTTTTTATTTTAGAGATACAACTGCAGACATTACTTCATAAAAAAATACATTATTAAACATACTCTATAGCGCTGTGTTCGTGCCTTTTCCCTTCAGCTACGGTGATTACCCTATGCCGCTACAATAAAATCGCCCCGAAAGAAACACTATCAGTAACAGGCCGCGCAACCATAGACATACAACCGGTAATATCACTCTGGGAAATTAAAACATAACTCAATTCTGTTATGTTGCTTATGAATAAAACTAGCGTATTGCCGCGTGATTCAATAAAAATTACGCCATTAAAAGAAATAATATAAAAACTATTATTTACAGGGAGTTAATTTTCTTTTTAGCTGGCAGTGCATTATTTTACATTGACAACAACATAAAGAGGTGACTATAACAAGATATAAGACGGTCACACCAAATAAGGCTATTTTCAGATAATCAACCGAGGTTATTACCCAAAATAATTCGAGTTGCTTAAAGGCGGCAAGGGAGCGAGTCCCCAGGAGCATAGATAATTATGTGACTGAGGTGAGCGACAAATCTGCCGGGAGCAGATTTGAACGTCGCGTGCGACGGCCCGTCAGGGCGAGGCCCATGGGTGGGCCGAGTAATCCGTAGCCAACCCATAAGCAACCTGAAGTATGAAGGGGATAAATAATTTCGTTACGGATTACTGATATTGCGCAAACCTTATCATCAATGCAACAGGAACAGAACTATGAAAAAACGCATTATTGCCGCCGCATTACTGGCAACGGTTGCTTCATTCAGCACACTTGCGGCAGAACAGGTCTCTAAACAAGAAATCAGCCACTTCAAACTGGTTAAGGTCGGCACCATAAATGTGTCCCAGAGTGGCGGGCAGATTTCCTCACCCTCTGATCTACGCGAAAAACTGTCAGAATTAGCCGATGCGAAAGGCGGAAAATATTATCATATTATCGCTGCACGTGAGCATGGTCCGAATTTTGAAGCCGTTGCCGAAGTTTATAACGATGCGACGAAATAAAGCTCTGATTGCGCCATAACGAGGGCACAGGCATGAAATAATAAGAGAGCGCCAGCAAGGTGCCATGTTACGTCACAATCCACTCAGGGCCGTCTGGAAACAGATGCTGGCCCTCTTTTTTATCAACAGTTCATCCGGGGCTGGCAAGCCGTTGGAATGTGCGCGCGCAGGCAGTAAGCCCTTCGTAAATAAGACGGTTTTGCGGGCTGTTTTAAGATGATATTTAGTGCGCTTTTACCTGCCTGAACCAGTAATTTTCCATTTTCGTTATCCATTTCCCCTTTTTATTTTTCGGTATTACGCCAGCCCAAAGTAATTGCAGCTGTCGGTTATAGGTTCCAATAACGTGTCCACCATACGCCCCTTCAAATGCTATCACCATGGGTCCCTGCCCTTTTACCCCCTCTTGTCCTTCATGGCAATAAAGCGCGTTGCGGTGAGTCACGTCAAGTTCATACTGCACGTTCAGTTTCACACATTTTTCCCCGCAGCCTTCTACTGGCGGCAATATTGTCATGGTATAAGGCGGGTTATCTGCCGTGGTTTTCCATGTTCCGATCAGGTCTTTGCAGGCGTTTATCTCCGTAGCCCCGGAGGCGGCAGAAAATAGCGCGAGAAAATAAAAAGGTATTAGTTTCAGTTTCATTACAGACTCCTGTTCCTTATACCTCATCATTTATACCTAATCATAAGGATAAATGCCCTGCGATATGTTTTTTTCCGGGAAATGTTGAGCCGCTGTTCAGAGAAATGTCGATGAGTGTAACCTCATGTAAGCGGACAGCGCGGTGGGGAAAGCGGGAACACGGGCGAATGGTCTAACGTATTTCGACGTTTTCCGGCGTCCCTGCCTGTTCAGGCATCCGTTTATTCGCATGGGAATAAATGGATGCGCATAAAGAGAGAATATTATTGCGCGGCTAACCAGAAAAAATTGAATTAATTATCCAGCTCGCTCATATTTTTCAGCTGATCGCGGTTAATCTGTTCGGTTTTCCCGGTGGCGGCGTTTTTGTAAGACACCATACCGGTATCGTTATCGACCTCGGGTTTCCCGTCGGTGACAATAGTTTTGCCATCCGTGGTTTCAACCGCCTGGTTAGAAGAGCATCCTGCGACGGTGAATAGTGTTGCTGCGGTAAACAGTGCGGTCATAAGACGTTTTTGCATGGTGTTCTCCCTGCTTTTCAGTTGTTTTAGCATGTGACTGTTAACTGTAGCGTTATTGGCGAAAAGCAGGGAGAAATGCAGAACACTCTTAATGAGGGTTATCCGATGGCGTTCCGCGCAAAGTCATGTTTCCGGTCTGTGTTAGCGTCAAGCCGCGAGTTTCCGGGGCAAACATCACCGATACGCCAAGCCCGACTAACGAAATCAACGCGCCAATCAGCATGACGTTATTAATACCGTAACGAGTAATAAAAATCGGTAATGCCCAGGTGGAGACAATGGTTCCGATGCGGCTTAATGACATGATGACCCCCACGGCCGAAGCGCGAATATCCGTCGGGAAGAGTTCATTAGGATAAAGCCATTGCAGTATGCCCGGTCCGCCGGAAAAGAAGGCGTATACCGCAAACGCCACCACGACCAGTATGATGCCCAGATTTGACACCAGCCCCAGCAGCGCCAGCGCGATAGTCATCATGGCGAAGCTGCCAATAAGCAGAGGGCGACGGCCAATACTGTTTAGCCAGAACATCGCCGGTATACAGCCCAGCATAAAAAAGAGGCTAATCACCACATTGCCGAGCGCCGCGTTGCGCCCCTGCTCCCAGCCGAGTAACCCGACGATCTGCGGCCCAAAGGTATAGATAGCGAACATCGGGATCACCTGACAGGTCCAGATAGCCGCAACGAACAGTACAAACGGAAAATGACGGCGATTAAACAGCTGCAGGAAGCGGGTCTCCTGCGGCGGCTCATCGTCAAAGCAGACCGGTTCGCCGAACAGTTTGATCATCATTTGTTCGCACTCTTTTACCCGTCCTTTTCGCAATAGCCAGCGTGGCGATTCCGGCAGGTCAAAGCGGCCAATCAAAATGATTAAGCACGGGATAAAGGCGCTGCCAAGCATCCAGCGCCAGCCGCCTTCCATGTCATACAGCCAGTAACCCACCAGGTTGGCGCAGGTCGCGCCGACGTACCACATCGCGGCGATAAAACCGATGGAGAACGCGCGCTGGCGGGTGTTGGAAAACTCCGTAATCATGGAAGTGGCGATAGGGTAATCCGCGCCGATAACAATGCCAATTAAAACGCGCATCACCAGCAATTCAAGCGGCGTGGAAACAAACATGGTCGCCACGGAGATAACGCCGATAGCGATAATATCAAGCAGGAACATTTTACGCCGCCCGACTTTATCGCAAATATAGCCAAACAACGAGGTGCCGATAAACAGTCCGGCAAGCGTAGCCGCGCCGAGCGCGCCAATCCATTCAGCATCCAGGTGCAATAGCGGCGTCAGTTGTTCCAGCGCCACGCCAATGATCACCAGCACGTAGCCATCAAGGAACGGGCCGCCGCTTCCCCACAGCATAATTCTGCGATGAATGGAGGAGAATTTAAGGTCATCAAAGTTCCTGGGCTGCTGCATGGTGATGTCCTGTTTCAACACGGGCAAAGCGCATCTGTAGGCCGGATAAGGCGTTTCCGCCGCCATCCGGCATTGGCGCCACATGATTGCCGGATGGTGACGCTACCGCATCTTATCCGGCCTACGGGGGCACAACTTCGTACTTATTAGCCGTAGCGGAACTCCACGCCAAACGTCCCGCGCGGGTATTCCCATTTTTCCAGCGCCGTATCAAGGCCGAGGATCCGGCACGTTCCGCACTCCAGGCACCCGGCGTAATCAAAACGAACACTGCCGTCGTCCTGCTTTTTATACAGTCCCGCCGGACAGGCCTTAATCAGCACCTCCAGCGCCTGTTTATCAGGATCGGTTTTGAGAATGATGTGCGGGCTGTCTTCATCCACATTGAACTTATTGACGCCCAGTTTGACGTCCACATTAACGGGAGATGTCATAATACGGTCACTCCTTTCAGGCCATCTTTCATCAGATTGATGAAGCCCACTTTCTTCGCATGGCGCAGGATTTTTTTACGCATTGGCACCGGCGCGGAGCCATCCACGGTGAACAGGTCGCGCGCGATACTGACCGCCATTTCGGGATAAGCGGTAAACATGCGGGGATTATCAAGAAAAGCTGGCAGTTTCTGATACATGCGCATATCGCGCATCGGACCTTCGTCCAGATGCTGACGGTATTCACCCAGCGACTGCTTGCTAAAATCGTCACGCTTCATCGCCGAAAGCACCGTCTTCGCCGCCGCTTCGCCTGCGGATATGGCGAGATCCATACCCCGGATGGTAAAGCCGAGGTTCATACACATGCCGGCAGCATCCCCGGCAATCAGTACGCCATCGCCCACCAGTTCAGGCTGCATATTCATTCCCGCCTCGGGTACAACGTGCGCGGCATATTCCACCAGCTTGCCACCGGCGATCAGCGGCGCAACTGCCGGATGCTGTTTGAAATCTTCCAGCATTTGCGGGACCGATTTTTTCGCGTCTTTCAGATGATGAAGTCCGCAGACCAGCCCCAGGGAAAGGGTTGTTTCATTCGTATACAGGAAGCCACCGCCCATCAGACCATCGGTTGGCGCCCCGGCAAACAGACAGGCGGCACCTTCGTTGCCCTGTAGCTGGAAACGATCTTCAATGACCGACTTCGGCAATTCGATCAGTTCCTTCACACCGACGGCAACATGCGATGCCTCAACACGCTTTGCCATGCCCAGCTTTTCAGCCAGCAGAGAATTCACCCCGTCAGCGAGAATTACGACTTTGGCTTCCAGAATATCGCCATCGGCTTCCACACCCACGACTTTGCCATCACGCTGAACGACATTATCCACGCGAATACCGGTGATCAGTTGCGCCCCCGCCTCTTCGGCCTGCTCCATCAGCCAGGCGTCAAATTTACTGCGCAAAACGGAATAAGAAACTTGCGACGATGCGGCGTCCTCGCCGTTGCAATAATCCATCGTCATCGCCCCTTTTTCGGTCATAAAGGCGAGTTTTTCGTGGGTGATCATGCGTTCAATGGGGGCCTGATCCGCAAAGCCGGGAATGATGCGTTCCAGGCTATGTGCATACAAACGCCCACCGGTGACATTCTTCGCGCCAGCAGAATTGCCGCGCTCGATAACCAGCACCTGTGCACCTTCGCGAGCAAGCACCAGCGCCGCAACCGAACCGGCCAGACCTGCACCCACGATGATGGCATCAAAGATATCTTCGGACATACGTACTCCTGTCAGCGGCAGGATACCTTCGCATCCTGCCCGAAATGGTTTATCGCGCTAAGGCAGCCGTCAGCGCAGGCAGGATCTTCAGCGCATCGCCAACGATGCCAAAATCCGCATACTGGAAGATTGGCGCGTTTTTATCTTTGTTGATGGCGAAAATCGTCTGCGCGCCGTTGGCGCCGACCATGTGTTGGATCTGCCCGGAGATCCCCACCGCCAGATACAGTTCAGGCTTGAGCATCAGGTTGGAGATACCGACGTAGCGCTCGTGCTCCATCCACTTCTCGTTTTCCGCCACCGGGCGAGAACAGGCCAGCTCGGCGCCAATCGTCTGGCACAGCGCTTCGGCCAGCGAGATATTCTCTTTGCTGCCGATGCCGCGTCCCACGCTGACCACCAGACGCGCTTTGTCGAGGTCAACGCTGTTGCTCTGACGCGCCTGGGTTGCGGTGCGGGTCACGGCAATGGCCGGAGCCTGCCACTGCACGGTGTGCATCTCGCCGCTGCGAGAAGTGTCCGGTTGTTGTGCGTCAAACGTTCCGCTGCTGAGTGTGATCACGGCAAACGGCGAAGCGATGGTTTCTGCCCCTATCGCCAGACCGCCGTAGACCATATGTTTAACCGCCGCTTTTCCATCCTGCAGGGAGACGTCGCTGGCGTCGTTGGAAACCGCAGCCGACAAGCGATAGCCCAGCTTTGCCGCCAACAGCTTGCCCCGACGCGTATTCGGCAGCAGCACCGCGCCGCCCTCGCTATGCTGACGAATAGTCTCAGCCATCGCAGCAGCGTAGTCTTCGATCATGCGGTCTTCTGGTTTGCCGCTGAGCAGCCAGACATGATCCGCGCCCAAATGACATGCTGTCGCGCTGTCCGCTTCGTTCAGTACGAACGCGTTAACTTTTTCACCTACAGCCTGCGCGCCACTCATCAGTTCGGGCAGACGAGAAGGGGTATCACTGAATACCCAGACACTGGAAAATTTGTTCATAACATCCCCTGATAATTAAATGATTTTGCGCAGATTCTCGACAAACGCGGCGATTTGTTCTTCACCGTCACCTTCAATCACCACACGCTGACGCTCGCGCTGCTTCGGTGCGGCAACCTGTTGTGCGGAATACGCGGGTACGCTGTTCAGCCCGATATCCGCAGGCGACCAGACCTGAACCGGTTTTTTCGCCGCGCCAAGAATGGCTTTCATCGAAGGGATTTGTGGGGTGTTAATGTCGGTGGAAACCGCGATCACCGCCGGGAGCGGGATGCTCAGCGTTTCAACTTCATCTTCCAGTTCGCGTTCTACCGTCAATGTGCTGTCGGTAAGAGAGAGGATTTTACTCACGCCGTTAATCGCCGGAATGTTCAGCGCTTCGCCCACCAGCAAACCAACCTGCTGAGCATAAAGATCGGAAGAACCGTCGCCGCAGATAAGTAGATCGAAACCTGATTTTTGCGCCGCGGCGGCCAGCGCGGTAGCAGTTTGTTGCGGCAGCGCCTGCTCAAATTGATCGTCAATGACCACAATCAGTTCATCAGGGCCACGAGAGAGGACATCTTTGCGCCCTTTTGCATTAGTCAGCGCTTTGCCGCCAACGCTCATGGCGACAACCTGAGCGTCTCCCAACTGCTGTTTTAACTGGCAAGCAGCTTCAATTGCATTCAGATCATATTGGCTGATTTTGCTATCCGCTTTGCTGAAATCGAGTGTTCCGTCAGCATTATTAATCGCAATATCCTGCTCATCAGGTACGCATTTGTAGCAAGTAATTATCTTCATTGCATCTCCAGAAATCATGAAGGAAACGTATTTATATCGGCGGTGTTAAATACAGATATCACGCTCTTTAATTCGGAAATAAAACCTTAATCACCAATATTGAAAATGTCACACATTGATATTCGTAACTTTCAATAGTGTTACGCACCTCACCAATATTGAAAGAAATATGCCAAATATGAAAATTTTCAATATTGTTTGCTGGCTCAACAATATTGAACGCCAGATACTTAAAAAAGTTAAAAAACCACAACCAACAGATTGATAAATAAAGCAAAAATCAAAATTTAAACACAAAATAATCAACGCAAAAAAGTGTGACGAAGATAACAGAATCACCCGAAGTGAATACCCATCATGAGTTACTCATTGAGGCGTCCCAGAGGTTAAAAACTTATCAACAAATCATTAATAATAAATAAACAAACGTTCATGGACTGGCACGCTAAATAAATTTCGTTTTCACACTGGAATTCACTTATGAAAAATGAAAAGAAAAAATCGGGAATTGAACCGAAGGTTTTTTTCCCGCCATTAATAATTGTCGGGATACTTTGCTGGCTAACAGTAAGAGATCTTGATGCCGCTAACGTCGTTATTAATGCGGTATTCAGTTATGTCACCAATGTCTGGGGTTGGGCATTTGAATGGTATATGGTCGTCATGCTCTTCGGCTGGTTCTGGCTGGTTTTTGGCCCCTATGCTAAAAAGAGATTAGGCGACGAAAAACCGGAGTTTAGTACCGCCAGCTGGATTTTCATGATGTTCGCCTCCTGTACATCAGCTGCAGTTCTGTTCTGGGGCTCTATTGAGATCTACTACTATATCTCCACCCCGCCGTTCGGTCTGGAACCAAATTCCACCGGCGCGAAAGAGATAGGTCTGGCGTACAGCCTGTTCCACTGGGGGCCATTGCCGTGGGCAACCTATAGCTTCCTTTCCGTGGCCTTCGCCTACTTCTTCTTTGTACGCAAGATGGATGTCATCCGCCCCAGCTCCACGCTGGTACCGCTCGTCGGTGAAAAGCATGCGAAAGGGCTGTTCGGTACCATTGTCGATAACTTCTACCTGGTGGCGCTGATCTTCGCGATGGGCACCAGCCTCGGGCTGGCTACCCCGCTGGTCACCGAGTGTATGCAATGGCTGTTCGGTATTCCGCATACGCTGCAATTGGATGCCATCATCATTACCTGCTGGATCATTCTGAACGCGATTTGCGTGGCCTGCGGCCTGCAAAAAGGGGTCAGAATCGCCAGCGATGTGCGTAGCTACCTGAGCTTCCTGATGCTCGGCTGGGTGTTTATCGTCAGCGGCGCCAGCTTCATCATGAACTACTTCACCGACTCCGTCGGGATGCTGTTAATGCACCTGCCACGGATGCTGTTCTATACCGATGCCATCGGTAAAGGCGGCTTCCCGCAGGGCTGGACCGTTTTCTACTGGGCGTGGTGGGTTATTTACGCCATCCAGATGAGTATCTTCCTGGCCCGTATTTCCCGTGGTCGTACCGTACGTGAACTGTGCTTCGGGATGGTACTGGGCCTGACCGCGTCTACCTGGATCCTGTGGACTGTCCTTGGCAGTAACACACTGCTGCTGATGGATAAAAACATCCTCAACATTCCGCAGTTGATTGAACAACACGGCGTGGCGCGCGCCATTATCGAAACCTGGGCCGCCTTGCCGCTCAGCACCGCCACCATGTGGGGCTTCTTCATCCTCTGCTTTATTGCCACCGTTACGCTGATTAACGCCTGCTCTTACACCCTGGCGATGTCGACCTGTCGCGAAGTTCGCGATGGTGAAGAGCCGCCTCTGTTAGTGCGTATCGGCTGGTCAGTGCTGGTCGGCATCATCGGTATCGTTCTGCTGGCGCTGGGTGGGTTGAAGCCGATTCAGACCGCGATTATCGCCGGAGGATGCCCGCTGTTCTTCGTCAACATTATGGTGACGCTGTCCTTTATTAAAGACGCCAAAGTGCACTGGAAAGACAAGTAATTCTTATTAACCCAATTGATCAAGAGGCTGAAAGATGGATTTCAACTTAAATGACGAACAGGAGCTGTTTGTCGCCGGTATTCGTGAACTGATGGCCAGTGAGAACTGGGAAGCTTATTTTGCCGAGTGCGATCGTGACAGCGTCTACCCTGAGCGTTTTGTAAAGGCGCTGGCGGATATGGGCATTGATAGCCTGCTGATCCCGGAGGAACACGGCGGTCTGGAAGCGGGTTTTGTTACCGTCGCCGCCGTCTGGATGGAGCTGGGACGTCTTGGCGCGCCAACTTACGTGTTGTACCAATTGCCGGGAGGTTTTAACACTTTCCTGCGTGAAGGGACTCAGGAGCAAATTGATAAAATCATGGCGTTCCAGGGCACCGGTAAGCAGATGTGGAACTCTGCTATCACCGAACCGGGAGCGGGATCGGATGTTGGTAGTCTGAAAACCACTTATACACGCAAAAATGGTAAGGTTTATCTTAATGGCAGTAAGTGCTTTATCACCAGTAGCGCCTATACCCCGTACATCGTGGTCATGGCGAGAGACGGTGCATCGCCGGATAAACCGGTTTACACCGAGTGGTTTGTTGACATGAGCAAAGCGGGTATCAAGGTCAACAAACTGGAGAAACTTGGTCTGCGCATGGATAGCTGCTGTGAAATCACCTTTGACGACGTTGAACTGGACGAAAAAGACATGTTCGGTCGGGAAGGTAACGGCTTCAACCGCGTGAAAGAAGAGTTTGACCATGAGCGCTTCCTCGTCGCGCTGACCAACTACGGTACCGCAATGTGCGCTTTTGAAGACGCTGCGCGTTACGCTAATCAGCGCGTGCAGTTTGGTGAAGCTATTGGCCGTTTCCAGCTGATTCAGGAGAAGTTTGCGCATATGGCGATCAAACTGAACTCCATGAAAAATATGCTGCTGGAAGCCGCGTGGAAAGCGGATAACGGCACCATTACCTCCGGCGACGCGGCAATGTGCAAATACTTCTGCGCCAACGCCGCGTTTGAAGTGGTAGACACCGCCATGCAGGTACTGGGAGGTGTTGGTATCGCGGGCAACCACCGCATCACGCGTTTCTGGCGTGACCTGCGCGTTGACCGTGTTTCTGGTGGTTCTGACGAAATGCAGATCCTGACGTTGGGTCGTGCGGTACTCAAGCAATACCGCTAATCGATCCCTTGTAGGCCTGATAAGACGCGGGGCGTCGCCATCAGGCAATCATGCCGGATGGCGCTGTGCTTATCCGGCCTACATACCGCAAAAAATGCCAGGAGAAAATGATGAATCATTTACCAATGCCAACCTTTGGCCCGCTTGCTGGGGTACGCGTTGTTTTTTCAGGAATCGAAATCGCCGGTCCATTCGCCGGACAGATGTTCGCCGAATGGGGCGCCGAGGTTATCTGGATTGAAAACGTCGCATGGGCCGATACCATTCGCGTACAGCCTAACTACCCGCAGCTCTCACGCCGCAACCTGCACGCCCTGTCGCTGAATATTTTCAAAGATGAAGGTCGGGAAGCATTTCTGAAACTGATGGAAACCACCGATATTTTCATTGAAGCCAGTAAAGGCCCGGCCTTTGCCCGCCGTGGTATTACTGATGAAGTGCTGTGGGAACATAACCCGAAACTGGTCATTGCCCACCTTTCCGGCTTCGGCCAGTATGGTACCGAGGAGTACACCAATCTTCCGGCGTATAACACCATCGCGCAGGCATTCAGTGGTTATCTGATCCAAAACGGCGACGTTGATCAGCCGATGCCAGCCTTCCCGTATACCGCCGATTACTTCTCCGGGATGACCGCGACGACAGCCGCGCTGGCAGCCCTGCACAAAGTACGCGAAACGGGTAAAGGTGAAAGCATCGATATCGCCATGTACGAAGTGATGCTGCGCATGGGTCAGTATTTCATGATGGACTACTTCAACGGCGGCGAAATCTGTCCACGTATGACGAAAGGGAAAGACCCCTACTATGCCGGTTGCGGCCTGTATAAATGCGCCGATGGTTACATCGTCATGGAGTTGGTCGGCATCACGCAAATCAACGAGTGTTTTAAAGATATTGGCCTGGCCCACATTCTCGGTACGCCGGAAGTTCCGGAAGGCACGCAGCTCATCCATCGCGTGGAATGCCCTTACGGCCCGCTCGTCGAAGAGAAACTGGACGCCTGGCTGGCAACACACACCATCGCCGACGTTCAGGCGCGTTTTGCTGAGCTGAATATCGCCTGTGCGAAGGTGCTCACCATTCCGGAACTGGAAGGTAACCCGCAGTACGTTGCCCGCGAATCGATTACTCAGTGGCAAACAATGGACGGTCGCACCTGTAAAGGGCCGAACATCATGCCGAAATTTAAAAACAACCCGGGGAAAATCTGGCGTGGCATGCCGTCACACGGCATGGATACCGCCGCCATTCTGAAAAACATTGGTTATAGCGAAGCAGATATTAAGGAACTGGTCGGCAAAGGCCTGGCCAAAGTTGAGGATTAAACGCGATGCGCTAATCGGTTTTCCGGTTAGCGCTCACGCCTGATTTCAGTGGATAAAGCAATATGGATATCGTTGGCGGACAAAACTTACGTCAGATGTGGGACGACCTGGCCGGGGTGTACGGAGATAAAACGGCGCTAATTTTCGAATCCTGTGAGGGAATCGTTCGGCAGTTTAGCTATGCTTCGCTCAATGAAGAGATTAACCGCACGGCGAACCTTTTTTATTCCTTAGGGATCCGCAAGGGTGATAGGGTCGCGCTGCATCTGGATAACTGTCCGGAATTCATCTTTTGCTGGTTTGGACTGGCAAAAATCGGCGCCATTATGGTGCCGATTAATGCCCGCTTACTGGGCGAAGAAAGCGCCTGGATCCTGCAAAACAGCCAGGTGAGTCTGCTGGTTACCAGCGCCCAGTTTTATCCTATGTACCGTGAAATACGCCAGGACAAGAGCACTCCGCTTAATCATATCTGTCTGATTGGCGAGCAGCTTCCGGCTGACGATGGCGTGAGCCACTTTACCCAACTACAAGCACGTCAATCGGCCACGCTGTGCTATACGCCCGCGTTATCCACTGACGATACAGCGGAAATTCTGTTTACCTCCGGTACCACCTCGCGTCCAAAAGGGGTGGTGATTACCCACTATAACCTGCGTTTTGCAGGCTACTACTCTGCCTGGCAAATCGCCCTGCGCGATGATGACGTGTACATGACGGTGATGCCCGCGTTTCATATCGATTGTCAGTGTACCGCCGCAATGCCTGCATTCTCCGCTGGCAGCACCTTTGTCCTGCTAGAGAAGTACAGTGCCAGGGCCTTCTGGGATCAGGTACGTAAATATCAGGCGACGGTGACCGAGTGCATCCCGATGATGATCCGCACGCTGATGGTCCAGCCCGCCGCGCCAACGGACAGGCAGCATCATCTGCGCGAAGTGATGTTCTATCTCAATCTATCCGCGCAGGAAAAAGACGATTTTACCGAACGCTTTGGCGTCAGGCTGCTGACCTCTTATGGTATGACTGAAACCATTGTCGGAATTATTGGCGACCGTCCCGGAGACAAACGGCGCTGGCCTTCCATTGGTCGCGTGGGTTTTAGCTATGAAGCTGAAATTCGCGACGATCAAAATCGCCCGCTGCCCGCCGGAGAAATTGGCGAAATCTGTATTAAAGGCATTCCCGGCAAGACTATCTTCAAAGAGTATTACATGCAGCCGGAGGCAACCGCCAGGGCGCTGGAACCAGAGGGCTGGTTACATACCGGTGATTCGGGTTACCAGGATGAGGATGGCTATTTCTATTTTGTCGACAGACGCTGCAACATGATTAAACGCGGCGGGGAAAATGTCTCCTGCGTCGAGCTGGAAAATATTATTTCTGCACATCCGAAAATTCAGGACATTGTAGTGGTTGGTATTAAAGATGCGATCCGTGATGAAGCCATTAAAGCATTTATTGTCCTTAATGAAGGTGAAACATTAAGCGAGGCCGAGTTTTTCAGCTTCTGCGAAAACAATATGGCGAAATTCAAGGTTCCCTCTTTTATGGAGATCAGGACCGACCTGCCGCGCAACTGTTCAGGAAAAATAATCAAAAAAAATCTGAAATAAACCTTCCGGCAGGAATCCCTCCCGCCGGGAAACTATTTATCTGGAGATGAACTATGAGTGAGTCATTACATCTGACCCGTAACGGCCCGATCCTGGAAATTACCCTCGACCGACCTAAAGCGAATGCCATTGATGCCAAAACCAGCTTTGCAATGGGTGAAGCTTTTCTTAATTTCCGTGACGATCCGGAATTACGCGTAGCAATCATTACCGGCGGCGGTGAGAAATTCTTTTCTGCTGGCTGGGACTTAAAAGCGGCAGCGGAAGGTGAAGCGCCGGATGCCGATTTTGGTCCCGGCGGCTTTGCTGGTTTAACCGAAATATTTGACCTCGATAAGCCGGTTATCGCCGCGGTGAACGGCTACGCGTTTGGCGGCGGTTTTGAGCTGGCGCTGGCGGCGGACTTTATTGTCTGCGCCGAAAACGCCAGCTTCGCGCTGCCGGAAGCAAAGCTCGGCATCGTGCCTGACAGCGGCGGCGTATTGCGTCTGCCTAAGCTGCTGCCACCGGCTATCGTCAACGAAATGGTGATGACCGGCAGACGAATGAGCGCCGAAGAAGCGCTGCGTTGGGGGATCGTAAACCGCGTTGTCAGCCAGAGCGAACTGATGGATAGCGCGCGCGAACTGGCGCAACAACTGGTCAATAGCGCCCCGCTGGCTATCGCGGCGCTGAAAGAGATTTATCGCGCGACCAGCGAAATGCCGGTAGAAGAAGGCTACCGCTACATCCGCAGCGGCGTGCTGAAGCATTATCCGTCGGTACTGCATTCAGAAGATGCGCTCGAAGGACCGCAGGCATTTGCCGAAAAACGCGATCCGGTGTGGAAAGGTCGTTAATGTGACTATGCCGGATGGCGCTTCGCTTATCCGGCCTACAGCACATGCGCAACCGTAGGCCGGATAAGGTGTTTACGCCGCCATCCGGCAAAAAAACCGAGGTACAACTATGAGCTATTACGCCTTTGAAGGACTGATCCCGGTGGTGCATCCGGACGCGTTTGTCCATCCCAGCGCCGTGCTGATTGGCGATGTCATCGTGGGCGCCGGTGTTTATATTGGCCCACTCGCGTCATTGCGTGGGGATTATGGTCGCCTGATCCTGGAGGCAGGCTCTAATCTGCAGGATGGCTGCATTATGCATGGCTACTGCGATACCGATACCATCGTGCATGAAAACGGCCATATCGGCCACGGCGCTATTCTACATGGCTGCGTGGTGGGACGGGATGCCCTGGTCGGCATGAATAGCGTCATTATGGACGGCGCAGTGATTGGCGAAGAGAGCATTGTCGCCGCCATGAGTTTTGTCAAAGCCGGATTTCAGGGTGAGGCAAGGCAACTGCTGGTGGGTTCACCGGCGCGCGTACTACGCCAGGTGACGGACCAGGAGCTGCACTGGAAACGCCTCAATACCAAAGAATATCAGGATCTTGCGATCCGTTGTCGAACGGGGTTATCTGAAACGAAGCCGTTAACGCAGGTCGAAGAAAACCGACCGCGCCTGAAAGGCACGACGGACGTGAAGCCAAAATCAGCACAGTAATTGATGCCGGATGCGCTCACGCTTATCCGGCCTACGCGTCAATTACCGTTTACCCCGCCATCAGGTTAAACAGACAATTAGCGACGCATACTCTTGGAGAGCATCATCTGCCATTTCTGCTCACGGTTTAGCTCTGTGGGGGGAACGGCAGACAGCCGCGGCGCTTTCGCCACGCTCACTTTTCTTTCCTGCAAATTATGATTCAATCGGCGATAGAGTTGAGAGTCGATACTCACGACTTTCACCAGACGCTGGCACTGGCAGCCTCGTCCTGCAATTTGGTTAGGGATCATCTTCACTTCACAAACAATTTCCCCCACTTCTGACAGAATATAGGAGAGCGTATTAATTGCTTTGCAATGTTCAATATCAAATTGACGGGAAATCTCCCTGGCAGTGATCCATCGGTTCTCTGCCATCATCCAGTCAGCAATTAACAAATAAAGCGGTCTTTCAACATATTTTTCACACATAAGCACACCATTTCACAAATTAAAAATCTGGCTACGGCCTGTCCAAACTAATAAAAACTAAGCCATATTAAAATTGTGGATATGCAAGATAGTATGCGACTTAAATATTGATTAGTGTGAGCAATATCGTGCTTATTACATTGAAAATGTGGTTACGGAAACGGACTTCTCCAGGAATGACCTTACGCAAGATAAAAAAAGGGTTTCTTTACAGAAACCCTTTCAACATTATATTACAGGTCCGGTTAGAGCAATATCCGCCGGACCCTTTGTTTACGACTTTTTGATCTGCGCGTGCATTTCCTGCACCGAGGTTACCTTCTCGGTGGCATCGGCATTGAGCGCCATCGTCGTGGCAAAACCGCCGTTCAGCGTGGTGTCATAATGCACTTTATACTGCAGCGCGCTGCGGCGAATCACCCTGGAGTCTTCAATCGCGCGGCGGCCTGCGGTGGTGTTGATGATGTAGGTATATTCGCCATTCTTGATACGGTCCTGAATGTGCGGACGACCTTCGTGCACCTTGTTCACCAGACGCGGGTTGATACCGGCTTCGCCCAGCACAATCGCCGTACCGTGGGTGGCATCCAGCTCAAAGCCCTGTTTCAGCAGCTTGGCGGCGAGATCCACCACGCGCTCTTTGTCGCCTTCGCGGACGGAGAGCAGCGCACGGCCCTGTTTCTTCATGGTGGAGTTACTGCCCAGCTGCGCCTTAGCGAACGCTTCCGCGAAGGTACGGCCGACGCCCATCACTTCCCCGGTGGAGCGCATTTCTGGCCCTAACAGCGGGTCAACGCCCGGGAATTTGTTAAACGGCAACACCACTTCTTTCACCGAGTAGTACGGCGGGATAATTTCTTGGGTCACGCCCTGCTCGGTCAGCGATTTGCCGGCCATCACGCGCGCCGCCACTTTCGCCAGCGGTACGCCGGTGGCTTTAGAGACGAACGGTACGGTACGCGCCGCACGCGGGTTGACTTCAATCAGGTAGACTTCGTTGTCCTTGACCGCAAACTGCACGTTCATCAGGCCGCGCACCTGCAACTCGAAGGCCAGCTTCTGCACCTGCTGGCGCATCACGTCCTGAATTTCCTGGCTCAGGGTGTAGGCTGGCAGGGAACAGGCGGAGTCGCCGGAGTGTACGCCCGCCTGCTCGATGTGCTCCATAATGCCGCCAATCAGCACCATTTCGCCGTCGCAGATAGCGTCCACGTCCACTTCAACCGCGTCATCAAGGAAGCGGTCCAGCAGCACCGGCGCATCGTTAGAGACGCTGACCGCCGTCTGGAAGTAGCGACGCAGATCGGCTTCGTCATAGACAATTTCCATCGCCCGGCCGCCCAGCACGTAAGAAGGACGTACCACCAGCGGGTAGCCGATCTCTTTCGCCTTCTCAACCGCTTGTTCAATGGCGGTGACGGTGGCGTTGGCCGGTTGCTTCAGCTTCAGACGGTCAACCGCATGCTGGAAGCGTTCACGGTCTTCCGCGCGGTCGATGGCGTCCGGGCTGGTGCCGATAACCGGCACGCCTGCCGCTTCCAGCGCGCGCGCCAGCTTCAGCGGCGTCTGGCCGCCGTACTGCACGATAACGCCTTTCGGCTTCTCGATGCGCACGATTTCCAGCACGTCTTCCAGCGTCACCGGCTCGAAGTACAGACGGTCGGAAGTGTCGTAGTCGGTGGAGACGGTTTCCGGGTTACAGTTGACCATAATGGTTTCGTAACCGTCTTCGCGCAGCGCCAGCGAGGCGTGTACGCAGCAGTAGTCAAACTCAATGCCCTGGCCGATACGGTTCGGGCCGCCGCCGAGGACCATGATTTTGTCGCGGTCAACGGACGGGTTCGCTTCGCACTCATCTTCATAAGTGGAGTACATGTAGGCGGTATCGGTGGCGAATTCCGCCGCGCAGGTATCCACACGCTTGTAGACCGGATGCAAGTCATACTGGTCACGCAGCTTACGGATTTCCGCTTCGCGTACGCCCGCCAGTTTCGCCAGACGCGCATCGGCAAACCCTTTACGCTTCAGCTGACGCAGGAAGTCGGCGTTGAGGCCGGTAATACCGACTTCAGCCACTTTCTCTTCCAGACGCACCAGCTCTTCAATTTGCACCAGGAACCAGCGGTCGATGTTGGTCAGGTTGAACACGCCGTCGACGGAGAGGCCTGCGCGGAAGGCATCGGCGATATACCAGATACGATCTGCGCCCGCATCTTTCAGCTCGCGGCGGATTTTGGTCAGCGCTTCCGGGTCGTCGAGGCTGACTTTCGGGTCGAAGCCGGTGGCGCCCACTTCCAGGCCGCGCAGCGCTTTTTGCAGGGATTCCTGCTGGGTGCGGCCAATCGCCATCACTTCCCCGACCGATTTCATCTGGGTGGTCAGACGGTCGTTAGCACCGGCGAATTTCTCGAAGTTAAAGCGCGGAATTTTGGTGACAACGTAGTCGATAGACGGCTCGAAGGAGGCCGGTGTACGGCCACCGGTGATGTCGTTCATCAGCTCGTCGAGGGTATAACCCACCGCCAGTTTGGCGGCTACCTTGGCAATCGGGAAACCGGTGGCTTTCGACGCCAGCGCCGAGGAGCGGGAGACGCGCGGGTTCATTTCGATAACGATCAGACGACCGTTTTTCGGGTTCACTGCGAACTGGACGTTAGAACCGCCGGTTTCGACGCCGATTTCACGCAGTACCGCCATCGAGGCGTTACGCATGATTTGGTATTCTTTGTCGGTCAGCGTCTGGGCGGGCGCCACGGTGATGGAGTCGCCGGTATGGATGCCCATCGCATCGAAATTTTCGATGGAGCAGACGATGATGCAGTTGTCGTTTTTATCACGCACCACTTCCATCTCGTACTCTTTCCAGCCGATCAGCGATTCATCAATCAGCAGCTCGTTGGTTGGCGAGAGGTCCAGACCGCGTTCGCAGATTTCTTCGAACTCTTCACGGTTGTAAGCGATACCGCCGCCGGTGCCGCCCATGGTAAAGGACGGACGGATGATGCACGGGAAGCCCACGTCAGCGGCAACCGCCAGCGCTTCTTCCATAGTGTGCGCGATACCAGAACGCGCGGTGTCGAGACCAATTTTCTTCATCGCGATATCGAAGCGACGACGGTCTTCGGCTTTATCAATGGCGTCGGCGGTGGCGCCAATCATGGTGACGCCGAACTCTTCGAGCACGCCCTGCCGCTCCAGCTCCAGCGCACAGTTCAGCGCCGTCTGGCCGCCCATGGTCGGCAGCACTGCATCCGGACGCTCTTTTTCAATGATTTTGCGCACCACTTCCCAGTGAATCGGCTCGATGTAGGTGGCATCGGCCATTTCCGGGTCGGTCATGATGGTGGCCGGGTTAGAGTTCACCAGAATGACGCGATAGCCCTCTTCGCGCAGCGCTTTACACGCCTGAGCGCCGGAGTAGTCAAACTCACACGCCTGACCGATAACAATCGGGCCCGCGCCCAGAATCAGGATGCTTTTTATATCTGTACGTTTTGGCATTTTGTTGGCTCCTGATTATTTTGCTGAAGAACGGTAGTGCTTAATCAATTCGATAAAGTGGTCGAACAGCGGCGCCGCATCGTGCGGGCCCGGGCTCGCCTCCGGGTGTCCCTGGAAGCTGAACGCCGGTTTGTCGGTACGGTGAATGCCCTGCAGGGTGCCGTCGAACAGCGACTTGTGGGTCACGCGCAGGTTGGCGGGCAGCGAGTCTTCATCCACCGCAAAGCCGTGGTTCTGCGCGGTGATCATCACCACGTTTCTGTCCATATCTTTTACCGGATGGTTGCCGCCGTGATGGCCGAACTTCATCTTAACGGTCTTCGCACCGCTCGCCAGCGCCAGTAGCTGATGACCGAGGCAGATGCCAAATACCGGAATGTCGGTCTGGAGGAATTTCTCAATCGCCTCGATGGCGTAGTCGCACGGAGCCGGGTCGCCAGGGCCGTTTGACAGGAACACGCCGTCCGGATTCATCGCCAGCACTTCTTCCGCGGAAGTTTTCGCCGGTACCACCGTCAGGCGGCAGCCGCGATCCACCAGCATACGTAGAATGTTGCGCTTGGCGCCAAAATCGTAGGCCACCACGTGGAACGGCAGGTCATCCTCAGATTTCGCTTCCGGTAAACCGTCTTTCAGCGTCCAGCTACCCTGCGTCCAGCGGTAAGTTTCCGCCGTGGTCACTTCTTTCGCCAGATCCATACCGTTCAGTCCAGGAAATGCTTTCGCTTTTTCCAGCGCCAGCTTCGCATCCGGGCTATCGCCTGCAATGATGCAGCCGTTCTGTGCGCCTTTCTCACGCAGCAGTCGGGTCAGCTTACGGGTATCGATATCAGCAATCGCCACGATGTTATGGCGTTTCAGGTAAGAAGAGAGGTCTTCGGTGTTACGGAAGTTGCTGGCAATCAACGGCAGATCGCGAATCACTAAACCTTGCGCATGAACCTGAGAAGATTCTTCATCGGCTTCATTGGTGCCGACATTACCAATATGGGGATAAGTAAGAGTGACGATTTGGCGGGAATAGGAAGGATCAGTGAGGATTTCTTGATAACCGGTCATTGAAGTATTGAAAACGACTTCCCCAACCGCCGAACCCGTTGCCCCAATGGCCCGACCGTGAAACTGGGTTCCGTCTTCCAGAACCAATAGCGCTGACTTAATCAAAACACCCTCCAGAGAATATTCACTCACTTTATTTGCATATTAATTCATTCAGTCAGTATGAAGCAATGCAAATTTGCTTACCCGTGGATTTCTGGCAAACGGCGGCATTCTGAAGTTAAGCCGGATAAAAGTCAACTTAAAGAGGGTATTTTTTATGTTATTTTGCACATTATAAGGAAGTTATTCTGTTTAAGAGGCAAAAAGATCAACTAAGTGACGATAGAAAACGCTTGCGCTTCCTTAAGTTCGAAAAAAGCTGACCGGAACGATAAAAAGTGGACCAAATGGTCAAATTTCACATTAAAACAACAAAAAACAACGATAAAAATTCATTTAATAGCCATCAACACTATTAAATGAATAAAAAATTCAAAATTAAGCAAATTAACGACAAAAACATTTTAAAAATCAAGATGTTAAAAACATAAAAAAATAAAACAAATGCATCATAAAACCAACAAAAAACAGCAAATTAAGACAATGTAATAAGAATTACAATCGCGATATAAAGATCCAACTTCTTTTTCTTTAAGACTAGTGCATAAGATTGGAACACAACCAGCCTCACTACAGCATAAAAAAGCTAACCCATTGAAGTAAAAGAGATAAAATGACCCCATGGAACAGCACTCCCCCCCAATGGATATCAGTCTTATTAGTCTGGTCGAGGTGCCTTTTGCATACGGTAAGCCACTGCGGCAGAACATGTCGTGGGAGAAGAAACTGTCGAAACATGAATGGTGAAAGGCGTTATTTATCTGACCGAATAACCGGGGGGCAAAAAACAAAAGGGCAATAATATATTGCCCTTTGTAATCAATTAATCTTGATTACCACAACCACATCACGAAGGTATTTAGTCGCTATAATACATCCAGCCCCAGCACATCCCGCATGTCAAATAGCCCATTTTTCTTCGTTTTTAGCCATAACGCCGATCGCAACGCGCCATTTGCAAACGTCATGCGGCTGGAAGCTTTATGCGTAATCTCTACGCGCTCGCCAATATCGGCAAACATCGCGGTATGTTCGCCGACGATGTCGCCCGCGCGTACGGTCGCAAAGCCAATCGTTCCCGGTACGCGCTCGCCGGTATAACCTTCACGCGAGTAGACCGCGCAGTCCTTCAGATCTTTATCCAGCGCCCCGGCGATTGCCTCGCCCATTGCCAGCGCCGTACCCGACGGTGCATCCACTTTATGGCGGTGGTGCGCTTCAATAATTTCAATATCGCTATAGTCGCCCATTACCTTCGCCGCTTTCTCCAGCAGCTTGAGCATGACGTTAACGCCGACGCTAAAGTTTGCGGCGAAAACGATCGCAATCTCTTGCGACGCCTCGCGAATGGCCTGTTTACCGGCGTCGTCAAAGCCGGTAGTACCAATCACCATCCCTTTACCATGCTGGCGGCAAAACGCCAGATGCGTCAACGTGCCTTCCGGACGGGTAAAATCGATGAAAACGTCAAAATCATCTTTTACCGCCTCAAGGCTGCTTTGAACGATCACGCCGGACTTTCCCGCCCCCGCCAGTTCGCCAGCATCGCTGCCCAGCAAGGAAGAGCCTTCGCGCTCCAGCGCGGCACCCAGCTGAACACCTTCCATCGCCATGGCGGCCTGGATTAACTGCCGTCCCATGCGGCCACCGGCGCCGGCAATGGCGACGCGGATTTGTGCTTCATGCATAGCTATTCTCTTTTGTAAAAATTGCGTAAACCGTTTTCAGAGTAACCAGCGCGCCCGGAGGCCGCCATCTAAAATCGCCGATAATTAGAAATTAATGATAAACAGGGAGCGATATCAGTAAAAGACATGATTCATCCCGCAGGATGAATCATTGCTGGAGAGAATGAAAGAAGAGAAACTTACTCAGGATAGAGGGAACCGGCAGGAAAATGACTTAAAAACCAGGTCACTGCCAGTAAATCCGCGCTACCGCCAGGGCTTAAGTTACGCAGGATGAGTTCATCATCGAGGGACTGCATCGCTTCAATGCCCCCCTCAACCAATACGCCCCCTTGCCACAACAATTTTTGTGCCTGCTGCTGCACGTAGTAAAGCCCTTCCAGGCCTCCCCGCGACACCAGATTGGTATCATCATTCCACGCCATCAGATGCAACAATGTTTGCAGTAGGGCAAGATGGGTATCGTCATGCTCCTGCACGACCCGGTTAAACACCGGCAAAGCCTGCGTTCTGACGGTTCGAAAACCGCTTTCCGCTTCTCCCCGCGCGCCCGACAGGCCATAACACTGGAAATGGGTTTCACTCTTTGTCAGTTTTCCCGCTTTTTTTGCTGAGAGCTCGTGGGCAACAATATTCCGACTCAGGCGAGCAACCTGGTCGCAGATACGATTTTGCTCCAACGGTTCTCCCCGCGCGAGAAGTCGGCCAATCGCTGCGCTCAGCAGGCCAAAAGCGAAAATCGCCCCGCGATGGGTATTCACTCCATTGGTCGCCTGTAGCATATCGTTCTCACAGGCCATCCCCAGCGGACGCAGCATCACCAGGACATTTTCTGCCGCCAGCGCCGCCGTGTTGTTGCCCATGATAAAAAACTTTTCCATCCACGGAGCAATGGCGGTAGTGCTACGTTCAAATGCCGCCAGATCCATATCCCTATGCGCTCCCGAATTACGAATATCGACCAGACCGGGTTTTGGTGTCAGCCTGGCTTCCGTCAGCAGCGCTCTTGCAACCAACCCATTAAGTTCGCCAGCCGCCAGCGATGAGTACGCTGGCGTACGCCGTTCAGTCACAACGCTCACGTTCATAGCATTCAATCCTTCGTGCAATTTCATCCAACAAAAGGTCAAGGGTGTGATGCTTGCCCCGGGCACAGAGATGAGCATCCTGCTGGCATATCAAACATGGCCGGGCAGGATGCCCGAGTTCACGGCGTGATAGCGACTTACCGTCGCTATCAATAATGTCGATGTCCCAAAGCCGCCCTAACGGATGGCACATCTCTAGTGTCGACATGTGCTGTTTCAACGCCATTGCCGGCGCACAGACCGCTGCCATCCATTCCGGGCCGCTGCGTTCATTTACCTGCATTTCCCAGACGTTGACCCACTCCTTCTGTTCGCAAAGCGCCAGTATTTCGGCAATTGCGTAATCGGCGACACGCCGCCAGACCGCTGAGTTTTTAACGGCGCCCGGTGCAACCAGCGTGAGGGAAATCAACGGTAGCCGATAGCAGTTCAACGCCTGACGCTGCCTGGCGGCACGTTTATCACGCGCTTGTAGCATCTCCTCCAGCGTAACTGCCTGGCCCTGATACAGCAGGTCTGTGCCCTTCATCAGCCTTTAACCTGGCGAATCACGTCAATCACTGAACCGTCGCGATAACGCACCACAGCCACCACCCGATCGGTAAACTCAATCGGCTGCGGTTTACCGGTCAGTTGCTCAGCGCGCTGTTGCAGTTGTTCGATGGTCATCAGCGCCACGCCCGCAGCACGCAGGTTATCAAGCAGATCCTGACGCGCAGGGTTCACCGCAATACCATGGTCGGTAACCAGCACATCAACACTTGCCCCAGGCGTGACGGTAGTCAGCACTTTTTCCACCACGCAAGGAATTCGGCCACGGACCAGCGGCGCAGTGATAATGGTCAGATCCGCACCTGCCGCAGTGTCGCTATGGCCGCCCGATGCGCCACGCAGTACGCCGTTTGAACCGGTCATCACGTTAACGTTGAAATTCACGTCAATTTCCAGTGCGCTCAGCATCACCACATTCAGGCGTTCGCATGCCGCGCCTTTAGAGGCGGGGTTCGCGTATTGATTGGTTGAGATTTCAATATGATGTGGATTCTGCGCCAGCGAACGGGCTGCATCGCCATCGAATGATTGCGTATCCAGCAGCGCTTTGATCAACCCTTTCTCATGCAGATCCACCATGGTGCCGGTGATCCCACCCAGGCCAAAACTCGCCGTAATGTTGTGGCGACGCATTTTGTCTTCCAGGAAACGGGTGACCGCCAGAGAAGCGCCACCGGTGCCGGTTTGCAGCGAGAAACCATCACAAAAATAACCTGAGTGTTCGATCACATTGGCCGCCTGCCGGGCGATCAACAGTTCACGCGGGTTGCTGGACAGACGAATCGCACCCGCGGTGATTTTTTCCGGATCCCCTACTTCGTCCACCTGTACGATCAAATCAACCTGATCCTGCGCGATACTGGCCGGATAATTGGGGAATTCGACCCACTCTTCAGTCAGGAGCACCACACATTTAGCGTACTGCGCATCAACCTGCGCATACCCCAAAGAGCCGCAGCGTGACTTGCCGCTAAAGCCGTTCGCATTACCAAATTCATCGCAGCACGGCACGCCGAGGAAAGCGACATCAATATTCAGCTCACCGCTCTGAATCAGTTTTACGCGGCCGCCGTGAGAGTGGATCTGTACCGGGTTTTCCATCAGGCCAGCGGAGAGCTCTTCCCCTAACTTGCCGCGCAGCCCGGAGGTGTAAATCTGCCGCACCACGCCATTTTTAATGTGTTCGATAAGCGGCCAGTGGGCATCAATTAATGAGCTGGAGGCAAGCGTCAGATCGCGGAATCCCATTTCCGCCAGCTTCGCCATCACCATATTGACAACTTTGTCGCCACCACGAAACGCATGGTGGAAGGATATCGTCATGCCATTTTTAAGCCCGGAACGACGGATAGCCTCTTCAAGCGAGTCACAAATTTTACGCCGACGCTTTTCCGTTTCACTGGCAAGCCACGGGCTGTTCGCTGTTACCCCCTGGTAGGGCTGTAATCCTTCCGGTACGACATATTGCTGGTTGAGCATGGTTACAGTCTCTTTCATGGTTCCTTCCTTAATCACGAATACCGGAAGCCGACAGCGCCACCACTTTGCGCGCGTGGTCGATAATCGGGCCGTCAATCATTTTGCCGTTGAGTGAAACGACGCCCAGACCGCGAGACTCAGCCTCTTCAGCGGCGGCAATCACCTCATACGCATGCTCAACTTCTTTACGTGTCGGAGAATAAGCCTGATGTAACAGCTCAATCTGACGTGGGTTCACTAAGGACTTACCGTTAAAACCAAGCCCTTTCGCCAACTGCACTTCCTTCAGGAAGCCTTCTTCATTATTGATATCCGACCAAACGACATCATAGGCGGCAATACCCGCAACGCGCGCCGCATGCAGCACTGCGCAGCGGGCGTAGAACAGCTCGGTGCCATCGCCCCGGCTGGTGCCCATATCCATCACGTAATCAAATGCCGCCAGCGCAATTGCCACCATGCGCGGGCTGGAGGTGGCGATGTCGACGGCATTGACCACGCCTTTCGCTGATTCGATCGCCGCCATCAGCCTGGTACTGCCGACTTCACGTCCACATTCACGTTCGATCCGTTCAACCTGCGCTTCCAGCTCCAGCACATCGTTTTTGCTGTCGGTTTTCGGCAGACGCACGATATCCGCGCCACCACGCACGACGGCCTCAAGATCGGCCAGACCGAATGGCGTGTTCAGTGGATTAATGCGCACCACTTTTTCAACATCCTGATAGAACGGATGTTGAAGCGCGTGATGAACCAAAAGACGGGCGGTATCTTTCTCACGTAACGCTACGGCGTCTTCTAAGTCGAACATCACCGCGTCCGCACCGTAGACAAACGAGGTGCTCAACATGGCCGCATTTGCGCCGGGAATAAACAACATACTGCGACGAGGTCTCATAACGCACTCCATTGAATTTCCGTTTGTTCTGCAGCGCGTAACGCCGCCGCCTGCACTCGGGCGCGTAAAATACACTCCAGCGCGCCTTTGTCATCGATGCTAACCAGCGCACGTTCGACGCCCAGCTTCGCCAGCGTTTCGCGCACGACTTGCTCAATCGCCGCGCCAAACTGCTGCTTCACCAGACTCTCTAGCTCCAGTCGAATTCCTGGCTCGCTGGATGGACCAATCCTGATCATCACATCGCTGGATTCCAGCGTGCCTGCCAGGGCATCTTTAATGATTTTCATTAGTTATGTTCCTTGTTAACGGTGTTACGTCATATGGTTTCAGTGTGTCTGGCGGCATGCCGCTGCAGATATGCCAGGGTGCCAACAGGCACCAGCGCGCTTATCGCCGGCCAATTACGTTCGCTATACAGTTTTCTGACGCGAGAGGCGGAAATAGCCACGCCGTTTTTCTCCACCCGCGCCAACTCGACGACCTCAATAACCGGGCCGCTACGCTTCGGATCGTGCAAAATGTCGTGCATTCGCTGGTTATAGGCACAGGTCAGAGGACAAAACGGCTCACTGCCGACAAAACGATGGGTAATCCCCAGCGCTGGAGCCAGATGTTCACGGAAGAGTTGCAGATCGAT
This sequence comes from Salmonella sp. SAL04202, assembly GCF_046550775.1. Taxonomy (NCBI): domain Bacteria; kingdom Pseudomonadati; phylum Pseudomonadota; class Gammaproteobacteria; order Enterobacterales; family Enterobacteriaceae; genus Salmonella; species Salmonella sp. SAL04202. The sequence goes on along the minus strand of NZ_JBGDXK010000003.1, from coordinate 314,538 downwards.
CTGGCAATGGCAGTCGTCCACAACCCCTTTTTCTTTGAGGAAATAGCCGGGAAACGTCGCACGCGAGATCATATAAGCGGAGCCGGAATGCAACGTGACGTTGTCAATACCCGCGATTCCTTGTTCGATCAGCGCCCAACGGTCGGTATAGGAAAAAAATGAAGCATCTTCTTTGACTACAAACAGATGCAACCAGTCACAGGCCGCAGCCGCTTGCTCCACCAGATAACGGTGGCCCAATGTAAACGGATTGGCGTTCATGACGATGGCGCCGATCGTTTTTCCCGGTTGACGATAAAGCGCCAGTTGGCGACAAAAGCGCGCTAACCGTTCACTGCTGTTCTCCATTAACACCGCCAGCTCACCTGCCTGCGCAATGGGCCAAAACCCCGCGCCAGAAAACAGCAACCGATTTTGCGGCTTAGTGAACAGGAAAAGCTCGCTGCGGTTTAACTCGTAGGCCAATGTAAGCAGCTCAGTCAGCAATTTGAGGCTGAGCCCTTCCCCTTGTAAAACCGGGGAAACGGCGATGCATTTCAGTACGTTTCCGGCCAGCGAGCCGCATCCAACTATCTCACCCTGCCAATATGCGCATACCGCGATTTCACAATCATCTTCCAGGGCGAGTCCCACGCCCTCCAGAAACATGGTGACCGACTCGCGACGCAATACATCCTTTTGCAAATAAATGCGTTTAAATATTAGATTCACTCTATTCTGCATCCGTCAGCAAATAACGTCGCATATTTCGCCAGCGTTTGTATTACTCGTCTGGAATAGACATCACACTTTCCCCCTTGCTTTTATAAGCTTTATGGTTTTTATTTCCTTAATTAACCAGAGTTAATAAAAATAATTAAATTAATTAAAAACACAACCATTCAGTGAAGATAGTCACATCTCACGGTTCATTGAATTTATTAGTATGCGCGGGTCTTGTTACCCATCAATACACAGGAAAATGTTTATGACCAACATGACCCAGGCTTCGGCGACGGAGAAAAAGGGGGCTGGCGATTTACTCAGATTCAAAATCTTTGGTATGCCGCTACCGCTTTATGCTTTTGCATTAATTACTTTATTACTGTCTCATTTCTATAACGCTATACCGACTGACTTAGTCGGTGGTTTTGCTCTTATGTTTGTTATGGGGGCCATTTTTGGTGAAATCGGCAAACGTTTACCGATCTTCAATAAATATATTGGCGGCGCACCGGTTATGATATTTCTGGTTGCAGCTTATTTTGTCTATGCTGGCATATTTACGCAGAAAGAAATTGATGCGATCAGCAACGTAATGGATAAAAGCAACTTCCTTAACCTGTTTATCGCAGTGTTGATCACAGGCGCGATCCTGTCGGTAAACCGTAAGCTGCTATTAAAATCACTGCTGGGCTATATCCCAACCATCCTCGCCGGGATTGTCGGCGCGTCCCTTTTCGGTATCGTCATTGGTCTGTGCTTCGGTATCCCGGTCGACCGTATCATGATGCTGTACGTTCTGCCGATTATGGGCGGTGGTAACGGCGCGGGCGCCGTGCCTCTGTCTGAAATTTATCACTCGGTTACCGGACGTTCTCGCGAAGAGTATTACTCAACGGCTATTGCTATTCTGACCATTGCGAATATCTTCGCCATTATTTTCGCCGCCCTCCTCGATATGATAGGCAAAAAATACACCTGGCTTAGCGGTGAAGGTGAATTGGTTCGTAAGGCTTCCTTCAAAACCGAAGATGATGAAAAGGCCGGTCAGATTACCCATCGTGAAACGGCGGTTGGCATGGTGCTATCCACCACCTGCTTCCTGCTGGCCTATGTTGTTGCCAAAAAAATTCTGCCAAGCATCGGCGGCGTCTCTATTCACTACTTCGCCTGGATGGTCCTGATTGTTGCTGCGCTGAACGCATCAGGTCTTTGCTCACCGGAGATTAAAGCCGGGGCGAAACGTCTTTCTGACTTCTTCTCCAAACAACTGCTGTGGGTGCTGATGGTAGGTGTGGGTGTTTGCTACACCGATCTGCAAGAGATCATCGATGCCCTGACGTTCGCGAACGTCGTTATCGCCGCAATCATTGTGGTCGGCGCTGTCGTTGGCGCAGCTATCGGGGGCTGGTTGATTGGCTTCTACCCGATTGAATCATCCATTACTGCGGGTCTTTGTATGGCCAACCGCGGCGGCTCCGGCGATCTGGAAGTGCTCTCCGCCTGTAACCGTATGAACCTCATTTCATATGCACAAATTTCCTCTCGTCTGGGCGGCGGTATTGTGCTGGTTATCGCTAGCATCGTGTTCAGCATGATGGTGTAAAAAAACGCACGGCGGTGTCTTTGCCGCAAACGACCTGGAGAAAAGTAGAGGCCAAAGCCAGAGGCGGCCAAGGGAAATCCACTCTACTCCTTAGCCGGATTCACCAGGAAGGTTGTCGTCAAGGCCACCGTCGTGCCTCTCATTATGGAAAATGATTCATGAATGAAGCTGTACTACTGGGTGAAGGTTTCACCCTGATGTTTTTAGGGATGGGGTTCGTACTGAGCTTTCTGTTCCTGCTCATCTTTGCCATTCGCGGCATGTCTGCCGTGATTACTCGCTTCTTCCCGGAACCCGTCGCCGCGCCCGCACCGCGCGCCGTTCCCGTCGTGGACGACTTCACCCGCTTAAAGCCGGTGATTGCCGCCGCCATTCACCATCACCGCCACCACGCTTAATTCCCGGAGGGATCCATGACTATTGCCATTACCGACGTCGTCCTGCGTGACGCCCACCAGTCCCTTTTCGCCACCCGTCTGCGCCTTGACGATATGCTGCCGATTGCCGCCGCGCTCGACGACGTGGGCTACGGGTCGCTGGAGTGCTGGGGCGGCGCCACCTTTGACGCCTGCATCCGTTTCCTCGGCGAAGACCCGTGGCTGCGCCTGCGCGAACTGAAAAAAGCCATGCCCAAAACCCCGTTGCAGATGCTGCTGCGTGGTCAGAACCTGCTCGGTTATCGCCACTACGCCGATGACGTGGTGGAACGCTTCGTTGAGCGGGCGGTGAAAAACGGCATGGACGTGTTCCGCGTCTTCGATGCCATGAACGACCCGCGCAATATGAAAGCCGCCCTGCAGGCGGTGCGCAGCCACGGCGCGCACGCCCAGGGCACGCTGAGCTATACCACCAGCCCGGCACACACGCTGCAGACCTGGCTGGATTTAACGGAGCAACTGCTGGAAACCGGCGTTGACTCGATTGCCATCAAGGATATGTCCGGCATTCTCACGCCGGGCGCGGCGTATGAGCTGGTCAGCGAAATCAAAAAACGTTTTGAGGTGCGCCTGCACCTGCACTGTCATGCCACCACCGGGATGGCGGAGATGGCCCTGCTGAAGGCCATTGAAGCGGGCGTCGACGGCGTCGACACGGCGATTTCCTCCATGAGCGCCACCTACGGCCACCCGGCCACCGAAGCGCTGGTGGCAACGCTTGCCGGCACGGAACACGACACCGGGCTGGATATCCTGAAGCTGGAAAACATCGCCGCGTACTTCCGCGAGGTGCGCAAAAAGTATCACGCCTTTGAAGGCCAGCTGAAAGGCTATGACAGCCGTATTCTGGTGGCCCAGGTGCCGGGCGGAATGCTCACTAACCTTGAAGGCCAGCTGAAGCAGCAGAACGCGGCGGACAAGCTGGACCAGGTGCTGGCGGAAATCCCCCGCGTGCGCGAGGACCTCGGCTTTATCCCGCTGGTGACCCCCACCTCGCAGATTGTCGGCACCCAGGCGGTGCTCAACGTCCTGACCGGCGAGCGCTACAAAACCATCGCGAAGGAAACCGCCGGGATACTGAAGGGCGAATACGGCCACACCCCGGTGCCGGTGAACGCGGCGTTACAGGCCCGCGTGCTGGAAGGGGGCGCTCCGGTGACCTGCCGTCCGGCGGATTTACTCAAACCGGAACTGGCTGAACTGGAAGCGGACGTCAGGCGCCAGGCGCAGGAGAAGGGCATCACTCTGGCGGGAAACGCCATCGACGACGTGCTCACCGTGGCGCTGTTCCCGCAAATCGGCCTCAAATTCCTTGAGAACCGCCACAACCCGGCGGCGTTTGAGCCACTGCCGCAGGCGGAAGCCGCGCAGCCGGTGGCAAAAGCAGAGAAGCCTGCCGCTTCCGGTATCTACACCGTGGAAGTGGAAGGCAAAGCCTTTGTGGTGAAGGTCAGCGACGGCGGCGATATCAGCCAGCTCACTGCGGCTGCACCTGCTGCCTCTTCTGCTCCGGCGACGGCCCCGGCAGGCGCCGGCACCCCGGTCACCGCCCCGCTGGCGGGCAACATCTGGAAGGTGATTGCCACCGAGGGCCAGACGGTGGCCGAAGGCGATGTGTTGCTGATTCTGGAAGCCATGAAGATGGAAACCGAAATCCGTGCCGCGCAGGCCGGAACCGTACGCGGTATCGCCGTGAAGTCCGGGGACGCCGTCTCCGTGGGCGATACCCTGATGACGCTGGCGTAAGGAACGGAATCGATGGAAAGTCTGAACGCCCTGCTTCAGGGCATGGGGCTGATGCACCTTGGCGCAGGCCAGGCCATCATGCTGCTGGTCAGCCTGCTGCTGCTGTGGCTGGCGATTGCGAAAAAGTTCGAGCCGTTGCTGCTGCTGCCGATTGGCTTCGGCGGTCTGCTCTCCAACATCCCGGAAGCGGGTATGGCGCTGACCGCGCTGGAAAGCCTGCTGGCCCATCACGACGCCGGGCAGCTGGCGGTGATTGCCGCGAAGCTTAACTGCGCGCCGGACGTGCACGCCATTAAAGAGGCATTAGCGCTGGCGCTGCCGTCGGTGCAGGGCCAGATGGAGAACCTGGCGGTGGACATGGGCTACACGCCGGGGGTGCTGGCGCTGTTCTATAAAGTGGCGATTGGCTCCGGCGTCGCGCCGCTGGTCATCTTCATGGGCGTCGGCGCGATGACCGACTTCGGCCCGCTGCTGGCCAACCCGCGCACCCTGCTGCTCGGCGCGGCGGCGCAGTTCGGTATCTTCGCCACCGTACTGGGGGCGCTGACGCTGAACTACTTCGGCCTTATCAGCTTCACCCTGCCGCAGGCGGCGGCCATCGGCATCATCGGCGGCGCGGACGGCCCGACGGCGATTTACCTGTCGGGCAAGCTGGCGCCGGAGCTGCTGGGGGCCATCGCGGTGGCGGCGTACTCGTATATGGCGCTGGTGCCGTTAATCCAGCCGCCGATTATGCGCGCGCTGACCAGCGAGAAAGAGCGGAAAATCCGCATGGTGCAGCTGCGCACGGTGAGTAAGCGGGAAAAAATCCTCTTCCCGGTGGTGCTGTTACTACTGGTGGCGCTGCTGCTGCCGGACGCCGCGCCGCTGCTGGGGATGTTCTGCTTTGGCAATCTGATGCGCGAAAGCGGCGTGGTGGAGCGTCTGAGCGACACGGTACAGAACGGGCTGATTAATATCGTGACCATTTTCCTGGGGCTTTCCGTTGGCGCAAAACTGGTGGCGGACAAGTTCCTGCAGCCGCAGACGCTGGGCATTCTGCTGCTGGGGGTGATTGCGTTTGGTATCGGGACTGCCGCCGGGGTGCTGATGGCGAAGCTGCTGAACCTGTGCAGTAAGAACAAAATCAACCCGCTTATCGGTTCGGCGGGGGTGTCGGCGGTGCCGATGGCGGCCCGCGTATCGAACAAGGTGGGCCTGGAATCAGACCCGCAGAACTTTCTGCTGATGCACGCGATGGGCCCGAACGTGGCCGGGGTGATTGGCTCGGCCATTGCGGCGGGCGTGATGCTCAAGTACGTGCTGGCGATGTAATAGTGGATGGGATACGCATGTCGTATCCCATTTTCATCCAAATTTTTTCTGAAAGAAAAGTAAGTATGAACTGGTTCAGGTTCCGGTGATGCCGAATGCAAGAAAATACCGTAATTAAATATCTAAATACCAATATGTTTATACGGGAAATTACACGCTGGTTTGCCAGACGCTCGTTTCAAAACCGGATATTTCTACTGATCCTGTTTACATCCACCATCGTGATGCTGGCAATCACCTGGTATCTGACCGATATCACGAAAGAGCGCCTGCATTATCAGGTGGGCCAACGTGCGCTTATTCAGGCAATGCAAATATCCGCTATGCCAGAATTAGTTGAAGCCGTAGAGGCGCATGATTTGTCACGCATCAAAGCGCTGATTGACCCAATGCGCTCGTTTTCGGATGCGACTTACATTACCGTTGGCAACGAAAAAGGTCAGCGACTGTATCACGTCAACCCGGATGAGATCGGCAAATATATGGAGGGCGGCGATAGCGACGACGCGCTGTATAACGCTAAAAGCTACGTATCGGTGCGCAAAGGTTCATTAGGCTCTTCCTTACGTGGTAAATCCCCGATTCAGGACAGTACCGGTAAAGTCATCGGTATTGTTTCCGTCGGCTATACTCTGGAACAGTTGGAGAGCTGGCTTAACTTACAAATCAGCTCGTTGCTGTTCCCGATGGCGTTACTGCTGCTGGTACTGTTGTACTGCGCCCGCCGCTTCTCGCTGCATATTAAAAAGCAGATGCTTAACATGGAGCCGCAGCAGCTTTCACAACTATTAATTCAGCAAAGCGTGTTGTTTGAGTCGGTATTTGAAGGGTTGATCGCCATTGACTCCCATCACCGTATTACCGCTATTAACCAAACGGCTCGCCGCTTACTGAATCTGAGCCAACCGGAGTCTGAACTCATTGGCTATGCAATCCACCATGTCGTGTTGCCGGAGGCCTTCTTTTACGATGCGCCGCAAAAAAACAAAAAAGATGAGATCGTCACCTTTAACCAAATGAAAGTCATCGCCAGTCGCATGGCGGTCATTATTGACAACCAGCCTCAGGGCTGGGTTATTAGCTTTCGCAACAAAGACGATATCAATACACTCAGCCTGCAGTTAAGTCAGGTGCGGCAATACGCCGATAACCTGCGCGCCGTGCAGCATGAGCATCGCAACCTTATTTCCACCATTGCCGGACTGCTGTTCCTGAAGCGCTACGATAATGCGCTGGCGCTGATTCAGCAGCAGTCGGAAAGCCACCAGAAAGTACTCGATTTTATTTCCCATAATTTCCGCGACCACCACCTTGCGGGGCTATTAATCGGTAAATATTATCGGGCAAAAGAGCTGGGGCTGGAGCTGATTTTCGATCCTTCAAGCTTTGTTGAACACCTGCCGTCATCGCTCTCGCATAATGAATGGATTTCGATTGTTGGCAATTTATTGGACAACGCCTATAACGCTACCCTGCTCAATAGCGAAGGCTCGCGACAGATTGAGTGCCTGATCAATAGCGAAGGTAATGAAGTCATTATTGAAGTTGCCGATCAGGGATGTGGTATTGACGAAAATATCCGCCAGCATATTTTCGAGCGTGGAGTGACCACCCACAACAACGGCGATCACGGAATTGGATTATGGTTGGTGCACAGCTACGTCAAGCAGGCCAATGGCGACATTATCGTCGATAACAATAATCCTTTTGGCACCATTTTTACCCTCTATATCCCTTTTACCAGAGAAGAATAACATGGATAGCATTACGACACTCATCGTTGAAGACGAACCGATGCTAGCGGAAATCCTGGTGGACACCATCAAGCTTTTTCCCCAGTTTTCAATCATCGGCATCGCAGACAAACTGGAAAGTGCAAAGAAGCAAATACGCCTCTATCAACCACAGTTAATTCTATTGGATAATTTTTTACCCGATGGCAAAGGGATCGATTTAATTCGTCATACCATCAGCGCCAACTACACGGGGCGAATTATTTTCATTACCGCCGACAATCATATGGATACCATCAGCGATGCCTTACGCATGGGCGTATTCGATTATCTGATTAAGCCGGTACATTATCAGCGCCTGCAGCATACCCTGGAGCGGTTCACCCGTTACCGCAGTTCGTTACGTTCCAGTGAGCAGGCAAACCAGACGCACGTTGATGCCTTATTTAATATCCAGGCCAAAGAACAAACCGCAGAACCGAATAGCGGACTGCGGGGAATTGATGAAAACACCTTCAACCGGGTACGACAAATATTCGCCGACCCGCAGGCAGTACATACAGCAGACACTCTGGCGCAAATTCTGGGCAGCAGTAAAACCACTGCCCGACGCTATCTGGAACAAGGCGTGAAAAATAACTTTCTCGAAGCGGAGATCAGCTACGGGAAAGTGGGCAGGCCGGAGAGACTCTATCGCGGCAAAGTATGAGATTATGGCGCCAACATGTAATTACGGCGCATAGGCAAACACCTCAGCCACCCACTGACGAAAACCGTCCACATCCAGCGCCAGCGCCACCTGCGCGTTGGCGGGCTGCCCAAGACGCCCTTCAATATCTACCACCGTGGTACCGGCGGTATATTGCCCCTGCGTTTCTACGGCCACAAAACAGGATTGCAGGGTAAAAAGCTCCGGACGCACCAGCCAGGCGATCGCGCAGAGATCGTGCATCCGGACGCCAGTGCGCATACTACCGCTGCGATAATGGTTGAACAGGCTGTGCAACATCTTACCGGTGCGATTCAGCGCGGGCAGTTTATTCAGAAAATCTGGCGAGAGCATTGCCTGATTCGTGACGTCCAGCCCACACATCACAATCTCCAGACCGCTGCGGAACACCAGCGCCGCGGCTTCCGGATCGACAGCAATGTTAAATTCAGCATTAGGCGTAAAATTGCCGCGCCCTGCGGAACCGCCCATCAACACCAGACGGCGAATGTTACACGCACACTCCGGATAGTGCATCAGTAGCAACGCAATATTGGTCAATGGCCCAATCGCCACTAATGTCATGGGCTCCGGGGCGTTCATCAACACATCCCGGATAGCGATAAACGCAGGCTTCGCCAACGGTTGGCGCTGATGGTCGACAAAATCATAGCCTTCCATACCGGATTCGCCGTGGACGTATGCCGCATCGCGTAACGGACGCAGCAGCGGCGTCGCGGCCCCCTGGGCAAGTGGGATATCGCTGTTCCAGAAATGCAGAAGCTGCAACGCATTACGGGTCGTTTTTTCAACGGAAACATTGCCTGCGACGGTGGTTATTAGTTGCAGATCAAGCTGGGGGGCGAACAGCGCAGCGGCAATAGCAGCCGCGTCATCAATGCCCGGATCGGTATCAAGAATAATGTGTAGGGATGCTGTCATTAATGCTCTCCTGACCTATTGTTTTATATCTTCATACTCAGCGCGACTGATACAGGCATCAGGCACATCGTCATCCGTCACCAGACGCGGACTTAGCTTATCACCTTCGACAAACGGAACTAATGGGCAAAAACGCCCTGGCGATGCTTTGTTTTCCTGCCACTGAATCTCAAGCGATTCGGGCTCAGCGCCGGGTTTTTCTGCCTGAATCACGGTACGAATATTACCGGTTAGCCAAAAAGATTGACACGTCCCATCAAGGCTAAGAGGCGGCGTCAAATGACCATTTTTACGTACTAGCGGATAAATAATACGCCCATCAGCGTAGGAAGGTATCATGTAGCAGTTATACATTTTGCCTTTACTGATCACAGGCTGAAAGTAGCTTTCACCGCGATCGATCAGTTCAATCGTTTTTCCTTTCCAGCGATACACATTGACGCCATGGCTGCAGCAACCGCCGCGCCAATAGCTGACAATCTGTTTATGTTCAGCATCGATCTCTGGTGAAGTGATTTCCTGATAAGACGCTGGCGCATCAACATAACGCTGTTTGGCGGGGTCATAGAGCCATGTTTGTACTGGAGCATCCGGCCCTGCAAGTAGCTCTGTTACAATCGACAGATCCGGGTAGCCATCAAAATTGACATCCCCCCATTGAGGCATAAACGGGCTACAAGTGCCCACCGAGGCGGTATCTAAGGTCTGTATGAGTTTACCATCACGGTATAATTTTATCGCCGAAATGGCCGGCGTATTGCCGCAATCAATCTCTTTGGAAGGGTCGTAACCCCCTGCATCATTCGTGTTCGTGACCAGCACAATATCAGGGGAGTTTTTAGGTTTGAGGTAGATAAGGGCAACAGGAAAATGTCGTTTTTTATCTGCGGACGTCCATTCGCCTTTAATCTCACTGCTGGAGATTTCCGCATTCCAGTAACCCGAAAGCGCCTTTACGCGTTCTTCAAGATGCACCTCTTTATCCTGGAGTGAGCCGCGTAGAACAATCGCTGCCTTGTGCTGATTGCAAGGTTCATAGCAGTAATACCCATAAAGCGTGTTACCAAATCGCGTGATATTAACGTTTACCGGTTTCCCCGCGATAGTTCCGGTATAGTTTCGCTCCCAGGCGGGTAGCTCCAGCACCGTGGCGCTTGTTGCGTCCATCCAAAAGCCGATGGCGAGTAACGTTGGCAATCCATATTTTATTTTGCCCATTTCCCTTATCCCTGTAGGCATTACAACTAAAAAACCAGCAACGATTGTGCTGGTTTTTCAGATGAATAGCAAAAAGGTGGGGCATTAGCAACGGATGACGACTACGCCTTATTCTTCCTGTCGCACATTGAATATCAAAAGAAATTCTTAAGATCTGGTCAACGTAGCGTCATCAGGCAGATTTCTGAATTATGAAATCTTATTCGACCTCACGAACATCCACACGCAGCTCTTTCGGCACTTCGAAAACAATATTTTCTTCGCGCCCCTCAAGCGTGACAGCTTCGCCGCCGCCAAACTCGCGCAGACGCGCAATAACATTCTGCACCAGAATATCCGGCGCGGAAGCGCCAGCGGTGACGCCGACGCAGGCGGCTTCTTTCACCCACGCCTCCTGGATATCCGCCGCATCGTCGATAAGAAACGCGGTTCTTCCCATCCGTTGGGCCAGTTCCGCCAATCGGTTAGAGTTAGAAGAGTTTTTCGAGCCGACCACCAGCACCACGTCAGCCTGCTCCGCCAGCGCCCGCACCGCTTCCTGACGATTAGTAGTGGCATAGCAAATATCGTCTTTGCGCGGGCCGACGATTTTCGGAAAGCGTTTACGCAGCGCATCAATCACATCGGACGTATCGTCCACGGAAAGCGTGGTTTGCGTCATGAAGGAGAGCTTGCCTTCATTTTTGACATTCAGCGTCCAGACGTCCTCTGGCGACTCAACCAGGTACATCCCCCCTTCCGGGTTGCTGTACTGACCCATGGTGCCTTCCACTTCCGGGTGCCCGGCGTGGCCGATGAGAATAGATTCTTCACCGCGACGGCTGGCGCGCGCCACTTCCATATGAACTTTCGTCACCAGCGGGCAGGTGGCGTCAAAAACGGTAAGATCGCGGCTTTTCGCCTCGTTACGCACCGCCTGGGAAACCCCATGAGCGGAGAAAATCAGAATGGCGCCATCCGGCACTTCGCTAATTTGCTCTATAAAGATCGCCCCGCGCTGGCGCAGGCTGTCCACTACATAGCGGTTATGCACGACTTCGTGCCGAACGTAAATTGGCGCGCCGTAAATGGCGAGCGCATTTTCAACAATGCTGATAGCGCGGTCTACCCCGGCGCAAAAACCGCGTGGGTTGGCCAACAGGATCTGCATGTTTATGCCTCCAGCGCCGGATCGATTTCCAGCACTTCAATATCAAAGTGAACGGTATGCCCGGCCAGCGGATGGTTAAAATCAACGGTAATCGAGTCGCCGTTGATTTCGCGAATCACGCCAGGCATTTCGCTGCCATCCATTGCGGTAAAAAGCATAATCGCCCCGACTTCCGGTTCGCCCGCCGCCATAAACTCACGGCGCGAGAAATACTGGATCAAGTCCGGACTGGGGACGCCAAACGCGGCGTCAGGCTCCAGCGAAAACGCTTTCTTTTCCCCTTCTTTCAACCCCAGAAGCTGCTGCTCCAGACCTTCGGAAAGCGAGGTATCGCCAAGACGGAACAGGGCTGGCTTGCCGTTATTGCGGGTAGATTCCGCCGTTGAGCCATCATCCAGTTTCAGGGTGAAGTGAACGAGGATCGCGCTGTTGCTCTGTACGGATTTAGACATGCAAATTGCTCACGTGTTTTGCCCGGAGGCACAAAGAACGATAAAACCGTAGGCCGGATAAGGCGTTTTCACCGCCATCCGGCACCACGTTTGCCTGATGGCGCTGCGCTTATCAGGCCTACAAAACCGGATAAGCGCCACCCGGTATTTACGCTTATGCCTGTTCTTTCGCTGTCGGCTTCGGCAAAAAGCCTTCCAGTACTATCAGCGCCGCGCCGATACAGATCGCGCTATCGGCAAGGTTGAACGTCGCGAAATGCCAGTCGCCGACGTAAAAATCGATCATATCGACAACAAAGCCGTGCCACAGGCGGTCGAACAGGTTACCCAGCGCGCCGCCGATGATTAACGCATAAGCGATGTTATTCAGCTTCTGCGTCGCTTTCGAGCGATACATCATCACCAAAAGAATTACGCAGATCCCTATCGCAATCCCGGCAAAGAACCAGCGCTGCCAGCCGCCGCTATCCGCCAGGAAGCTAAAAGCCGCGCCGTAGTTACGCGCATAATGCAGATTAAGCGACGGGAACAGCCCTACCGTATCCCCCAGAGCGAAATTCTGGAGGATCAGGTATTTGCTGCCCAAATCGATAATCAGCACGACTACTACCAGCCATAGCCAGCGTAGTCCTGTTGAACAGAGTGGTTTACTCATCAGGCAAATTTACGTTGTTCGCCATTACCGGCGATGTTGCTGACACAGCGTCCGCAGATATCTGCATGTTCCGCCACCTTGCCGACATCAGTAGTGTAGTGCCAGCAGCGCGGACACTTATCACCCTCGGCACGCGTTACCACTGCCTGAACTGTCGTATTACCAGCATTGTACTGAATATTTTCATCATCAATACCCCCCGCTTGCTCAGAAATCACGAACTGGGAAGTAATGAAGATAAATCTGACCTCTTCACCCAACAGTTTTAGCTTCTTGATCGTACCGTTAGCATCGTCAGCATATTTCAGCGTCACTTTTGCTTCCAGGTTCGATTTGATGCCATTGGCTTTCTGATTTTCCAGCTCTTTGTTGACCTGGTCCTTGATATAGCGGACATCGTCCCAGAATGCGTCATTAAATTCTTCATTCTCTTCCAGGCCAAACAACCCGTCGTACCATTCGCCGGTGAAGACATATTTTTCACGCTCGCCCGGCAGGTAGCCCCAGATTTCATCAGCCGTGAAGGACATGATAGGCGCCATCCAGCGAACCAGCGCCTCTGCGATATGATACAGCGCAGTCTGGCAGCTACGACGCGCGACGCTATCGGCCTTCGCGGTGTACTGGCGGTCTTTGATGATGTCGAGGTAGAACGAGCCCATTTCAACGGAGCAGAAGCGCATCAGGCGCTGTACCACTTCATGGAAGTCGTAAGCTTCGTATGCCTTCAGAATCTCTTGCTGCGCCGTTTTCGCGCAGCCCACCGCCCACCTGTCCAGCACCACCATCTCTTCCGGTTTGACCATATCGGTGGCCGGATTGAAGCCATTGAGGTTCGCCAGCAGGAAGCGCGCGGTATTACGGATACGACGATAGCTGTCGGCAGCACGTTTGAGGATCTCGTCAGAGACCGCCATTTCGCCGGTATAGTCAGTAGACGCCACCCACAGACGCAGGATATCCGCGCCCAGTTTATTCATCACATCCTGCGGCGACACGGTGTTACCGATGGACTTGGACATCTTGCGCCCCTGACCATCGACGGTGAAACCGTGAGTCAGTACCTGGCGGTATGGCGCTTTGCCTTTCATCGCCACGCTAATCATCAGGGAAGACATAAACCAGCCGCGATGCTGGTCAGAGCCTTCCAGATACATATCGGCAGCATGACCGGCGAATTCCGGACGTGCGTCAACCACGGAGTAACTGGTGGAACCGGAATCAAACCAAACGTCCAACGTATCCGGAACTTTCTCGTATTGATCGGCATCTTCGCCGAGGATCTCTTTCGGGTCGAGATCCCACCACGCCTGGATACCGTCAACTTCGACGCGTTTCGCCACCTCTTCCATCGCCGCCAGAGTACGCTCAATCGGCAGCAGCTCCTGCGTTTCTTTATGCACGAACAGCGCCATCGGTACGCCCCAGGTACGCTGACGTGAGATACACCAGTCAGGACGATTAGCGACCATTGATTCAATACGCGCCTGACCCCAGTCCGGGATCCACTGAACGCCTTTGATCTCTTTCAGGGACTGTTGACGAAGCCCTTCTTTATCCATGCTGACGAACCACTGCGGGGTCGCGCGGAAAATGATCGGCGTTTTGTGACGCCAACAGCACGGATAGCTGTGCTGCATTTTTTCGACATGCAGTAGCGCGCCTTTTTCTTTCAGCAGTTCAATAACGATATCGTTCGCTTTGAAGACGTTAACACCGTCAAGCGTTGGATATGTGCCTGGCAGGTAAGCGCCGTCCGGCCCAACCGGGTTAGCCGTTTCCAGGCCATACTTTTGGCCGATCACGTAGTCATCCGGGCCGTGGCCAGGGGCGGTATGTACCGCGCCGGTACCGGCGTCCAGGGTGACGTGATCGCCGAGGATCGCCGGCACGTCAAAGCCCATAAACGGATGGGTAAAGCGCAGCAGTTCCAGCTCCGCGCCTTTAACGGTGCCGAGAATGGTGTATTCAGCCGCGCCAATACGCTGCATGACGCTTTCAACCAGATCTTTCGCCAGAATCACCGCCTGACCGTCAATCTGCACCAGCGCATAATCAAAGTCCGGCGCCAGGGAGATGGCGCGGTTAGCCGGCAGAGTCCACGGCGTGGTGGTCCAGATAACCAGCGACACAGGGCCGCTCACGCCCGGCAGACCAAACTTCGCTTTCACCGCATCCTGATCGACGGCGCGGAACGCCACGTCGATAGACGGTGACGTTTTGTCGTAATATTCAACTTCCGCTTCCGCCAGCGCGGAACGGCAGTCAACGCACCAGTGCACCGGCTTAGCGCCTTTGTGCAGATGACCGTTTTTGATAATTCTGCCCAGAGCACGGATGATGTTGGCTTCGGTTTTGAAGTCCATAGTCAGGTACGGATGCGACCAGTCGCCCAACACGCCCAGACGAATGAAGTCTTTACGCTGGCCGTCAACCTGCGTAGCGGCATATTCGCGGCACTTAGCGCGGAATTCAGCGGCGGTGAATTTCTCGCCCGGCTTACCGAACTCCTGCTCGACTTTCAGCTCGATAGGCAGACCGTGACAGTCCCAGCCCGGCACGTAAGGCGAGTCAAATCCCGACAGTCCTTTGGACTTCACGATAATGTCTTTCAGAATCTTGTTAACTGAGTGACCAATATGAATGCTGCCATTCGCATATGGAGGGCCATCATGCAGAATGAAGGTTTTTTTGCCTTTTTTGGCCGCACGAATGATGCCGTACAGATCATCATCGGTCCAACGCGCCAGCATTCCCGGTTCACGCTTGGCGAGGTCGCCGCGCATCGGGAACCCTGTTTCCGGCAAATTCAGGGTCGATTTATAGTCACTCATCAGATTCTCGGTTCCGTATTTCGGTTTGATAAACACCGTCAGGGTTACACCTGCCCGGCTAGCCCAAAAAACTTGCGGGCCGTTAACTCATCGCGTGCGATTTGCGCTTTTAGCTCATCAAGCGACGCAAATCGCTGCTCATTACGTATCTTTTTACGCAGTATTACATCTATATGGCGACCGTAGAGGTCCATTACAACGTCCAGCAGATGCACTTCCAGTTGTTGACGCACGCCAGCCACCGTTGGACGAGTGCCAATGTTCGCTACGCCGGGTAACGGCTTATCGCCAAGCCCGGTGACTTCCACCGCATAGACCCCTTTGACCGGGGAGACCTGACGGCGCAGCGGTAAGTTCGCCGTCGGGAAGCCAATGGTACGTCCCAGCTCGTCGCCATGAACGACACGCCCGGAAATAGTAAAGGGATGTCCCAGCAGGCTTTCGGCAAGCGCCAGGTTATCTTCCGCCAGCGCCTGTCTCACTGCGGTACTACTGATACGCACGCCGCCTTCACAAAAGGTTTGGGTGCTGGAAACCGCAAAACCATACTCCGCCCCCGCCTTCTGTAATAACAAGAAATCGCCCGCGCGGCTAGCACCAAAGCGGAAATCATCGCCGACGGCAAGAAATTGCACGCCAAGTCGCTCCACCAGCAGTTCGCTGATAAACGTTTGCGCCGTCAAAGCGGCAAAGCGGCGATCGAATTTCACGCACAGCACATAGTCCACGCCGCACTGCGCAAGGTAATGCAGTTTTTCACGCAGGCGCGTCAGGCGAGCGGGCGCTTTATCCGTCGCGAACAGCTCCAGCGGCTGCGGTTCGAAAATCATGACCACCACCGGCAGACCGCGTCTGCGTCCTTCTTCCTGCAAACCCTGCAGTAGAGCGCGATGCCCCCGATGTACGCCGTCGAAATTACCAATGGTCAGCACACACCCATGCGGGGCCTGACTGAGATTATGTATGCCGCGTATCAGCTTCATGTCTGACTCAAAACAGTGAAAATCGCAAGAGTATACCTTGTACAGCGGTCAAGGTTAACCGACTATTGCCCTGATGAAACATAAAGAAGATGCTTTTCATCGCCATGCGGCAAACTCCGCCCCAAAACCCGCCGCTTAATGCAATTTTTCTCATGGAAAGGCTGTATTCACAGCACGCAAGCTGGTAGAATCCTGCGCCATCACTACGCAACGAGTGCTGCAATTTAAACGGCGCTTATTTGCACAAATCCATTGACAAAAGAAGGCTAAAAGGGCATATTCCTCGGCCTTTGAATTGTCCATATAGAACACATTTGGGAGTTGGACCTTGGCTAATATCAAATCAGCTAAGAAGCGCGCCGTTCAGTCTGAAAAGGCTCGTAAGCACAACGCAAGCCGTCGCTCTATGATGCGTACTTTCATCAAGAAAGTATACGCAGCTATCGAAGCTGGCGACAAAGCTGCTGCACTGAAAGCATTTAACGAAATGCAACCGATCGTGGACCGTCAGGCTGCTAAAGGTCTGATCCACAAAAACAAAGCTGCACGTCATAAAGCTAACCTGACTGCACAGATCAACAAACTGGCTTAATCGCCTGCTTGTTATCAGCTTTGTAGAAAAACCCGCGTAAAGCGGGTTTTTTTATGCCTGCTATCTGCCGTTTTGCTCGACAACCGCTGGCTCTGACCTCACTCGTTCACGCTCTTCCTGACCAGCCTATTTTTTCAGCTACCCCTCCCTCAGTCACGTAATACTTGAAAGTTATTTTCTTTCACTGTTTTCCTTTTCTTATTTCATTACTGAAAAAACTGTGACCACCTTAGCAAATAAAAACATCGCTCATTCAAAAACTAATAAACGCAATCCTGATGTAAGATTTAATAATTGATTGATGCCGTCGGGTTAACTACTTTTCATGTACACCTTACTTACTCATTTTAATCTGAGGTTAAATTCAAAAACGACATAAAAATAATATTCAAAACTTGCTTAGAAAGTAGAGGTTGTTTTTCTGGGCGTATCGTACCAATATCGGAGTTATCATTATGAGTTCTGTCATTGAGGATACCCAGCCTTCCGGGTCAGCATCATTGTCTTTACTACAGCGTATTAGCTACGGCTCTTTGGATGTGGCGGGTAATCTGCTGTACTGCTTCGGTTCAACGTACATTTTATATTTCTACACAGACGTTGCGGGCATTAGCCTTGCCGTAGCAGGCGTTATCCTGCTGCTGGCGCGTATTATCGATGGCATAGACGCCCCCATATGGGGGATCATCATCGATAAAACGCGTTCACGCTACGGTAAATGTCGTCCCTGGTTTTTATGGTTACCGCTGCCTTTTGCGGTATTCAGCGCGCTGTCATTTTGGTCTCCTGATATCAGTATGACAGGAAAAGCCATCTATGCAGCAATATCTTATATGATTGCCAGCATTCTATTTACCGGACTTAATACACCACTCAGTGCAATATTACCCCTGATGACCTTATCTCCCAAGGAAAGACTGGTTTTAAATTCCTGGCGAATGACCGGTGGGCAAATTGGGGTTTTATTAATGAACGCGACCGCCTTGCCGTTAGTCGCTTTTTTAGGTAACGGTGATGATCACGCTGGTT
The DNA here is from genome assembly GCF_046550775.1 of Salmonella sp. SAL04202. NCBI lineage: Bacteria > Pseudomonadati > Pseudomonadota > Gammaproteobacteria > Enterobacterales > Enterobacteriaceae > Salmonella > Salmonella sp. SAL04202. The sequence continues at coordinate 296,436 of NZ_JBGDXK010000003.1, read as the reverse complement.
TTATTTATACGGCAATTACGTTTGCCATTATATCCTGCGCGCTAACGCTCTTTGCGTTTAAAAACATTCGTGAAATGGATACGGATAAAATACAGCATGAACCTAAGTTGCCGATGAAAAAAAGTTTCGCGGCGATGAAAGGTAACTGGCCGTGGATCCTGATGGTGCTGGCTAATCTGATCTTCTGGATTGCCCTACAGCAGCGCAACACGACCATTGTCTATTATCTGACCTACAACCTCGACCGTAAAGATCTGGTACCGCTGATTAACAGCCTGGCGACGATTCAGATCCTGTTTATCATCGCTATCCCCTTCTTTAGCAAATACCTGGCTAAAACCTGGATATGGGTAGGCGGTCTGCTGGTCGCCACGTTTGGCGGCGTCATGATGTGGCTGGCAGCGGACAACATTACTTTCCTCATCGCCGCCTGGATACTCGGCAATATCGGCAGCGGTATCGCCTGCTCAATGCCGTTTGCCATGCTGGGCTTCGCCGTCGATTTCGGCGCCTGGAAGACCGGTATTAAGGCTACCGGCATTCTTATCGCCTTCGGCAGTACCTTCTGCATCAAGATGGGTAGTGGCCTCGGCACCGCTTTCGCCGCCTGGATCATGAACAGTTTTGGCTATGTCCCCAACCATGCCCAGAGTGCTGCGGGTCTGGAGGGCATTATCTGGGCCTTTATCTGGGCACCCGCCCTACTCTTCGCGCTCGCAGCGATCCCACTACTTTTCTTTCGCAAATACGAAGCGATGGAAGAGAAGATTCGCCACGATCTGGAAACCGTCAACTCATAACGTTCTTTACCTTCACCCTCGAATATGGGAGGCACCACCATGCCATTTATGCAACAAGACCCGCGTCGTCTGGTCTGGCAGCAAAACGATCGCTATTTATGGATTGAACCCTGGGGCGAGAACAGCCTGCGCGTACGCAGCGGCCGTCATCTGCCGGTAATGAGAAATGAAGACTGGGCATTGACTGAGCCAGTCGCAGAAAGTCAGTGCCACATTGATTATGAGCACCACCAGGCAACGCTGACCAACGGCAAAATTATCGCTATCGTCAATCAAAAAGGACAAGTTACCTTTTACCGCCATCCACACAAACCCCTGTTGCAGGAGTTCTGGCGCCTGCGGGGCGAAATTGGCGAGGATGAATCATCTCACGGCCAGTACGTTAGCGCACTCAACCTTGAGGGACGCGAGTTCCGCCCGATTCAGGGTGGGAAATATTCACTGAAAGCCCGCTTCGAAGCCACCGAAGGGGAAAAAATTTATGGTATGGGGCAGTATCAACAGGCCAACCTGGATCTCAAAGGATGCGTGCTTGAGCTGGCGCAACGTAACTCCCAGGCCTCAGTACCGTTTATGCTCTCCAGTCTGGGCTACGGATTTTTATGGAACAACCCGGCAGTCGGACGCGTAACCTTTGCCCAAAACGTTACCGAATGGGAAGCGCAGGTCAGCGAACAGCTGGACTACTGGATCACGGCTGGCGATACCCCGGCAGAAATTAGCCGGGCTTACGCGCTGGCTACCGGCACGCCGCCGATGATGCCGGACTACGCCATGGGCTTCTGGCAGTGCAAACTCCGTTATCGTACGCAGGAAGAGCTGCTGGAGGTCGCCCGCGAATATAAGCGCCGCAATCTGCCTATCTCAGTGATCGTAATCGACTTCTTTCACTGGCCGAATCAGGGTGACTGGATGTTCGATGCGCGCGACTGGCCCGATCCTGATGCCATGATTGCCGAGCTGAAATCGCTGGGAATTGAACTGATGGTCTCCGTCTGGCCGACGGTGGATAACCGTACCGAAAGCTATCGGGAGATGCGCGAAAACGGCTGGCTGGTACAAACGGAACGTGGCTTGCCGATCAATATGGATTTCCTCGGCAATACCACTTACTTTGATGCGACTCATCCGGGCGCGCGCGACTACGTCTGGGGCAAAGCCAAACGCAACTATTACGATAAAGGCGTGAAGTTATTCTGGTTAGATGAAGCCGAACCTGAGTTCAGCGTTTACGACTACGACAACTATCGCTACCATGCCGGGCCGGTACTGGAAGTGGGCAATATCTACCCACGTATGTACGCTAAAACCTTTTTTGACGGCATGAAAGCCGATGGCGAAGACCAGGTTATCAACCTGCTACGCTGCGCCTGGGCCGGCAGTCAGAAGTTCGGCGCACTGGTCTGGTCAGGTGATATTCACTCCTCGTTTAGATCGCTACGCAACCAGTTTGCCGCCGGACTCAATATGGGAATCGCGGGGATACCGTGGTGGACGACGGATATCGGCGGTTTCCATGGCGGTAATATTCACGACCCGAAATTCCATGAATTGCTGATTCGCTGGTTCCAGTGGGGCGTCTTTAGCCCGGTGATGCGTCTGCACGGCAACCGCGATCCGCAGATTTTACCCGCACAACCATACCGGGATGGTATCGCCCAGTGCCCTACAGGTGCGCCGAACGAGGTCTGGAGCTACGGTGAGGAAGTATGCGAGGTACTGACAGGTTGCCTGGCGTTGCGAGAAAAACTCAAGCCCTATATCAAAGCGCTGATGGAGGAAACCCATAAGCACAATACGCCAGTGATGCGCCCCCTGTTCTTTGAATTCCCCGAACAGGAAACAAGTTGGGCAATCACCGACCAGTATTGTTTTGGTCCTGACCTGCTGATCGCCCCCGTCATGCATGAAGGTATGCGCGAACGTGATATCTGGCTACCGGAAGGGGAAACATGGACGGATCTTGCGACCGGTGAAAGCTATTCAGGAGGGCAGACGCTGCATTACGCTACGCCACTGAACAGAATTCCGGTGTTTATCCGCGAAGGTGGGCAGTACCGTAGCCTGCTGAACTTGTAGAATGATTCCGGCTGCGGGCTAGTTCCGCAGCCGGAAGTATTACGGTAGGTACGTCTACTGTAGTTTAAACAATGCCGAGTAGTCCGCATTGCAAATACGCTGCACCGCCGGATGCTGGATCATTCTCTCGGCAAAAATCGCATGATATTCTTCCATGACATTCTCCACGCGCCCAATCTCTATTACCGACTCATCGGCATAAAAATCCAGCGAATAAAGGCTCGGCGCCACAAAAATCGCATCGTGCGTCGCGCCAAACGCCTTCATTAAGGCCGCGTCATCAAATTCACCGAGGATCTCAACCTGCAACCCCTGCGAATTAAACCAGTTCAACAACTTACGTCCCAGCATTGAGCGCCGTCCCGGCACCAGCAACCGTCGCTCTTCCAGGCAGGCAGGGAACGCTTTTTCAGGAAGCGGATTCGTACACCAGAAACTGACGCTGCATTCGCCGATTTTGACTGAGAATAGCCCCTCCTGCTGCGTGGAATCTATCGGGCAGTCGGAGATAATCATATCCAGCTTGTGCTGGCTGAGCTGTTCGAGCAACATTTCGTGCGTGGACTCGAAGCAACGCAGATGTATGGGTTCGTCTACCACCACCGCCGCATCCAGAACGCTGCTGACCAGACGCTTGGATAAAGCATCGGCGACGCCGACATCAAACAACAGGTTTGATTCTTTGCGGTAATTGACGATATCCAGCATCTCCTGGCTTAGCGTAAACATTTTGTCCGCATAGCGAAAAACCAGCTCGCCCAGTTCGCTGGGTTCAAGACCGCGTCCCTTACGTTTAAATAGCTTCCCCTGTAAACGCTCTTCCAGGGCTTTAATTTGACCAGTAATGGTTTGCGGCGTCAGAAAAAGCGCCTCTGCGGCACCCACGACAGAACCTTCTTTATAGACATGCCAGAAGTAATAAAGATGGTTGTAGTTAATATGAGACATGCTCATTCCTCTCCCTGTTCAATGTCGCAAGGGAGTGATACATCGCTCCCCCTTTCCTTCGTACTGATTATGCCGGCGCGTTCAAACGCGCGCGCAACCAGCTATACCCCACCACTGCGGAGAGCAATGAACCAATCAAAATGCCCAATTTCGCCCAGTTAATAAGTTCCGGATCGACATTGCCAAATGCCAGGCTGGCGATAAAGATGGACATCGTAAAGCCAATGCCACACAAAATGCCGACCGCCATGATTTGCTGATAAGTGGTCCCCTGCGGCAGATGCGCCAGCTTGAAACGCAGCGCCAGCCAGCAAAACAGGCTAATCCCCAGCGGCTTACCAATCAGCAGACCAGCAATAATTCCCAACGGCAGCATGGAGGTCAGACCGTCAATCGTGACGCCCTGAAGAGAAACGCCAGCATTCGCAAAAGCGAAGAGCGGCAGGATCAGGTACGCGACCCACGGGTGCAGAACATGCTCCAGACGCTTGGCCGGCGAGCGACCGTGTTTTTCTTTCAGCGGAATAAAGAAACCGACAATGACGCCTGCCAGCGTCGCGTGAACGCCGGACTTCAGTACCGCCGTCCACAGCACTGCCCCGACCAGAATATATACCCCAGTCCGTCTGACGCCGCACAGGTTCAGCAGCGCCAGCACGGCAATCGCGAACGCCGCCACGCCCAGCGAGACGATAGAAAGATCGCTGGTATAAAACAGTGCGATAATAACGATGGCGCCGAGATCATCGATGATCGCCAGCGCCATCAGGAAAATTTTCAGCGCCAGCGGAACCCGGCTGCCCAACAGCGCCAACACGCCCAGCGCAAAGGCGATATCCGTCGCGGCAGGAATAGCCCAGCCCTCGCGAGTGACCGGATCGGAGTAGTTAAAGGCCAGATAGAGCAATGCCGGTACAATCATCCCGCCGATGGCGGCAATCACCGGAAAAGCGGCCTGGCGCAGACTGGCTAACGAGCCTTGCATCAGTTCGCGCTTAACTTCCAGGCCAATCAACAGGAAAAACACGGCCATCAGCGCATCGTTGATCCACAACAGCATGTTTTTGTTGATCTCAAGCGCCCCAACCCGTAGCTGAACCGGCGTCTCCAGAAAATCATGATACCATCCACTGGTCGCGCCCATATTGGCCATCAGCATAGCCAGCGCAGCGGCGATGATGAGAATGATGCCCCCAGAGGCATCGCTGCTAAAAAATCGGTGCAGATGTTTCACTTTTTATTCTCTCAATCAGGTGAATTCTTCGGATCTACTATCTTACCTCGCCTGACTCATCGTTAAAATTAGATTATATATGATGAATAGCTCGTTTTTTACGAAATGAAGTCCGACTTACGCCGGACTTTTTTAGTGCAGTCAGTCATTGATGATAGACCGCTACGCGTACAGATCCATTTTATACACCCGGAAACTGGTAATATCGTAGCGATAGCCTTCCCCGTTCGTTTCCGCGTTTTTGTAGTAACCTGACGTCATGGTCGCTTCAAAAAGCACGGTTTTCTCCGTAGGCGCAATCTCCTGTAAAATTAGCAGCCCTATCGCCTCGCTGCCCGCCTGCGGATCGATAATATCGCTCTCGCCAGGCTGGCAAGAGATGGCGCGGCCATAAACGGATTAAGAATAATCAGCGCATTTTGTACTGTATTACTTTCTGTAATCTGGCTGAGGCTGTGCTCATAAATCGCCGTATGGTTGAGCACCATCGCATTTTGCTTATCAATCCTCTGATTGACGGCAAGACACGGGGCAGGAAGCGTATTCTTTTGATGTTTGAACGGCCCCATGATCTCTCCAGTATATCGTTGTCGTTCCTTGCTGGAACAACGAAATAGATACGCTGGAGAGGGTTGTACTGATAATCAAAAGCCATCGACTCAGCTCTATCACACGGCATGCGATGCGTTATCCGACCTTACGGGATTGATTATATTCATACTTCAGATAATCCAGCGTTGCCGTCACATTTGCCGGTGACAGACGATTAAGCTGCGCCAAAAAAGGATGCGCATACAGATAATTAATGAACGCCGTCGCGCCTTGTAACGTAGCATAGCGTTGCTGGGTAATTTTTTTATTACCGGTGAGATTACACACCGCCATAGCATAATCGCGGGTAGAAAAAGTACGCCAGACATTGTTACGGATACCGCCGCTTAAAAACAGGCGTGGCGGAATATCTTTTTGCAGCGGCGTCGTACCGCGTTCTTTGACAAATGAAATATGGCAACGGCCCTGATGGACATGCGGCATATTCGCCATCATGCATCCCCCCAGAATAAAGCATTCATGATCGAGGTAATGCTGAACGTTTAAGGAGCGTTCGTCCGTCAGCATCCGCACCAGTTCAAAATGGCGGTAGGCAGGCAACACCGGCTTTACGATCATTCCGGAGTCATTCTTATATAACGAGGCCGGACCGTAGTCGATATCAAATAAAGTTTCGCGGCGCGCTGTAATCGCTTCCTTACGTTGCACCATATGCGCCAGCGTACCCGGAGGTAGCCGTTCTTCATAATACGACTGATACTGCCAGGCTTTATCCAGCGGCTGTGCTGAATAATTTGACGAAATCGCCACCACCCTTCCGCTTTGTTCTTCTGCCGTCACCAGAACATACAGGCTGCTGTCTCCACCGTTATAGTTCACCCTGAAAGCGCGGGTGCTGAGTGCGATATCGAAGGCCGGAAACTGCTGGCATCGCTCTGCAAGGTTTGCATTACGGGATAGTTTAAACAGCGCCCGGTTAAGACCTGTGCTGTCTAATTTCAGCTGTGAGCGGATCCCGGCAAGCGACGTCCCTTCCTCAATTAGGGTTGCCAGCTCGCCCTGTCGGCAATCGCTTTTTGCCTTTTCGGGGACGATGAACGTTTTCCGACACTGACTACACGCCATGCGGTGTTCGCCCTGAGTCGAGAAGCCGTATTTCTTTAATGAGGTGCTGCCGCAGGCAGGACACTGTTTGACCAGGCCTTTCCATCCCCGGTTTACCGTGTGGCGAAAAAGATTTAACGCCCCAGCGGAAATAACAGGAAACAGGAAACCACATTCCCGACAAAGAACATCTTTTCCCTGGCGGACATAATCCGGACTGTTCAACACGCCCAGATTTTTACATCCCGGCGTTTTACAGCAGTCCACATTAATATTGGCAAACATGCGTTCCTCCTTGAGCATTACTTAAAAAAAACAGACCGGATCTCCGCCGGTGACAGGTTATTTACGTAAAGGGTTTTCATCGCTTTCATCATTGGCGCGGTATGAGAGAAAAAGCACTGATAGCCGGCACAAAGATAGTTTTGCTTCATCGGTCCGCAAGCCGAAGGCAAAAAGCGGTGTTTAGGGCAACCGCCATAACAGGCGAATTGCCACGGGCAGGTATGGCATTCCTGCGCCATCGTGCGGCTTTTATCGAGACCAAACTGCTGGTTTTGCGCGCTATTATTCATCTGACGCAGCGGCGTGTCGTTAATATTGCCGAGCTTATATTGCGGGTAAACGAAATGATCGCAGTTATACACATCGCCATTCATTTCCATTGCAAAAGCGCTACCGCAAACGGGCGCAAAAACGCAAACCTGAGGGGGGAGTCCACACCATGCCGCCAGCGTTTGTTCAAAGAGTTGAATGCCGATATCACCAATATCTTCGCGGATCCAGATATCAAAAATGGCATTCAGGAACTTTCCAAACTGTAATCCGTCCACTGACCAGGGGGTTACTGCGGTTTGCTCGTCCTGCGGATGCGCCAGCATTCCGTCTTTATTTGCCGCTCTTTCCACTAGCGGAATAAACTGCATATAGCGGCTGCCGATAGATTTCAGATACGCATAAACCCGCTGTGGGTGCAGCATATTGCTCTGACTCACCACCGTGAGAGTATTAAATTCAACGCCATGACTCGCCAGGCATTTTATCGCCTGTTCAACTTTATGATGGGTAGGTTGCCCTGCGCGAGTTACCCGCCATTCGTCGTGCAGCGCCGCATCGCCATCAATCGAAATACCAACCAGAAAGTCATGCGCCCTGAAGAATCTCGCCCATTCATCATCAATCAGAATGCCATTGGTCTGAAAAGTATTAACGATGGCTTTTCCATTAGCATAACGTTGCTGGAGCGCTACCGCCTGGCGGTAAAATGGCAGCCCCATCAGCGTCGGTTCCCCACCCTGCCACGCAAAAATCACTTCATCCACATCCTGCGCCGCAATATGCTGTTGCACAAACAACGCCAGCGTTTCTTCCGTCATCTTGTAATGGTTTTTTCTATCGGGATAGAGCATTTCCTTTTCCAGATAGAAGCAATATTTACAATCAAGATTACACACCGACCCGGTCGGTTTGATCATTACCTGACAGCTTTTCCGTTGCATATTTTCCGTATCCCTAAAATAAAAGAACCTGACTCAGCACGAGGGCGCTGAATCAGGCGGGCAGAGCCCTAAGTGGCATACTTAATTTTTTATAATTATCCTTTTAGCCCCAGGTCACCGGCGTTGGTTTGTCGCCACGGGCTTTCATTAATGAGTCGTTATCGATGTCCTGTTTCATTTTCAGGAACTTGCCATACAGCTGTTTTTCAATTTCAGGCTGTTTGCCAATTTGGTTCAGCGTTTCGAACCGATCTTTTTTCAGGTTATAGAGATATTTAGGTTTATTCTGGCGATCGATGATCATCTTCCAGTCGCCGTCGCGGATCGCCCATTCATCGGTCGGATCATCCTGGAACGGCATATCAATACCGAAGATCAGCGGCTTATTACGTTTTAACGTTTTCTGCTCCAACAGCGGAACCAGCGATTGCCCGTCATATGTACGATCAGTAGGCAGTTTGAAATCCATCATGTTCGCCAGCGTCGGCATCCAGTCCAGACCATACACCGGCGTATCGGTAACGACGCCCTGTGGAATGTGTTTACCGTATTTGATAATTGCCGGAACGCGAATACCGCCTTCCCACAGGTTATCTTTACGTCCGCGCAGACCGTCAGTCTCGCCTGCGAGGTTCAGCTCGTAGACTTTACGCGCTTCACGCGTCACCGGGCCGTTATCACTGGTGAAGATGACAATGGTATTATCTTCTTCCCCCATCGCTTTAATTTTATCCAGTACTTTGCCGACTTGCGCATCCATATAGCTGATATTGGCGTAATATTCACCGGTACCGCGCCACGGTTTATCCGCCCAGTCGCCGTAGAACAGATCGGGATGCTGCTTCTGGTATTCGCTCATGTATTGTGAATACATATCGAGGTATTTTTTCGGCGAGGCCAGCGGGCTGTGAACTTCCGTAAAGGCAACGTATAAGAAGAACGGTTTGTCGTCTTTCTTGTTATCTAGCCAGTTCACCACTTCAGAACTGACAAATTCGCCGCTGATGCTATCGGCACGATCAATATGTTTGCCGTTACGCATCCAGCCGGTTGGGTGGACGACGCCGTAACGCGGGCGCTCTTTGGCATTATCCAGCGTAGCATCGGTCACAAAGCCAGCCGGGTTCACCAGAGAGTAATCAAAACCTAACTCTTTCGGCTGCGGCTGATCGGTACGATCGCCCCCGGCGTTGAGATGCAGTTTACCCATCATCGCGGTATCGTAACCCTGCTGTTTCAGCAGATTGGCTATGGTCAATTCGTTACGTCCAATAGAAACATTAGTACCTTCAGGGATCCAGGAGCGTACACCGGTGCGGAAGGGCATACGGCCTGTTAACATCCCGGCGCGGGAAGGAGAACACAAAGGAGCCGGCGCATAGTATTCAGTGAATTTGACCCCTTCTTTCGCCAGGCGGTCAATATTCGGGGTTTTCACTATCTGGTGACCGTAAGTCGCCAAATCACCATAGCCAAGATCATCTGCCACAATAAAAACTAAGTTCGGGCGTTTTTCGGCAGCCGCGTGCACGACAGATAACGTACTTGTCGCACAAAGCGCCAGTCCAATCATGCTGGCAATGACTGTTTTTTTCATTTCAACTCCTTTGATTTTATTTAAAATGAATATCCGACCATATAAATCATCTGGTCTCCATATCCGTCATAACCTAGTTTGTTCGCGAAATAACGATATGTCACAGTAGCTTTCCAGCGGGGATAAAATTTCCATGCCAGTGTTAATCCACCATTTAATCCATTTCGACCGAATTGCTGCTCCGTATAAGCGTCATTTCTATCTAGTTCGATTTCATTCCAGTCAGATAAAACAAAATCTTCACCAAATAAATTAAAATTATAGGCTGCAGTCCAGCCAATAACATAGCCATTCCAGCCGCTTGTCTGCCCATATTTCTGCGAGACATAATCACCAGATTGATTATGCAGACCAATATAGGGTTTGAAGAACCCCCAACTCCCGCTCCAACCTAAATACCCCGCTCCATAAAACATATCGAGGTCATCGCCCCATGAGTTATCCCATTGACCATATATCTTACCGAAGAAAGTATAATCTGAATCAAAGAGTCGTACATGAGTCATGGCAGAAACAGTATGATTTCTTCCAGCAACAGCGTGATTTAACACGTTGCTTTCAATAAATGAATAGAATTCTGCCTCTTTGAAATTGACACCAAAGTCAGCAGTTACTTTCCACACCTCCCCACGATGTACATTGACGAATCCACTATTCCAGTCAGCATAACCGGCATTAATTGATCCAAATGAATTCTTATATTCCAGTGCATGTACAGAATGGCTAAAAACAGTAGATATTGTAAGTAAGAGACTAAATAATACTGTTCGCTTTATCAGAGACATTGAATATATTTCCCATAGTTATATTTTATTCATCAATGAATATGTTTTACTCCGGTGTCGAAGTTTAACCAAATCTAGTTATAGAATAGTGATATAAATCTCACATCACGCAGGATAAAAGTATTTAAAAATAATGTGTCGAGAAATGTTTTTTTATAAAAAATAACTCAATGTTTATTATTAAATCAACACTTCATCTTTTTAGGTCATACCGCAGATTTAGTGTTGTACTAAGCTTTACCTTTTGGATAACTGATAGCAAAGATTGATGTGATTTGCCCCGCTGTTCCGTAACTCAGGAGGTGATCCGAAACGGTCATTTCCCCCTCAGGAGTGCAACTCTATCGCTGTAAGCAATACCTGAAAACCTGCCAGCTCAGCCATCACTACAACGGTGCCCTCCATCACACCATTATTGATATGACGATGGTTACCTGATGGTCGATGTTCTGAGTATGCATCCTTTTACTAACGACGTAATGAACGTGGAAGTTAGCGGTAACGATCTGAAGGCGATGATGTCTCATGCAGCCGATCCGAAGAACAGCATGCTGCATGTGTCGAAAACGGCCAAATTCAAACACTACAGCACAAAACCGCTGGGACAGCGTATTGTCGAATTTGATATCAAAGGTAAACAGGTCGCAGACAATACATTCAGTACCGTCGCGCTGGACTCCTTTATCGATAAAGGCCGTGGCGGATCAGGCTTCACGAAAGGTAAAAATGTCAAAGACATTAAAGGGCTATAAACCTCGCAGGCAATTGCTGATTATATGGAACATATCAATAACATCGTTCCGGATCACACCATGCGTGTTGACGACATCAGTAAATAAAACAACTCTCATGCGGTCGTTACCCGGTGGCGGCAGATTGATATTATCTTCGCGGAAACGATAATTACCGTTGTCAAAAACCAGAAACTCCACGATACCCGGTTCGCTGCTTTCAACTCAGACACCAGGATAAAGGCTTAACGTCGCGGTGCCATAAGGATTAAGGGTAATAACGGCATGTGTATATGTATTGTCCTCACGAATTTGGTCGAGGAGCTGTTGGTATATGGCGTTATGGTTTTGCACCATCGCGTTATCGGTATCAATTTTCTGATTCATCGGCGCTCTTGGTGCAGGCATGGCGAGTGAGGACTGTTGGTTTACATACATAATGCTCTCCAGACTATACGTTATGAGACTTCTGCAATGCAGAGGCAATTTCTCTGCCCGTCCAACGTAATATTCCGAAGATGTTCAGCATAGTTATCATGTATAACGCAATAACAAAAAAAATCATAAAAATATTTTATATCGCCATCTACTCATAAAATTTCATCCTGAGAAAGCAAGTCATCATCGAATATTTATTTAGTTCTTTTTACCTATATCCTATAGCATCCATAAGACCGACCAATAGGCCGAAATAAAAGTTACACCAGATAACATAAATTATCATTCAAGCACATAAAAAATGCTTAACCTAAAATCATAGCACCACTTAATAAAATTAATCATAAACGGTGGAAAAATATTATTTTTATGTCATTTTTTGTAACTAACCGCATTTTCAAATTAATGAATCACAACAGACAATTCTCATCAACTGAATAAAAAATAATGACATACATATTATTTACCGCTCAAAAACATGGTTTGATAATCCTTAAACGACGCGTTATATGCATACCTCATTAAATATTGATAAAACAGAATCAACATGCTTATAGAAAGAACACAAAAACAATAACACAATAACATTTATTTCACTTAAACAATTTAGCCAATTTAATGACAGTTGATTTTTCAGGCCTGTCGCCCCAACCTATCCTTGCTCATAGCATAGCGGACACGTTGCAACGATGCTGACTATACGGAACAAGTGGGATGTCATGGCCTGAAAGCACAAATGGAGTAATCATGAGACAGCATAAAATAAATAATGAGTTTATTTACAATGAATCATTAAGGGAAATCACGTCCTTGCGCAGCAATGCAGCGTTCAAAATGACATTTATGCGGGCCTGGTGCCTGAGCTATTTAATAGAAAACGCACATCAGGAATTGATTATCCGTGAAGGTGTCGCGTACGCAGTTTGGGGAGAGCGAAGTCAATTTGTTAGCGATGCTAATTTGACGCAACTTCTTTATCTGCTGCGACGAGATTTACAACAAATCGGGCTTTTCGAACTGTTCGTTACGCTCCCCAGGCAGGGGATAAAAATCGATGAAAGATTTATCATTGACGCTGCTGACATACTGCCACAAGCTATTCAACATCATGCTCACCGATGTAATAAAATTATATCTATTGGTATTCCCACTCTTTTTTTATTGATCGTACTTTTCTTTTTAGCGCCATTTATCTGAAGATAAAGTCTATAGACCGTGTCCCGGGAAGGTGAGAACATTTTTCATAATATCCTCACACGACACTGACGGGACACCATCTGCGGTCTGCTACGCGGTTCAGTCATAGACAATGCGTAGCACTGTTAATTGCTTATCTTCATCCAAATAATCTCGTTTTACCGTTGCATGAGGAGACGATATCGGCGTGATAATATTCTCGACAATAATATAACGTTCAATTCCCTCTTTATTATGGCATTGAATTTCTAAGGTTCCCACGTCATTCCAGCAGCCTGCCTCAACAACCGATCCCATAAAATGAATCTGAGCGGTCGGTTTCGCTGTCCCTTCATGAACGATAAAGGAAAGTAAAATCACCGGTATGACGCAACGCATAGACTTCATTTTACTTTCACTCCTGTGCGTTCTCCTCTGAGCGAATATCACCCCTTCGCTTTCTGAATCGCCATTTGCAACATATCCTGAGTCGTGCTTCCCGGGATCACGGTCACCCGTTTTACATCACCGTTTTGCGTCTGAGGCATGACGACAAAAGCAGGCGTGCCGCTAAAGTCCATATGCTGCGCCAGTGCCTGGTTAGTGAGGAGCGCATCATGTACTGCACCACTGCTTTGCGCTTCTTTTACGGCGGCCAACTGCGTCGGCGTTAGATAATGTTGCGCCAGGGTGTAGACATCGTGTTCCGTTAACGCGCCTTCCACCTTCCCTGTGGCATAAAGCGCATTATGCCAGTCGAGATATTTCGCCCCGCCCTGGGTAAGCCATACCTGTTCGCCGACTCTGGCCGCCAGTCCGGATACCGGCCAGCGGGAGGAAAAAATAGGAAACTCTTTGAAAATAAACCGGGTATCCGGGTTCGCCTTAATCAGGTTTTCGACCACAGGCGCCATTTTGCTACACCACGAGCACTGGTAATCAAAGAACATCACCACCGCCGCTTTTGCCTCGTTGGGCCCAACGGAAGGACTGCTGCTACTGAGCAACTCAGCACGATACTGTAATGCCAGTTGAACATACGCCTGTTGTTGCGCAATCTGCTGACGCTGATGCAACGTCTCGCTGGCGGCGACCAAAAATTCCGGATGTTCGGCCAAATACGTTGCCACCACCTCTCCCACTTTATCCGGATGACTGACGATGTAGGCTTCCGCCGTCGGGCCAATTTGCGACGTCGGGGCAGAATCGGCGGCGATTGCCGAGGCGGATACGGCAACGCCTGCCAACGTCAACATCGCCAGTCGGGAAAGTTTTAACGCGTGATAATACATAATAAAAGTCTCGTTCGATAAGATCGGAAAGCCTCCCGCTATCGGGAGACGCCTGAAAAATAGGTTAATGAATACGCGTCAGATCCACGGTTTGCGCTGGCATTACCCGCCCATAGTCATTAATACTTTGCCAGCGCACAGTGCAGCGAACCGCGTGCCGGCACCAGTCCGTTCGACGCGTTGCAAAGGGAGCCACGACCCCGGCGTTGTCCTGGGCGCGCTCGTTAGCGCGTAATAAAAAGAGCGTAACGTAATAGGGTGTCGGATTGCGTACCGTCGCGCCATCGGGGGTAAGCGACCAGATCAGATGCCGGTAGGCCTGCTGCGGATTGCCGGCGAGTCCCTCAGGGCGATAGAGCAATTTTAAAGCCGAACGAAACGCCATTTGTACACGGTTCGCTTCCGGTTTACCGGAGGGAATAGCGGCGATACTCAAGGTAAACAGACTTTCCCTGTCGGCGGGTAGCGGTGCGCCGGTATAAACCACCCGCATTGAGTTTTCCTGGCGCGCTGAAAGCATAAATAATGGCGGCGTGACTACGAAGGGCGTGATATTCCCTTCGTTTTTGGTTCCGGGCCAGCGGCCACCAGGTAAAATATGCGTATCAATTAACCAGGACGCTTCTGAATGGTTACTTACCGGTACGCTTAATGCCGGGGCGCCCGCATGATAGATAAAGCGAGTACCGCCAATTACCACGCCAGCCTGCGCCCATGATATGGGAAGCAAGCACCAATATATCGCGCAGCGTAAAAAGAACTTATTCATAGGCAAGAATGAAGGTTGCGGAGGCATTGGCGTCCCCGGGCGTTACCGCGCCGCCATCGGCAAGATAACGCGCGTAAAATTGCAGATGCGCCGACGCCTGACCCGGACTGAGCGTCACCACATCACTCTCTTGCCCCAGTGGGATTAAAGTTTTATTTTGATCATAAAGCGCAATCCCAATGCCTGAAGCGTCGCTTTCCCCTGCGGTAAGCGCCAATAAATCCGTATTACGGCTGTCCGCTGCACCGCTAAAACTGACCGTTACGCCGCTGGCAGTGCTGCCGCAGTTTTGTAAATCGATAGCAAAAGGTTGCCATGCGGAACCGTCGCCCGCGCGATAAAACTGCCGTTGAGAAACCGCGCCCATCGCCACGTTAATATTTTCCGAGTCTGGAGAGAGCGAACACGTATTGTCCGTGATGGTTCCGGAGACATAAACCCGGCCATCGTGCGCCTGGACGCCGGATGCCGCCAGCAGCATCCCGATGCCGTACAGGATATCGTTACGCATAATTACGATGGCTCCTCATTCATACTGCATATCGAAATACATGACCGCCGTCGCGTTCCCGGACGTGACCGTCGGCCGGGTCGATTTATAGCGAATATAAAAAGACAGCGTGTTGCGTCCGGCTTTCAACGGATAGACCACCGAGTCGGCATTATTGATACTGATGGTATCCTGATCATCATTCAGAATTTCCACCCCAACCCCGCTTGCTAACATGTTTCCGCTTCCCATCCCGGTGTCGGTTATCGCCAGTAGCGCGGGATTGTCCGGATCGGGTTCGCCGGTAAACCAGATCTTCGCCCCGGCAATTCCTCGGGAACAATTTTTGAGGTTGATATTAAAGGGCTTAAATTTTGTCGTTGTTCCTGTCGAAGGAAAGTCGCCAACCGCAAACTGTCCTAAATCAATACTTTGACTGAGACTGGAAATATCTATGTCGCAGGTTTGCGCCACAATAGTGCCGGTAAATTCGAGGTTATAAGCGAGGTCGTCAGCGCTGGCATTGATTTGTGGACACAGCATCAGTCCCATGGCCAAAAGAGCGCAGTGTGATCTGTTCATTTAGTCAAAGTCCACTCGCAGGCTGGCCAGTGCGGTAAATGCCCCTTCCGCAGGCGTTTCGCCTGTTGTACTTACCGGGTAGGCTTGCAATGTGATGTTAGCGCGTCCGGCGCTATCGGTGATAAAAGGCGCGACGCTCTGTACATCATTGGGGATAAGCGCGTTTCCTTCATCGGTTTCGACCACTACGCCGACATCGGCATTATCCGAAGCGATAGCCTGGGGAAAGTGGCTATCCGGCGTAGCGATAAGACGCATTGTTAAATTGACCTGCGAATCCAGACCGCTGCACTTTACCGGTACGCTGAATTTTTTCGCTCGTACCCCCTCCGGCTTTTGGCCTGCATGGTTGAAATTGCCGCTGTATAATGCACCGAAATTCACCAGAATCGTTTGTCCGGCGTTGATTTCACAGCTTTGCGGTACGGTCACCGTTCCACTATAAAGAATGCTGTATACGACATCTGTCAGCGGATCGCCTGCGGCGGTCATGACATAAACATTGAACATAGTCTTAGGACTAATATTCACCGTGCCGACGAACGGTTTAACAATTTTGAGCTGAAACTCCAGATTTGAGTCACGAACGTAAAACGGTTGACCCGCTTTCACATTTTCATCATATCCCATCAGGACATTGTTCATTGGCGGATAGATATCGCCCGCCGAAGAATCCTCAATTCGCATTCCGCCTTCCAGGTAGTCCGGATCCAGCTTTAAATATTTCCAGTTACCGCTTGTTTCTACGACCGGATATGGCGACACATAGGAGCGATAAGTCTGGCTATAGGTCGCCGCGCCGGCGGGACACACCGCCTGTACATTAACTTCCTGGCTTTTTTCCAGTTGAACCGTTTTTCCCACCTGGTTTTGTTCTGCCGTCAGAGTGGTCGTTAAATCGTAATTAATACTGGAAGGTACACCGTTAACGTTTTTACACACGTCTGCGAAGGCGTACTGCGATAAGACACTTCCCGCCAGCAGAGCAAATAAAAGAGGTATTTTCATTTAATGACACTCCGCATGTTGTCGACTCAGAATCTGACGGGAGGAAGAGAGATGATAGGATGCGACGCACTGTTGATCCGGCAGGTTCCCCCAGCGAACGTGCAGAACGCCTTGCGCTGACAACCCGGAAAGATAGACTTCCCCGGCCTCGTCAACAATCGCCTCCGCATGGCGATCATTCACCGTCACCGTTGCGCCAAAGGGTACAGGCTTACCGTTATGATTCAGCGTTACCAGGGCACGCGCGCCGACCCGCGCTTTAAAGCGGGCCAGAACCAGCGCGCCTTCGGTCGGCACAACGCGAGTCACCGCGTCATCAATATCGACATCATCAGCCATGGCGTTAACGTCCAGCGCCATACGGTTTTGGCGATATGTTGTCGCATACGGCACCACCGCATAGCCACGCGCGTCCGTATGAATACCCGGCTGGTCGACAACGCCGACGTTGGCTGCGCCCGGCGCGGCAATCAAAATATTGGTATTGCCCAGCGGCTGGCTTAGTGTCACTCCATGCGCGTGCGCCACCAGGCCGCCGCTCAGGCCATAATTCACCTGCTGGTAATCGCCGTTATCGCTAACGTTATAGCCAATGTTGGCGTTACCTTTCGCCCCATCGTATTCCAGGCTGGCGGCGCCGCTTTCGCCAATACCGTGATTCTGATAGCCTTGCTGTATGTTGTAACTAAGATTGTTTTCGTCCAGTAGTGTGCCGCTAAGGCCCGCATTCTGCGTAACGTTATGCTGTTTGTCCGTACTGGTGCTAAAGGTAGCGTAAACATTGTGATGGCGCGTGACTTCATCATCGTGTTGCAGCCATTGACTTAGCGGCACCGAGATATTCAGCGCGAAAATTTGATCGCGCTCCGCATCGCCTGCGGATTTGTTATTGTTGTAAGAAACGCTCCATGCAATACCCGCCAGCGTATCGCTGTATCCCACCTGCAACAAAGAATCCTTTTCATCAGTGTGCCAGTAACTTTGCTGACTACCGGTAATAAAAAGCGATCCCAACCCGCCTAGCTGTTGATTGATATCGAGTTGTACTTTCCCCCTCCTGGTATAATAAAGATTGTAATAATCCGCCCATTCCGGCCTGCTTTTATCGCTGTCAGTCCGATCGTCCTCGTCATAGCCGCTCATCCGTTTCCACGTGGTATCATCCAACGTGTAAAAGCCCGAGGTTGAATAGCGATAGCCCATAAGCTGTAAATTGGTTCCTGACTGTGCAAGCGATTTGGCATACAGGAAACGCAGCGATTGCCCCTGGTAGGTGTTATTATCCGCCAGCGTACTGGTAGCCTGGGTGACATCCAGCGACACCGCGCCCCAGTCGCCCAGATTTGCGCCGCTGCCGATCGCCAGCGCGTGATAATGACTGGAAAGTTGTGTTCCGCCATACAGCGTAAAACCATGCGGCAACCCCCATATCAAGGTCGCCTGACTGAATTTCACCTTCTCTTTTTGACTACTATCGCTACGATACTCCGCCACCGTCGCCGCATACTTCAGCCGCCCTTCTCGTTGTAGAATCGGCACGGCGGAATAGGGCACGTTATAGCGATTAATAGAACCGTCGGATTCTTTGACTTCCACAGTCAAATCGCCGCTGGCGGCGGTAGGATAGAGATCATTAATAGTAAATGCCCCGGGCGGCACATAGCGCTGATTAATGATGTAGCCGTTTTGCCGAATGGTCACTTGCGCGTTGCTTCTGGCAATGCCGTGAATGGTCGGCGCGAAGCCCTTCATGCTGTCTGGCAACATATTGTCGTCAGACGCCAGTTGTAGCCCGCGAAAAGGAAGGCTGTCGAATAATGCGGAGGGGGTATAACTATCGCCTGCCGTCAGTTCTCCCTGCAAAAAGACCACATCACGTTCCAGATAAGTACTGATGTGCTGCCAGTCGCTGTCGCTATTCTGATCGCCGCTATTCGCGTTCCATGTGGAGTAGTCGCGTAACCGCCAGGCCCCCAGATTAAGGCCGCTATTCAATCCAAGAAAATAGCTGTTCTCCGCACTGCCGCCTGGGCTCCGATCCTGACTATTCGCGCCGGTAAAGGTGTAATTCAATAGCAACGCGTTAATACCTTCATCCCAGTATTTCGGTGGGATATAGCCTCTGGCGCTGGCAACCATCGCCGCCTGCGGGATGCTAATGTCGAGACGTTGCTGCGCAAAATCAAAGCGGGTCCGGGCGGCCGGTATCGCACTGGCGAGATCCGGACAACTTCCCGCCGCCGCCTTCGCCAACAGTGGAAACGCCCCGGTGTTTACCCCCATATTTTTAAGCATTTCAGGCGTCAGGCAGGCGCGTAATCCGCTGTCATCGGTGGGCGCGCTTTTTTCCGTCGTCTTCACCGCCTGGAAGGCAATGTCTCTGGTCGCGAGAAACGTATTGTTCAGGTAAACGTCAACGCGATACATCCCCGCCGCCTGGGCATTACGGGAAAAGGTCGATAGGTCGGCCACCGCAGACGGGTCGTCAGACAGAAATGCCGGGTTGAAATAGTTTTCCGCCCACCCCGGCGCAGGCACCAGTGCGATAGCCAACGCCAGCGGGGTTAATACGGGTTTAGCTACGCTGGAGTAATATCGCGTCATGAAAAGCTGATTACGCATAACATCATGAAGCTGGACAAACGCGTGCTGGCGTCGTTGCGCCAAAATCGTTTACCGTGCGCAAAGATACCTGGCCGGGCGTCGCCGGGAGAGTGATCGCGCCTTTCGGCGGTACCATAGTATTCGGCAGTTTTTTCCCCGCGCTGTACAGTTCAACCATCGAAACGTAGTACGGCGAAGGGTTAGTAATCGTTAGCTGGCCGCGCTCGTTACGGCAGCGAAGCGTCGACGGGGCATGAGCTGGCGCCTCCGCCAGATTTTTCGGGCGGATAAATAGCTTAATCACGCTTTGCGTCGCAATTTGCAGGGAGTTGCCGGTCAATTTATTTTTATCGACAGAGGGT
This sequence comes from Salmonella sp. SAL04202, assembly GCF_046550775.1. Lineage (NCBI taxonomy): Bacteria > Pseudomonadati > Pseudomonadota > Gammaproteobacteria > Enterobacterales > Enterobacteriaceae > Salmonella > Salmonella sp. SAL04202. The sequence goes on along the minus strand of NZ_JBGDXK010000003.1, from coordinate 276,386 downwards.
ATCGCTTTACTGTTTAAATAAAATACGCTTTCGCGATCGGTCGGTAATGACGGCCCGACATACATAATACGTAATATATTTTCTTTTTTAGGCTGGATCACAAAGAGAGGCGGCGTAATGATAAAATCCGTCGAGCGTGAACCATCGGCATTGGCGACCCATGACTGAATTAAAAAAACATTGCTGGCAGAAGAATTAATAATCGGCAAGGAGGTTTGCTTACTTCCCTGCGGATAAATCACCCTGGTCGCGCCCAGCGCAATACCTCCCGCCTGCGCGGCAAACGACAGGCCGGCCGCCGACAGCAGTAGCAATAATCGAAGGAAAATCGGTAAGTTTTTTTTCATCTGCGTAATATCCTGATGCCGTCGGTTTGTTACGCGCAGTGACGCGCGTAACTCCCCTTTCTCGCCTCCCAACAGACGAGAAAAAAATCCCGATAAGGAATCAGGAATAAACCATGCTAAATGTCGCCGTCGCGGTAACATTACCGGCAGTCGCCGTACCGGTAGCGATATAATCCACGCTAAGCGGAATAACGTTTTCGCCATCGTTCAAGGTAACAGTACTGGACGATTCACCGATATTCAGCGCCTGGCCATCTGGTCCATAAAGTTGTAATGCCACATTCGTCGCCGAACCTGCCCCAGCGGTATTCGCCAGCGACCCCGGCTGGTTTGCGTCCTGTTGGCCATTAAAAATCACCGCCGCATTCTGGCTGGTCTGAGTATCGCAGTCTTCCAGTTTAATGGTGAAATCTTCTTTTTGATTCGCCACCATACCGGCCTCGGTTAATTTACTGGCGCGAACCTGGCCTAATGTCACGGTCTGATCGACAGAGTCAGCGGAAACAGAACAGGCGGCGTCAACGACCTGTCCGACAAAATTTACCGTACCGCCAGTGACGGTTGTAGTATCCGCTTGCGCGGTGGACAACATTCCGCCAAAGGCAATTGCAGAGACCATTAATGCTAGTACAGGCTTTTTCATTCAAGCTCCTTTTAAATATAAAAATGAGGGTAATCAGATTTTTTAACGAAACGGCTGCTGATATTTCTTCACAGCAATATCACGACTTTTTCTTATGCGAAAAAAAGTGTCTTCTTGTTCTGATATAAATGTCAGAGGCAATAAAACAGCCACTCAACGTCGTGAGTTAATCTTTACGTTATAATGAGATAACGATGTTATTAATTATTAGCAAGCCAACGGCAAGTTGCAATCATCGACATTTGGTTTTATAGGACCAGGCATAACCTATTGTTTTATATTAACTTTACACCAGTCGTTCGGCCTATCTCCTTTAGCCGTATTGACTTTTTAAAAATAACCTTCATAACAACCTTCAGTAAAACATTCTATTAACGATATCAGGCAAATTCAGTCGAGATATGTAAATATATCGTTGCGTATAGTACATTAATACGCCACTGGCAGTTTTCCGAGCGCCGTCAGCCGCCCATTATCAATATGGATATACCCGCCTTTTTTTAGTTCAGACAGAATCTTCATGGTCCGACTGCGCGATATCCCGGTACGCCGTTGAATAAAATTCAACACGATAATGCTTTCCCGGTAGGCCTGTGGATAAGCCCATATTTCAGTCAGCAGCGCCCGAACTTTCAGATAAGAATCGACGCCGACTAATTCACGATCGCGCGCGCTCATCACCATCAGACGGTAAGCCAGACAACGGGCCACGTCGTGCCACAAATCGCATTCATCGGCGATTTTTATAAAATCCGGCAGGCGAACAAATCTACCGGTACAAACCGTTTCTGCGAGCAAAAAGTGTTCCGGTCGCGCGGGGACATTATAGGTAGCGCCATAGCTGTCAACCATACCCACGACCGATGGCGCAAACGATGAAGATATATGGAGTCGTTTGTCATTATGACAGAAAGAAACAACTCCAGACTCCAGTAATACAATGTAGTGTTCATCGTTTGCCTGTAAATAAAACTCATCGCCGATACCCAGCGTAAACGGTTGACCAAATGGCAACAAGGCCGAAAATAAGGCATCAATCGCCGCGTGAGGTTTAGCCTGCTGAGAAAAAAGAAAAGAGTGTAATGAATTCTCATTATTATCTTTAGCAAAAGCGTCGTTCATCATTTTTTTCATTAACGGTTGTCTACTCAATGTAGCGTCACAGTATAACCTCTCAAAAAGTACTTAAATTAATAATAAATAACATCGCTATGCAGTATTTCTGTATTCACAAGGCACTAATACGCAATATTTTTAAGATTAAGACAATTCTTAATACAAAATGATTACAGAAAATTAATAACGAATTACGCATAAAGAATGAGAGGTCAGGGGGCGCAAGAAAAGAGATTCGAAAGAGCGCGCCTTCGAATCTCAAACTAATAGTCCAGATTAATGCAAATAAGCAGTGATATTATCTGAAATAGCGTGGAGCAGCATAATACTCTACCATTTTATCCGCCAGCCAGCCGCCGTCTTCACCGTTAGAATGGATTGTCGTAATACTGATAGTAGAACCACCGCCCCATAAGATCGAAAAGACGTTAAAGTCCGGTAGGTTCAGCGCCTGCATCTGGCCCCAGTCATACCCCTTATCTTTACGTAAAAAGTCGCCGACGGTCGGGACGCCGTAAGTCGCGCTATTTAAGGCCGTATTGAGTAGCTGCAAAGAGAGCGTGTCAGGATCGCTGCCAATGCGGGCGTCACCCATAAAAAAGGTTCCGCCGGATGCAAAGTGCGCAGCGCTGATTTTACTGACGCCCTCTTCTACTGTAGGCATATGGCCGCCAGGGATTTGCCACAGCATGGCGGGCGTCAGCAGCGCTTTCGTCACCTGTTTGACCATCGCCAGGTAATTAAGCCAGCATGTCGCATTCCAGCCATAGTGGGCAAGCGCATCAGGACTGAAACAGTCACGCTCAAATTTATCAAACGCAATAAAGTCCGGCGCATATTCTCCGCTATAAACGCCCAGTTCATGAATAAATCCGGCGATCGCCTGCCCTTCAGCTACCGGATCAGCGGTATCGCGCAGCACCCAGTCCGCCGTTCCTGTCGCCCAGACATTCGTCTGCCAGCCAAAAGCCACATCCGGGGCAAACTGACGAACAAGATAGTTCACCGCCTGAATATAGCCGTAGAGATCGTCGCTAAACGTCGGCAACGAAGGCGCGATAAAGCCAGCCATCGCCGGTAATGCTTGTATCGCCGCCGCCAGTTGGGCATTCACCGGCACACTGTTTTTTTGCCGTACTACGGTATAGCCATACGGTCCTTGCTGTAGCGCCCCGAGAAAATCCGGGTTAAGCACAAAGGTGGCCGGGACAGGATGCGTCTCATCTTTGTATGACTGCGCTGCCAGACACTGGGTAATAAAGTTACCAAAATGGTTACGTAGCTTTTGCGCATCCTGTAAATCCGCCAGCGCGCTACCGCCGCTGGCATTCGCGGTATAAATGACCATTACCGGCATGACGCTACGCCCGGCTTCTTTTTCTATCTGGCGCACCAGCGCAACGGTTTTATGGATCGGTAACGTCGCGTAATCCAGAAAACCATCCCCGTTCACGTCAACCTCCGCGGCCGGAACCGGATCGCCGCCGCCGTCAAAACCATCGTATTTAAACAACGCGCTAAACGGTATATCGCGATAAAGAGAAACCGTCTCTGGCGCGTTAACCGTCACGCCGCCATGAGCAAGGTAATCAGGCCAACCTTTTACCTGTAGCGTCACGCCGGGCAGAAACTCCAGCGCCACATGGTTGACCTTTTGCAACAACCGTAGCGGCCCGGCCTGTTCACAACGCCACGGCACGCTGTCGATGAAAATATCGTCCGTCTGAACATCATACAGCCCGGGCGCAAAGCGTAATGCCAACGTCTGCCGATCGCTGCCGCTCTCCAGCATTAATGAGTACTGATATTTACCGCTGCTGAACAGATAACGCTGCGGCGCGACGCCATCGGGTAGGCCCAGTAGAGTGGCATCCACCGTCACGAAACTCGCCGTGTCGAGCGCTGACTGTTGGTAAGCGACAGCAACCTCGGCAACCTGCGCCGCAGCAGGGATAAACCCCGTAAGCTGTATGGGTGCCGATATAAAGCGGTTATTAATCATCGCAGGCTGCAGATTGACCGTATAATGATGCCCCGCCAGTAGCCGGGTGATTAACTGCGGTTGGTTGGCGATCAGCGTGACGGTACGCTCATCCGCTTGCGTAGTATCAGCGATATCAACGGTCAATTTCGCATTACCAAGCGCAGGGGCGTCAATCATCAGACGCGCGCTGGCATAACGGACAATCGGCAGACAGGATACCTGGACCTGCGCGGCGGCATCGCCGGATTGCAGCGTAACGGTAAAAGAGGACTCGACTGGCGCGATTTGCATCTCATCATTCGCCAGTACCGGTACGGTAAGCCGATACGTTCCTGCGCTAAGATCGCCTATTGTCAGCACCTCTCCCCACTCGCCGACAAAGCGCCGGGTTTCGCCGGCAGGAAACAGCAGCTCAATCGCCGGTTTGAGCGCCACGGTCTGCGTCATGGCAGGAAAATGAACACAAATTTTTCCCTGACGGGCAGGGTCATGGGCCAACGTCGCGCTCAAATCGCTGATAGCAACTGGCATCTGCGTGGCGGCCAGATAGCACTGTAATTCGGCGGTATCCCCCGCCGCCAGCATCAGCGCGCCGTCATGATTAATGGTGATGGTATTCTTCTCGATGGGCCATCCCCCATCGCTGGCCAGCGTCACGGCCTGATTCCCCAGCATTGTTCCCTGAAACGGACTGTAGGGATCGGGGTGCGCGCTGGCCGTAAAATTCAGTTGAAGCTGATTGAGATCTACCGCCTGAGCGTAGAGGTTGGTCAGCGTAAAGGTGACGCGTTGATACCAACTCGCGGTATTCAACTCGCTAACGTTAAGCGTAAGGCCGCGTTCCTGAAGGTCATTGTCCTTTTCCGGCACATCGGGTTCGGCGGGTTGTTCGTCTGCGGCGGGTATCGCTGGCGTCTCCTGATCGGATGGGGTTTCAGACTCTGTGTCTTCGGATGACGATGACGCCAGCGTCAAGGTGATGGCGGACATTTTTACCGGCACCTGCGTCGCCGCGAGGCTGAAAGAGAGCGTCCCGCGTTCGCCCGGCTGAAGAAGTAATGCATCGCTGTTATTAATGATGATGTTGTTAGTTTCCAGCGTGCCATACGAACTCTCATTCAGCGTAAGCGGCAGGTTCCCTTTGAGCGTACCGCCGCTATTTCCCCATGGATCGATGTGCCCGGAAGCCGTGAATGATATTGCGGCATGGTTCATATCGACCGGATTACCGCTCTCATTGATAAAGGTTAAGGTGATTTTTTGATACCAGCTGTTGACGTCAAATGCGCTGGCATGGATGGAAATGGTCATGGTCTGCTCTTCCTCTGTCCCTGGTGGAGAAAAGCCCCGGTAAACCGGGGCTTGAATCATGAAGCCCAATACATCGTGCTTAATGCCGTGTATTAGTAAGCGCCAAGATCGGTCCATGCACCGCCGACACCGCAGTTCAGGTCAGGCTGGTCGCCCATAGACCACCATTTCACCTGATAGTTATGGCCTTTCCAGCTAACGATTTCGAAAGAACCCCAGTTTGCGCCATAAACGGTAGAAGCATCCCACTGCGCGTAAGGTGACGTTTTGTCATCTGCTGGCGTATCATCCTCAGCCGGCGTGGTATCTTCTTCCTCGTCCGGTACAGGAACGATAATCTCTTCTTCCTCTTCCGGTTCCGGTTGAACCTGAGATAGCGCAGGCACAGCCGTCAGAACAAAGCGCTGCTGAGAGGACGGTTCGTTGTAGCAGTCGCGTACAAACAGGGTGAACTGGAAGGCTGTTTTTTCGCTAACTTCCGGTACCACAACCTCAATGATTTCAGCCGTTTTGTCTGCCACAGTGATTTGAGAAGGCACGCCCCAGCTAAAGGACAGCTCATCGTTATCTTCATCAGAAGAACCTGCGCCAGACAGCTGTACCGTAGATCCGCCTACGACCAGCAGTTCAATCGCCGCTTTCGGCGCGTGGTTGACCTTCTGTGCGTCGTCGCTGTCGCTCTGCTCTTCATCTTTTTCTACATTGATACCTTCAAAGTAGAACGGTTCCATATCGATAACTTCAGATTCGATTTCATAACCCAGACCTTCACGCACGGCGTTAACCAGCACGCCGTTGTCCTGATCGATAGTCCAGGTAAACACGCCGCCCAGGCCCAGTTTCGCTGCATATTCGCCTTTTGCTTTGACGGTACGCGGCGTATCCAGGGATAAAAACAGTTTGGATTCCGGGCTATACAGGTAGTCAGCATCAGCGACCTGGTCGGTGTAAACGTTGAAACCGTTACGGCCTTTCTGGTTTTCCAGATCCAGGTAGCTATAAATGACGTCATACCATTCGCTGGTGCCGGATTCGAAGGAACCGGTAGTAGGGCCTGAACCTGGGTTGTAAGAACCTTTCAGCGGCGACAGGGATTCAATTTCTACCTGACGAGCGTTACGGGTATAGCCGGCATAACCGATGTTGATACGGTCAGCGGAGAAACCTTCCGCCAGCAGGTGATCAACGATGGTTTCGACAGCCCAGCCGCCCTCTTCCAGCGCTTTGCGGTTGGTGTGGTGGCCCAGAGTTTCCGCCCACGGCGTACCGAAGAAGTCATAGGTCATCAGGTTGATGCCATACAGGCCGGCAGCCATCAGATCTTTTACTTTCGCATAGTCAAAAATAGTAGTGACAGCAGAAGCGGCAATAGAGATCTTCACATTGCTCAGACCAGCAGAATCCAGCTGTTTACGCAGTTCGGCAATCAGCAGCGCGTAGTTAGCGCCATCTTCCGGACCAAACGGGTTGCCCGCCCCTTCATCGTTCGGGTATTCCCAGTCAATATCCACTTCGCTGAACATCGGGAACTGTTTGAACAGTTTCACCACGCCTTTGGCGAAGATTTTACGAGAAGAGTCAGAAGCGGCGGTTTCGTGGAACCCGTTACTCATGCTCCAGCCGCCGATACTCATGGAGAGCGCCAGCGTGTGACCTGCGGCTTTCGCTTTTGCCTGCATATCACGCAGCGCGCCCAGCATACCTTTGGCGTTAGCCTGGGTCACGGTTTTCGGATCAACATCCCAGCCGCTGGTTTCAAAACCCAGGTTGATATAAGACTGGAAATCGCCCCACGGATCGAGGAAGGTCGGTTCATATTTCACTTTGCCGCACTGTGCTGCCGCTTCTGCTACGACATCGCGGTCTTCTTTATCAATTTTTCTGAAACCGGTGATGCCAACAAAGCCGAAAATCAGTTTGTCATAAGCCGTCGGTGAAACGTTGGTTAAATCATAACCACGGCCTGGTTCGGACATATTGCCTTGCAGACGGCTGTCATACTGTGACCAGTCGGTGTAATAACCAAATACCTTCGGTTTAGTCGTGGAATTTTTATATTTATTGTATACCGGTTTCGCAACACGAGCGGAAGTATAGCTTATTTTATCATCGCTTGTTGCAGGGTCAAAACCATTCGCTGCATGGGTAGTTTCAGTAATTGTATCGCCTTGAATCAGTTTGCTTGTAGCCATTTTCAAATTTCCTTTTACGTTTCAAAATTGTCGCAGCTCGTTCTGCGGGGTCCATAATCGTTACAGGCATAAAAAATAGCTAATCACAAAACATCATCTTTTTAGATGATATAAAAATCATAAAAATGAGGTTAACAACACCGTCTGTCGAAGAGAAAACAACATCTCTCAGCGCCCGCTTAGTCCGTTCTGGTGAGAGCATAGTAAATATCATTTATCATGTAATTAAATATCATTTAATTTCAATGAAATAATGTGATTACACTCGCTATAGACAATGACAATACAATAAAACCAGTGACATTTATTGGATTAAGACATTTCTCATACAATATAGTCACCACAGACAACCAGGATGTACATTTCTAAAGGAAGACGTTATGAAAACTTATATCATTAATAGCAACTGCATTTACAATGAAGGTAAATATGAACTGAGGACGGTCTCAAATTCACAGGTTATTAAAATGACTGCGATGAGAGCCAAATGTCTCAGTTTCATCATCGAGAATGCTCATCTGGAGATTATCGAGCGACAAAAAATAACCACTGCGTTATGGGGAAGTCGAAGCCACTATGTTAATGATGCAAATCTAACGCAGATTCTCTATTTAATCAGACGTGACCTTAAAGCGCTTGGTATTAACGATCTTTTTATTACCATTCCAAGACAAGGTCTCAAAGTGAATAGTGATATCGCCATTATCGCGACGGATAGCGAAACAAAGGGAAGAAAAAAACAGATTGTACGGCAAACCATCGCCGCCCTGACGACCGTATTTTCAGTAACGTTAGGTTCTCTCATGTATCTGCATATTCACTAAGCGAAGGAAAGGGAAGATGAATCCAATTATAGATGGAATTATTGCGCTTGAAGGCGGTTACGTATTTAACCCTAAAGATAAAGGCGGCGCCACCCATTGGGGCATTACCGAAGCCACGGCGCGAGCGCATGGCTATGCTGGCGATATGCGGGATCTGACCCACGCTGAAGCCTACGCGATTCTCGAAGAGGATTACTGGATAAAACCAGGCTTTGACGTCATCTCGACGCTATCGTGGCCAGTCTCCTTCGAGCTGTGCGATGCGGCAGTCAACATAGGCGCTTACCACCCCAGCGCGTGGCTGCAACGCTGGTTGAACGTCTTTAATCACGAAGGTAAACGCTACCCGGATATTCATGTGGATGGCAATATTGGCCCGCGGACGCTTGCCGCTCTCGAACATTATTTGGCCTGGCGAGGCCAGGAAGGGGAAGCCGTTTTGGTGAAAGCCCTCAATTGCAGTCAGGGCACGTACTACTTAAACGTTGCTGAGAAAAACCACAATAACGAACAATTTATTTATGGCTGGATCAAGAATAGAGTGACCTAGACCCGGCTGAAAAAAAACGCGTAAAAGGCTCACGGATGAGCCTGATACTGCGAATGATAATTAATCTGAATTATTCCCTTCGATAATTTTTTTAATCCGCCGCCCAAGAATTTTTAAGATCGGACTCGCGAAAACACCGCCTAAGCCTGCCGCCAACAGAACAATGTTGAAACTGCATTCTTTTTCGATTGCAATCGCGCTTAACAAGAAACTGGTGAAGCAGGAAATCACGATCTGCGTTAAGCAATATTTAATACTTTCATGAGAACTATTATATTCTGTCTTATCTTTGCGTAAAAGATAGCTGACAAAGCCTCCCCACGCGCCAATCGAAATAATAGTGAGTAAGATCTCTAGCTCCAATAGCACAACTTCCGTTGTCGACACATGGTTGGGAATAGACATTTTAACACTCCGAAATCATTATAAATGAATAATTAACACAAGGAGTGTAAGCGCCCTGTCAGAAGGGTAAAAATCAAAGCACATCATTTAAAACCATATTAAATCAAAGCGTAAAAATGAGGTGTATTAGCGACGGAAGGAGGAAAGCGTTTGTAACATACTTACCATCTCATTAATCGTCGATATATTTCTACTATTTTTATTCCAGGATGCATAGACCTGAACTGACTTCAAAGCCAGTTCGGGCGGAGGCTGAATAAATTTAATGTCATATTTACGATGATTTTTATAAAAAAGCGCTAATTTCAAAGGCATCAATGCAATCAATGAGGTTCGTTCGATCATGCTCATCAAACCGTTAAGCGAATCACTGCGATAGCCGACAATACGCCTGCCAGTATAGTAAAGCTCATCCTTAAATAACTCGCTATCATGATATATCACTGAAGCCCCCATCCCCGGCTGATATAACGCATGACGCGAAGAATAAAAATGATGTAGCGACAGTTGTGAGAGGGTACTCAGCATGTGTTTACTGCTACAAATACAAACAAATGATTTAAAACTATCAATAATTTGATTCTCTATGCCGGACTCCAGCAAAGGTTCGGCACTAATCAACAGATCGCCTTGCGCAGTAAACAGAAGTTCGCTGATATGCTCCCGACTCATATTTCTGACAGTGAAATGATTTATCAAAATACGGTCAAATATATCGCTGTTATAGAGCTGAGAAAGATAATAGCTTTCAACAATATCACTGCCTAATAACGTTATCTGGAACGCTTCATCTTTTTTGCTATTACAGAGAAATGTGTCATCCACCAGTTTCATCACCTGACTGAAATTTTGGTGAATGTCGACAGCCTTAGCTGTGGGGATGAGCCCGCCTTTCCCTCTGCTAAACAGTTCTTCCGGGTAATAACTCTGCAGGCGCTTTAACGCCAGAGAAACGGCAGCCGGTGTAATGCCTAACTTTTTTGCCGCCATAGCCGCATTTCCTGACAAAATAACAGCGTCAAGAATTTTGATTAAATTATAATCAAAGCTCTTGTTGGCACCTTTCGATCCCATTCGCTGTCTGCCTCCGGAAACTAAAAAAAGCAATATAGATAATACTCAAGATAAATCAATTCACAGCATCTAAAAAAGCAATCATTAATGTCATCACATCACGTTTTTTTAAAGAATAAGCGTATACAAAACTGCTGATTAACATCAATTTGTTTATCAGTAAAAACAAAATATCAACAAATGAGAGGATACGATGCGTTTAACAGAAGCCTGGGCGCGTACAGGCAGAAAAAAGCCCGGATATACACCCGGGCTGAAGAAAAATACAACGGGAAAAAGATTAGCGAGTCAAATCGTCAAAGAATTTTTTCACGCCGTCAAAGAAGCTTTTTGAACGCGGGCTGTTTTTCTCTCCCGTCGGGCCGCCAAAACTTTCCTGAAGATCTTTTAGCAATTGCTTCTGTTTTTCGCTCAGACCGACAGGCGTTTCAACGACCACACGGCACAGCAAATCGCCCTGCGCGCCACCGCGTACGGACTTCACGCCTTTGCCGCGCATACGGAACAGCTTGCCCGTTTGTGTTTCGCTCGGTACTTTCAGCATCACGCGACCATCTAACGTCGGCACTTCAATTTCACCGCCGAGCGCCGCCATCGCAAAGTTGATCGGCACTTCGCAATAAAGATTATTGCCTTCACGCTCGAAAATAGGGTGTTGTTTCACCTGGACCTGAACGTACAAGTCGCCTGCCGGTGCGCCATGCTCGCCCGCTTCGCCCTCGCCTGCCAGACGAATACGATCGCCGGTATCCACACCCGCCGGGATTTTAACGGACAGAGTTTTACTCTTTTCAACACGCCCATGACCGTGACATTTATGGCACGGATCTTTGATCAGCGTACCGCGTCCCTGACAGTGTGGGCAGGTCTGCTGTACAGCAAAGAATCCCTGGCGCATCTGTACCTGACCAGAACCATGACAGGTCGGACAGGTTTGCGGTTGCGTGCCAGCTTTCGCCCCGCTGCCGTGGCAAACGTCGCACTCCTCCAGCGTCGGAATACGGATCTCTTTGGTCACGCCACGCACCGCTTCTTCCAGGGTGAGATCCATGTTATAACGCAAATCAGCCCCACGCGCCGCACGTTGGCGACCACGCCCGCCGCCAAAGATATCGCCAAAAACGTCACCAAAGATATCACTGAAATCAGCGCCGCCATTAAAGCCGCCGCCAAATCCGCCGCCCATACCGCCTTGTTCAAACGCGGCGTGACCATACTGATCGTAGGCTGCGCGTTTTTGCGCATCGGTCAGCACTTCATAGGCTTCTTTAATCTCTTTAAATTTAGCTTCGGCCTCTTTATCACCCTGATTGCGGTCCGGATGATATTTCATGGCCAGGCGCTTATACGCCTTTTTGATTTCACGCTCTTCCGCTGTTTTGGAAACGCCTAAAATCTCGTAGTAATCTCTTTTCGCCATCTCTTTTTATCTGCCCTTAACATGCATACACGGGCGGAGAGGAAACCTCTTCGCCCGTGCCAGTAATTACCCGTTCAAAGGGCGATTATTTTTTATCTTTTACTTCTTCAAACTCAGCGTCGACAACGTCGTCATCTTTCGCGTTGTTTGCAGAAGCGTCAGCGGAGCCAGCCTGCTGCTGCGCATGTTGCTGCTGAGCGATTTCCATCAGTTTCTGGGAAACCTGCGCCAGCTCCTGCATTTTCGCTTCGATAGCGGCTTTATCTTCGCCTTTCAGGGCAGTTTCCAGCGCGCTCAGGGCAGACTCGATAGCGGTTTTGTCATCAGCCGGCAGTTTATCGCCTGCTTCTTCAACCTGCTTACGGGTGCTGTGCAGCAGATGGTCACCCTGGTTACGGGTCTGAACCAGCTCTTCGAACTTACGGTCGGATTCAGCGTTCGCTTCTGCATCGCGAACCATTTTCTGAATTTCTTCCTCGTTCAGACCAGAAGATGCCTTGATGGTGATCTTCTGCTCTTTGCCGCTATTTTTATCTTTCGCGGAGACGTGCAGGATACCGTCAGCATCGATATCGAAGGTGACTTCGATCTGCGGCATACCGCGCGGCGCCGGGTTGATGCCATCCAGGTTGAACTGACCCAGAGATTTGTTATCAGACGCACGTTTACGCTCACCCTGCAGCACATGGATGGTTACCGCAGACTGGTTGTCTTCCGCAGTAGAGAACACCTGGCTGTGCTTGGTCGGGATGGTGGTGTTTTTGGTGATAAGCGGAGTCATCACGCCACCCATCGTTTCGATACCCAGAGACAGAGGGGTAACGTCCAGCAGCAGTACGTCTTTCACATCACCGGTCAATACGCCGCCCTGTACCGCTGCGCCGATAGCCACAGCTTCGTCCGGGTTAACGTCTTTACGCGGCTCTTTACCAAAGAATTCAGCCACTTTTTTCTGCACCATTGGCATACGGGTCTGACCGCCGACGAGGATCACGTCGTTGATATCAGACACGGACAGGCCAGCGTCCTGCAGTGCGACTTTCAGCGGCTCGATAGAACGGTTCACCAGATCTTCAACCAGGCTTTCCAGTTTCGCACGAGTCACTTTGATGTTCATGTGTTTCGGACCGGTGGCATCTGCGGTAATGTACGGCAGGTTCACGTCGGTCTGTTGCGCAGAAGACAGCTCGATTTTGGCTTTTTCTGCGGCTTCTTTCAGGCGCTGCATGGCCAGCGGATCGTTACGCAGGTCAATGCCCTGATCTTTCTTAAACTCGTCAACGAGGTAGTTGATCAGGCGGGTATCGAAGTCTTCACCACCCAGGTGGGTATCACCGTTGGTTGCCAGAACTTCAAAGGTTTTTTCGCCATCAACTTCGTCGATTTCGATAATAGAGATATCGAAAGTACCACCACCGAGGTCGTAAACCGCGATAGTACGGTTGCCGACTTCTTTATCCAGACCGTAAGCCAGCGCTGCGGCAGTTGGTTCGTTGATGATACGTTTAACTTCCAGCCCCGCGATACGACCAGCATCTTTGGTAGCCTGACGCTGCGCATCGTTAAAGTAAGCCGGTACGGTGATAACCGCTTCAGTTACCGGTTCGCCCAGATAATCTTCAGCCGTTTTCTTCATTTTCTTCAGCACTTCGGCAGAAATCTGCGGCGGCGCCATTTTCTGACCTTTCACATCAAGCCATGCGTCGCCGTTGTCGGCGCCGATGATTTTGTACGGCATGATAGAAACGTCACGTTGAACTTCTTCGTCCTGGAAGCGGCGGCCAATCAGGCGTTTAATCGCAAACAGGGTGTTTTGCGGGTTTGTCACTGCCTGACGTTTAGCCGGCTGACCAACCAGAGTTTCACCATCCTGGGTATAAGCAATGATAGAAGGCGTAGTGCGATCGCCCTCGGCGTTCTCCAGCACGCGTGCCTGCGTTCCATCCATAATCGCTACACAAGAGTTGGTAGTACCCAGGTCGATACCAATAATTTTACCCATCTAAACGTCTCCACTAAAAATTCGGTCATCATGTGGTTGTGAATCTGTAATAAGGGCGAAACGTGCGGTTTCAACTACCCTGAATCGTTTTTTTTCAGACTCACCACTGCGGTTGACTACAAGATGGGGTCGTAACCCACGTCATCAAGGGGGAGATGAAAAAATTTTTTAGTGACGAGAGGGCGCGATGGAAAACCAGGCAAACAAACATTCATGAAATAAATTAAACAACGAATACTATTCACAGAAAAATTGTAATAAAAAGAAAAGATTACAAAACTGAATCGTTGCCATGAGCAGAGTATGATAGACGGTAATTGCTTATTGAACCCGTCAAAGAGAAATTTCATGCGATCTGTGTTAACGATTTCCGCCAGCCTGCTTTTCGGCCTGGCGTTAAGTAGCGTCGCGCACGCGAACGACCATAAAATACTGGGTGTTATTGCCATGCCCAGAAATGAAACGAACGATCTCACGCTGAAAATTCCCGTCTGCCGCATCGTGAAGCGCATTCAACTCACGGCGGATCACGGCGACATCGAACTTAGCGGCGCATCCGTCTATTTTAAAACTGCGCGTAGCGCCAGCCAAAGCCTGAACGTCCCTTCCTCAATCAAAGAGGGCCAGACAACAGGCTGGATCAATATTAATAGCGATAACGACAACAAACGCTGCGTATCAAAGATTACCTTCTCAGGCCATACGGTAAATTCTTCCGATATGGCGAGACTTAAAGTCATTGGCGACGATTAATCGCTGTTATTTCTATTCCAAAAGCCAGACTGAAAATGAACGTCACCTATTTACACGACGAGGATTTAGACTTTCTTCAGCATTGTAGCGAAGAACAACTCGCCGATTTCGCCCGTTTGCTGACGCATAACGAAAAGGGCAAGGCTCGCTTGTCGAGCGTCCTTAGTCATAACGAACTGTTCAAAGCGATGGAAGGTCACCCGGAGCAACACCGCCGTAACTGGCAGCTCATTGCCGGCGAGTTTCAGCATTACGGCGGCGACAGTATCGCCAACAAATTGCGCGGGCACGGAAAACAGTACCGCGCGATTCTGCTGGATGTCGCAAAACGGCTAAAACTTAAAGCAGATAAAAGCATGTCGACGTTTGAAATAGAACAGCAACTGCTGGAGCATTTTTTACGTCATACCTGGCAGAAGATGGACGCGGCGCATAAGCAGGAATTTCTGCAAGCCGTAGACGCCAAAGTTTCTGAACTGGAAGAACTGCTGCCGCTGCTCATGAAAGATCGCAGTCTGGCAAAAGGGGTCTCCCACCTGCTTTCCACCCAGCTTACCCGCATTTTACGTACCCATGCCGCAATGAGCATCCTGGGCCACGGATTGCTGCGCGGCGCAGGTCTTGGCGGCCCGGTCGGCGCGGCGTTAAACGGCGTCAAAGCGATGAGCGGCAGCGCGTATCGCGTGACTATTCCGGCGGTGTTGCAAATAGCCTGCCTGCGACGAATGATGGCAGCCGTTCAGGCGTGAATGCCCTCACAGGGGGAAATATTTTCTTTTCCCCCTTATTAGATCATAGACAGTCCTCTTCCCCCTGATTATTATGCCGCGCCCCGAATACGGAACTCGTTATTCTGGGAAACTATTTCACCATTCAATTATGATGATTTTGAGGAATTATGGGCAACACTAAGTTGGCTAATCCGGCACCGCTGGGCCTGATGGGCTTCGGCATGACCACCATTCTGCTTAACCTGCACAATGCCGGTTTTTTCGCCCTGGACGGTATTATTCTGGCGATGGGGATTTTCTACGGCGGTATCGCGCAAATTTTTGCCGGTCTGCTGGAGTATAAAAAAGGCAATACCTTTGGTTTAACGGCCTTTACCTCTTACGGTTCGTTCTGGCTGACGCTGGTCGCTATCCTGCTGATGCCGAAAATGGGCCTGACGGATGCGCCTGACGCTCAGCTACTCGGCGCTTATTTGGGTCTGTGGGGCGTGTTCACGCTGTTTATGTTCTTCGGTACGCTGAAAGCCGCCCGCGCGCTGCAATTTGTTTTCCTGAGCCTGACCGTACTGTTCGCTCTGCTGGCGGTCGGCAATATCACCGGTAACGAAGCCATTATCCATATCGCAGGCTGGGTTGGTCTGGTTTGCGGCGCCAGCGCTATTTATCTGGCGATGGGTGAAGTGCTAAACGAGCAATTTGGCCGCACTATTCTGCCAATCGGCGAGGCGCACTAAATCTCTTTTATTCCTCCCGCACCGGGAGGAATAACCCTACTATCAGTATTTTCCGGTCAGGACGACATATTCTCACGTCTGGCGCTCTTCGGACGGAAAGCGGCAACCACTTCCGGCGCGGTTTCGACATACGGCCCGTCAAGCAGCTGTATACAATACGGCACGCTCGCAAAAATGCCCGGCACGCTAACGCTGCCATCGTCCGCTTTTACGCCTTCCAGCGTTTCTTTGATCGATTTTGGCTGTCCAGGCAGATTAAGAATTAACGCCTGTTTACGGATAACGCCCACCTGGCGGGAAAGAATGGCGGTCGGCACAAAGCGCAGGCTGATCTGGCGCATCTGTTCGCCAAAACCTGGCATTTCACGGTCGGCGATGGCAAGGGTCGCGTCCGGCGTGACGTCGCGACGCGCCGGACCGGTACCGCCAGTGGTCAGCACCAGATGACAGCTCATCTCATCAACCAGTTCACACAACGTTTGCTCGATAATTTCCTGTTCATCAGGAATTAAGCGCCGTTGGACCTCGAAAGGCGTGGTCAGCGCAGAAGCGAGCCACTCCTCAAGCGCAGGAATGCCTTTATCCTGGTAAACGCCGCTTGAAGCGCGGTCGGAGATAGAAACTAAGCCAATACGTAAGGTATCCATGATTATTCCGTTTAAACAGTCTCGTTAAACAGAATGATACACTGCGAAGGGAAGGACAGACAGGTTTCAGAAGAGGTAGCGTGACCCATATCAGGGCCACGCGTTAATGATTACAGCAGATCGCCGATCATTTTTTCCAGTTTTTCCTGGTCTACCGCAAACTTACGGATACCATCCGCCAGTTTGTCAACCGCCATGGGGTCCTGGTGATGCTGCCACAGGAACTCGGCTTCGGTAATGCGTTCCGGGCGCGCTTTGACTTCGCCGGAGAAAGAGAGCTTACGCTCAATCGCCCCTTCGCTTTCCGCCAGTTCTTTCAGCAATGCCGGTGCGATAGTCAGACGGTCGCAGCCCGCCAGCTCCAGAATTTCGCCTACGTTACGGAAGCTTGCGCCCATAACGACGGTTTCGTAACCATGCTGTTTGTAGTACTCGTAGATTTCCGTTACGGAAACCACGCCCGGATCTTCAGCTGGCGCATAGTCTTTCTTGTCGGTATTGGCTTTATACCAGTCAAGAATACGACCTACGAACGGCGAGATCAGGTAGACGCCCGCTTCGGCGCACGCACGCGCCTGCGCAAAGGAGAACAGCAGCGTCAGGTTACAGTTGATGCCTTCTTTTTCCAGCTGTTCGGCTGCACGAATGCCCTGCCAGGTGGACGCCAGCTTGATCAGGATACGATCGTTGCTGATACCCGCATCATTGTAGAGTTTAATGATACGTTTTGCTTTGGCGATAGACGCTTCAGTGTCATAAGACAGACGCGCGTCAACTTCGGTAGAAATACGCCCCGGCACCAGCTTCAGGATTTCCAGGCCAATATTCACCGCCAGCTTATCGGTCGCGTCAACAACCTGCTGCGCGCGGTCGCTGCTCTGCTGTTTCGCCCAGGCGACAGCATCGTCAATCAGCTTACGATATTCCGGGATTTGCGCTGCGTTAAGAATGAGAGAAGGGTTAGTTGTAGCATCCTGCGGCTGGTACAGCTTCATTGCCGCGATATCTCCGGTATCAGCCACTACGGTGGTGAACTGACGAAGGGAGGTCAATTTGTCCGTCATGATAGAGTTTCTCTTTAAACAGCTTGTTAGGGGATGTAACCGGTCTACCCTGATGATAACACGACGCACTCACAGCGCAACCGCCTACATGCACCTGGCTGCCCTTGTGCACTGTTTGCGTATCTGCCGACGGTTGATGCGCAATTAAAGGATACCGCCGTATTTATGGTAAACTGCCGTTAATATTAGTCTGACAAGGTCATCTACATCATGGGTCACGCTTATACAGGATCATCAAAGCGTGACGGCATCAACAAGAGGGACGTTAATGCCTGAGTTTTTCAGTTTTATTAACGAAATACTCTGGGGCTCGGTAATGATTTACCTGCTGCTCGGCGCAGGATGTTGGTTTACCTGGCGTACCGGATTCATTCAATTTCGTTATATTCGCCAATTTAGCCGCAGTCTGAAAGGCAGCTTTAGCCCGCAGCCAGGCGGCCTGACGTCATTTCAGGCGCTGTGTACCAGCCTCGCGGCGCGGATTGGCAGCGGTAATCTGGCCGGCGTGGCGCTGGCTATCGCCGCAGGCGGTCCCGGCGCGGTATTCTGGATGTGGGTCTCGGCCATCATTGGCATGGCGACCTCCTTCGCCGAGTGTTCGCTTGCCCAGCTTTATAAAGAACGTGACCCGACAGGCCAGTTCCGCGGCGGCCCGGCGTGGTATATGGCGCGCGGGCTGGGAATGCGCTGGATGGGCGTGGTTTTCGCCCTCTTTCTGCTCGTCGCCTACGGGTTGATTTTTAATAGCGTGCAGGCGAATGCCGTCTCACGCGCGCTCCATTTCGCCTTCAACATTCCGCCGCTTATCTCCGGCATTGCTCTGGCGTTCTGTGCCCTGTTAATTATCATTCGCGGCATAAAAGGCGTCGCCCGCCTGATGCAATGGCTGATTCCCCTCATCGCGTTATTGTGGGTCGCCGGCAGCGTATTCATTTGCCTCTGGCATATTGAGCAAATGCCTGGCGTTATCGCTTCGATAGTCAAAAGCGCATTTGGCTGGCAGGAAGCCGCAGCAGGCGCAGCCGGATATACGCTCACTCAGGCTATTACCAGCGGTTTTCAGCGTGGGATGTTCTCTAATGAAGCGGGAATGGGGTCAACGCCTAATGCGGCCGCGGCGGCAACGTCGTATCCCCCTCACCCTGTCGCGCAGGGGATTGTGCAAATGATTGGCGTATTCAGCGACACCATTATCATCTGTACCGCCAGCGCAATGATTATCCTGCTGGCGGGGAATCACGCGTCCCATTCGTCAACAGAAGGCATTCAGCTTCTCCAACATGCAATGGTTTCGTTGACCGGTGAATGGGGCGCCAGTTTTGTCGCGCTTATCGTCATTCTGTTCGCGTTCAGTTCTATCGTCGCCAACTATATTTACGCCGAGAACAATCTGTTTTTTCTGCGGTTACATAACGCAAAGGCCATCTGGCTATTACGCCTTGCGACGCTTGGCATGGTCATCGCCGGTACGCTCATC
Source organism: Salmonella sp. SAL04202 (assembly GCF_046550775.1). Taxonomy (NCBI): domain Bacteria; kingdom Pseudomonadati; phylum Pseudomonadota; class Gammaproteobacteria; order Enterobacterales; family Enterobacteriaceae; genus Salmonella; species Salmonella sp. SAL04202. Next base: position 257,112 of record NZ_JBGDXK010000003.1, on the reverse strand, counting down.
AGTTTTCCGCTGATATGGCAGCTTGCTGACATGATCATGGCCTGTATGGCTATTACCAATCTGACGGCGATTTTGTTGCTCTCACCGGTGGTGTATACCCTCGCCGGCGATTATCTGCGACAACGGAAACTGGGCGTAAGACCGCAGTTCGATCCGCGGCGCTTCCCGGATATCGAACCACAACTGGCGCCAGATACCTGGGATGCGGCATCGCGCGATTAAGCCGACAATCGCAACCATCGGTCAACTCTGCGGCGTTTTTTTGCTAAAGTCGCAGAAAATTCCCTGCAAGGACTGAATATGCTGATTCTGATTTCACCTGCAAAAACGCTTGATTATCAAAGCCCGCTGGCCACGACCCGCTATACCCAGCCGGAGCTGTTGGATCACAGCCAGCAGCTTATTCAACAGGCCCGCCAGCTTTCGGCGCCGCAAATTTCCAGGCTGATGGGAATTAGCGACAAACTGGCGGATCTCAACGCCACGCGTTTTCATGACTGGCAGCCTCATTTCACGCCGGATAATGCACGCCAGGCGATTCTGGCGTTCAAAGGCGATGTTTATACCGGCCTACAGGCGGAAACGTTCAACGACGCGGATTTTGATTTTGCCCAACAGCATCTGCGCATGCTCTCTGGCTTGTATGGCGTATTGCGCCCGCTGGATTTAATGCAGCCTTATCGTCTGGAGATGGGGATTCGCCTGGAGAATCCGCGCGGCAAAGATCTTTATCAATTCTGGGGCGATATCATTACCGATAAGCTCAACGAAGCGCTTGAGGCGCAGGGCGATCGGGTGGTGGTGAATCTGGCCTCCGAGGAATATTTTAAATCGGTGAAGCCGAAGAAACTGAATGCCGAACTGATTAAGCCCGTGTTCCTTGATGAGAAAAACGGCAAGTTTAAGGTGGTAAGCTTCTACGCCAAAAAAGCGCGCGGACTGATGAGCCGTTTTATTATTGAAAACCGCTTAACGAAGCCGGAACAGCTTATCGCGTTTGACCGTGAAGGGTATTTCTTTGATGAAGAAACCTCCACACAAGACGAACTGGTCTTTAAACGCTACGAGCAGTAACGGCATCGCCGGATGGCGGTTACGCCTTATCCGGCCTACAAATCGACACCACCCCATAGGCCCGGTAAGCGACAGCGCCACCGGGCGCAATGGTTATTGGCGGGTCATCATCAGCTTACGCAGGGCGGCAAAATCCGCAGGCAGATGATGTGAAAGCAGCGGCAGGTCGGCGCGTTCGGCGAGCGCTTCAGGCAATGCCAGCGTTTCTCCCAGAATGGACTCCACGCTTTCTTTAAACTTCGCCGGATGCGCCGTTCCGAGAAACAAGCCATACTCGCCAGGGTTTAACTGGTCGCGTAATGCCCGATACGCTACCGCCGCATGAGGTTCCGAGATATAACCTTTCGCTTTCAGCTCGCGCATCGTCTGTTGTGTCGTAGTGTCATCCACCGCCGCATAGCCCAGCTCAGTCAGGCGCCAGATTTTACGGCGGAATAGCTCCTCCACGCGCGGCCAGTTATTCGGCTGGCTGACATCCATCGCATTCGACAGGGTCGCCTGCGTCGCTTTCGGCGCCCACTTTCCGTCATGCAGAAAACGCGGCACCGTGTCGTTGACGTTGGTGGCGGCGATAAAACGTTTCACCGGTAGGCCTAACGACTTCGCCAGCAGTCCTGCCGTCAAATCGCCAAAGTTGCCGCTGGGGACGGAGATCACCAGTTGGTTACGCGCCCCCTGCGGCAGTTGCGCCACGGCTTCAAAGTAGTAGCAAATTTGCGCCAACAGGCGGCTGATATTAATTGAATTAGCCGAATTCAGCCCCAGCGCCATTTTCAGTTCTTCGTCATCAAATGCCTGTTTCACCAGCGCCTGGCAAGCGTCGAAATCGCCGTCGATCGCCACGGTTTCAATGTTGCCGCCCAGCGTACAGAACAGTTTTTCCTGCAACGGACTGATTTTACCGCGCGGGTAGAGAATGACGACCCGCACATTTTCCAGGCCATAGAACGCGTGAGCCACCGCCGCGCCGGTATCGCCTGACGTTGCGGTCAGAATCGTCACCGGTTTGTCGCCGCTGATATGCGTCAGCATTTGCGCCATAAAACGCCCGCCGAAGTCTTTAAAGGCCAGCGTCGGACCATGGAACAGCTCCAGGCAGCCGACATCGCTTTCTACCTGCGCTACCGGCGCCGGGAACGCAAACGCCGCGCGGACGCGCTCTTCCAGAATTTGCTGCGGTATTTCATCGCCAATAAATGCCGAGAGGATCTTTGCGCTACGGCTGACAAAGTCCTGGTTGAGCATCTCATCAATTTCCGTCAGGCTAAACTCCGGCAGTTCGTGCGGAAAAAAAAGTCCCTGCTGTTTGCCCAGTCCTTGCGTGACGGCCTGCGCAAAGCTGACCTGCTCATTATGGTCTTTCAGATTATAGAGTTTCATTGATTATCCCACTACTCGTGCGCCCGCCGTATCCAGCCGGCAAATATGAACGAAGCCTTCCTGATTTTGCAGATAATGTTTGCTCAGCCAGTCCGCGACGCGCTGCGCCGTCTCCGGTTTATCGCATAGCGCAAACAGCGTCGGCCCCGATCCTGAAATCCCGCTCGCCAGCGCGCCGATCTCCGACACCGCCTGCCGCGCCTGGCTAAAGCCCGGCAGTAAACGCGCGCGGTATGGTTCGGCAATAACATCTTTCATCAGCGCGGCGGCAAGCTGCGGCTGCCGCGAGTAACAGGCGTGAATAAAACCGGCCAGATGCCGTCCATGCGCAATGCAATCCTGACGGCGATACTGCGCAGGCAAAATGGCCCGTGCTTCTGCGGTAGAAACTTTAATGCCCGGATAAGCCAGTACCCATAGCCACTCATCAAAGCCCGGCACCTGCTGACTAATAATGCCGTTTTCTTCAATCATCAACTGCATACCGCCAAGAAAGCACGGCGCGACGTTATCGTAATGGATGCTGCCGGAGATACGGCCTTCCAGCTCGCCCATCAGCGCCAACAGACGCGTGTCGTTTAACGGTTTGCCGCAGTGCTCATTCATCGCGACCAGCGCGGCGACGACGGAACAGGCGCTGGACCCTAACCCGGAACCAATCGGCATATTTTTTTCCAGCGTCATCGCCACCGGGATGGTTTTCCCCAATGCCTGGCAAAAACGTTCCCAGCACTGATAAACAATATTTTCACGCGGCTCCGGCGGCAGTTTATCGGCAAATCGCCCCAGGTTATGCAGACGGAAATGGTCCGCTGCTTCAACGGATACCACATCGCCCAGCAACGTGCCGTCAACGGGTGTGACGGCTGCGCCCAACACGTCGAAACCGACGCTCATGTTCGCGCTGGAAGCCGGGGCATACACTTTCACCATGTTAAACTCCTAACTTCCATGAGAGGGTCCGTAACAGATCGGCAAACACGCCCGCCGCCGTCACATCATTGCCTGCGCCGTAGCCGCGCAGCACCAACGGCAAGGGCTGATAATAGTGGCTGTAGAACGCCAGCGCGTTTTCACCGTTTTTCACTTTGAAGAGCGGATCGTTACCATCAACTTCGGCAATCTTCACGCGGCACACGCCATCCTCTTCGATATTGCCCACATAGCGCAATACCTTACCTTCATCACGAGCTTTAGCCACACGGGCGGCAAACGCGTCGTCAAGCTGCGGCAGATGCGCCATAAAGGCGGTCACATCGCCGAAGGCGTCAAACTCGTCCGGCAACACCGGTTCAATCACGATATCGGAAAGCTCCAGCTCGCGGCCCGTCTCGCGGGCGAGGATCAACAGTTTACGCGCCACATCCATACCGGAAAGATCGTCGCGCGGATCGGGTTCGGTATAGCCCATCTCGCGCGCCAGGGCGGTCGCCTGTGAGAGACTCATCCCCTCATCCAGTTTACCGAAAATAAAAGAGAGCGACCCGGAAAGAATGCCGGAAAATTTTTGCAGTTCATCACCCGCATTCAGCAGGTTTTGCAGGTTTTCGATTACCGGCAAACCGGCGCCGACGTTGGTGTCATACAAGAATTTGCGCCGTGATTGCGCGGCGGCGAAACGTAGCTGATGGTAGTAGTCCATCGACGAGGTGTTCGCTTTCTTGTTTGGCGTCACCACATGGAACCCTTCACGCAGGAAGTCGGCATACTGGTCGGCCACCGCCTGACTGGAGGTACAATCAACAATCACCGGATTGAGTAGATGATATTCTTTCACCAGGCGAATTAAGCGTCCCAGATTGAACGGCGCGTTCGCTTGCGCCAGTTCCGCCTGCCAGTTGTCCAGATTCAGGCCATGCACATTGGTTAGCAACGCCTTTGAGTTCGCCACGCCGCACACGCGTAGATCGATGTGTTTGTTCTTCAGCCAGGTTTGCTGACGTTTAAGCTGTTCCAGTAGCGCGCCGCCGACGCCGCCGACGCCAATGACAAACACTTCAATCACCTGATCGGTATTGAACAGCATCTGGTGCGTTACCCGCACGCCGGTGGTGGCATCGTCGTTATTCACCACCACAGAAATGGAACGCTCAGAAGATCCCTGAGCGATCGCCACGATATTGATATTAGCCCGCGCCAGCGCGGCGAAGAATTTCGCTGAAATGCCGCGTAACGTGCGCATACCGTCGCCGACAACAGAGATAATCGCCAACCGCTCAGTAACCGCCAACGGCTCCAGCAGCCCCTCTTTCAGCTCCAGATAGAACTCATCCTGCATCGCACGGCGGGCACGCGCGCAGTCACTCTGCGGCACACAGAAGCTGATGCTGTACTCAGAGGAGGACTGGGTAATGAGCACCACCGAGATCCCGGCGCGAGACATGGCGGCGAAAACACGCGCCGCCATCCCAATCATCCCTTTCATTCCAGGGCCGGAGACGCTAAACATCGCCATGTTGTTAAGGTTAGAGATCCCTTTGACCGGCAGATTATCATCGTCGCTGGACGCGCCGATCAGCGTTCCTGGCGCCTGCGGATTACCGGTATTTTTAATCAGACAGGGGATCTGGAACTGGGCGATGGGCGTAATGGTGCGAGGGTGAAGAACTTTGGCGCCGAAGTAAGAGAGTTCCATCGCTTCCTGGTAGGACATCGATTTCAGCAGCCTGGCGTCCGGCACCTGGCGCGGGTCACAGGTATACACGCCATCGACGTCAGTCCAGATTTCACAGCAGTCAGCGCGTAAACAGGCGGCCAGCACGGCGGCGGAATAGTCGGAACCATTACGGCCCAGCACCACCAGTTCACCCTTTTCATTACCGGCGGTAAAGCCCGCCATCAGGATCATGTGATCGGCCGGGATCTGGCTGGCGGCGATACGGCGAGTCGATTCCGCGATATCGACGGTAGATTCAAGGTAATGGCCCACCGCCAGCAGTTTTTCTACCGGATCGATCACCGTGACGCGATGTCCACGCGCCTCCAGGAGTCCCGCCATAATCGCGATCGACATTTTTTCGCCACGGCAAATCAGCGCGGCGTTGATGCTATCCGGGCACTGACCCAGCAGGCTGATACCATGCAAAACATGTTTGATCTGAGCGAATTCTTGTTCGACAACCATTTTCAACCGTGCAAGCGGGAATCCCGGCTGCGCGCTGGCAAGTCCTGCGAGCAGGTCAGAAAAAATACGTTCGGCATCGCTGATATTCGGCAAAGCATCCTGACCGCCGATAGTTTTTTCAATCATCGCCACCAGATGGTTGGTAATTTTCGCGGGGGCGGAAAGTACGGTCGCTACCTGCCCTTGCCTGGCATTGCTTTCCAGAATATCGGCAACACGCAGAAAACGTTCTGCATTTGCCACTGATGTACCGCCGAACTTCAACACTCGCATGGTTGTTACCTCGTGATCTCTGGTCGAAAAAAAAGCCCGCACTGTTCAGGTGCGGGCTTTTTTCTGTGTTTCCTGTACGCGTCAGCCCGCACCGTTACCTGTGGTAATGGTGATGGTGGTAATGGTGGTGGTGCTGATGCGGTTCATGGATGTTGTGTACTCTGTCATTTTTATTTGTCTGTCTTGTATTCCTATATTGGTTAAAGTATCTGCCCGCCTAAGTCAATAAATTTTTAAATTGATCACATTCCGAAACTTGTTCATGTGCTGCTGGCGATATATTTATTTTCAACCAATTCCCCCTGTCATGATCTCTTGCAACCAGACGTAATCTCTTATTATTTTAAAAATTACAGCACGTTATTTTGTTAGTTTTTTTTCAATATCATGGACCAAACGGTGCAACATTACCGTATCTCGCTGTCCCAGCAGGCCGATTCGCTGTTGTAGCCAGTCGGTTAATTTGTGGTCATCGGCCGCCTCCAGAGTCGTTAGCAGGCGTAAAAGACGCGCGCGTAACGCCTGTAACTGCGATTCATCAGCAATATCAACGGATTCTGTGGTCTGTTGCATTAAACCTGCTAATTGATAGCAATACACCATGACCGCCTGACCCAGATTGAGCGAAGGGTAATCCGCCGCCATCGGCACGCCGGTCAATACATCCGCCAGCGCCAGCTCGTCATTGGTCAAACCGGAATCCTCACGGCCAAAAACCAGCGCGGCATGACGCATCCAGCGTGATTTTTCCTGTAATAAGGGAACCAGTTCAGCGGGCGAAGCGTAGTAATGAAATTTTGCCCGGCTGCGGGCTGTCGTCGCGACGGTAAAATCCACATCGTGGAGCGCGTCGGCAAGGGTGCGAAAAACCTCAATATTATCAATAATATCTCCAGATCCATGTGCGACCCAACGGGTGGCGGGCTCCAGGTGCGCCTGGCTGTCGACAATACGCAGGTCAGTAAATCCCATGGTCTTCATAGCCCGGGCGGCTGCGCCAATATTTTCCGCTCTGGCGGGAGCGACAAGAACGATTGTTACACGCATTTCATTACTCTTTTTGACTAATTTACAGGAAATTAGCTGGCGTTTGTAAGCATATTACGCTTCGCAAATTTACAAAATTTTAACGGATATCACTGAAAAAGCATTTTTGATTTCGTAAAAGACGCTACACTATTGCGTATCTGTACTATTGCTGTTTATGTTAACAGAACATCGTTATCCTGCTGTTTATTTAGGATAATTTAATTTAAAATAGATCCTGCTCTTTGGATTCATCGCATTTATTAGTTGGCTTACGTAACTAGTTGGAATATTGCAAATTTGTGATGAAAGCTAGCATTTAGCTACGATGATTTCATCAAACTGTTAACGTGCTACAATTGAACTTGATATATGTCAACGAAGCGTAGTTTTATTAGGTGTCCGGTACGTCTTAGCCTGTTATGTTGCTGTTAAAATGGTTAGGATGACAGCCGTTTTTGACACTGTCGGGTCCAGAGGGAAAGTACCCACGACCAAGCTAATGATGTTGTTGACGTTGATGGAAAGTGCATCAAGAACGCAATTACGTACTTTAGTCATGTTACGCCGATCATGTTAATTTGCGACATGCATCAGGCAGGTCAGGGACTTTTGTACTTCCTGTTTCGATTTAGTTGGCAATTTAGGTAGCAAACATGCAGACCCCGCACATTCTTATCGTTGAAGACGAGTTGGTAACACGCAACACGTTGAAAAGTATTTTCGAAGCGGAAGGCTATGATGTATTCGAAGCGACAGATGGCGCGGAAATGCATCAGATCCTCTCTGAATATGACATCAACCTGGTGATCATGGATATCAATCTGCCAGGGAAAAACGGTCTCCTGTTAGCGCGTGAACTGCGTGAACAGGCTAACGTTGCGCTGATGTTCCTGACGGGCCGCGATAACGAAGTCGACAAAATTCTCGGCCTCGAAATCGGCGCGGATGATTACATCACCAAACCGTTTAACCCACGCGAATTGACCATCCGTGCCCGCAACCTGCTGTCCCGTACCATGAACCTGGGTACCGTCAGCGAAGAGCGTCGTAGCGTTGAAAGCTACAAGTTCAACGGTTGGGAACTGGATATCAACAGTCGTTCACTGATCGGCCCGGACGGCGAGCAGTATAAACTACCGCGCAGCGAGTTCCGCGCGATGCTGCATTTCTGCGAAAACCCTGGCAAAATTCAGTCGCGCGCAGAGCTGTTGAAGAAAATGACCGGCCGCGAGCTGAAGCCGCATGACCGTACTGTTGACGTTACCATTCGTCGTATTCGTAAGCATTTCGAATCCACGCCGGATACGCCGGAAATCATCGCCACCATTCACGGCGAAGGTTATCGCTTCTGCGGCGACCTGCAGGATTAATTCGGCCCAGGCGCCGAACCGTAAAAACAGCCGGTAAGTTATTCTTACTGGCTGTTTCTTATGCCCCCCCTTCCGCTAAGCGGCCTCGCTTTCCCTCCTGACCTGCCGTTATGACGTACTCTTTTACATAAAAATTGTCGTATAGCGCTGTTTATCTCAGCTTGCGAAAGTTAAGGTAGTTTGTGTATTTACATTAAAGAGTTATACACGGGATTTGTTAGTCCCCAAAAAATAAGGGGATGCTCACAGGACGTGAGGTTTCAAAGGATGAAAAAATCACCATTATGCTGCTACCTGTTTTGTGCAGCGATGTCAGCTTCATCTGCCGCGCTGGCTGCTACCGCGCCGGTCTCCGCAGGCGTTATTCATTTCAAAGGCCAGATTGTCGAATATGGTTGTAATCTTGCGCCTCACGATCGCAATATCGAGGTATCATGTTTGCGGAATAATATCCCCCATTTACAGACAGTCGCCACACCGTCTGGAAACGCTATTTCGTTGATGAATGGAATCGCCACGGTACGGCACGTGTCGTTAAAAGATCATCCGGAGATTCAAAGCCTGATCGTCCAGTACCGCTAACCGCTTATGACTCCCGCCGGGAGGAGTTCCGGCAGGCGGCGATTTCGCTCAGTAAAACGCCGCCCGCCGGCATTTTGTACTTTTCTCTCATTCGTATCCTACAACAGCGATGTTCATCGCTTCGCTATCCTGTACGCTCTACGCGCTCGTTAAGCACGGTACCTATGATAGCTGTCATAAAATGATTGCAAATAAAATCATCACATTTACTATGGTTAACCTTACAAACAGCGTTGTCGCTCATGCATTGATAAGGTGAATACATTGACTTAAATATTCTTGTTGGCTATTTTAATTTACTTAATTATAATTTTAAGTGAATATTAAATTTATCTTTACCTTTTAATAGTCAACCACTTTATCAGCCATAATAATGGGGAAGATATGAAGCAGTTAAACGGCGGGAATGTGTATCGTCCCACAGGGAAAGAAAAAAACCTGCAAGCCATTTTAAATATTCATCGGCACGTTATTCAAAACATCTCCCCTGTCACTATTACGGCCGGTAAAACACTGGATATCAAGATTGATAATCAATCCCACATCCTGTTAATCACTAAAGGCGCTATTAAAGTATGTCGGCGTATCGACAGCATTGTAATGGGCTGCGGTGTCTCACCAATGATTTTAGGCCTTGTAGATGCCTATGCTGACTTATACCAGTTAGAAGAGAATTCAGACGTCTTTTTTATCGCCGAAACCACCTGTGAATATTATCCTGTCCCAGTAAAAGATTTTGTGGAAATAGCTGATGAAAAGCATCTCTGGCGTGACATTTCGAACATCCTGATGTACCGCATTGCTTTCATGACTAACCGTGACAGAAACCTTATCGGGCAGGACGCCTATAGCCAGATAAAAGCGCTGTTACTTGAACTGTGGTCGTATCCTGAAAGCTCACGATTTGAGATCAACGCACAGAACTTCATACAGCAGAGAACCGGGCTTTCACGCAGCCGTATCATGCAGGTACTTTCAGAACTAAAAGCGGGGGACTATATAAAAATACTGCATGGAAGACTGTTAGAGCTTCGAAACCTGCCGGTTTCATTTTAAACGGACAAGCGTCGTATATTCTTAAAAATAAAGCAATATAGAGTTAAATAAATCCTCCAGGAAATAATAACTATTATCAAAAAAGAGATCTTGCTCTATAAATCCAGTCACCAACCATACTTCTTTAGTGGTATTTTATTAAACTTTGTTACCGAGTCCGAAACTGGACTGCCGTTCAATATTGCATCAGAATTTTTATTGAGTTCATAGTTGATATACGTAGAATAGCCGCCTGCTTATCTACAGAACAGAAAGAAGCGCATACAGAGTAAAATATAATATTTTATTTTATATGGCTATCTTTATTTTTCAGCGAATAGAATCAGGCAACAATTAATATGTTTAATAAGAAAATTATCATCCTGGCAATGTTAACTGCCGTAGCATCCACACCGGTATTTGCCCAGAACACGATTACGTTCAATGGCAAAATTTACGATCAGGCGTGTACGGTTCAGGTTAATGGCTCCACGGATACCACCATTGATTTAGGCAATTACAGCAAAGAACGCATCGCGGAAAAAGGCGCCACAACCGATTACGTGCCGTTTACCGTAAGCCTGGTTAGCTGCCCGGAAGCAGGGACTGGCGTACCAACCCAGGCCATGTTCCGCTTCCACGGCGCAACAGATGATTCCAACCCAACGTACTTCAAAAACGCGGACGAAGGATCGGAAACGGGCGCCGCGGGTGTCGGTATTTCTATTCAGAACGCTTCACATAGCGATGTGACAGATAACACGGATGATGCCGCAGTGAACCTGCCAACCGACGGTTCGGAAGCAGACTTTACCTATTACGCTGCCATGGCAAACGATGGTTCCGCAACCGTAACCGGTGGAGATGTTAGCACTCAGGTTACGTATACCGTTTCGTATCAGTAAGGCATTCTCATCCTGATGTGGACAGGCAGGATGCCAGTCCATAGCGTAAAACATCTTTACAGAGTAAAAAATGAAACACATAAAGAAATCCGTGTTGGTCGTATTACTGACAAGCCATGTTGCCCATGCCAGCATTGTTGTTGGCGGAACCCGACTGGTTTTCGACGGCAATAATGATGAGTCGTCAATCAATGTAGAGAATAAAGACAGCAAAGCGAATCTTGTTCAGTCATGGTTATCGGTTGCCGATCCCCAGGTCACAAATAAGCAGGCGTTTATTATCACCCCGCCTCTTTTTCGCCTTGATGCCGGGCAAAAGAACAGTATTCGGGTTATTCGCTCTGGCGCCCCCCTACCTGCAGATCGGGAGTCTATGTACTGGCTCAATATTAAGGGTATTCCTTCTATTGATGATAATGCCTCCGCGAACCGCGTGGAAATCTCCATTAATACCCAAATAAAGCTTATATATCGACCGCCAGCATTAACAAAATCGACGCCTGATAGCCAGAGCCAACAATTAAAATGGCAGACGGCAGGTGATGTTATTACCGTAAATAACCCCACTCCCTATTATATGAACTTTGCCAGTGTGACGCTTAACAGCCATGAAGTGAAATCAGCGACTTTCGTTCCGCCAAAATCATCAGCGTCATTTAAATTGGGTTCTACTGCCGCCCCTCATGGCACGGTAACGTGGCGATTAATCAGCGATTATGGGATGAGTTTAGAGCCGCATTCCGGTTCATTCTAGCCATTAACGACTTCACTTTACTTTTACCCTTTCAGGACTTTTACTGTGCAATTCTCCAGAGTAGAGCCCCGTTCTCAATTAGCGTTATCGTTTCTGTTTATATGCTGTTCCATAAAACCAGCGTTAGCGCATGATCATTTTAATCCATTATCGTTGGAAAATGATGAACCGGGCGTGGAGAATGTCGATCTATCGGTTTTCGAAAAGGGGGGTCAGGCAGAAGGCACCTATAATGTTGATATTTATATTAATAACACCAGTGTTGAAACAAAAAATATTGCCTTTAAAAATAAAAAATCAGCAGATAATAAGCTCTCCCTACAGCCGTGTCTTAGCGTTGAACAACTCAAGCAGTGGGGCGTAAAAACAGAAAACTTCCCCGAGCTTAAAAATGACCCAAACGGGTGTACCGATCTTAGTCTGCTGGCTGGCGCTGTAGCAAAGTTTAATGTCATCGGTAACCGGCTGGATTTAGCGATCCCTCAAATCGCGTTGATCGCCGACCCGCGAGAATTCGTCCCTACCAGCGAATGGGATGAAGGCATTAATGCTTTTTTGCTGAACTACAGTTTTACCGGATCGCAGGATCACGATATTGATGAAAACCGGACGGAAAATAGCGAATACGCTAACCTGCGCCCTGGTATTAACATTGGCGCATGGCGTTTTCGTAACTACTCAACATGGAATCACGATAGCGATGGGCAAAATAGCTGGGATTCTGCCTACACCTATGTTTCTCGCGATATCGAATTTTTAAAAGGACAGCTGATCGCCGGGGAAAATAACACGCCCGCAGACGTCTTTGACAGTATTTCATTTAAGGGCGTACAGATCTCTTCTGATGACGATATGTTGCCGGACAGTATGAAAGGGTTCGCCCCGGTCATTCGCGGGGTGGCCAAAAGCAGCGCGCAGGTAACCGTTGAACAAAACGGTTATACCATCTACAAAACTAACGTTCCGGCGGGCCCATTCGCCATCAACGATCTTTATCCAACCGGCGGCTCGGGCGACCTGTACGTCACCATCAAAGAATCCGATGGTTCTGAACAGCATTTCATTGTGCCCTACGCCAGCGTTCCGGTATTACAGCGTGAAGGCCACCTGAAATACGACCTGACGGTAGGCCGCACGCGTTCATCAGATACGCATTCCGCGCAACAGAACTTCGCTGAACTGACGGCCTTATACGGATTAGCAGGCGGCATAACCGCCTATGGCGGAATAGAGAGTACGCTGAGCAATGATGTTTATCATGCGGCGCTCATCGGGACAGGCTTAAACCTTGGCGATCTGGGCGCATTGTCTTTAGACGTCACCAACTCATGGTCAAAAATTAAAGCAGGCGATGTGGTTAGCGATACGCTTACCGGACAATCCTGGCGTATTCGTTACAGCAAAGATATTCAGTCAACAGGCACCAATTTCACTGTCGCCGGCTACCGTTATTCGACCAAAGATTACTACGCTCTTGAGGATGTGCTGGATACCTATAGCGATAATAGTCACTATGATCATGTCCGTAATCGCACCGACCTGTCGTTATCGCAAGACATTATCTACGGTTCCATTTCACTCACTTTATATAATGAAGATTACTGGAATGACACTCATACCACATCATTAGGTATTGGCTATAACAACACATGGCATAACGTAAGCTATGGCATTAACTATTCTTATACGCTGAACGCCGATAATTCTCAGGATGAAGACGACGATACGGAAGACAGTAATGACCAGCAAATTTCAATCAATATTAGTATTCCGTTAGATGCCTTTATGCCGTCAACGTATGCCACCTACAATATGAATTCCGCGAAAGACGGCGATACCACACATACTGTCGGTTTAAACGGAACAGCGCTGGCACAGAAAAATCTCTCATGGAGCGTTCAGGAAGGTTATTCCTCTCAAGAGAAAGCCACCAGCGGTAATGTGAGCGCAACCTATAACGGGACGTATGCGGATATTAACGGCGGGTATAGCTACGATAATCATATGCGCCGTCTGAATTATGGCGTTCAGGGCGGCGTACTGCTACATCGAAATGGCCTGACACTATCCCAGCCAATGGACGACACCATCATATTGGTTAAAGCCCCTGGCGCAGCGGGTGTCCCCGTGAATAACGAAACGGGCGTGGACACCGATTTTCGGGGTTATGCCGTCGTACCTTATGCTTCGCCTTACCATCGTAATGAAGTGTCTTTAGATACGACAGGCATTAGAAAAAATATTGAGCTCATTGATACCAGTAAAACGCTGGTGCCTACCCGTGGCGCGGTGGTCAGGGCTGAATATAAAACCAATATTGGTTACAAGGCATTGATGGTATTAACCCGCATAAACAATCTGCCTGTTCCTTTTGGCGCGACCGTCTCGTCTTTAACAAAACCAGACAATCACAGCAGTTTTGTTGGTGATGCGGGGCAGGCCTGGTTAACCGGACTGGAAAAACAAGGGCGGTTATTAGTGAAGTGGGGACCAACAGCAGCAGACCGGTGTCAGGTCTCTTATCGTATACCGAGCTCCCCCTCCGCTTCTGGCGTAGAAATCTTACACGAGCAATGCCAGTGATTCTGGTGGGATAAAAGATGAATATGAACAGATTTGCTGCATTAGCCGCCCTGTTAACGTTCACGGGTCTGGCATTATGGTCGCCATCGATCAGCGCGGCATACAATACCGCAGATGCCGTAGACATTAACGTTACGGGATTAATTTATGCCGATCCGTGTACCGTTACGGTACCTGACACGATCTCTCTTGGACAATATGCCCGGGCGGATATCGCCGTGGCCGGCGGCAATACCGCCACCATTCCTTTCACCATAAAAATGACGAATTGCCCGGCAACGACCACAAAAGCCGCGATTTCATTTAACGGCGTACCTTATCCCGATCCGCATTATGCTTCTGCGATTTATGCAAACAGCGCGGCCAATCCGGCGCAGGATTTAGGATTACAGCTTTTTAACCTGGACGGCAAAAGTCTGGTCAATCTGGCCAACAACGTCACTTACACGGTGGATATCAACAGTAATACCCATGAAGCCAATTTGCCTGTCGCCGCAAGGATGTATACCCCGTATGGAAAAGTCACGGCAGGGGATTTCACGTCCGTTGTGACGATCACTATCGCATGGCAATAACATCTTTCTATTTCACCTGGTATAAAAGCAGGAATTTTTCATGAGAAGGTTATATCTGGCGCTTATTCTGCTGTTCGCGTGTTCCGGTCATAGTTACGCCTCCTGTAAACGTTCCGGTAATGAAGGCGCGATCACTATCACCCCGCCGTCGCAGCTTGTGGTGGATAGCCACGCCTATACCGCAGGCGAGGTATTGTGGCAATCGGGCTGGGTTTCCACCTCCGAAGTCACAATGGATGGCTGTAGTCGCGACTATAAGGTCGGTTTTTTATATGAACCCGGTAGCGCGCAGTCAAATACATCAGCGACAATCAATGCGAATGACGGGAACAACACGCCGGTATTTAGCACCGGGATTTCCGGCGTGGGCATTGCGATTAAAACCCAAACGAATGCTGGCCCTTACGATAATGTCATGCCAATCGATAATACCTACCATAATGGCGATGGCAATAAAACACACCATGCGATGGCTCCCGCCTACAATGTTGAACTGGTCGCCTTAGGCGGTCCGATCACCTCCGGTACCGCGACATTCCAAAGTCCACTGGCGCGCGTATCTTTTCGCGATAGCGCAACGGAAGACTCCGGCGGCGATGTTCTGACCCATCTGTATTTGGGGAATACGCAATTGATTATGAAAGCGATGGGATGTCGGGTAGAAACACCTGCCATCACCGTTGATTTAGGCAGCGTCAATTTAGGCAGTTTCGCTAACAGTCAAACCGCGGGCACAGGCGAGCAGGATATCTTATTGACCTGCGAACAAGGCACCGCTATTTCCGCATCGTTAAGCGCCCAACCGGCCAGCGGAAACAATCCTGATAATTC
This sequence comes from Salmonella sp. SAL04202, assembly GCF_046550775.1. Lineage (NCBI taxonomy): Bacteria > Pseudomonadati > Pseudomonadota > Gammaproteobacteria > Enterobacterales > Enterobacteriaceae > Salmonella > Salmonella sp. SAL04202. The sequence continues at coordinate 241,597 of NZ_JBGDXK010000003.1, read as the reverse complement.
AGTCATCCAGTTGAGCAATGCAAGCGCGCCAACCAGCGCAACCGGCGTTGGCGTACAGTTGGGTATTCAGGCGCCGGACGCCGGTTTCTTTACCGACAGTTTGCCAATCAATCAAAAAATTGATCTCTTTACTCACACGATTACCACCAATGCCGATGGCAGCCAGACGGTTAACGGCGGAACCATGAATATGTCGACCACTCTGAAAATTAGCGCGCGCTACTATAAAACCGCCGCCACGGTAACGGCCGGGCAAGCGAATGCCACGGCAACATTAAACCTGACCTATAACTAACGGCATCACATTTTCTGGCGCTGCGCGGGAAAACGTTAACGCGCGCGCCCGTTAGATTTATTTCCACAAACGTAATTCGTCATCTTTTACTGGCGGTAATGACTTATGTTGCTGACAAGAGAGCGAATACCAGTCCAGATGGCGCGTCAGGAACATCACGCCGCCAAGCGCCAGTAGCAGAACGCCGGTACCCAGAAGCAACGAGCTATCTTCCGAACGCAGCAATCCCCACATCACGCCATCCAGCGCCAATAACGCTAGCGTAAACAGTACGCTATTGCGCCATCCTTTCAGCACTGCCTGCAAATAAACGCTATTCATCAACGCGCCCACCAGGCTGGCGGCGATCCAGGCTGGCGTGAAACCGATATGTTCCGACAGTGCCAGCAACAGCAGGTAGAACATCACCAGCGATAACCCCACCAGCAGATACTGCATCGGGTGTAACCGCTGCCCCGTCAGGGTTTCGAAGACAAAGAACGCCATAAACGTTAGCGTAATCAACAAAATGGCATATTTCGTCGCTCTGTCCGTCAGTTGATACTGGTCGGCTGGCGTCGATACAGCGACGCTAAACGCCGGTAAGTTGTCCCAATCCACCTTTTGCGCATCAGCAAACTGTTCGCCGAGATTCGTGGCAAACCGGCTGGTTTGCCACTGGGCCTGAAATCCTGAACCGCTGATTTCGCGTTTACCGGGAAGAAAATCCCCCACAAAATTTGGGTGCGGCCAGTTGCTGGTCAGGGTCATTTCACTGCTACGCCCGACGGGAACCAGTGAAAAGCTGCCGGTTCCGCTTAAATTTAGCGACATCGCCAACGTCAGGTTGCGCGTCGCCCACTGACTGTCCGGCAGCGGGATATGAATGCCCTCTCTACTTTCCGGTAAGCCGGTCCCCGGTTCTACAGTGAGCGTTTCACCATTCACCTGCGGCGCTTTTACTGCGCTGATACCGCGCGCATCGCCGACGCCCACGACGATAAAGGGCTTTCCAAGGGTAATGTTCGGTCTGTTCAGCTCATGCAGACGGGCCACATCAAACTCCGCCTTTATCGCCATATCGGTATGCCACACCTGCCCCTGATAAATACCTATTTTTCGCGCTTCAACGTTTTGATTGCCTTCGACCAATAGCGACTCCGGCAGCCAAAAATAGAGATAGCTGCGCTTATACTGGACCTCTTTCTCTTCTTCCAGCACGGTATAGAGCTCTGTCACCGGAACCGCCACCAGCGGGCCGACAACCTTTTGTGGGCCGCTGGTACTCTGACGAATAGCGGCTTCTACATGGCTTCGATAATCAGCACGTTCCACGATGGTGTGCCGTACCATCATCAGGGGAATTAACAGCAGGATCATGGCGCCGCCTAACGTAATCATTTTCCACAACAGGGGGGATTTCAACATAGCGTTCTCCTTTGCAATGCCAGCAGTGTAAGAACGCGATGTGGGGAGAATTTGAAGTTATGTGAAGTGACGGTGAAGTGTCAACGAGGCCAGCACGCCGCCTTCGGGACGATTGCACAACGTCACCTCACCGTTGAGGAGTCGCGCCGCCTCGCTGACAAACGCCAGCCCAAGCCCGCTGCTTTTACGCCCGTTTTCACGGGGCAACGAATAGAATCGGTCGAAAATGCGCGGCAGCGCAAAATCAGGAATACCACAGCCGGAATCCGTCACCTGCAGGATCGCTTTCTCCCCCATCGGCTGAGCGCTTAATGTGATAACGCCATTTTCAGGCGTAAAGTCGATGGCATTGTCCAACACATTGCCCAGCGCCTGCGCCAGAAGCTCCGCGTCGGCGACGACAACCAGCGAGGAAGGCCGTAAAGTAAGCGTGATCTTTTTTGCCGCCAACTGAATACTGCGCGCCTCGCTAAGCTGCGTAAATAGCTCATCAACAGCAACCGGCGCGAGAGGGATATCCTGTCGGTTTTCCAGCCGCGCCTGGCGCAGCAGGGTTTCTACCAGCGCCTGCATTCGCGTATTTTGCGCCAGTATATTCTCTGTAAAGCGGGTAACCACATCCGCGGGCGGTCCTTCACGCAGAATCTCCGCCGCGCCGCGTATCGCCGCCAGTGGACTTTTCAGCTCATGAGTCAACGCATACACGTACTGCTCAATCTCATTCTTGCCTTCCAGCTTAATGCGCATACTCTCCAGCGCCTGCGCCAGTTTACGCAGCTCGCTGCTGCCTAATGCAGGTAACGCAAGCGGGCGGTTTTCGGTGACGGAATCCGCATAGCGCGTCAACCGGGCGATGGAGCGGTTAATCCACCAGACCATCCCCGCGCCAATCGCCAGCGCAATTCCCAGTAAAACGGCGCTGGCCCACAGAATGCGCCGTTCGCTGCGCTTAATCACCGGCGCCATTGCCGCATTCGGTTTACCGACAGACAGGACGCCGATAATCCGTCCATCGCTGATTATCGGCGCGGCTACGTACATCACGGTGCTATTGGGATCGGCAGCATCTTTTGCCGTGCTGCGGGCGCCATACTGTCCGCGCAGCGTAAGCCAGACGTCATTCCAGCGAGAATAATCCTGCCCCACCGCTTTGTTTTCCGAATCAAACAACACCTTCCCCTGTGCATCCGTCATGTAGACATGGTATTCATTGCGCACTTTGACGATCCCGCTGATATTGGCGCGAAACGGGCGATGTTGCAGCTGGGCGAATGCTTTCGCCAACTGGCCGTCAGTCGGGTTGCCGGAAAGGAGATCGTCGCGGGCCAGCGCCGCCAGCAGCGTTGCGGTGTCAATCAGCGTCCCTTCCGTCGCGCGGCGGACGCCCGGCTTTATCTCCTGAACGAAGATAGACAGCACAAACACGGCGGCGACGGCGACAATAAGAAAGTAGCCCAGCAGCAAACGCATTCCGATGCGCATCAGACGCTCCTCAGGCTGTATCCCATTCCACGATGCGTGTTAATTGGCGAGAGATCCGGGTTGATCGCGCGTAGCTTAGCGCGCAGGGTTTTGATGTGTGTATCGACCGTCCGATCGAAGGTCTCCTGGGCATCAGACCAGACAATATCCATCAATTGCTGGCGCGAGTACACACGCTCCGGCGACAGCAGCAGGGTTTTAAGAAGCAGAAACTCATAACGCGTCAGCGAGAGCGGCGTACCAAACCAGGCGATCTGCGCCGCCGGTTCATTGAGTTCAAAATGTCCGGTACGCACCACCGGCGACGGCGCAGCAAACTTTTTCACCCGGCGCAACAGCGTGCGCACGCGGGCGCTCACTTCGCGCGGCGAGAACGGCTTGGCGACATAATCATCTGCGCCGATCTCCAGACCAAGCAATCGATCCACTTCATCGCTACGGGCAGTCAGGAAAAGAATCGGCAGCGCAGGATGGCGTTCCAGCAACTGCCGACACAGCTCAAAGCCGCTGATATCCGGCAGTCCCACATCGAGAATCACCGCATCTGGCCGTTGCTGACGCGCTTTTTCCAGCGCGGGCAGCCCGCGAGCGAATAGCTCAACGGTAAACCCTTCCAGTTGCAGGGTGTAGATGAGCGTATCGGCGATTCCCTGTTCATCCTCGACTAACCAGACCTGCGGTTGCTGCATACTCTTTCCCTGTTATTGTCGCCACGGCATGACCGGCACCGCGCTGATGGCGTTCTTCGGCGACCCGTCGACCACTTTGTCGGAATAGGCCAGATACGCCAGCGTGTTGCGTTTCTCATCATAGAAACGCACGACCTGCAATGACTTAAATATCAATGAGGTGCGTTTTTTGAAAACCACCTCTCCCTGCGCCTTGCCGTTCTTAATTTTGTCGCTCAGTTCAATAGGCCCGACCTGCTGGCAAGAGATGGCGGCGTCAGACGTATCTTCCGCCAGCCCTAATCCGCCTTTTATGCCGCCCGTTTTCGCCCGGCTAACATAGCACGTCACGTTTTTGACATCAGGATCGTCAAAAGCTTCCACCACGATTTTATGGTCAGGACCGAACATTTTAAATACCGTATCGACTGAACCAATTTGTTCCGCGCGGGCGCTCTGCCCCAGCAGCAACAAAATTGAGAAAAGTACTAAGCTCTTGTATTTCATATTGTTACCATTCATAAAAGTTACATTGCGTAATTATTAGACATTCTAAAATAAAATGGTTATAGATCACAGGATTAGAATAATTACCTGTCACGTTGCCTAAAAAAAGCATTTAAGCTCAAAAAAAACACTGAATGCTAAAAGAACAAAAAATGCTATTATCCTCTTACCTGATATCGGGTGCTCGTTGTTGAAAGGATGGGGATATTTTATGGATCAGGCTGGCATAATTCGCGACCTGTTAATCTGGCTGGAAGGTCATCTGGATCAGCCGCTGTCACTTGACAATGTGGCGGCAAAAGCAGGCTATTCCAAGTGGCACCTGCAGAGAATGTTTAAGGACGTGACGGGCCACGCCATTGGCGCTTACATCCGCGCCCGTCGTTTATCGAAATCAGCAGTGGCGCTGCGTTTGACCGCGCGTCCAATTCTGGATATTGCTCTTCAGTACCGCTTCGATTCTCAGCAAACCTTTACGCGCGCCTTTAAGAAACAGTTTTCCCAGACGCCAGCGCTGTATCGTCGCTCCTCGGAATGGAGCGCCTTTGGCATTCGCCCGCCATTACGGCTGGGCGAGTTTACCGTGCCGGAACATCAGTTCGTTACGCTGGAAGATACGCCGCTCCTTGGCGTCACGCAGAGTTATTCCTGCTCGCTGGAACAGATTTCCGACTTCCGCCACGAAATGCGCGTGCAATTCTGGCATGATTTCCTCGGTCATTCGCCAACTATTCCGCCAGTGCTTTATGGGCTTAATGAAACGCGCCCCAGCATGGAGAAAGACGATGAGCAGGAAGTATTCTATACCACCGCACTGCCGCAAGAGCAGGCCGATGGCTATGTTCAGTCGGCGCATCCTGTGCTGTTGCAGGGCGGTGAATACGTCATGTTCACCTATGAAGGGTTAGGAACCGGCGTGCAGGATTTTATCCTGACCGTTTACGGCACCTGTATGCCAATGCTGAATCTGACCCGTCGTAAAGGACAGGATATAGAGCGATACTACCCGTCAGAAGATACCAAAACCGGCGATCGCCCTATCAACCTGCGCTGCGAATTTCTGATCCCGATTCGCCGTTAACGCTGTAGCTCATCCAATGCAGGGGCGTCCAGATGCGAAACGTCCCCTGCGGTTTCTACCACCCACCCAGACGCCAGCCACTGACTTTCCTGGTAATCGATGCGGGAAATAGAGCAGTTGCGCAAACGTAACCGGCGTTCCGCCCAGGCGGGTAGTCCCAGTATAGTACTGACCAGACAGCCCAACGCGATACCGTGACTGACCAATAAAGGTCGGCTGCCCTGCGGTAGCTCCAGACAGGACGCCAGCGCGGCATGAACGCGATCGCTCAACTCCTGCATCGATTCTCCGCCGGGAATGCGGCCATCCTGCGTGCCGTTGACCAGCTGACGACGCCAGCCCTCTTCTTCTTCCGTCAGCGAATCGATCTGGCGCTTTTCCAGCACGCCCATATCCAGCTCGCGCAGGCGGGAGTCAAAGGTGATATCACACCCGCACGCCTGGGCGATAATCTCCGCCGTGCGTTTTGTGCGGCCTAAATCGCTGCTGATGATATGGGTGATGCCGAGGCTGCGGGCGCGTTCTCCTACCTGCATGGCCTGCTGCTCGCCTTTTGCTGTCAGGGGACTGTCCGATTGGCCCTGAATACGTCGCTCGGCGTTCCACTGCGTTTCACCGTGGCGAACAAGGTATACCTGTAACATGTTTTTTTTCCGTTATACTGCGATAAATTTTTAAAACTGAGCTTAATTATGCACCAGGTTATCTCTGCGACCACCAATCCTGCCAAAATTCAGGCAATTCTACAGGCATTTGAAGAGATTTTCGGCGAAGGATCGTGCCATATTACGCCCGTCGCCGTCGAGAGCGGCGTACCGGAGCAGCCCTTCGGAAGCGAGGAAACGCGTGCTGGCGCACGAAATCGCGTGGGTAATGCGCGACGCCTGCATCCACAAGCTGATTTCTGGGTAGCCATTGAAGCCGGAATTGACGATGACGCCACCTTTAGTTGGGTGGTGATTGATAACGGCGTTCAGCGCGGTGAAGCGCGATCGGCCACGCTGCCGCTGCCCGCCGTCATTCTCGACAGAGTCCGCCAGGGAGAAGCGCTTGGCCCGGTGATGTCCCACTATACCGGTATTGACGAGATTGGTCGCAAAGAGGGCGCCATTGGCGTATTTACCGCCGGAAAATTAACGCGCTCCAGCGTTTACTACCAGGCGGTGATCCTGGCGTTAAGCCCGTTTCATAACGCGGTGTATCGATAATTATTTGCGCTATGTTGTAGGCCTGATAAGCACAGCGCCATCAGGCATTTCGCGCGATGTTGCCGGATGGCCGCTTCGCCTTATCCGGCCTACGAGCAAATCAGGCGCTTTTCAGCAGTACGTTCTCAAGCCAATGACGCAGTTCAACCGGCGCGGATTTCAGGCTGTTTGACCCGCGCGTGATGGTGGCGATGCCCGCCCCCAGCTCGGTTTTCAACTCGCGCTGGCTCATTTCGCCACGCAGCAACTCCTCAATAATGCGCACGCGCGTTCCCAGCGCTTCACGCTCGTCCGGCGTAAGCATCAGTTGTAATAAAGGCAGATGCAGATCCTCTGCATATGCCTGACGGAGTAACTCCACAAAACGAAGCCACTCCTGATTACGTTGTTCGGCGATAGCCGATGAATAAGGGGAATGCTGGGTCATGTTATACCGCCGTTTGTACTGTTACACGAGTACAAATGATAACATAACCCGTCTGCATTAATACCGTCGCTGCCACTCAGAGTCGCTCATTAAGGCCTCTTTCTGCCCCATAAAGTGGCGATAGTAAGCGTCATAGGCCAGAACGTTTTTCACGTAGCCGCGCGTTTCCGAAAAGGGAATGCTTTCGACAAACGCTACAGCATCGATACGCCCGGCGCTATTGCCAAGCCAGGTGCGCACGCGCCCCGGCCCGGCGTTATACGCCGCCGAGGCGAAAATACGGTTATTACCAAACTGCTGATAGACATACTGCAAATAGCTGGTGCCAATGTTGATGTTGGTCTCCGGCTCCAGCAGTTGGCCGGGGCCGCGGTAGTCCGGAATCGAAAACATTTTCACCGTATGGGTGGCCGTTCCCGGCATAATCTGCATTAAGCCGCTGGCCCCTACCGGCGATTTTACTTTCGGGTTCCAGGCGCTCTCCTGGCGGGCAATCGCCATGGCATAGCTTTGTGAGATATCTTTTCCGCGGGTATAGCGGGTAAAAAGATCGTTATACGCCAGCGGGAAACGCTCCTCCAGATGATCCCACAGTTTTCCGGCGATCGTCGCCTGTACGCTCAGATCCCACCAGTGCTGGTTAAACGCATAGCGCGCCAACTGCGCCTGTTCAGATTTACTACGGCTTTTTACCAGATTCGCCCATTCGCTGCGCGCCGTGTTATCAAGGTTCCAGTACATCAGCTCCCGTACACGCGCCATCTCCGGCCCCTGCGTCAACGCGCTGTTTACGTTGGCGGGCGCTTTATCGATTTTAAGCGTGTACTCTTCGCCTAAACGCTGCGCCGCAACCATCGGATAAAAACCGCGCTTCTGCATTAAAGCATGAAGGATCTCTTTCGCTTCGGCGTCACGACCGCGCTCCAGCAATAAATCCGCCTGCCAGTAACGCCACTCGTCTTTCTCTTTCGCCTCCATCGGCAGGCGGGCAAGCCAGGTATTGAGACCGCGACGATCGCCCATCCCCAGCGCCATACGCACGCGCCGTTCGATAAGCGACGTCGATTGCGAGCGCATAATCGCGTCATCGCGCCATTTCGCCTGCGCATCGGTCACATCGTTGCCCATCAGTCGCCAGGCAACGATATCGCGCAGCGCCTGCGTTTGTTCCTCATTAAGTTTCTGCGCCTGTACCAGCGAGGGGATCATCAGACGCGCATTTTCCGCGTCCTGGCGGGCGACGCTGGCAAACGCGACTTCCGCCATCTGGCGGGTAAAATCGGTGGCGCCAGTGGTGCGTGCGAAGGTCAACACGTTATTAGGGTCATTAGCGAGGGTAATGATCGCTGAGGCGATCGTTTGATATTCCGCCGGCATCTGTCCGGCCAGCACCGTAACCAGCCCCGTATTCCCGGCTTTCATCGCCAGCCGAATACGTTCCAGGTACGCCAGCGGGTCTTGCTTGCCGGAGGCCCGCCAGACGCTGAACAGTTTATCGCAGGCATTCGGCTGACTTTTGCCGGTCAGCCAAAGGTCTTTCGCGCCCTGCCAGGCCGCTTCCGTTTGCCCGGTACTCCATTTCGCGTAGTAATAGTTACATTGCGCTTCCGTGGTGCCGGGTTTCTCCGGGCTAAACGCCAGCAAGCCGCGCCAGTCTTCACGACGCGCCAGCTCATTGACGAAGCGTGATTGCAGCGTACGCGCAGGCGGAAGCGTAGGATTGGCGCGCACAAACTGCGTGACAGCAATCGCCGGTTGGTTCATCAAATCGTCGGTGATCTTACGGTATTCCAGATACGGGTAGAGCGGATAATCTTTCAGACCCGGCATCATCTGCTCTACCACATCCATCTGGCGGTTGTCCCAGGCCTGCTTAATCTGCGCATAGCGGTTACGCTGCTCTTCCAGTGAGTCGGCCCGCGCGAGGTGACAAAAGGTCAGCAGGCATACGCTGGCGGCGACGAGACGCCAGACAAATGGTTTGGCTCTATCCACAAGCACTTCCTCAATTGTTATCCAATGCAGCATCATGCCGCGTAATGAATTTATGCTAACCAGTCATAGCCATTTGCGCCACGTTACGGACACTTTTTTACTTTTATTGCGAGTGCGATCTGCTGGCTGGGCTTAGGCAGGGAAAAAGGCTACACTTCGCCTTTGAAATCTATTCACCATCACGATAAACATAGAGGCGAAGTCCAACGTGGCTCAATTCGTTTATACCATGCATCGTGTCGGCAAAGTGGTTCCGCCGAAACGTCATATTCTGAAAAACATCTCGCTGAGCTTCTTCCCTGGCGCCAAAATCGGCGTGCTGGGCCTTAACGGCGCCGGTAAGTCTACCCTGCTGCGCATCATGGCGGGGCTCGATAAAGATATCGAGGGCGAAGCGCGCCCGCAGCCCGGCATTAAGATTGGCTACCTGCCGCAGGAACCTCAGCTAAACCCGGAACACACGGTACGCGAGTCGATTGAAGAGGCCGTTTCGGAAGTGGTTAACGCCCTCAAACGTCTGGATGAAGTGTACGCGCTGTATGCCGATCCGGATGCCGACTTCGACAAGCTGGCGGCAGAGCAAGGCCGGCTTGAAGAGATTATCCAGGCGCACGACGGTCATAACCTGAACGTGCAGCTTGAGCGCGCTGCTGACGCTCTGCGTCTGCCGGACTGGGATGCCAAAGTCGAAAAACTGTCCGGCGGCGAGCGCCGTCGCGTGGCGCTGTGCCGTCTGTTGCTGGAAAAGCCGGACATGCTGCTGCTCGACGAACCCACCAACCACCTGGATGCCGAATCTGTTGCGTGGCTGGAACGTTTCCTGCACGACTTCGAAGGCACCGTCGTGGCGATTACCCACGACCGTTACTTCCTCGATAACGTTGCCGGTTGGATTCTGGAACTTGACCGCGGCGAAGGTATTCCGTGGGAAGGCAACTACTCCTCCTGGCTGGAGCAGAAAGATCAGCGTCTGGCGCAGGAAGCGTCTGCCGAAGCGGCACGCCGTAAATCCATTGAGAAAGAGCTGGAGTGGGTGCGTCAGGGCGCGAAAGGCCGTCAGTCGAAAGGTAAGGCGCGTCTGGCTCGCTTTGAAGAACTGAACAGCGTTGAGTATCAGAAACGTAACGAAACCAACGAACTGTTTATTCCACCAGGACCGCGTCTGGGCGACAAAGTCATTGAAGTCAGCAACCTGCGTAAATCCTACGGCGACCGCGTACTGATCGATGACCTGAGTTTCTCGGTGCCGAAAGGCGCTATCGTCGGGATCATCGGGCCAAACGGCGCGGGTAAATCGACCCTGTTCCGCATGATGTCCGGTCAGGAGCAGCCTGATAGCGGCACCATTACGCTGGGTGAAACCGTCAAGCTGGCCTCGGTCGATCAGTTCCGCGACGCGATGGACAACAGCAAAACCGTCTGGGAAGAAGTGTCCGGCGGGCTGGATATCATGAAGATCGGCAACACTGAAATGCCAAGCCGCGCCTATGTAGGCCGCTTTAACTTCAAAGGCGTCGATCAGGGCAAACGCGTTGGCGAACTGTCCGGCGGTGAGCGCGGTCGTTTGCACCTGGCGAAACTGCTGCAGGTGGGCGGCAACGTCCTGCTGCTCGACGAACCGACGAACGACCTGGATATCGAAACCCTGCGCGCGCTGGAAAACGCCCTGCTGGAGTTCCCTGGCTGCGCGATGGTTATCTCGCACGACCGTTGGTTCCTTGACCGTATCGCCACCCACATCCTGGATTATCAGGACGAAGGTAAGGTGGAATTCTTCGAAGGCAACTTTACCGAATACGAAGAGTACAAGAAACGCACGCTGGGCGCCGAGGCGCTGGAGCCGAAGCGTATCAAGTACAAGCGTATTGCCAAATAAATGTCTGAATGCCGGGTGGCGCTTGCGCTTACCCGGCCTACAAACCCAGCGATTCCAGTACGTTGTGAAACTGTAGGCCTGATAAGACGCGGTAAGCGTCGCATCAGGCATTGGTTCTTATCCCTGCTCGCCCATCATCTCTTTCACCAGTTCCACACAGCGCAAAAAGCGGCCATCGTAGTCAGCCTCTTTAACGTGAACGAACTCAATGTTGTTCTCTTTCAGCATCTCGACCAGCAGGTTCTGGAACGCTTTGCGATCCACTGAACTGCCCAGGCTTCGCAGTCCGTCAGCTACCCACGGCGTATTATTCTCCAGCAAAATCACCAGGTCGAAGCGATACTCGTCGATCAGCGCCTGGACAAACGGATGCTCGCGCCCTTCGTATTTTTTGCAAAATGCCTGGGTGGTGACGAAATCGGTATCGATAAACGCCACTTTATTCGCATATTTCACTGCGAAATCAATATATTGCGCATGGCCCAGCGCAATTTTATCGTAGTCGGAATACTGTAACGCCATCTCATCGCCGCCCAGATGCGAAAAGACATAGTCGCGGCCATATTCCCAGGCGCTGGTGGTATTAAAAATATTGGCGAGCTTATTGACCAGCGTAGACTTGCCGCTTGATTCCCCGCCCAGAATCGCGACGGTACGCACGAAAAACGGCTTCACTTCGGTAGGAATATATTCCCAGTAACGAAACGGATTTTCGCGGATTTGCGCCCCGCTGATATTCATAAACGTGCGTTCAGGATCGACCAGCACCGTCTCAATCCCTAAATGCTCCAGGTACTGCGGCGCATCAGCCTCTTCGGAAGTGTAGATCCAGCTCGGCTGTATTCCCTTCTCTGCCATAAACGCTTTAATGCCGTTGCTCCAGACGTCCCAGCCATGCGGATAAGGCTCCATCCCCTCTTCATTAAAGGCGTGGATGCGAATATTTTTTTGGTATTTGAAGGTTTGCAATAACCAGCGCAGGCGATCCGACACGGTGGGCTGCTGCGACATGGCGCTATCCTCAAACAGCCCGCGGTCGCGCGTATCGTCATATCCCATAATGATGTGCAACTCATCCACCTGGCTACAGGCGCGCTGGATCAAGTAGATGTGTCCGGTATGCAATGGATAAAATTTACCGAACACCACGCCAATGTTTTTCTGTCGGCGGGGAAACTCCAGCCCGAGAAAACGGTGTAGCGCCTCCAGTTTTTGCGCGCTGGGGCTTTTGATTTTGGCGTTAAGTAACTGACTCAGATACCCCTTGGTCATACCGCTGGCGTCAGCCACCTGTTGCAGAGTGCAACCTTGCTGCTTAATCGCGGTTTTGAGATAGTCGAACGATGACACAAGAGCCTCCTGCTGGAAAAATCGCATAACACTGCCTGACGGCGCTTCGCTTATCAGGCCTACAACATCAATCCGTATCAATCCGTAGGCCGGATAAGACGCATTGCATCGCCATCCGGCAAATTATACAACATCACTACATACAGAGAATTATAAGTCGTCAAACACGCTTAACGCATCTGCGAGCTTTTTAACACCGAACACCTGCATTCCTTCCGGCGGCTTTTTCGGTACGTTGGCGGCAGGCACAATCGCCCGACGAAAACCGTGTTTCGCCGCCTCGGAAATACGCTCCTGCCCGCTCGGCACCGGACGAATCTCGCCTGCCAGCCCCACTTCGCCAAACACCACCAGATCCTGCGGCAACGGCCTGTCACGCAGGCTGGAGACCATCGCCAGCAGTAAAGCCAGATCCGCGCTGGTTTCGGTGACTTTCACGCCGCCGACCACGTTGACGAAGACGTCCTGATCCGACATTTGCAGACCGCCGTGTCGGTGCAGCACCGCCAGCAGGATTGCCAGACGGTTTTGTTCCAGACCGACCGCCACGCGTCTGGGGTTCGCCATCATCGAGTGATCGACCAGCGCCTGAATCTCCACCAGCAACGGTCGCGTACCCTCCCAGACGACCATCACTGAACTGCCGGAAGTGACCTCATCGCCGCGGCTTAAAAAGATGGCGGACGGATTGCTCACTTCGCGCAACCCCTGTTCGGTCATGGCGAAGACGCCCAGCTCATTGACTGCGCCAAAGCGGTTTTTGTGGCTGCGCAGCGTGCGGAAACGAGAATCGGCGTCGCCGTCGAGCAATACTGAGCAATCGATACAGTGTTCCAGCACTTTCGGCCCCGCCAGCGACCCGTCTTTGGTGACGTGGCCGACCATCACGATCGCCACGCCGCGCGTTTTGGCGAAGCGCGTCAGGTAGGCTGCCGTTTCGCGGACCTGGGCGACGCTGCCTGGCGACGACTGAATGTCCGCCATATGCATCACCTGTATGGAGTCGATCACCATCAGTTTCGGCTGTTCTTCTTCCGCTATCAGGCAGATCTGCTCGATGCTGGTTTCGGAGAGCATATTCAGATTAGCGGTCGGCAGGCCGAGACGGTGCGCGCGCATCGCCACCTGCTGTAGCGATTCTTCGCCGGTGACGTACAGCGTTTTCATCTGCTCGGCGAGCTTGCACAGCGTTTGCAGCAGCAACGTTGATTTGCCCGCGCCGGGGTTACCGCCAATCAAAATGGCGCTGCCGGGTACCACCCCGCCGCCCAGCACGCGGTCAAACTCTTTAAAACCGGTAGAAAAGCGCGGCAGTTCCTCAAGACTGATGTCAGACAGTTTCTGCACTTTTGATACGCCCGCACTGCCGGCGTATCCGCTCAGACGTTCGTTACGCGCCACCGTCGGCGACGCGGCAAGGCGCACCTCGGTAATGGTGTTCCAGGCATGGCAGGCGCTGCATTGCCCCTGCCAGCGCGGGTAATCGGCCCCGCATTCATTACAAACAAAGGCGCGTTTGGGAGCTTTTGCCACGTTTTACCTCTTTCGTTAACGCTGTTGCCGGATGGCGCTGACGCTTATCCGGCCTACGGTCGCCTTGCCATTGGGCAGGTTAATCATTTCTGGTTCATGCTGCCGGAGAGAATGCAAAACACGCCCATCAGGTCAGCGTGGCGGATCGTAATCTCCGTCTTTTCGTTTACTTTTGGCTTGGCATGGAAGGCAATACCTAACCCTGCCGCTTTGATCATGGGCAGATCGTTAGCGCCGTCGCCAATCGCCACCGTCTGCGCCAGCGGGATGTCATGCTCTTGCGCCAGACGAAGCAAGGTATTGGCTTTATACTCAGCATCCACAATATCGCCGATAACGTGGCCGGTAAATTTACCGTCCATGATCTCCAGCTCATTGGCGACCGCCGCCGTCAGGCGTAGCTGGTCACGCAGATAGTCGGCGAAGAAAGTGAAGCCGCCGGAGGCGATAGCGATTTTCCAGCCAAGCGCTTCCAGTTTTAGCACCAACTGCGTTAATCCTGGCATTAGCGGCAGATTCCCGCGCACCTGGCGCAAAATATCGGCATCCGCGCCTTTCAGCGTCGCCACGCGGCTGCGCAGGCTGGCGGTAAAATCAAGCTCGCCGCGCATCGCGCGCTCCGTCACTTCAGCCACCTTCTCACCGGTACCGGCCAGCTTCGCGATTTCATCGATACACTCAATCTGGATCGCCGTGGAATCCATATCCATGACCAGCAGCCCCGGCGTGCGCAGATGCGGAATTTTACCCAGCGGCGCGACATCCAGCTGCGCCTCATGCGCCAGCCGCGTCGCACGCGGCGTCAGCGACCCCGCCAGACGAATGACCTGATAATCCTCCACGCACCAGGCGGCGACAATCACCATTGCGGCGCCCAGTTTGGTCTGATATTGAGTTAAACGCTGCTTATCCAGCCCGCGCCCATACAGCAGCCAACCGCTGCGGCCTGCATGGTAATCCAGAGGCATCACCTCGTCGCCGCTTAAAGAAAGAGGCAAACCAGGCCATAAAGAGACATCTTCAGGCAGATCGCACCAGGTAATGTTAGGCATTAAAGCTCCTGTAAATCGTTCAGGCCGGTAACCGCCCCGCGGAAAATAACGCATGAGGCTACCTTGTAACCATCGCTTCTGGCAACATTAAGCCTCAAATTTTCAGCAGGTGGAATATGGCTCGCGCAAAACTGAAATTTCGGCTGCATCGTGCAGTCATTGTATTGTTCTGTCTCACACTGCTCGTCGCGCTCATGCAGGGCGCTTCATGGTTTAGTCAAAACCACCAGCGACAGCGCAATCCGCAGCTGGAAGAGCTGGCCCGCACGCTGGCGCGCCAGGTGACGCTCAACATCGCCCCGCTGATGCGCAGCGAAACACCGGATGAAAATCGCATCAACGCCGTGCTGCGTCAGCTCACGCAAGAGAGCCGTATTCTGGATGCCGGCGTCTATGATGAACAGGGCGATCTTATTACTCGCGCTGGCGAAAGCGTCAACGTGCGCGACAGGCTGGCGCTGGATGGCAAAAAAGCGGGCAGCTATTTTAACCAACAAATTGTCGAGCCTATCCAGGGGAAAAACGGCCCATTGGGCTACCTGCGTCTGACGCTGGATACCCACACGCTGGCCACCGAAGCAAAGCAGGTCGATAACACCACCAACATTCTACGCCTGATGCTGCTACTCTCGCTGGCGATAGGCGTGGTGCTGACGCGCACCTTGCTACAAGGTAAACGCACCCGCTGGCAGCAGTCGCCCTTCCTGCTAACGGCCAGCAAGCCTGTTCCGGAAGAGGAAGAGCGTGAGGAAAAAGAGTAAAATGACGGCTTAATAAAGGTAAGGAAAACCACCATGACTACATTACGCCTGCTTATTTCTGACTCTTATGACCCCTGGTTTAACCTGGCGGTCGAGGAGTGCATTTTCCGCCAGATGCCCGCCACCCAGCGCGTGCTGTTCCTGTGGCGCAACGCGGATACGGTGGTCATTGGACGCGCGCAAAACCCGTGGAAAGAGTGTAATACGCGGCGTATGGAAGAAGATAATGTCCGTCTGGCCCGCCGTAGCAGCGGCGGCGGCGCGGTATTCCATGACCTCGGTAATACCTGCTTTACCTTTATGGCCGGTAAACCGGAATACGATAAAACCATCTCCACCCATATTGTGCTCGCGGCGCTGAATTCGCTGGGCGTCATGGCCGATGCTTCGGGACGCAACGATCTGGTCGTAAAAACGCCGGACGGCGATCGCAAAGTTTCCGGTTCAGCCTATCGCGAAACCAAAGATCGCGGCTTCCATCACGGTACGCTGCTGCTGAATGCAGACCTCAGCCGTCTGGCGAACTATCTGAATCCCGATAAAAAGAAACTTGCGGCGAAAGGGATTACCTCCGTTCGCTCCCGCGTGGCCAATCTTACCGAGCTATTACCGGGTATCACCCATGAACAGGTCTGCCAGGCGGTCACGGAAGCCTTTTTCGCCCATTACGGCGAACGCGTCGACGCGGAAGTGATTTCACCGGATAAAACGCCGGATCTACCGAATTTTGCCGAAACCTTTGCGCGCCAGAGCAGTTGGGAGTGGAATTTCGGCCAGGCACCGGCGTTCAGCCATCTGCTGGACGAACGTTTCACCTGGGGCGGCGTCGAGCTGCATTTTGACGTCGAGAAAGGTGTGATTACCCGCGCGCAGGCGTTTACCGATAGCCTGAACCCGGCACCGCTGGAAGCGCTGGCAGGGAGGCTGCACGGCTGTTTGTACCGCGCGGATAAACTACAGGAAACGTGCGAAGCGCTGCTGATTGATTTCCCGGAGCAGGAAAAAGAACTGCGGGAATTATCGGCGTGGATTGCAGAAGCTGTGCGCTAAATGAATAATATCAGAGAGACGAATGTGTCTCTGATATTATTTAAACATAACAACATATTCTGAAAAATGAGTGAATAGCACAAATAGTTAAAACACACTCACTAACTACTATATTCTTTAAAATTAATATTATTTCCCCGCACTTCATAAACCCAGCGAATTATAAACCATTTATCATCACCAATGATGATTAAAGTTTTTCTTAACCAAGATTTAATTTTATTAAATTTACAACATATCATTATCTTCATAGAATCCCGACCCGCGCATTACATGTCATTTGGAAATATACTTAATCGTTAGGGATTACTGATGAAAAAATTATTAATAGCGACCTCTGTCATAATAGGATTATCAACTTCAGCGCAAGCGGTTGAATCCACTGCTGTATTAAAACTGACTGGCGTTTTAACCAACGGCGCATGTATACCAGAGTTAAGTGATGGTGGCGTTGTAGATTTCGGTACCAAGGCCGTTAGCGATCTGCTGCCAACTCAGACGAATCAACTGGGATACAAAGATATAACACTCACGATTCAGTGCCTTGCACCGGCAAAAGTTGGCTGGGTCGCTACCGATAATCATGCCGATTCGGCGACAACGCTGACTATCGATAACGCAACATTTAGCGGTCAGAACAATAGAATACCAAACTATCAGCTAGGTCTGGGTACAACCGCAGATGGTATCAAGATTGGTGCATACGGCCTCTCCATAGACGCGAATAATTCGACCGTCGATGGAGTTAAGACGAAGATGCTAGCGTCAAATGATTCGAATCCTGGTGTCTGGGCTTTAGCATCAAACGAATACGTTGCGCTTACCAATACATTTCCAACCCGCAATACATATAGTGTTGGCGATGACAATGGCCCCGTCGCTTTTACCACCGCAACATTTCCTATACGCGTAGCTGCCGCTATACAGGGAACGGACACACTGGCTATTACCGATAACACCACGCTTGATGGTCAGGCGACCTTTACACTCGTATATCTGTAACTCCAGCATTCACGTGGAATATTCAACACCTCTTTAATGGAACTATAATGAAAAAAATTTTGCTTATTACTGCAATTGCAGCTTCCTTTGCTACAACCAGCGTGAATGCTGACACCACAGCCGTATTAAAAGTCACCGGTCAACTGGTTGTTGGTGGTTGTACCCCAGAACTCAGCGGCGGTGGCGTGGTTGATTACGGTACTATCCGCCTCGCCACACTTTCCGCAACCGATGTAAACCAACTGGGTACTAAAGATGTCTCGCTGAGTATCTCTTGTCCGTCTGCAACCAAAGCAGCATGGACTATTACCGATGACCGTGCGGACACCCACCCAGGCGCATCCGTTATCTCCATAGCCAATGGCAATATGACTAATGGTATAGTATCTGATACCACAATGTCCTACGGCGTTGGCAAAACAACCGAAGGTGTAAAAATCGGCGCGTTCTCTATTTATACCGATACCGCGAACGTTACCGCTGATGGTGTAAAATCTGACGCTATCTCAGGAACCGTTGATAGCCCAGTCTGGCAGAAGTCCACCACCGGGATTATCAAAAACGGCAATATGGAAATGTTTACCGTTGCTACAAAAGGCACCACCGAACCGGTTCCGTATACCCTTGCCATTTTCCCGCTGAAAACCTCACTGGCCATTCAGGATACTGCAACGCTGGCCATTACTGATGATACTGATCTGGATGGTCAGGCAACCATCACGCTTAAATATCTCTGATCCAGACCGTATAAAAAGGTTATTGATCTGTCTCCCTTATTATGGGGAGACAGATTAAAATTAAAGGACTAATCCTGATGCCAGCAGTGACTAAACTTCCATTATTATTACTCAGCGTCCCCTTTGTTTTTTCAACACTCTTTTCACAGGCTAACGCTGCCGGCATGGTACCGGAAACTACGCTACTGGTGATTGAAGAATCCACACACAGCGGCGTAATGAATGTTAAAAACACCGACAGCAATCCGGCTTTGTTATATACCACCATCGTTGATTTACCTGACGACAATGGTGTGAAGCTGGATGTCACTCAACCGGTTGTTCGCGTTGAAGCAGGCCAGCAGCAGCAACTACGCTTTATTATGGAAAGCACGGAACCGCTCACCGTCGAGCACTATAAGCGCGTCACGTTTGAAGGTATTCCTCCGAAATCTACCGATAAGGGAATGAAAATAGGTTTTAATCTACGCCAGGATTTGCCGGTATTAATTCGTCCTAAAAATCTACCGGTCGTTACCGATGCCTGGAAATTATTAACCTGGTCCAGAAACGGACAAACAATCAACGTCAAAAATCCGTCTCCCTACGTTGTACGTTTAGCCCAAAATATTACCTTCTTACCTTCCGGGGGCGAAGGCACGATTAAAAAAACCTATATTCTCCCCGGCGAAACATTGAACGTCAGTATAAAAACGCCCCTTGCTGCTGATACATCCGTACGTTTTTATCCTGCCAGCCGTTACGGCATTGAAGTCCCCAGCTTTACCTCACCGCTGGTGCCGTAATGAGAGCTAGCACGTGAAGTATTTAAAACTGCCGCTATACATCAAAACTGCGCTTTATTGCTCACTGGCGACCACGACGTTTTCAGCTCTGGCGGAGGAGCTGAATTTTGACATGGGTATTCTCACCTCCAGAGGCATTAGCCCCAACGTCGCACAATATTTTTCGCGCGCGCCGCGCTTTCTACCAGGCAGCCACACCGTCATGGTAAAGATCAATGGCGTAAATAGAGGGTCGTTGGTCGCGCGTTTCGACACAGAAGGCCAGCTTTGCGTGGATGACGATTTCCTCAGCGCCAGCGGGCTCGTACCGCTTAATATCAGCGCCAAAGAAACATGCCATAGCCTACAAGAAGATTATCCCTCAGCGATTATTACCCCACTGCCAAACAGTGAATCGCTGGAGCTTTTTGTTCCGGCGCAGGCTCTGGATAATAACTTACTCTCGCTAAACAACGTGATTAAAGGCGGCACCGCCGGGTTATTTAACTATAACCTGTACGCCAGTCGCAGCGAGTCATCCGGTAGCGATAGCCGAAACTATGCCCAGGCAAACCTTGAAGCTGGCTTAAACTTCGCGGAATGGACGCTGCGCAGCCGCTACATGCTGACGAATAATGATGGAGAATACCGTACCGATAGTCTATATACCTATGCGGAGCACGTATTTCAGGCACAAAAAATGCGTGCGCAAGTTGGGCAGATCAACGTCAACTCCAGTCTATTCAGTGGCGCGCCGATCAACGGCGTACAGCTTATCCCTGAACAAGGGCTGGCACAGGATACCCAAGGCGTAACCATTAACGGTATTGCCCGAACCCACCAGGCTCGCGTTGAAGTTCGTCAGTCCGGACAGATTATTTATACCGCACCAGTGAACGCTGGGGCATTTACCCTTGAAAATGTCCCCATCATACGCAGCAATACCGACCTTAACGTCAGCGTCGTTGAAACCGATGGCTCAACGACAACCTTCACGGTGCCGGCAGTATCTTTTAATTTACGCGAACTCACGCCCGCAGGCTTGACAATGTCCATAGGGCGCGTACGTGATACCACCAGCGACTATTCTCTCCCCTGGATCTATAACATCAGCGATGGTTGGAAACTGAGTGAAAACTGGCTGGCGCAGGCGTCTGGCGTACTGGCACAAGACTATCAAGCGGCAGGAGGTATGCTGCAATGGCTTCCAACCAACAAATGGACGTTTTCCGGCTCAATGCTGGGCAGTAAAGCGTCCTTTGGCGAATCTCTGCAGGGTGCGAAAAGTGAACTACGCGCCAGCATGGCGCTGCCCGGGGAAATTAGACTTGACGTCAGTACCGCCCGCTACAGCGACGGATACCGTGAGTTAACGGATGCGCTCAATAAAGATGCTTACGAATACCAAAGTAGCTCCAGTGCTAATATCGCCTGGAACCATAATCTGTTAGGTACCTTCTCACTGGGTTATTACACTTATCAGGCTACGGATAATGACAACGACTCTCGCAGCATAATGGCTTCCTGGGGCAAAACATTTAAATATGCCTCAATTACCGCTAACTGGCAGCACGCTGTTAATCAGGATGATGAGAATCATAACGGCAGTAATGATGATGATATGTTTTACATCAACATCAGCATTCCACTAGGTGAGCAGCGCGTCGGCGCTTATATGCGTAATCAAGGTGATAAAACAACCTACGGGCTACAAAATAATGGTTCGCTGAGTAAAGATACCCATTACTATATTTCTGCGGATCGTGATGCAAAAAACCAGCAAAATAGCTTCAATGGTAATCTCAATAGCAATCTCCATTACACTCAACTCAGCGTGGGCGGCGGCACTGATGGCGATAATTACCGCAACTATAACGCAACCTTCAGCGGGGGCATCGCTGCACACGAACATGGCATAACGTTCTCGCCTTACACCATCAAAAATACCTTTGCTATCGCACGCCTGAGTGAACCAGAAAGCGGCATTGAAATCGCCACGCCACAGGGGCGAATCTGGACTGACCGCTGGGGGCAGGCCGTCATTCCGGGGCTAACTGAATGGCGGAAATCCCGCGTAGAGGTTAATGCGAATACGCTACCAAAGAGTATGGAACTGGCAAACGGTATTAAGAATATTACCGTCGCGCACAGCGCTTTTAGGGTACTGGATTTCAACGTGCTGAATACACGCCGTGTGATGCTGACAGTAAAGCGTCCGGACGGCTCATGGCTACCTAAAGGCACCAGCATTGTAGATGAAAAAAATAACTATTTGGTCAGCGCTGTCGACAGCGGACGCGTATTTATCACCGATGTTGGGGATAATCCTGCGTTATATGCCGCTGATGATGATATGAATCGTCTGTGTCGCATCCACTACACGCTGCAGAAAACCCAGGATAAAGAGGCATTTTATGAAACGGCAAAGGGAGTCTGTCAATGAAATCCAACAGCAAATGGTTGGGGATTGCTATATGTTGTATCTTCACCGCACTACTCCCTCCATCAGCCCGGGCCGACGATGACTGCCAAATAACGTTTTCTTCGCCAAACGTCAGCTTTGGCTGGCTTAAGCAAGATGATATCGTCAATTCTCAGCAAGGCTGGAATCAAATGTCTTCACAGGAGGTTCACGTTAGTGTGAGTTGCCCAGAAAGCCAGAATATTGCTCTTTTTGTGCAGGCCTCAGCGGGGGAAAAGGGACGATTTTATTTTGGAAATAACGGTGGTCTCGCCGTACGTGTTAGTCAGATGACAGTAGATGGTAAAAGTTATCCTATTGCCAGCACCCTTGATAGAGTGAGCTTTGCTCCCAATGACAGTGCCCTGGATAGTCTGTTGCTACATAATAACAACGGTATCATCGCGATGGATAATAACCAGCAGGTCAGTGGGAAAATGATGAACGTCACGCTGACATTAACACCTGTCTTGAACGATAATCAATTTACGCATGCTACCGATACGGTCATGCTGGAAAGCAATTTACAGTGGGAAGTGCTGACGAAATAAACGATGAAGGGGGCCTGATCTGGCCCCCTTCACAATCTTACTCTTTATCGCCCAGCAGCACAGATTCCAGCGCGATTTTGATCATGTCGTTGAAGGTCGTCTGACGTTCAGCGGCAGTGGTCTGCTCGTGGGTACGGATATGGTCGGACACGGTGCAGATGGTCAGCGCTTTCGCGCCAAACTCAGCCGCAACGCCGTAGATGCCCGCCGCTTCCATCTCCACGCCCAGTACGCCGTATTTTTCCATCACGTCGAACATTTCGCCGTCCGGAGAATAGAACAGGTCTGCGGAGAACAAGTTGCCCACGCGCGCGTCTACGCCCAGCGCTTTTGCCGCGTCAACCGCGTTACGCACCATGTCGAAGTCAGCGATAGCCGCGAAGTCATGATCTTTAAAACGGATACGGTTCACTTTGGAGTCGGTGCAGGCACCCATACCGATCACCACGTCGCGCAGTTTGACGTCCATGCGCACAGCGCCGCAGGAGCCGACGCGAATGATTTTCTTCACGCCGAAATCGGTGATCAGCTCTTTGGTGTAGATGGAGCAGGACGGGATACCCATACCGTGGCCCATCACGGAGATCTTACGGCCTTTGTAAGTCCCGGTGAAACCTAACATGCCGCGAACGTTGTTCACTTCGCGAACATCTTCGAGGAAAGTCTCAGCAATGTGCTTCGCGCGCAGCGGGTCGCCCGGCATCAATACGACGTCAGCGAAATCACCCATTTCTGCATTAATATGTGGAGTTGCCATCTTCAGTTCCCTTTAAATTTGTTGTTATTGCCTGATGGCGGCTACGCCTTATCAGGCCTACAAAACGTGTGTTAAAACAGTGAAATACCCTAAGGATTTCGCGTTGCAGGAAGGCGACGAATTCGTGAATCCCCGGGAGCATAGATTAACTATGTGACCGGGGTGAGCGAATGAAGTCAACGCATCTACAGCGCGAAAGACAACGGGTATCACAGCATGTTTTTACCGTAGTCCATCGGCGATGTACCAAAGTAGGTCGCCAGCGTCTGGCCGATATCCGCGAAGGTTTCACGGTGACCTAAAGAGCCCGGTTTGACTTTCGGACCGTAGATCAGCACCGGAATGTGCTCACGGGTATGGTCAGTACCAGTCCAGCTCGGGTCACAGCCGTGGTCAGCGGTCAGGATCAGAATGTCATCTTCCCCCACCAGCTCCATCAGCTCCGGCAGACGGCGGTCAAACAGCTCCAGACCTGCGGCGTAGCCCGCGATGTCGCGACGGTGGCCCCAGGAAGAGTCGAAGTCGACGAAGTTAGTGAAGACGATGGTTTTATCGCCCGCTTCTTTCATCTCTTTGAGGGTCGCGTCGAACAGCGCGTCCAGACCGGTCGCTTTCACTTTCTTAGTGATGCCGCAGTTGGCGTAGATGTCGGCAATCTTACCGACGGACACCACGTGGCCCTGTTTTTCATCGACCAGTTTCTGCAGCACAGTCGGCGCTGGCGGTTCTACGGCCAGGTCGTGACGGTTGCCGGTACGCTGGAAGTTACCGGCCTTGTCGCCGATAAACGGACGCGCGATAACGCGGCCAATGTTGTAGCCGCCTTCGGTCAGCTCTTCACGGGCGATTTCGCACAGCTCGTAGAGTTTATCCAGGCCAAAGGTCTCTTCGTGGCAGGCAATCTGGAACACGGAGTCAGCGGAGGTGTAGAAAATCGGCTTGCCGGTTTTCATGTGCTCTTCGCCGAGCTGGTCCAGAATGACCGTACCGGAAGAGTGGCAGTTACCGAGATAGCCCGGCAGGTTGGCGCGTTTTACCAGCTTATCCAGCAGTTCCTGCGGGAAGCTGTTTTCGTGGTCGCTGAAATAGCCCCAGTCGAACAGCACCGGCACGCCGGCGATTTCCCAGTGGCCGGACGGCGTATCTTTGCCGGAGGACAGTTCGTGCGCCCATGCGTATGCGCCAATAACGTCCGCGTTGCCGTCCATGCCGGCGGCAATTTTACCGGTAGAGCCTTCATGCGCTTTCACCAGCCCCAGACGAGTCAGGTTAGGCAGATTCAACGGGCCCTTACGGCCATTGTCAGCTTCGCCTTTGGCGCAAGCTTCTGCGATGTGGCCCAGAGTGTCGGAACCTACGTCGCCAAAACGATCCGCGTCTTCAGTAGCGCCGATGCCGAATGAGTCCAGCACCATAATAAATGCACGTTTCATATCTTCTCCGTACTTAGTGCTTCAAAAATAATTGATCAGATCAGTATACAACTATTCAGTAATTCGACGATAGACCGAAGGTGTGCTTGCTGGCGCTTTATCGTCAAGGATAATTGCCGCTTTGACGGCCTTCGCCGCTTCCTGCCAACTGGTTTCGTCTTTGGCATGAATCACCGCCAGCGGACGCTGCCCGTCGATGCTGTCGCCCAGACGAGCCATGTCGGTAAAGCCAACGCTGTAATCAATGGTATCAGACGCCTGACGACGCCCACCGCCCATCGAGACGACCGCCATCCCCAGCGCACGCGTATCCATTGCGCTAATAAACCCTTCGGTATCAGCATATACCGCTTTGCTCAACATGGCGGTCGGCAGGTATTTATCGTAGTTCTCAACGAAATCGCTTGGCCCTTTCTGCGCGGCCACCATACGACCAAAGACTTCTGCCGCTTTACCGTTATCCAGCACCGCCTGCAGTTTGGCTCGCGCTTCGGCGTCGTCTTTCGCCAGCTGACCGGAGATCAGCATCTCCACGCATAGCGCCATGGTAACGTCAAACAAGCGCGGATTGCGGTATTCACCGGTCAGGAACTGCACGGCTTCACGCACTTCCACCGCGTTACCGGCGCTTGAAGCCAGCACCTGGTTCATATCGGTTAACAACGCCGTAGTGCGAACTCCCGCGCCATTTGCCACGCCGACAATCGCTTCAGCAAGGGCTTCAGAAAGTTCATAGGTTGGCATAAACGCGCCGCTGCCGACTTTTACGTCCATTACCAGCGCATCCAGCCCTTCGGCCAGTTTCTTGGCGAGGATGGAACCGGTGATCAGCGGAATAGAGTCCACCGTCGCGGTAATATCGCGGGTGGCGTAAAAACGTTTGTCCGCCGGTGCAAGCGAGCTGGTTTGCCCAATAATCGCCACACCCACGTCTTGAATAATTTCGCGGAAACGGTTGTCGTCCGGGAAGATATCGAAGCCCGGGATCGCTTCCAGTTTGTCGAGCGTACCGCCGGTATGTCCGAGGCCGCGACCGGAGATCATCGGCACATAACCGCCGCAGGCCGCTACCATTGGCCCCAGCATCAGAGACGTCACGTCCCCTACGCCGCCGGTCGAATGCTTATCGACAATCGGGCCATTGAGATTCAGGCTTTTCCAGTCAAGGACAGTACCGGAATCCCGCATCGCCATGGTCAGCGAAACACGCTCCGGCATGGTCATATCGTGGAAGAAGATGGTCATCGCCAGGGCGGCAATCTGCCCTTCAGAGATAGTATTGTCACGAATACCATTGATAAAGAAACGAATTTCTTCGTCACTCAACGCATGACCATCACGCTTTTTACGAATAATTTCTTGTGCGAGAAACACGGTACCCTCCTGAGGGAAAAGAGTAGAAGGCTTACATCGCCGGATGGTGGCTAACGCCTTATCCGGCCTACAGGCCTGGATTTGTAGGCCGGATAAGCACAGCGCCATCCGGCAAATCAGAGCTTAGTAGCTGCTGGCGCTCTTACCGTCGCCGTGACCCAGCGCTTTCAGCAGGCTTGCCAGCAGGCTGGATGCGCCAAAGCGGTAGTGACGAGAATCTGCCCAGTCAGCGCCAAACAGTTCGTCTGCAATCGCGAGGAATTTCTGCGCGTCTTCCGCCGTACGTACGCCGCCCGCCGGTTTGAAGCCAACGGTTTTGGAAACGCCCATGTCGCGGATCACTTCCATCATGATGCGCGCGCTTTCCGGCGTAGCGTTTACCGGCACTTTACCGGTAGAGGTTTTGATGAAATCCGCACCGGCTTTGATGGAGATTTCAGAGGCTTTGCGAATCAGCGCCTCTTCTTTCAGCTCGCCGGTTTCGATGATCACTTTCAGCAATACGTTCGCTGCGGCACAAGCGTCTTTACAGGCTTTTACCAGGTCAAAACCCACCTGCTCGTTACCGGCGATCAACGCGCGGTACGGGAATACCACGTCCACTTCGTCAGCGCCGTAGGCGATCGCCGCACGGGTTTCCGCCAGCGCAATATCGATGTCATCATTGCCATGCGGGAAGTTAGTCACCGTTGCAATGCGGATGTCCGGCGTACCTTGTTCTTTCAGAGTCTTACGCGCAATCGGGATAAAACGCGGGTAAATACAAATCGCCGCCGTATTCCCGACCGGGGTTTTTGCCTGATGACACAACGCGATCACTTTTTCATTGGTGTCGTCATCGTTCAGAGTGGTCAGATCCATCAGTTTGAGCGCACGCAGGCTGCTTGCTTTTAAATCAGTCATGACATTCTCCAACGGCATTGCCGTATAAAATTTCACCTTGCGAGTCTGTTAATATTCTAACATTCACTCGCGATTACACTTCGATATACATCACAGTTAATGAAAACTACGTACAAATTTGCATTACTGTAATGAGATCTGAATCAAATTATCCCGCCGTCACCGCCTGTTCTTCGAGCGATAAGCGCATCAGGATCAAAGTCGGTTTGCCGCCATTTTCTACAATAGCGCATCGTCCCGGCATAAAGAGGAAACGAAGATGCCTGCCTCATGCGAAACTGCGCTCCAGCAGCGTTGCCAGCAAATTGTGACCAGCCCGGTGCTCACGCCTGAACAAAAACGCCATTTTCTGGCGCTGGAAGCTGAAAACGCCCTGCCTTATCCCACCCTGCCGGAAGATGCCCGCCAGGCGCTGGATGAAGGCGTCATTTGCGATATGTTTGAGGGGCACGCCCCCTTCAAACCACGCTACGTGTTGCCCGATTACGCCCGATTTCTGGCTAACGGTTCACAGTGGCTGGAACTGGAAGGCGCGAAAGATCTGGATGATGCGTTATCCCTACTCACCATTCTGTATCATCACGTTCCTTCCGTGACGTCCATGCCGGTTTATCTCGGCCAGCTTGATGCGTTGCTGCAACCGTATGTTAGAATTCTAACACAAGATGCGATCGATATTCGAATAAAACGTTTCTGGCGTTATCTCGACAGAACGCTGCCAGACGCCTTTATGCATGCCAATATTGGCCCTGCCGATACGCCTGTCACACGAGCGATTTTGCGCGCCGATGCCGAGCTAAAGCAGGTGGCGCCTAACCTGACGTTTATCTACGATGCGGAAATTACGCCGGACGATCTGCTGCTGGAGGTCGCCAAAAACATTTGCGAATGCAGTAAGCCACACATTTCCAACGGCCCTGTAAATGATAAAATTTTCACAAAAGGCCATTATGGCATCGTCAGTTGTTATAACTCGCTACCGCTTGGCGGCGGCGGCAGTACGCTGGTACGTCTCAACCTGAAAGCCGTGGCAGAACGCAGTACGTCTGTCGATGACTTCTTTTCACGCACGCTACCGCACTACTGCCGACAGCAGATCGCCATCATTAATTCACGATGTGAATTCCTCTATGAAAAGTCACATTTCTTTGAGAATAGCTTTCTTGTACAGGAAGGTTTGATCGATCCCGAACGTTTTGCGCCGATGTTCGGTATGTACGGGCTGGCGGAAGCCGTGAACCTGCTGTGCGAAAACGCGGGCCTGACCGCCCGTTACGGCAAGAATGATACGGCGAACGAGCTGGGCTACCGTATTAGCACCCAACTGGCGGATTTCGTCGAAAATACGCCAGTGAAGTATGGCTGGAAGCAACGGGCGCTGCTCCATGCCCAGTCTGGCATCAGTTCCGATATTGGCACTACGCCGGGCGCACGTTTGCCGTATGGCGATGAACCGGACCCTATCACCCATCTGCAAACCGTCGCGCCGCACCATGCCTTTTACCATGCCGGGATCAGCGACATTCTGACGCTGGACGAAACCATCAAGCGTAATCCGCAGGCGCTGGTTCAGCTTTGTCTTGGCGCGTTCAAAGCCGGGATGCGGGAATTTACTGCCAATGTCAGCGGCAACGATCTGGTGCGCGTCACCGGTTATATGGTGCGCCTGTCGGATCTGGCGAAATTTCGCGCCGAAGGCTCGCGCACGAATACCACCTGGCTGGGAGAAGAAGCCGCACGTAATACCCGCATCCTGGAACGACAGCCACGCGTAGTCAGCCATGAACAACAGATGCGCTTTAGTCAGTAAGATCATTGCGTTTTCCTGCGTCGATGGGCCAGGCAGCCGCCTGGCATTATTCTTACAGGGCTGCAATTTGCGCTGCAAGAATTGCCATAACCCGTGGACGATGGGACGCTGTAACGACTGCGGGGAATGCGTATCGCAGTGTCCGCATCACGCCCTCAGCGTTGATGGCGGGAAAGTGGTATGGCGGTCGGACGTCTGCGAGCAGTGCGATACCTGCCTGAAAATGTGCCCACAGCAGGCAACGCCAATGGCGCAGACCATGAGCGTTGACGATGTGCTGCGTCATATTCGTAAAGCATCGCTGTTTATTGAAGGTATTACCATCAGCGGCGGAGAGGCGACCACGCAATTACCGTTTATTGTGGCGCTATTTACGGCGATCAAAGCCGATCCGCAGTTACAACGGCTGACCTGTCTGGTGGACAGTAATGGTCAGTTAAGCGAGACCGGCTGGCAGAAACTACTGCCGGTTTGCGACGGCGTAATGCTCGATCTGAAAGCCTGGAAGAGCGAGTGTCATCACCGTCTGACCGGACGTGATAACACGCATATTAAGCACAGTATCCGCTTTCTTGCTGCGCGGGGAAAACTGGCGGAGCTGCGGTTGCTGGTTATCCCGGGTCAGGTGGACTATGCGGCGTATATCGATTCACTGGCGGCGTTTATTACTTCGCTGGGCGAGGTTCCGGTGCGTTTGAATGCCTTTCATGCGCACGGCGTCTATGGCGAAGCGAAAGCCTGGCCAGGCGCGACGCCGCAAGAGGTGGAACGGCTGGCAGACGGATTGCGCGCGCGTGGGGTGGCGAAGCTGATTTTGCCGGCGCTATATTTGTAACCGTCGCCTGCCGGACGGCGGCTGCGATGCCATCAGAGCCGAAACAAGGTAATGGTATTGCGATACAGCGTATCGGCTATCACCTCTGCGGGCTCCGGACGTAATTCGCAGAGCGCATCAAATACGCGCGCCGCCTGCTCCGGGCGATTCGGCTGCCCCTGAAACCCCTTTAGCGGCATATCCGGCGCATCGGTCTCCAGCAACAGCGCGTCCAGCGGCAACCGCGCCATAACATCACGGGTTTTACTGGCGCGCGGGTAGGTGATGGTGCCGCCGACGCCGATTTTATAGCCCAGTCGCACAAAGCGTTCGGCCTGTTGCAGACTGCCGGCAAAACCATGCACCACACCGGTTCGCGGTAGATCCTGGCGCTTTAAGTGCATCGCCAGTTTGTCATGCGTGCGCCGCGAGTGCAGGATCACCGGCAGATCGTAGCGTTTTGCCAGTTGCAGTTGCGCGTCTAACAATCGCTCTTGCCTGGCGAACTGCGGATCGTCGCGATAGAGATCGAGACCGATCTCGCCTACCGCCACGACGTTCTGTTGTTGCGCCAGCGCCTGTTGCAGCTTATCAGGATCGTCATCGGCATGACGCTCAATCACAATGGGGTGCAATCCCAGCGCAGCATAAAGCGACGGGAAACGCGCCGCCAGCGCCAGCACGCGGGGAAAGTGCGCCGCCTCGGTCGCCGGCACGATAATTTTTTCAACGCCCGCCTCACAGGCACGCTGAATACTGGCGCGCTCATCGCCCGTAAAGGGCGGGAAATCAAAATGGCAATGTGTATCGATAAAGCGCCAGCTCACGCCAGATCCTCGTCGGTAAATGTGGTGTCGTTTGCCTGCGGCGCGCTAATGACCTCCGCCACATGCGTATCATTGGCCACCGGCGCCGGAGGCACGACCACCGTTTCTGGCACAGCAATCCGCGACGTATGGCGCAGGAGAGGCGGCGTTGCGGCGAGCAATTTACCAACGGTGGCAAGGAAATAACGCCCGCATAATTGCCCGGTTTTGTAATCCTCACGCAGCGCCGGGATACGGCTGCCCAGCGCCATGCTGTGCAGCGGTTTCGGCGGATAAATTTCAATGATCCGCAGCTTACCCGGCGGCTTTTCAATAAATTGTTGGATCGCGCTGTAGGACGTTTCATGATGCTGCACCAGGTTGACCAACGGCTGTAGACTGCTCTCTCCCAGCCAGCGCTCCATACGCTTAAACCACTGCGGCGTGTAATACATTTGCGAGGGTACGGTGCGGATCACCACAATGGTTTTCGCCCCCCGCTTTGCCGCCTCCTGAACCGGAATGGCGTCGCTAATGCCACCGTCCAGATAGTTGATGCCCTCTAACGTAACGCCGGTACGGTAGAAACCCGGTATGGCGCTGGAGGCGCGAATGATATCAAGCCAGTTTTGTTTTGTCGGCGAGAAATAGCCCGGCGTGTAATCATCCCCCCGGCAGGCGCACATATAAAAGGATTTTCCGCTGTCGAACAGGCGCGCTGCGGTATCCATCTGCAGCGGCATCCGGGCGGCGGTGGACTCCACCAGCCAGTCGAGGTCAATAAGGTTTCCTCCGCGTACAAATCGCAGCGGATCAAAAAATTCGCGCCTGGTGGTATAGCGCATAATAACTTTGCGCCCGTAGCCGGGCTGGTTGCAGAGATACGCCGAGAGATTTTGCGCACCGGCTGATGTGCCGAAGTAGAGATGGAAAGGATTAAACTGCGCACGCATAAACTCATCCAGCACGCCTGCGGTAAAGATGCCCCGCTGCCCCCCGCCCTCACAGACCAGCGCCATACGGCCTGGCCGGAACGGTGTTAATGATAACGGCGCAATATTGCCGAGCGTAACCGGTATTCGCTGGCCCACCTCTGCCTTCCTGTTTTTCATTTTTTTCCAGGCTGACAAGGTAACGCAAAACGTTAACGGCTAAAACCGTAAAAGCCAGTCCGCTGGACTGGCTTGATAGCAATATATCTTTACAGATGCCTGCTAGGGTCGTTTACGGCCCATGAACAGGCTGACCAGGAAGAGCACGATCCCGACGACGAAGACGATTTTCGCCGCGCCGGCAGCCGTACCAGCCAGTCCACCAAAACCCAATGCGGCGGCAATTAACGCGATAACCAGAAATATAATGCCCCAACGAAACATAAGCCTCTCCTTTACCATAGTTAATGTCGACCGCTAAATATGAGCGCTCAGGCTACTCATTCGCGATATTTTTAGTGTGGTGCACATTACGCCTCCCGACAAACGTCGGGAGGACGAATTACGACGAATTACTGAACTTTCAGATCGTTTTTAACACTTTTTACGCCATCAACGGCTTTCGCGATGCTTTCAGCGCGGTCGCTTTGTTCCTGAGTTTCAACGGTACCGGAGAGCTGTACGACGCCATCGGTCGTTTCCACTTTCACTTTACGGGAAGGGACGAGATCGTCCGCCAGCAACTTGGCTTTGACTTCACTGGTCGTGGCCGTATCGCCGGCATAACCTTTCACGGAACCATCTTTATTGTCGCGAACGTGAAGTTTGTCGCTAACGGAGGTCACGCCTTCTACGCCTTTCGCCACTTTCACGGCGGCTTCAGCCTGCGCCTGGCTTTCTACAAAGCCGCTCAGGGTGACGACTTTCTGATTGGTTTCGACAGAAATATCGGTGCTTTTAATATTGTCATGGTCTACCAGCGCAGCTTTTACTTTCGCAGTGATGGCGCTGTCATCCATGAAGTTACCGACTTTATTCATAGAGCTATCGACTTTTTGCCCTGCGGTTTCGGTTCCGCTTTGCGCCTTGTCCGTTGTTGCGTTTTCTGCAAAGGCAGAACCTGTCGCAACAGCAGAGGTCAACATTACGGCCAGCAGAGTTTTAGAAATCTTCAGTCTTGTCATAGTCATCGATTTTGTCCTGTATAGTTTGCTCGTAATTTGAGCTCAGGCAACACGAGGTTGCATTGCTGAATGCGGTGAAACTCACCGGTTTCTGAAGTCAATGACTGGCATCACATTCGTGAATTTGTAACGACGCGTCGCCTGCCACCCTTCCGTTTCAGTTATTAATATCGTGACTGAAACAAATCTCAGCTTTAAGCTCTCATATTCACGCATTGAACAGGCATTAAAGCCGACATTTATGTCATCACTTTGTTAAATATAGATCACAATTTTAAAATCGCTTGTCGGTGCGTATAAAAAACAGGCAGATCGGAGAAAAAACGCGGGATTTAAGAACATTCCGTAAGCGGTTAAAAAGGCAGGGAAAGTACGAAGGCGCGGCGGATGCCGCGCCCGGAAAGGGATCAGTGTTCGCGCGTTTTACGGAACTGAACGTCAGGGTAACGTTCCTGGGTCAGGTTCAGGTTAACCATTGTTGGGGCGATATAGGTGAGGTTGTCGCCGCCATCCAGCGCCAGTTGCGTTTCATTCTTACGCTTAAACTCTTCGAATTTCTTCGCATCGGTGCTTTCCACCCAGCGCGCCGTCGCCACGTTGACGGATTCATAAATCGCCTCAACGTTGTATTCGCTTTTCAGGCGCGCGACAACCACGTCAAACTGCAAAACGCCCACGGCGCCGACAATCAGATCGTTGTTGGAGATGGGACGGAATACCTGCACCGCCCCCTCTTCAGAAAGCTGCACCAGCCCTTTCAGTAGCTGCTTCTGCTTGAGCGGATCTTTCAGGCGAATACGACGGAACAGTTCCGGCGCAAAGTTCGGGATACCGGTAAACTTCATCATCTCGCCCTGGGTGAAGGTATCGCCGATCTGAATGGTGCCGTGGTTATGCAGACCCAAAATATCGCCCGGGTACGCTTCTTCAACGTGCGAACGGTCGCCCGCCATAAAAGTTAACGCGTCGGAAATCACCACATCTTTGCCGGTACGGACCTGGCGTAGCTTCATGCCCTTCTCATACTTACCGGAAACCACGCGCATAAACGCCACTCGGTCGCGGTGTTTCGGGTCCATATTGGCCTGAATTTTAAAGACAAAACCGGTGAATTTCTCTTCCGAGGCTTCCACTGTGCGGGTATCGGTTTGACGCGGCATCGGCGCGGGCGCCCACGCCACTAAACCATCCAGCATATGGTCAACGCCAAAGTTACCCAGCGCGGTACCGAAAAATACCGGGGTAATTTCCCCTGCCAGGAACAGCTCTTCATCAAACTCGTTAGACGCGCCCTGCACCAGTTCCAGCTCGTCGCGCAGCTGCTGCGCCAGATCTTCACCGACGGCAGCGTCCAGATCCGGGTTATTCAGCCCTTTAACGATGCGCACTTCCTGAATGGTGTGGCCCTTACCGGTCTGATACAGATAAGTTTCATCTTTATAAAGGTGATAAACGCCCTTAAACAGCTTGCCGCAGCCAATCGGCCAGGTGATCGGCGCGCAGCCGATTTTCAGCTCGTTCTCGACTTCATCCAGCAGCTCCATCGGGTCGCGGATGTCACGGTCGAGTTTGTTCATAAAGGTCAGGATCGGCGTATCGCGCAGACGGGTAACTTCCATCAGCTTACGAGTCCTGTCTTCAACACCTTTTGCGGCGTCGATCACCATCAGACAGCAGTCCACCGCCGTCAGGGTACGGTAGGTATCTTCGGAGAAGTCTTCGTGCCCCGGGGTGTCCAGCAGGTTCACCAGACAGTCGTGATACGGGAACTGCATCACCGAGGTGGTGATAGAGATACCACGCTGTTTTTCCATCTCCATCCAGTCAGATTTTGCATGTTGGCTGGAGCCACGGCCTTTTACCGTACCGGCGGTCTGAATCGCCTGTCCGAACAGCAACACTTTTTCGGTAATGGTGGTTTTACCGGCGTCCGGGTGAGAAATAATGGCAAAAGTGCGGCGTTTGGCCACCTCTTGCAAATAAGGAGACAACGTCATAGTCAAATCTTCTTGAGTAAGCGCGGCGTTTGACCACGCATGTTGAATACGAAAAATGCGGCTATTTTACCCATCAACCTGGGGGAGGCAATCAGTGTTTACACAGGAGCTGCTCCAGTTCGCTTAATGACGCCACAGTCCAGGTTGGATGAATACCCGCAGGCTGCTCGCGATGATGCGCGTTAAGCCAGCAGGTCGACAGCCCGGCGTTAATGCCGCCAAGAATATCGGACTCCGCGGTATCGCCAACCATTAATACGCGCGAGCGGTCAGGATTCCCCGCCTGCTCCAGGGCGTAGTTAAAGATTTTCGGATCGGGCTTCGCGACGCCAACCTGCTCGGAAATCACCAGCAGATCGAAATACTCGCGCAGCCCGGTGCGCTCCAGACGAGTTTGTTGTAGCGCGGTAAAACCGTTAGTAATAATACCGATTTTAGCCTGCCCGCGAATCGCATTAAGTAGCGAAACGGCGCCCGGCAAAGGAGAACAGATCTCCGCCATCGCACTAATAAATGCGTCATTCAGCAGCCCCGGCGCAACGTTTAGCCGTTCAGCCCAACTTTGAAAGCGCGCGTGCTGCAATTGTAATGAGGTAATCGCGCCGTTCTGATAATCCACCCATAGCGGCTTATTCACGGCCTGGTAATCCTGGAAATCCTCAGCGGTAAAGGTGACGCTATAGTCAAGGAACATCCGCTGTAAGCCGGTGAAAGAATCAAACGTAAACAGCGTTTCATCGGCATCAAAGAAAATCCAGTCCCACTTCATCATTACACCTTGCCTCTTTTATTACATGCTTATCGGTAACGCCATGATGATGGCGTCCTCATGCCCTTGTGCCGTGGGATAGTAATTGCGGCGAATCGTCGCCTCGTTAAACCCCAGACTTTCATACAGCGCGATGGCGGCAGCGTTAGAGGCGCGTACCTCCAGCCATAGCGTTACAACACCGCGTTTTTCCAGTTCATCAATCAGATGCTCAAGCAGCATACGCCCCAGCCCCCGACGCTGAAAATCCGGATCGACGGCAATATTGAACAGCGTCGCTTCGTCCAGCACCACCTGTGTAATGGCAAACGCGGCCATTCTGTCATCAGCGGTCAGCTTAAGGTTGAGATACCGTTCACCCAGGTTGCCGAAAAACGTTTTTTCGCTCCACGGAAACGCATGAGCGCGTTGCTCAATCTGCCAGGCTGCGGGGAGATCGGTCGTGCTGAGGATAGAAATCGTGTTCATGTTCGCAGATTTGTTGCCATAGTGCGGCGCGTGCCGCCGGGTTTGCCCGGAGTTCATTAAACGCCGGCGTCGTGACCTGAGCGCCTTCGAGTTGGAGCGGCGCGTCAGTTCCTAACCGCCAGCTATTACAACGGCTGCCCTGCGGCAGCATGGCGACGCGCTCAGGCGTCAGCGGTAAAACCTGATCGGGACTCACGGTCAACGCGCGTAAGATATCGCGCATTAGCGGCTCGTTCAGCGCGGGTAATTCCTCTGCAACCACGATCAGACGAACGTGCGCGGGAAGGGAAATCGCAATCTCGCCCTGTAGCGCGCCAGGACGTCGCAGCGCCCACTGCGTAATACCCAGTTGCTGTAACTGCCAGTCTCGTCGGGATGTCATAGCGAAACGCTCCTGTAATCAGGGGCGCAAATATAGCAAATCTGTCGAATCTCCGCCATCAAACTACTATAATCGCCGCCAGTCTGAATTAAGGAGCATTCCATGTCTGCTTTTACCCCGGCAAGTGAAGTCTTGCTGCGCCACAGTGATGATTTCGAACAAAGCCGTATTCTTTTTGCCGGAGATTTGCAGGATGACCTGCCCGCGCGCTTTGAATGCGCCGCCAGCCGCGCGTATACGCAACAGTTTCACCACTGGCAGGCGTTAAGCCGCCAGATGGGCGATAACGTCCGTTTTAGCCTGGTCGCGCAAGCCAGCGATGTCGCTGACTGCGATACGCTGATCTACTACTGGCCGAAAAATAAACCCGAAGCGCAGTTCCAGTTGATGAATATTTTGTCGCTGATGCCGGTGGGCAGCGATGTTTTCGTCGTGGGAGAAAACCGCAGCGGCGTGCGTAGCGCCGAACCGATGCTGGCGGACTATGCGCCGCTGAACAAAGTAGATAGCGCGCGACGTTGCGGCCTTTACCATGGTCGTCTGGAAAAGCAGCCGCAGTTTAGTCTTGAATCCTGGTGGGCCGAGTACAATATCGACGGGCTGACCATCAAAACGTTGCCGGGCGTATTCAGCCGCGACGGACTGGATGTTGGTAGCCAACTGCTGCTGTCTACGCTGACGCCGCACACCAAAGGTAAAGTGCTGGATGTCGGCTGCGGCGCTGGCGTGCTTTCCGCCGCGCTGGCCAGCCATTCGCCGAAAGTGCGCCTGACGCTGTGTGACGTCAGCGCGCCGGCGGTGGAAGCCAGCCGCGCCACGCTTGCCGCTAATGGTCTTGAAGGCGAGGTATTCGCCAGCAACGTCTTTTCGGAAGTCAAAGGACGTTTTGACATGATCATCTCCAACCCGCCGTTCCACGACGGAATGCAAACCAGCCTTGATGCGGCGCAAACGCTCATTCGCGGCGCAGTGCGCCATCTGAACAGCGGCGGAGAGTTACGCATCGTGGCGAACGCCTTTCTGCCCTATCCTAAGATTCTGGATGAGACTTTTGGCTTCCATGAAGTCATCGCGCAAACCGGGCGCTTTAAGGTTTATCGTACCGTGATGACCCGTCAGGCGAAGAAATAGTTGGCCTGATAAGCGCAGCGCCATCTGGTTGCATGTGCCGGATGGCGACGCCAGGCGTCTTATCCAACCTACGTCTCGCGCCCATTTTTGCAGCAATCAATCTGTCCCATGCAATTAACTGTTGACGAATAGCTGAAAACCACTAGAATGCGCCTCCGTGGTAGTGATTCTTTTCAAGAATCGATGGTATGCGAAGGTGGCGGAATTGGTAGACGCGCTAGCTTCAGGTGTTAGTGTCCTTACGGACGTGGGGGTTCAAGTCCCCCCCCTCGCACCAATTATCTTATCCTTCCTTTGTCTCTTCATTTTCATCCCTGATTCCAGTTCATCATTGCCAACATCATGCCGCCAATAAGCGCTATACACGATGGCAGCAGTACAAAATGCCGTAATTGTTTGTGATACAACATCAGCGCAGACAGTAGCAATCCTGATACAATCAACAGCTTCAGCGCATAAGCTGACAGGCCGATAAACGCCAGTCCAACGATAATCACTCCAGGCAATAACACGCCCCATCCGCTGCCTAACGTCCGCTGCAACATGGTTTCACCTCTGGAATTGATAATGATAACCAATATCATATGATATATTTTCTCATTTGTCAGCCAGGGAGAAAGCTAAAGAGATGAGTTTTACTTAACGGTTGATGACACGTATTCAGTAAGGTGATAAATTGTCCGACTGTTAACGTAAAAACAACAACACCTCGCTTTAGGCGACCTTTTCTCATACGTTATTTTCATGTTGGCGCCCGATTCCGTGTATATCACCGATAAATAACGACAATTACCCATGACAACACCATCCTGGCGGTCGCTTCGTATTAAGAAGTATCAGTTTTCTTTACGTCTTTTCTTGTTTCTCAACGCCGTGTCGGCGCTATTTACTCTCGTTTTCCCCCTTTATCAGATCAATGTATTTTGCACGCCAATGATCGGGATAGTGGTCCTGAGCGTATTACTGTTGATATGGCATGGGAAATATGGACAAAAAAGAATTAATCTCCCCTTTATCTCCCTACTCTTTGGGGGAATATGGGCGGCGCATATTGCGCTAAAGTATCCGGCGTTAGGCCATTATGATTTCTCTTTTTTACTGATCTCCCTGCTTAGCGTTCTGTTTATCGGCTCGATAGCCTTTGCCGCGAATATCGTCGCGTTTACGCTCTATTCGCTACCGCCAGTCGTAGTCTGCCTGTGGCTGAACGGTAATGAACAAGGTTTGCGAATTCTCTATTTGCTGGCCCTGCCAATGGTGGGAATCGCTATTCAACATGTTATCCAGAAACGCTACGATAATTTTGCCCAACAGCTCATGTTTAAGCTGCTGGCCGAGCGGGAAACTCTCAATGGCCTGAGTATGCTTGATCCATTAACCGGCTTATATAACCGCCGTGGCCTGCAAAATCGGCTGGATACGTTACAGGCGCCGGGCAGCCATGAACACTACGTCCTGCTATTGGATATCGATCATTTCAAAGCGTACAACGATCACTACGGTCATATGATGGGCGATCAGGCGTTAATCCGCGTCTCAGCGGCAATTCGGGACGCCGTGCGATCGCGCGATGTCGTCTGCCGTTTTGGCGGGGAAGAATTTCTGGTGTTGCTGACCACCGCCGAACCACAGCAAGCCCGCGCTACCGCAGAACGTATCCGACAGGAAGTATACGATCTTAAAATCCCGCATATGTTTAACGAAAGCGTCGCCACCAATGTCACTGTCAGTATCGGCATTGCGCCCCTGACGGATCGCAATATCGGAGACGCTATCGAAAAAGCGGATAAAGCGCTCTACGAAGCCAAGCATCTTGGACGTAACCACATTCTGGTCAGCGACGACATGCGCGCCCTATGAATCCTGCTGACGTAATCGTGCTACGCCAACAGCGTTAACCATAAACCGCTTGCCATCGTTTATCGCTATCGATAGGATTAGCAATCATTATCATTTAGATTAACATCATTAAACTGCGCTATGGCCTACCGTTCCGCACCGATTGCTGACGATATTATCTGGCGAGCTGCTCCCCAGCCGGAAGACGCCTCGCTGGCGGACGCAGTACGCGAGACGATCGCCTCTACCCGTAAGCACCTGTTGGACTTCATCCGGCTGGATGAAACGCCGCCGCCAACGGCGATGACTCTTGCCCAGTGGACGCGCCCCGCGGCGTTTCGTTCATTGCTGGCCGCCTATTCCGATCACATCTATCGGCACACGCCAGGCCTGCCACGTGAAAATAAGCCGTTACTCTCCCTGTGGGCGCAATGGTATATCGGGCTGATGACGCCGCCGCTGATGCTGGCATTACTGACGCAAGCGCGCGCTATCAATGTCTCGGCAGAACATATTCACGTTGAATTTCATGAAACCGGGCGCGCCGCGTGTTTCTGGCTTGATGTGCATCAGGATAACCTGGCAACGGGGCGTTCCCCGGAAGAACGAATGGAAACGCTGATAGTCTCCGCACTACAGCCGGTCATTCAGGCGCTGGAGGCGACTGGCGACATCAACGCGAAACTTATCTGGAGCAATACCGGTTATTTAATTAACTGGTATCTGACTGAGATGAAACCGCTGCTTGGCGAAGCCCTGCTGGCAACGCTACGCCAGCGCTGTTTTTTTGAAAAGCAGCTATCCGACGGTCAGGATAACCCGCTGTGGCGGACCGTCGTAATGCGCGACGGTCTTCTGGTACGCAGAACCTGCTGCCAACGTTACCGCTTACCTGACGTACAGCAGTGCGGCGACTGCACGCTAAAGTAAACTGCGTTACGTTGCCTTCAGTTATCGTCACGGCTTACTGCTGCTGGCCTGTCACATTATTATATTTACAGCGGCGCTCTCCGTATGCCAAATTACGTTTTGCCATTTTTGGGTCTACCGTGGCTATTGGTAAGGTCTCAGGAGAGAAGAATGAGTCTGCAATCTGTACGGCAATTTCTGGCCGATCATGCTCCCGATATTGAAATTATCGAATTAAATCAAAGTACAGCGACTGTCGAGCTGGCAGCCAAAGCACACAACGTAGAGCCAGGGCAGATAGCTAAGACGCTCTCGCTTAAAGTAAAAGACACCATTATCCTGGTGGTCGCGAAAGGCGATGCCCGCCTGGATAATAAGAAGCTTAAAACCACTTTCGGCGCAAAAGCCCGTATGTTGAGCAGCGATGAAGTGGTCAATGCAACCGGACATCCTGTCGGCGGCGTATGTCCTTTCGGGCTGGAGCACCCGCTGCCCGTTTATTGCGACATCTCTCTGAAGGGGTATAACGAAGTATTGCCTGCCGCAGGCGCCACGCACAGCGCGGTACGCATCACGCCGGAAAGAATGGCAGAACTGACATCGGCGACCTGGGTAGACGTGTGCCAATAACGTGCCTGACACCCGGATTCCCCGAACAAGCACGGCGCATCCGGCGCGGGCTATACCCGATGCTGGAGCGCGGTAGCATCTCCGGCGCGCAGATATAACAGAATATCCGCCGCATCGAGTAACCCGGCATCAGAACTCACGCCCAGCTTGGACATCACATTAAACTTATGCGCCCGGATAGTCTTAATGTTACGTTCTAACTGGACGGCAATTTGCGGCATTGAGTAGCCGTTCGACATGAAACGCAGAATCTCCCGCTCGGTTGGACTAAGCATACAATTCTGGTGAAGCTCCCAAAGGTTGTCTGTACGCTCCGTTGTCCGTCGGGCGCTATTAAGCGATGTAAATAAGGCATCCTGTAAAACATCCAACGGCGACGCTTTGCTGATGACCCCATCCAGCGGCAGCGGGGATAATGCGCTGATTAAGCGGGCTTCAGCATCATCATCGGCAATCACCAGACGCCGCATATGGGGATAATTTATCGCCAGTTCCGTCAGGCTGGATAATCCTGTCCGGCGTTCAGTTCTTAACGCAGAAAGAGAAAAAATAACGGCAGAAAACGGCGTCTTTAGCGCAGCCTTATAAAACGCGGATGGTTTTGAAAAAATATGAAGCGTATGTCGGCAATCCGGCATTGCATCAAATAGCCCTTTAATACCAATGGTGCTCATCACGCATTTTTCTACGAGCGCAACATTTCTCTTGCTGATTCTGTTTTCCATTCCATGGTTTCTCCATATACCGAAGGTAGGTTCAATTCTCTGGCTCCCTGAGAACTGTTTATCCATGCATACATCTCTGCATTACTGTGTATTGATAAGCGTCGCATGGCGCTATTTTTTTGGGCGCTAATTGTTTTATTACTTTTTTTAAGTAACGCCGCAATTTGGTTAATGCCCCACCCTTTTCCTAAAAGGCGTAATACTTTTCGTTCAGACAGCGTAAGGACAATCGGCCTGTCGTGGGCCTGCTGAATTTCAGACGGTACCTGAGGCGATAATAACGTTTTACTTATTCTTTCTGAGCGAGCGTTTCCCGCATGGATAACGCTAATAAGATTCTCGATTGGCTCTTCGTCTGAAAGCAAGGTGCTGACGGGGCCCATCAGGAGATCAACCGCATGTGGATAGCAGGATTTAGGAACCAGAAATACCCAATGTATGTCGCGATATTGCGAGATTAAGCTATAAAAATATTCGCAGATAGCGCGGGAAGAGGCATTGTTAACTGCTAAATCAGCAATAACTAAATTACTCCGGCGTAGCTGTAGCAGCGTTAGCTCTTCTATCGTACGACAATACGCCAGTTTATAATCGGGGAAATTACCTGTTATAGCCCCTTTAAGGCCTTCCTGTATAAGAGGGGTTTTACTGATAATAAGTCCATTTTTGCAGCATCCTGGCAGCATAATTCCTCCGCACCCACGCCGCCCCTTTTCATTGCCCCATTAATAAAAACACTATTAACAATGATCGCAAAGAAATATAAGCCGAGTGGATTAATTATCCTTGTTTTATTTTTAAATATCTAACATTGATTGCGCTACAATCCACATAGCACAAAAACATGAAATCACTATCGCATAGTTACTCATAAAACCAGAAGCAAGACAATTAAATTAACTAAATTTGCACATTAGCAATTCTAACGAAAACTCATCATATTAATAAATTTAAAATATGAGTTCGCCCTTCATACATATTGCTAAGTCCTAAAACAAAAGCCCAGCAATACTGTCCACCATCCATAAAACCCATGTAATATCTACGAATTACACTAAGTCATGCCTATTTTTACGCCCGCTGCTCACGCCATTGTGGTTAAACCATTAATGCATATTGTTGATAAAATTCACCACATCATTGATTCAAAAATGAGCGGCCAGGCTGGCATAATGCCTCTATTCTGGAAACGGACATACAAGAACCGTCGCCCATAAGGATATCCTGCCTGTGACGAAGCGCACGTCTCAGGAAGCTTATGCGTTGCGTCTGGCGGTTGACGTTTTTATCAACAAGAAATTGATCTTAACCAACGCCATCATGCCTGCGCTTCGTGTTAAAAAGAAAGCCTCTGTCATAGTGGCGGCGCATAGAATGTCTTTTCGGACAGGACGAGTCATGCAAGAAGAGCAATCAATTCAACGAGCAGTAACACGGTTATGTATTCAATGCGGGCTGCTTTTATTGCAGCACGGGGCGGAAAGCGCACTGGTTGATGAGCTTTCCACCCGCCTCGGTTTGGCGCTCGGTATGGATAGCGTCGAAAGCGCGATCTCCTCTAACGCCATTGTCCTGACGACCATTAAAGACGGACAATGTCTGACATCGACACGTAAAAACCAGGATCGCGGCATTAATATGCACGTCGTCACGGAGGTTCAGCATATCGTTATCCTCGCGGAACATCGTCTGCTGGATTACAAAGGCGTGGAAAAACGCTTTAGCCAGCTCCGCCCGCTGCGTTATCCGCGCTGGCTGGTGGCGTTTATGGTCGGTCTTTCCTGCTCCTGCTTTTGTAAGCTGAATAATGGCGGCTGGGATGGCGCGGTTATCACCTTTTTCGCCAGTATGATAGCCATGTATATCCGCCAGATGCTGGCGCAGCGGCATTTACATCCGCAGATCAATTTTTGCATTACCGCCTTTGTCGCTACCACGATTTCCGGGCTGATGCTCACCCTTCCCGCCTTTAGCCAGACGCCCACTATCGCCATGGCGGCGAGCGTACTGCTACTGGTGCCGGGCTTTCCGCTGATTAATTCCGTCGCAGATATGTTTAAAGGACATATTAATACCGGGCTGGCGCGCTGGGCTATCGCCAGCCTGTTGACACTGGCCACCTGTGTGGGCGTAGTGATGTCAATGACAATATGGGGGCTACGAGGATGGGTATAATCGACTTTTTACTGGCGCTAATGCAGGACATGATCTTGTCTGCGATCCCCGCCGTCGGGTTTGCGATGGTCTTTAATGTTCCCCACCGGGCGCTTCCGTGGTGCGCGCTACTGGGGGCGCTGGGTCATGGCT
Source organism: Salmonella sp. SAL04202 (assembly GCF_046550775.1). Lineage (NCBI taxonomy): Bacteria > Pseudomonadati > Pseudomonadota > Gammaproteobacteria > Enterobacterales > Enterobacteriaceae > Salmonella > Salmonella sp. SAL04202. The sequence goes on along the minus strand of NZ_JBGDXK010000003.1, from coordinate 198,220 downwards.
CGCGTATGCTGATGATGAGCGCTGGTTTTAATATCGAATGGTCGACGTTTATGGCTTCGCTGCTGGTCGGCAGTATTGGTATTCAGTGGTCACGCTGGTATCTCGCTCACCCTAAAGTGTTTACCGTCGCGGCCGTGATCCCGATGTTTCCGGGGATTTCCGCCTATACCGCGATGATTTCCGCAGTAAAAATTAGCCATCTGGGCTATAGCGAACCGATGATGATTACGCTGCTGACCAATTTTCTGAAAGCCTCTTCCATTGTTGGCGCGCTCTCAATTGGCCTCTCTGTACCGGGATTATGGCTGTACCGCAAACGCCCCCGCGTGTGATCGGTGGAACGCCTCCTGCTGTTCTTACAGGTCTGTGTGGTACTATAAAAACAGTCGCCCTTCTCGGTTGTTGTTCCATATTGAGAAACATTATGTCTTCCAGAATTTTAACGTCGAACGTCATCGGTATTGACGCCCTTTTACACGATCATCATGCTGTGCTGGCGAAGTCAACGGGCGGCGCAGTGGCGGTATTCGCTAATAATGCGCCTGCCTTTTATGCCGTGACGCCTGCACGCATGGCTGAACTGCTGGCGCTTGAAGAAAAGTTATCGCGTCCGGGAAGCGATGTGGCGTTAGACGCGCAATTTTACGAAGAACCCGAAGCCGCCCCCGTTGCGATTCCCTGCGGAAAATTCGCCATGTATCCCGCCTGGCAACCGGATGCGGATTTTCAGCGTCAGGCTGCCCTTTGGGGCGTGGCGCTTCGGGAGCCGGTCACCGCAGAAGAGCTGGCGGCGTTTATCGCCTACTGGCAGGCGGAAGGTAAGGTTTTTCACCATATCCAGTGGCAGCAAAAGCTGGCGCGCAGCGTGCAAATCAGCCGTTCCAGCAATGGCGGAATGCCGCAGCGCGACATCAATAGCGTCAGCGAACCTGACAATCATATTCCACCAGGTTTTAGGGGGTAACGATGAAAAATGTTGGCGACCTGATGCAGCGTCTACAAAAAATGATGCCTGCGCATATTACGCCGGCGTTTAAAACGGGCGAAGAATTGCTGGCGTGGCAGAAAGAGCAAGGCGAGATCCGGGCGGCAGCGCTGGCGCGGGAAAACCGGGCGATGAAAATGCAGCGCACCTTTAACCGTTCCGGCATTCGACCGCTGCATCAGAACTGTTCGTTTGATAACTATCGGGTTGAGTGCGACGGACAAATGAACGCGTTAAGCAAAGCCCGACAGTACGTTGATGAGTTTGACGGCAATATCGCCAGCTTTGTCTTTTCCGGCAAGCCTGGAACCGGTAAAAACCATCTCGCCGCGGCTATTTGTAACGAGCTGCTGCTGCGCGGAAAGTCGGTACTGATTATCACCGTAGCGGATATTATGTCAGCGATGAAAGACACGTTCAGCAATCGGGAAACCAGCGAAGAGCAGTTGCTTAACGATCTGAGTAACGTTGATCTGTTGGTGATCGACGAGATCGGCGTGCAGACCGAATCCCGCTATGAAAAAGTGATCATCAATCAAATTGTCGATCGTCGTTCCTCGTCAAAACGTCCCACCGGCATGTTGACGAACAGCAATATGGAAGAGATGACGAAAATGCTTGGCGAACGCGTCATGGACCGTATGCGTCTCGGCAACAGTTTATGGGTTAATTTTACCTGGGACAGTTACCGCAGCCGGGTGACGGGTAAAGAGTATTAAATTGCAACGTGGCCAGGGCGATACGACGCCTGGCTGGCATAACACAGGTGATTACCATGAATACAGTGAAACATGTTCTGTGCTGCGCGGCGATCGCCAGCATACTGATTTCCACCAGCGGTATCGCCGCCAGTCAGTTAAGCGCTCAGGGCGCGAACGCACAGCAGGGCGGGATGTCGCTTTCTGCGCTAACCGGTCTGCTCAGCAGAGGTGCCCAGTCGCTCAGCGCCGATAATATGAATAATGCCGCCGGTATTTTGCAGTACTGCGCAAAACAGAAACTGGCGTCCGCTACCAACGTGGAAAACGTTAAAAATCAGATTCTGAACAAGTTGGGGTTGGATACCACACAGCAGGAACAGGACACTAACTACCTGAACGGCCTGCAAGGGTTGCTCAAGACGAAGGACGGCCAGCAGTTGAACCTCAATAATATCGGCAGTACGCCGCTGGCGGAAAAGGTGAAAACCAAAGCTTGCGATCTGGTGTTGCAGCAAGGGCTGAATTTCCTCTCCTGACTGCGCTTTTCTGACCATGCGCCACGCCGGGACGCCCTGTTAAAAGCCGTGTTTTGGCCTTTTACCCGCCAACACGGCATTAACCCGACTTTTCTCTTCGTCTTTTCCTGTTATTAACCGCTATGTCAGGAAGTGATGCCGATCAAAAAACCAACTTTCTAAACTCATTCTAAATAACAGCGCCGTGTAAAGTCATTAGAATTGCAGCAATGTGACATCGCTATTACATTGTTAGAAATTTTTTCCTGCCAGCGATAAGCCTGGTTTATTGAGGATCGTCAGTTGTCCGAGTTGCTCTCTGTCGCTCTGTTTCTCGCCTCTGTGCTGATATATGCCTGGAAGGCGGGTCGTAACACCTGGTGGTTTGCCGCCACTCTCACGGTGCTGGGACTTTTTGTCATTCTGAATATTACCCTGTATGCCAGCGACTATTTTACCGGCGACGGGATCAACGACGCAGTGCTTTATACGCTCACGAATAGTCTGACGGGAGCGGGAGTCGGCAAATATATTCTGCCGGGAATCGGCATTGCCCTGGCGTTAGTGGCGGTATTCGGCGCGCTGGGATGGGTACTACGCCGCCGCCGTCATCATCCTCATCATGTCGGTTACAGCCTGCTGGCGTTACTGCTGGCGTTGGGTTCGGTCGACGCCAGCCCGGCGTTTCGCCAGATTACCGAACTGGTAAAATCACAAATGCGCGATGGCGATCCGGATTTTGCCGTTTATTATAAAGAACCAGCAAAAACCATTCCTAATCCGAAGCTCAATCTGGTCTATATCTACGGCGAGAGCCTGGAACGGACCTATTTTGATAATGACGCGTTCCCCAATCTCACGCCAGAGTTGGGCGCGCTGAAAAATGAAGGGCTGGATTTCAGCCATACCATGCAACTGCCGGGAACGGATTACACCATCGCCGGGATGGTGGCTTCCCAGTGTGGTATTCCGCTGTTTGCGCCGTTTGAGGGCAATGCCTCAGCGTCGGTTTCCAGCTTCTTCCCGCAGAATATCTGCCTCGGCGATATTCTGAAAAACTCCGGCTACCAGAACTATTTCGTGCAGGGCGCTAACCTGCGTTTTGCCGGGAAAGACGTGTTCCTGAAATCACATGGATTTGATCATCTGTACGGCGCTGAAGAGCTAAAAACGGTGGTGGCGGACCCGTCTTATCGTAACGACTGGGGCTTCTACGACGATACGGTGCTCGATGAGGCATGGAAGAAATTTGAAGCGCTTTCCCGCTCAGGCCAGCGGTTTTCGCTGTTTACGCTGACCGTAGATACTCACCATCCGGACGGGTTTATCTCACGCACCTGCAACCGTAAACGCTACGATTACGACGGCAAGCCCAACCAGTCCTTTAGCGCCGTAAGTTGCAGCCAGGAAAACATCGCCGAGTTTATCAACAAAATCAAAGCGTCACCGTGGTTTAAAGATACCGTTATCGTCGTCTCTTCCGACCATCTGGCGATGAATAATACGGCCTGGAAGTACCTGAATAAGCAAGATCGCAACAATCTGTTTTTCATTCTGCGCGGCGATAAACCGCAGCAGGAGACGCTGGCGGTCAAACGCAACACGATGGACAACGGCGCAACGGTGCTGGATATTCTCGGCGGCGATAATTTTATCGGTCTGGGACGTAGCAGCCTTTCCGGGCAGTCGCTGTCGGAAGTATTCCTGAATGTAAAAGAGAAAGTGCTGGCGATGAAGCCGGATATTATTCGCCTGTGGAATTTTCCGAAAGAGATAAAAGATTTTACCGTCGATCGGGACAAAAACATGATCGCTTTTTCCGGGAGCCACTTCCGCCTGCCGTTACTACTGCGCGTATCGGATAAGCGCGTCGAGCCGTTACCGGAAAGTGAATACTCCGCTCCGCTACGGTTCCAGTTGGCCGACTTCGCCCCGCGCGATAATTTCGTTTGGGTCGATCGCTGCTACAAAATGGCGCAGCTATGGGCGCCGGCGCTGGCGCTCTCCACCGACTGGTGCGTCTCGCAGGGGCAGCTTGGCGGGCAGCAAACCGTACAGCATGTCGATAAAGCGCAGTGGCAGGGTAAGACGGCGTTTAAAGACACGATGATCGATATGGAACGCTACAAAGGCAATGTTGATACCTTAAAGATTGTCGATAACGATATTCGTTATAAAGCCGATAGCTTTATCTTTAACGTGGCGGGCGCCCCGGAGGAGGTGAAGCAGTTTAGCGGCATTTCCCGGCCGGAGTCCTGGGGGCGCTGGTCAAATGCGCAGTTGGGCGATGAGGTTAAAATCGAATATAAAGCGCCGCTGCCGAAAAAGTTTGATCTGGTGATCACCGCCAAAGCCTTCGGCGACAACGCGAATCGGCCGATCCCGGTACGCGTAGGCAACGAAGAACAGACGCTGGTGCTGGGTCACGATGTGTCCACTATCACGCTGCATTTCAACAACCCGACGGATGCGAATACCCTAGTCATTGCGCCGCCCGCTCCCGTCTCCACCAACGAAGGTAATATTTTGGGCCATTCGCCGCGCAAATTGGGGATTGGCATGGTGGAGATCAAAGTGGTGAATGTTGAGGGTTAAAAGAGAAGGTCATATATGCCGGGTGGCGGCTGCGCCTTACCCGGCCTACACATCATCTTTATCCATAAACTGGCGCACAGGCCTGATAAGCGAAGCGCCATCAGGCACTGTATATATTACACGCCCCTTTCTGTTAATAATCGAACTGACGGTAGTAACGACGAATATCCAGACTGTGGCCGGTATATTTCTCGAAGTGCGCCGCCAGTCGGTCAACTAACAATGTCGAAACAACACTCGGCGCCATGATCCAGCGGAACTCATCATCAATACCGTCCAGCGCATACGCTTTCGGATCAATCACCACCAGGTTATCGGTAATCTGACTGGCGAAGCGCTCAACGCGTTCATCCAGCGCGCGGCATTTCCCTTCCCCTTTCACTAGAATGAGCGGCACCTCTTTTTCCAGCAGCTCCAGAGCGCCGTGGAAAAATTCCGCAGAGCTGACGGGGCGCGTGCGCTTCCACTGCATCTCTTCCAGGATACACATGGAGAACAGATAGACCTCGCCCCACATCTCCGCGCCGCCGACCCACATCATATAATCGCTGTTATGATAACGGCTGGCGATAGCATCGGCCTGCGGATCAAATTTTTGTTTCGCTTTCAGCAGATTCGCCGGCAGAATTTCCAGTTGGCTGGCGAAGCGATCGTAACTGGCGAATTCGTTATTGCGCGACAGCACGCGGAAAAACAGCCAGTACAGCAGCATATATTCATATTCCACGCCATTTTTGTGACGCATCGGAATATGCCATGTCGCCGCCTGCGCCAGCGGAGAGTCCGCATTTTTGGTAATGGCGACTACGCGTATTCCCTGCGCTTTACACCACTCGGCGATCGCCACCGATTCTTTGGTATCACCGGATTTAGACAGCGTAATAACCACAGAGTCTTTATTCAGCCGCTTATTTCCTTTATGAATTAATTCTGCCGCCTGCTCAACATAAACCGGCAACGTTGTTAATTCTTTGGCAAATTCATTAATTGCCATCATTGGCGCCAGTGAACCGCCAACAGAGGCGAAAAATAAAGAACTGAACCCGGCCTGATAAATCTCGTCAGCAACCTGTTCTGCCTTCTGGCGCGCAGCGATGATCTCACGAGCACTCGTCAGGTACTCGTCCTGATTAAAACCCAACATATTTTTCTCCTGATTGTTCAGATTTTACTTTTTAAAACGCGATCGAAATCGTCAAAAATGCGTACCGAAAGGTCGATGCCTTTCAGTGAGGCGATATGAAACGCCATGAGTTGTACCGGCACAATCAACAGCAATGGCGAGAAATGGTGATCAACCGCTACATCCAGCGCAAGCGTCTGGTCATCCTGCGCCGCCTTCGCCAGCGTGAGAGTAAAGGTTTTGGCAACCGCAGGCGTCATATACTCCCGTAGCGCCCTGGAGCGTGCGTCGGGCCGGTCCTCAAAGAAGAACATCACGTGTTCCGCATTGGCTTCCAGATACGGGCCGTGCATATAGGCTTCCAGCTCAAACCCGCTTGAGGGAACACGTACCGTCTCGGTAAATTTAGTTTCCAACTCTTTTGCCACCCCAACCAGCGCGCCGTAGCCTGTCGCCACAAAACGCGTCCCGTTTCGTAAAACGGCCTGGTGCTGGTGAATAAACGCTTCCGTACGCACGATAACCAACGGCAGGGTTGCCGCGATGCGTTGAAGCTGCGCCACATACTCCTCGACCTGCGATTCCGTCAGTCGCTGCTGCTGACGGGCAATTAACAACGCGATAAGCAACAGATTCAGTACCGTCGCGCTAAATCCACGGGTAACAAAGCCGACGGACTCAATCCCGGTCAGAATATCCAGTGGATAATCACTGGCCTTGCCAAGAGGGCTTTGCGGATCGGCGGTCAGAGCGAATACCGGACGTCCCTGCGCCTGAACTTTACGCATCGCCTCCAGGGTAGAAGCGCTTTTCCCGCTCTGGGAAATAGCAATAACCATATCGGCTTGCGGATCGCTATTCTCATACTGGCTAAAGGTGTACGGCTCTTTAATATCGATAGAGATACCGCAGAGCTCAAAGAAATAACGGGCGCAAAAGGCGGCATTCAATGACGATCCGGTGGCTAATATCAGGATTCGTCGTAACGTTTTTTGGCTGGCGAACCGCGATACATCTTCCAGCGACTGGCGATGGCGGCGAATAATATTCGCCAGGACGTCAGACTCTTCGTTAATATAGGTCAGCATGGTTGGTGACATTGTGTATCCCTCTTAAAATAACCCTATCCAGGAACCGAAAATTCCCACCAGCGCTATACCGCCAATGATGGTTAACGGTTTCACTTTTTTCCCTAACAGCCAGTACACAATGGCGAAGCTAATTAACGGCAGCAGACAAGGCATGATGTCGTTAATAATGTCCTGGACATGGGTTTTCGCCTCTCCCGTACCAAACGTAATGGGAATGGTGATATCAATCATGGAGGCCGTCATCGCGCCAACCACCATCAGACCGATAATCGAGGCGCCATAGGTTAGGCTTTCCATCATTCCGCTTTGCTGAATACGTTGCAGTACGCCGGTTCCCAGCACATAGCCCCAGCGGGTAAAGAACCAGCGGGCCAGAATATGCGGTACGTTAAACACCAGCAGAAATAAAATCGGCCCCAGAATATTGCCTTTCAGCGCCAGGCTGGTACCGATGCCAGTGGCGATAAGACGCAATGTTCCCCAGAAAAAAGAGTCGCCAATACCCGCCAGCGGCCCCATTAACGACGCTTTGACGTTATCGATAGAACTGGCGTCCATCTCTTTCTGCTGGCTATTTTTCTCCTCCATCGCCACGGTAATACCGAGGATCAACGTCACAATGTGCGGCGTGGTATTAAAGAAAGCCAGATGGCGTTTTAGCGCTTCGGCAAGATCTTCTTTTCGGCTATACAGTTTCTTTAATACCGGAATGAGCGTATAGACGAACGCCAGGTTCATTTGTCGTTCATAGTTCCAGGAAAACTCCATCTGGAATGACCGCCAGAAGACGCGGCGTAAATCACGCGCGGTGACCAGACCAGTGGTTTCCGCCTGCTGGCGGTCTTTATCAGAAATCATCTTCATCGTCATGAGACGCTCCTTGCGCAGGTGCCGGTTGCGAGGCCGCAAATTTCGGCATATTGACCATCACGACGGCGACGATCGCGCCGAGAATCGCAATACCCGTCACCGGAATTTTTAAATACGCCATTAAAACAAAACCGAGGAAAAAATAGGGGGCGACCTTTTTATTAATTAATAAGCGCGCCAGCATGGCAAAACCCAGCGCGGGAATAATACCGGTGGCAACGCTTAATCCATGTTTAATAAATTCTGGAATGGCATCCAGAAAACCTTTAACCATATTCACGCCCGCTAAATAAGAGACCGTGACGATAATCCCCAGCGTCAGCGACAGCCCAATGCCGGAGATTAAATGCATACGCTCAATGCCCCGGGAATCCCCCACCTCAGCGTAAGCATCGGCTTTATGACAGAGCAACGGAATAAACATTCCGTTATAGATATTTTTCACAATTAACGCCAGTGTCGCGATTGGCAAACCTAATAACAGCGCGGTTTCCGCCCCAGCGCCGGAATTAATTGCAAAGGCCACACCTAAAATACCGCCAGTGACCACATCCGGCGGCAGCGACGCGCCCACCGAAAAGGAACCGATAAACGCCAACTCCAGCGTCGCGCCCATCACAATTCCGGTTTCCATGTCGCCCAGCACCAGTCCGGTTAAAAGTCCGGTCACGATAGGTCTGGAAATCAGCGACGTCCCTAATGCATATTCAGACTGGGCGATAAACGCCACCAGTCCAAGTAAAAGCGCCTCTACCATAATATGTCCTCAGGAGGGTATCCGCTCAGGCAAAAAGTTGTTTACGATCGTTAGGCACCAGCCGAATTTCTATCTCTACTCCGCCAGCCGCCAGCTCCCGAAGTTGAGTCATTTCATCCGCTAACAGATTGATGGCTTTAGCAATATTCTGGCTCCCTTCACGTACCTTCGTGCCGCCTAAATTAATGCTTTTAATGTCGGGTAATTCGCGCGCCAGCCGGTACGCATCCGCCACGGATTCAACAACAATAAAAAGTTTATATTTATCGGTAACGCCGCTTTTTATCGCTTCAATTGAATCGGCAATATTTTTAATAACCAGCTTCACCGCGGGCGGCTTCGCCATTTTAATGGTGGTTTTACGCAGGTCATCATTAGGTACGCTGTCGTTGGCAATTAAAATACAGTCGGCGCCAACGTACTGCGTCCAGGAAAAGGCGACCTGTCCATGTAATAAACGATGATCCACCCGTAAAAAAACAATCATGACGCTTCCTCCCCTTAAAAATCTTTATCGCTTTGCATGGCGCTGGTGATAGTTTGATTGCAATACTGAATATTTTCTTTTGAATCCGCTAACGCCGTCATTATGGTATGCGTGGTATTGCCATCGTTTTCCGACATAAAGAGATCGATAACCAGCGGCAGGTTAATCCCTGCCAGCAGATGAAAATTTTCCCGTGATAAATAACGGACAAATTCGTTATTCACGCTGCCGGCAAAAATATCGGTCAGCGCAATAATTTCATCTTCCGGCGGGATCCGGGCAATTAGCGTATCTACCTGCTGGCTTAAATCCACGCTCTCTTCAACGTAAGCGCACAGCGTCCAGACATTTGACCGTTTGCCTAAAATCAGCTCCACGGAGTTTAAAACCCCGCTGGCCAGCGTGCCGTGGCTGGCGAAAATATAATGTCTCTTCATCCTGACCTCTAAAACACATTCCACTGTGATAAGAGAGAGCAAGCGGCGTGCCAGAAAAAGTGGCGCGCCGAAAAAAGATGCGGGTTAACAGAGGGAAATAGTTAAAACTGTTGATCTTGCTCGATAAGTTCTGTTTCGAAGGTCAGGATATTATGGATATAGCCAAGCTCGGCGGTGGGGATTTTGACACTGTAGTTACTCTCAATGACACTAAACGCTTCCCGTAGCCGATTCAGTTCCTGTTCCGGACACTGTTGCCCACTCCAGGCAGTAATACCCGCATGGCGGATCAGACGCTCAATCAGGCAACTAATATGCACATAGAGCGCCACCTTTCTTTCATTCGAGACGGTAACGCCCGCCAGATGCTCATAGCGCAGCAGAAACTGCTCAACGTGGTTGATGACTTTGCTGGTGTCGAGGATGGTGACGGATTCGATCACTCGTCGGAGCGAGAAGTTTTTCAGCAGCAGGTTGTTGATCTCCGCCACCTGCTCCGGCGTGGTCAGCGAACCAAACAGCCGCATCAGATAGTGGTTCCCCTCGCCGGAGATCAGCGAGTCGAGCGAAATCCACGGCACGCTGGCGATGTGCGGATCCAGCGTGCCGACTATCGCCAGTACGTCGTAGCGCATAAATACCGGCTCCTGGGTTTTATTGCTCGCCAGCATCGCATAATCGCAGGCGACGACGTCAATCTCCAGCGCCTGCGGAATACTGGCGCTCAGTAATGCGCAAAGATTTGTCGCCACACCGATACCGGTCGCGCAGGTGGTCAGTATGGCGCGCGGTTTGTTGCTTTTCGGCCAGTAGAGCTGATACTCGACCGGCACATCCCGGGCGATATCGCGAGCGATCTCTTCAATAAAATGCCCCTGTAAAATACGCTCTCCTACATACAGGGCCATGCTGGTCGAGACGTTGTTGATAATCGTCACCGGCGTGGAAAGCGCGCGATCAAAATGACGATGAATGGCCTTGAGCGATCCCATATCCACCAGAATCATCAGGCCGGAGGCGAGCGGATGCTCTTCCAGATAGCGCATCACCTGCTGCGCTATCGCCTCCGGCGTGACGTCCAGCGGCATATCGAACGATTCAAAAATCGTATTTTTCAGTAACCGGTTGGCGACGTTGGCGATACTGCTGGCTGTGGCATAGCCATGCGCCAGAATCACCGCATGCGTCACCTGTTTTTGGTTGTTAGCCCCCTGTTTATGCAGCCAAAGCGCCAGCAGCAGCATATCAATGCGTCTCGGCTCCAGATCCAGCTTCTGGCCCAGCGTCTCCAGAATTTGTAAACAGAAGCTGTACAGCAGCGGATATTTCTGGGCGAGGAAGGCGTCCAGTTGGCGGATCTGCTCGCTGTTGAGACGAGAAGGCGCCAGTGCGGTACGATGGATTAAATAGTGGCTAAGCGCGTAAATACAGTTGCCGTTAATCTGCATATTGAAACGCTTCTCCAGACGATAAAACTCTTCCCGCACCTGGCTTGTAATTAACAGCAACCGCTGGGAGTGCACATTATCGTCGCCGGTAAAAATCAGGCGATCGAAGAGAGTCTCAATTTCATCGCCCATTCTTTTTTGTACCGTCTCCCACTCCTCTTTCCCGCTACGTACCAGTTCGTATAGCGCCAGCACATGACACTGCGTATCATGGATCATGCCCTGCATCTCGTCGCGGGCGCGCAGCAGCCAGGTCAGGTTCGTGTCGGGCGAGATGCTCACCGGCGTGTCGTCCGCCAGCGGTTCATTCAGTGACGGCAATGCCGACAGCATGGCATCCGGCAGATCGTGCAGCGACACGGTAACGGTTTCCTGCCCAGGCTTTTTCGCCCATGCCGTCGCCACCGCATACTTCACCACATTTTTCAGCTCGCCGACGTTGCCGCGATAAACATACTGATTGAGGATCTGCAACAAACGCGGTTTGAGGATAAGCGTGGCCGAAAGTTTTTTCGCCTCCGTCCAGAAAAACAGTAAGATCAGCGCCTCTTTTTCCTGGCGGCTGCGGTGCTGGAGATCCGGCAGGTTGACCTGAATCGGGATGCGTCGCAAAAATGTCGTCAGAAAGGTACTGTGTATCTCTTCGGTCGTCGCAAATACCAGACGTACCGAAACCGGATGCCCCTGCGCGGTGTCGCCTACCCGATAAATTTCACCACGATCGAGCCAGGTAAAGAGCTTCTCCTGCCCTTCGGCGCTCAGCCGGTGGACTTCATCCAGAAATAACATGCCGCCGTCAGCCGCCTCGAACGCGCCCGGTCTGTCGCTCTGCGCGCCGGTAAACGCGCCCTTCACATAGCCAAAAAGATTCGCCGCCAGCAGTTCGGGATTGCTCGCATACTGGGCGCAATTAAAACTGATAAATGGCGCATCCGGCGACAGAAGCGCCTGGGCGATAGCATATTCGTGCATGAGCTGCGCCAGATAACTTTTCCCGGTGCCGCTTTCGCCGGTCATCAGTAGCGGCAGTCCGCCGTCGGGATAAAACAGCGCGGTTTTCAGTTGCTCAATCGGACGCTTCAGGCTTTCGTTATGGCCAATCAATAGGGAAAAGTGATCGTCCGGCGCGCACTCCTGCTCCCCGTGCGCTAACAGCTCCGCGACGCTGGCGTATTCATTACGCGAAAGGGTAAAAAACTGTTGGCTAAATGCCTGCTTATGCAGGAAATAGACGGGACGGGTATTGATTTTGCAGAGCACGCCCTGCGCCACCAGTTGGTTCAGATAATGGCTGGCGGTATTGCGCTGCATATTAAAACGCTGCGCCAGATAGCGCGCGGTAAACACCTCACTGACATTTTCCGGATCAAAAAAATCCGTTTGGTTCATCAGGAAAGCAAGCAGGGCATCTTTGCGCATCGTATCCTCTCACGATTATCACATCAGCAATTATGATGCCGCGAAACAAGGCTCTCCTGTCGTGCGTTCTCTCGCTTTATTCATTTTTTGTGGATCACCGCACACCTTCACTCAACGTTGGATTAGCGCGCGATATCAGAAAAGAGAGGAGGAAGCGGCGCACGGCCTGGCGTATGAATCACGCTGCGCCATGCGCCTGATGCTGGTTTAAAATCGGCCTGCGCGGACTGCCAGGCCTGGTAAGCGCTACGCCATCAGGCAAAAGTGTGAACATCTCATCCGGCCTACGATCATCTGTAGGCCGACTGTTCACCATACGCCCTTAAAACGTTTCCCAATTATCGCTGCCGTCGGCCACTGCGGCCTTTGGTGACGACACGGCTGCCGGGGTTTTTACCGCAGCCACATCACGCGCACGCTGCTGTTGCTGTTGAATACGGAACACCGCGACGGCCTGGGTCAGACGGCTGGCTTGCTCTTCCAGCGCCGCAGCCGCGGCGGCGGACTCTTCCACCAGCGAGGCGTTCTGCTGCGTTACGCGATCCATCTCCGCTACCGCCAGGCCCACCTGGTCGATACCACGGCTTTGCTCGTCAGACGCCGAGGCAATCTCGCCCATGATATCGGTCACGCGGGTCACTGCATTGACGATCTCATCCATGGTTTCACCGGCGCTTTCGACCAGCGTCGACCCCACATCAACACGGCTCACGGAATCCTCAATCAGACTCTTGATCTCCCGTGCAGCCTGCGCGCTACGCTGGGCCAGATTACGGACTTCACCGGCTACCACCGCGAACCCGCGCCCCTGCTCGCCTGCGCGCGCCGCTTCTACCGCCGCATTCAGCGCCAGGATATTGGTCTGGAAAGCAATACCGTCGATTACGCTGATAATATCGGCGATTTTCTGCGAACTGGAGGCGATATCGCGCATTGTTTGTACGACGTTATCCACCACTTTGCCGCCTTTTTGCGCTGTTTCAGAGGCGCTCAATGCCAGGTGACTGGCCTGACGGGCGTTTTCGGCGTTCTGTTTCACGGTGGCGGTCAGTTGTTCCATACTGGCGGCGGTCTCTTCCAGAGACGCTGCCTGCTGCTCAGTACGGGAAGAGAGATCGTTGTTACCCATCGCAATCTCGCTGGCACCGCTATAGATTGCATTCGCGCCGTTACGTACATCGCCAACGGTACGCATCAGTTCACTTTGCATATGACGCAGGTTTTCAGCCAACTGCCCCATTTCGTTGGAGCCTTCCACGTCGATACGCTTCACCAGATCGCCGCTGGCGATATGACGAATGCTTTCAATCAGACGATTCATCGGGGCGATAAGCGACAGTTTGATGCCGAACCAGACGGCGATAATGACCACCAGAACGGCAATCAGCACACTGACCAGTACCCACATCGCCTGGTTGTAGGAACTGTTGTTATCCTCAACAGCAATATCGTACAGACGATCGTTTTGCTGCATATAGGCCATGTACTGCTTCTCAAAAGCGTCCTGATAGCTTTGAGTCGGTTGATCAAAAAACTCGTTAATCTTACCCGCGCCAAGAAGCTGAATAAGCTCCGCCAACGCGCCGTGGTAGATATCATAGGTTCGTTTGATCTCAAGGAAAGCCGCTTCACTCTGACGTGGATCGCGCGGTAACGCCTCATACTGCTCCCAGTTTTTTTCGGTCAGCTTCAGCGTATTGGTCGCCCCCTGCATCAGTTCAGCGACAGTTGCGCCGCTGCCAATATTGCTCTGGTCCATCATCCAGCGGATACCCGCGCGATTCAGGGTATTACGCGTTTGCAACAGCTCCACCCAGGTTGCATTCAGGGCAGACTGCTGCTGACGAATAGTTTGCAATACGGTGAAGTTTTCTTTGTCATTCTTCAGCGAGTTGAAGAACAGCCCGCCGGATGTCAGTTGTAAAAGGCCAAATAGCGCCAATACCAGCAGTAAGCTGGTAACAATTTTAATTCGCTTTAACATGTTTTCTCTTTCCGCTAGACAGATACAGAATTTTCGGCCTGGAAAGGGAAAACTTTATGGGATGCGCGCCATTAATATCACGATTAGCTCAGTGAAGTCGTTATGACGCCCCGCGCAACAAGGATCGTCCCATTTTATATCGTGATCTCAATCACATAAAATAGCCCACGCCCTCCTCCGCGAAACCGCTTACCGGTACGTCCGACCGCTTAAACCGCCATACAACCACTCACTGATTTACCTAACTTTACGCGCGCGATGATCTGGCAAGATCCTCTCAGCATAGCAGTCAATCTACCTCCTCAAACACGAACTCAATGTCCACCCAGCTTCGGCTGATAATTAAACTTACAACCAGGTTTTACTATGGATACGAAAAAGATATTCAAGCACATACCCTGGGTGATTCTCGGAATCATCGGTGCTTTCTGCCTCTCGGTCGTTGCCCTACGTCGGGGTGAACACGTGAGCGCCCTGTGGATCGTGGTCGCTTCCGTTTCCGTCTATCTGGTGGCTTATCGCTACTACAGCCTGTACATCGCCCAGAAGGTCATGAAACTCGACCCGACGCGCGCGACGCCGGCGGTTATCAATAACGACGGCCTGAACTACGTGCCGACTAACCGCTACGTGCTGTTTGGTCACCACTTCGCCGCCATCGCCGGCGCAGGTCCGCTGGTCGGGCCGGTATTGGCCGCGCAGATGGGCTATCTGCCGGGGACGCTGTGGCTGCTGGCGGGCGTAGTGCTCGCGGGCGCAGTGCAGGACTTTATGGTGCTGTTCATCTCCTCCCGCCGTAACGGCGCCTCTCTTGGCGAGATGATCAAAGAAGAGATGGGTACCGTTCCAGGCACCATCGCGCTGTTCGGCTGCTTCTTAATCATGATCATCATCCTCGCAGTGCTGGCATTAATTGTGGTTAAAGCGCTGGCCGAAAGCCCGTGGGGCGTCTTCACCGTCTGCTCCACGGTGCCGATTGCGCTGTTTATGGGCATCTACATGCGCTTCCTGCGTCCGGGACGCGTAGGCGAAGTCTCCGTTATTGGTATCGTGCTGCTGGTGGCGTCTATTTACTTCGGCGGCGTGATTGCCCACGACCCGTACTGGGGCCCGGCGCTGACCTTTAAAGACACCACCATTACCTTCGCGCTGATCGGCTACGCCTTTGTTTCCGCGCTGCTGCCGGTATGGCTGATCCTCGCCCCGCGCGACTATCTCGCTACCTTCCTGAAAATCGGCGTGATCGTCGGTCTGGCGCTGGGGATTGTGATCCTCAACCCGGAACTGAAAATGCCGGCGTTGACGCAGTACGTCGACGGTACCGGCCCGCTGTGGAAAGGCGCTCTGTTCCCATTCCTGTTCATCACCATCGCCTGTGGTGCCGTCTCTGGCTTCCACGCGCTCATCTCTTCCGGTACCACGCCGAAACTGCTGGCCTGTGAGACCGATGCGCGTTTTATCGGCTACGGCGCGATGCTGATGGAGTCCTTTGTTGCGGTGATGGCGCTGGTGGCGGCCTCGATCATTGAACCGGGTCTCTACTTCGCGATGAACACCCCGCCGGCGGGTCTGGGCATTACCATGCCAAACCTGCACGAGATGGGCGGCGAGAACGCGCCGCTGATTATGGCGCAGTTGAAAGACGTTACCGCACATGCAGCGGCGACCGTCAGCTCCTGGGGCTTTGTGATTTCCCCGGAACAAATCCTGCAAACTGCGAAAGATATCGGTGAACCGTCAGTATTGAACCGCGCAGGCGGCGCGCCAACGCTGGCAGTAGGTATCGCGCACGTGTTCCACAAAGTCCTGCCGATGGCGGATATGGGCTTCTGGTATCACTTCGGTATTCTGTTCGAAGCGCTGTTTATCCTGACCGCGCTAGATGCGGGTACCCGTTCCGGCCGCTTTATGTTGCAGGATTTGCTGGGTAACTTCGTCCCGTTCCTGAAAAAAACCGATTCTCTGGTCGCGGGTATCATCGGTACCGCAGGCTGCGTCGGTTTGTGGGGCTATCTGCTGTATCAGGGCGTGGTCGACCCGCTGGGCGGCGTGAAGAGCCTGTGGCCGCTGTTCGGTATCTCTAACCAGATGCTGGCCGCCGTGGCGCTGGTGTTGAGCACCGTGGTACTGATCAAAATGCAGCGCACCAAATACATCTGGGTGACGGTAATCCCGGCGGTATGGCTGCTGATCTGCACCACCTGGGCACTGGGCCTGAAACTGTTCAGCGCCAACCCACAGATGGAAGGTTTCTTCTACATGGCAAACCTGTATAAAGAGAAGATTGCCAACGGCACCAACCTGACCGCGCAGCAGATTGCCAACATGAACCATATCGTGGTGAACAACTACACTAACGCTGGTTTGAGTATTCTGTTCCTGGTGGTGGTGTACAGTATTATCTTCTACGGTTTCACCACCTGGATGAAGGTACGCAACAGCGATAAACGTACCGATAAAGAAACCCCGTATGTGCCCGTGCCGGAAGGCGGCGTGAAGATCTCTTCACACCACTAAAACTGATGCCGGGTAGCGCACAGCGATCCCGGCTAGTGTAGGCCGGATAAGGCGCAAGCCGCCATCCGGCTTTATTCATTAACAGGACGGCAGAATGTTTGATACTTTAGGTCAGGCAAAAAAATATCTCGGCCAGGCGGCAAAAATGTTGATTGGTATTCCGGACTACGACAACTATGTCGAGCACATGAAAACTAATCATCCCGACAAGCCGTACATGACCTATGAAGAGTTCTTCCGCGAACGTCAGCAAGCACGTTACGGCGGCGATGGCAAAGGCGGTATGCGCTGTTGTTAATGGAGAGACTATGATCCCGATTGCAGTTACCCTACTTACCGGTTTTCTTGGTGCCGGCAAAACCACCCTACTACGCCATATCCTCAACGAACAACATGGTTTTAAAATCGCCGTTATCGAAAACGAATTTGGCGAAGTCTCCGTTGACGATCAACTGATTGGCGATCGCGCCACACAGATCAAAACCCTGACTAACGGCTGCATCTGCTGTACCCGCTCCAACGAGCTGGAAGATGCGCTATTAGACCTGCTCGACAGCCGCGACCGCGGCGATATTGCTTTCGACCGCCTGGTGATTGAATGCACCGGCATGGCTGACCCCGGCCCGATTATTCAGACCTTTTTCTCCCATGACGTATTATGCGAACGCTACCTGTTAGACGGCGTGATTGCGCTGGTCGACGCGGTGCACGCTAACGAGCAGATGAACCAGTTCACCATCGCCCAGTCGCAGATAGGCTACGCCGACCGTATCCTGCTGACCAAAACCGACGTGGCAGGCGACAGCGAGAAACTGCGCGAGCGGCTGGCGCGTATCAACGCCCGCGCCCCGGTTTACACCGTGGTACACGGCGATATTGACCTGAGTCAGTTGTTTAATACCAGCGGCTTTATGCTGGAAGAGAACGTGCTGGCAAGCCAACCGCGTTTCCACTTTATTGCCGATAAACAGAACGATGTATCGTCAATTGTGGTGGAACTGGATTACCCGGTGGATATCAGCGAGGTGTCGCGGGTGATGGAAAACCTGCTGCTGGAATCAGCGGATAAACTGCTGCGTTACAAAGGGATGCTGTGGATCGACGGCGAACCCAACCGCCTGCTGTTCCAGGGCGTGCAGCGTCTCTACAGCGCCGACTGGGACAGACCGTGGGGCGATGAGAAGCCGCACAGCACGCTGGTATTTATTGGGATCCAGTTGCCGGAAGACGAGATCAGAGCGGCGTTTGCGGGGTTAAGGAAGTAACCCGCATCAAGGCCATCACAGAATGATGGCCTTCAGAGCAGATATGGCACTCTCTATTCACCGTTACCATATTATATCTTCCACCAGCGCACCACTACATAATGATAAATACAAACTACCTTAACCACGAGGGGATATTATACTCCGGCAAAGGCTCCACACTATAAGTATCTCTCCTGTCGCTCCCTTTTTTGCAGGTGATCTCATAGAAACCCCACTTATCATTTTTATCCGAATAAAACACAGTATATTTATCAGTATTAAAACCAAAATATTTTTCGTTTTTATTCTTCACTTCCAATTCACCGCACTTTGCTTCATTGCGCCATTCATGATTGATGGTCTTTTTTAGCACAAAATAAGCGACATCACCAATCAACATAGGAACAAGCAGAAACAAAAACATAGACATAATAAAAGCTCCTGTTAATGTAAAAATTCGATACCCTTTTGCTTTATCACCGTAACGCAGAAATAGCCCATAGCAAATAGGTTGTGATAACCACAGGAAAAACATAAGAAATGCGGTGGCTTTCCAACAATATTCTAACCATGGAGAAGAGGATAGCTCCAGATTACTGATTTGCCAGAAAATGCTGGCAGAGTAACTACTAGTAAAAGCAAAAACACCTGAAAATGCGGTAACCGCCAGGCCGATTACCTTAAAGGTTTTTGCTGTATTATTTCTGGCAAAATCTAAAATAGTCAAAATGCTACTAATGAGGATAGAGACTGAAAATAAAATAGCTAACCAATACGTTATGGTGTTGACAAACACATTAGCAGACAACAACAAAAGCAAAAAAATTGACCATGCAGTTAGCGATAGAATACCAGCAAACCGAGTCAATAAATGATCATTGTCTGTGCGTACAAAGAAACTGATATATTCCCTAACTCGATTTCCTTGAGTGAAAGAGAATATTAGAACAGATACAAAGAGAAATGCAACCAGGTAACTTTTTAAAGGAAATTTATAGGGGATTAAATAGATTGCGATCACGCCATAGACAATCACCGCAGAATCTAATTTTTTCTGTTTAAAATGTTTAAGAAAGGATCTCCAAATCTTAATAACTTCCATATTAAAACCTTATATGTTGGGTACAGAATTCACGAATTCATCTAAAACAGAGACTTAACACCAATAATGCACACAGAGTGTAATGATTTCATCTGATTTTGTGTGTAGAATTTGCGCATCGCTATTCGATGAGAATCCCCAATGGCTGACCTGAACCTGAGTACCCTGACGGAAGCAGACATCATCACCAAACGCATTATGCCCGCGGTCGTTCGCGCAGGGTGGGATGATACGGTACAGATCAGACAGGAGGTTAAACTCCGGGATGGAAAGGTCATCGTACGCGGTAAGGTGGCGGCACGCAGAACGGTGAAATCCGCCGATATCGTGCTCTATCATAAATTAAACATGCCGCTGGCGGTGATTGAGGCCAAAGCCAATAAGCATGAAATCGGCAAAGGGATGCAGCAGGCGCTGGGTTATGCGCACCTACTGGACGTTCCTTTCGTCTTCGCTACCAATGGCGATGGCTTTATCTTCCATGATAAAACGGCAACCGGCGCGATTGAGCGAGAAATTACCCTCGACGAATTCCCAACGCCTGACGAATTGTGGCAAAAATACTGCCAGTGGAAAGGGTACACCGCCGCGCAAATGCCGATCGTCACCCAGGATTATTACAACGACGGCAGCGAAAAGCGGCTGCGCTACTACCAGCTTCAGGCCATCAACAAAACGCTGGAGGCTGTGTCTAACGGGCAAAACAGATTATTACTGGTCATGGCGACAGGAACCGGTAAAACGCTGACGGCGTTTCACATCATCTGGCGTTTATGGCGGTCAGGCGTTAAAAAACGCATCCTGTTCCTGGCAGACCGAAACGTCCTTGTTGACCAGACCCGACTTGATGACTTTCAGCCTTTCGGCTCCGCAATGACCAAAATCACCGGGCGCACTCTCGACCCCGCTTTCGAAATCCATCTTGCGCTCTATCAGGCGTTAACCGGCAATGAAGAGCATCAAAAAGCGTTTAAGCAGGTTTCGCCGGATTTCTTTGATCTGATTATCATCGACGAATGCCACCGAGGCAGCGCCTCTGAAGACAGCGCCTGGCGTGAAATTCTGGATTATTTCAGCTCCGCCACACAGATTGGTATGACCGCCACGCCGAAGGAAACTCACGAGGTCTCCAATAGCGACTACTTTGGCGATCCTATTTACACTTATTCGTTGAAAGAAGGGATCGAGGACGGATTCCTCGCTCCTTACAAAGTGGTTCGTGTCGATATTGATGTTGATTTACAAGGCTGGCGACCCGTGCGCGGCCAGAGCGACCTCAACGGTGAACTGATCGATGACAGAATCTATAACCAGAAAGATTTTGATCGCACCATGGTCATCGACGAGCGGACTGAACTGGTGGCGAAAACCATTACCGATTACCTCAAACGCACCAATCCGATGGATAAAACCATCGTGTTTTGCGAAGACATTCCGCATGCTGAACGCATGCGCCGGGCGCTGATCAACCTCAACCCGGAGATGGTAAAACGTAACGATAAATATGTGATGAAAATCACCGGTGATGACGAAGAAGGGAAAGGCCAGCTGCAGAATTTCAGCGACAAGAAAAAAGAATGGCCGGTGATTGTGACCACCTCAGAACTCATGACTACTGGCGTAAACGTTAAGACCTGCAAACTGATCGTGCTGGACCAAACCATCCGCTCAATGACTAAATTTAAACAGATCATTGGCCGGGGTACCCGCATCGAACAAGACTACGGCAAACTGTGGTTCACCATTCTTGATTTCAAAAAGGCCACTGAACTGTTTGCCGACGAGCGCTTTGACGGTATCCCGGAAAAAGTGATGGAAGCCACGCCAGATGACATTGCGGACCCGGACTCCGGGTTCAACGAAACGCTGGAGGAAGAAACGCCTGACGTGTTTGCCGACGAAGATATCAACGGGGCAGACGAAGATCCGGCCACCTACACCACCAGCCCGATGGGCGACTCCAGCCCGTTACCGGAAGAGGAAGACAACCGGGTCCGTAAATTCCACATTAACGGCGTCACCGTTGGTGTGGTCTCGCAACGCGTCCAGTATTACGACGCCGACGGCAGGCTGGTCACCGAATCCTTCAAAGATTACACCCGTAAAACCGTGCTCAAAGAATGCGCCTCGCTGGATGATTTTGTCCGGAAATGGCAAGATGCTGACCGCAAAGCGGCGGTGATCAAAGAGCTCGAATTACAGGGCATCCTTTGGGATGTTCTGGCGGAAGAGGTGGGCAAAGATCTTGACCCGTTCGACATGCTCTGTCATGTGGTGTATGGTCAGCCGCCGCTCACGCGCAAAGAGCGCGCAGACAATGTTCGCAAGCGTAATTATTTCACCAAATATTCCGATGCCGCCCAGAGCGTACTCAGCAATCTGCTGGACAAATACGCCGATGCGGGCGTGGAAGAAATCGAGAATATTCAGGTACTGAAGCTCAAACCGTTCGACCAGATGGGCACTCTGCAGGAGATCATCACCGACGGCTTTGGTGACAAAGGCACCTATATGCAGGCAGTGAGTGACCTGGAAAGCGAAATTTACCAGCTTCCTCCCCGCTCCGCCTGAACATCCTGATTACGCCACCTGCGGCCCGTCTGCCGCAGGTGGCTTTGTTTTTTTATAAAGGGACGACCCCATGTCAATCAGCTCGGCTATCAAATCATTACAAGACATCATGCGCAAAGATGCAGGCGTCGATGGCGACGCACAGCGTCTGGGTCAGCTCTCCTGGTTATTGTTCCTGAAGATCTTCGACGCCCAGGAACAGGCGCTGGAAATCGAGCAGGAAAAATACAGGCTGCCGATGCCGGAGCGCTACCTGTGGCGCAACTGGGCGGCCGATAACGAAGGGATCACCGGCGATAAACTGCTGGCGTTCGTCAACGACGACCTGTTTCCGACACTGAAAGATCTGCCCGCGCAGATCGATATCAACCCGCGCGGCTATGTGGTTAAGCAGGCGTTCAGCGATGCCTACAACTATATGAAAAACGGCACCCTGCTGCGTCAGGTGATCAACAAGCTGAACGAGATCGATTTTACCCGCGCCAGCGAACGTCATCTGTTCGGCGATATCTACGAACAGATCCTCCGGGATCTCCAGGCGGCGGGCAACGCGGGTGAATTCTACACCCCACGCGCCGTAACCCGTTTTATGGTCGAGCGCGTCGATCCGAAACTCGGCGAATCGATTATGGATCCGGCCTGCGGCACCGGCGGCTTCCTCGCCTGCGCGTTTGATCATGTTAAAAATCATTATGCGCACACGGTCACCGACCACCAGATCCTGCAAAAACAGATCCACGGCGTGGAGAAAAAGCAGCTGCCGCATCTGCTTTGCACCACCAATATGCTGCTGCACGGCATTGAAGTACCGGTACAGATCCGTCACGACAACACCCTGAACAAACCGCTCTCCTCCTGGGACGAGCAGATGGATGTGATTATCACCAACCCGCCGTTCGGCGGCACCGAAGAAGACGGCATCGAGAAGAACTTCCCTTCCGATATGCAGACCCGCGAAACGGCAGATCTGTTCCTGCAACTAATTATTGAAGTGCTGGCGAAAAACGGCCGTGCGGCGGTGGTGCTGCCAGACGGTACGCTGTTTGGCGAAGGCGTGAAAACCAAGATCAAAAAGCTGCTCACCGAGGAGTGCAACCTGCACACCATCGTGCGTCTGCCGAACGGTGTGTTTAACCCGTACACCGGGATCAAAACCAACCTGCTGTTCTTTACCAAAGGCCAGCCGACCCAAGACATCTGGTTCTACGAGCACCCGTACCCGGCGGGCGTGAAGAGCTACAGCAAAACCAAGCCGATGAAGTTTGAAGAATTTCAGGCCGAGATCGACTGGTGGGGCAACGAAGCCGACGGCTTCGCCAGCCGCGTCGAGAACGAGCAAGCGTGGAAGGTCAGCATCGACGAAGTGATTGCCCGCAACTTTAACCTCGATATCAAGAACCCGCACCAGGCGGAAACCGTCAGCCACGACCCGGACGAACTGCTCACACAATACGCGAAGCAGCAGGAAGCAATTCAGACCCTGCGCCACCAGCTGCGCGATATCCTCGGCGCGGCGCTCTCCGGTAAGGAGGCCAACTGATGGCGGTGGAAAAACTGATTGTCGACCATATCGACACCTGGACCACGGCGCTGCAAACCCGCTCCACGGCGGGGCGCGGCAGTTCGGGTAAGATTGACTTGTACGGCATTAAGAAGCTGCGCGAGCTGATTCTGGAGCTGGCGGTGCGCGGCAAGCTGGTGCCGCAGGATCCGAACGATGAACCGGCGTCGGAGCTGCTAAAACGTATTGCGGCGGAAAAGGCCGAGCTGGTGAAGCAGGGAAAAATTAAAAAGCAGAAGCCGCTGCCGGAGATTAGTGAAGAGGAGAAACCGTTTGAGCTGCCGGTAGGGTGGGAATGGGTGCGATTAGAAGATGTTACAGATAATATCCATTATGGATATACCGCATCAGCCGATGTAACAAAAAAAGTAAAGTTATTGAGGATTACTGATATCCAAGATGATAAAGTCATTTGGCGTAATGTTCCGGGTTGTGAAATAAAGGATAGCGATATTGAACAGTATCAGCTCCAACCTAATGACATTGTCATTGCCCGGACTGGCGGAACGGTCGGGAAATCTTATCTTGTTGATGACCTTCAGTATATTGCTGTTTTTGCCTCATACCTAATACGCCTTAAATATATAAAATTCACAAATGCAAACTATACTAAAATCTTCTTAGGTAGCCAATTATACTGGTTACAATTATATAACGGAGTTACTGGTACTGGTCAGCCTAATGTAAATGGAAATACATTAAAAAAAATGTTTTTCCCACTGCCACCAAGTAATGAGCAAAATAAAATATGTTCAAGAGTTCAAACATTATTGAATCTCTGCGACCAACTGGAACAGCACTCACTGACCAGTCTGGACGCCCACCAACAGTTGGTTGAAACCCTGCTAACCACGCTAACCGACAGCCAGAACGCCGAAGAACTGGCTGAAAATTGGGCGCATATCAGCGAGCATTTCGGCACGCTATTTACCACCGAAGCCAGCATTGACGCCTTAAAACAGACCATTCTGCAACTGGCGGTGATGGGCAAACTGGTGCCGCAGGATCCGAACGATGAACCGGCCTCTGAACTACTTAAACGTATTGCGCAGGAAAAAGCGCAACTGGTAAAAGACGGGAAAATTAAAAAACAAAAACCGCTGCCGCCGATTAGTGATGAGGAAAAACCGTTTGAACTGCCGGAGGGGTGGGAATGGAGCCTATTCGAAGACGTCGTTGATATTCAAAGTGGTATAACTAAAGGAAGAAATTTAGCCAACCGAAAGCTGATTTCAATCCCTTATCTACGTGTGGCTAACGTTCAGCGTGGTTATCTTGACCTTTCAGAAGTTAAAGAGATTGATATCCCTGAGGAAGAGAAGGATAAATATCATGTTATTAAAGGAGATCTTTTAATAACAGAAGGTGGTGACTGGGATACTGTTGGTAGAACAACTGTGTGGTGCCATGATTGGTATATAGCAAATCAAAACCATGTTTTCAAAGGAAGAATTATAGGACAAGGCATTGATCCTTACTGGCTTGAGACATACATGAATAGTCCTTATTCAAGAGATTATTTTGCTAGTGCAAGCAAGCAAACAACCAACTTAGCATCCATTAATAAGACTCAGTTAAGAGGTTGCCCTGTAGCGATCCCTCCAAGTAGTGAAGCAGAAAAAATCATGCTCAAATTGAATGATTTTAATGAATTATGTGAAAAACTTAAATTACAAATTCAATCCGCCCAACAAACCCAGCTCCACCTGGCCGACGCCCTCACCGACGCCGCCATAAATTAACCCGCCCCCAGAAACCAATAAAGCGGCTAAATAGCCGCTTTATTCCCATCACCAGAAATAATCCTTCCCTTTATCCCCGCCGTTATTTTCATTCATTTTCAGCTGGACTTTCCGTCTATTCCCTGATGATATATCCAGGTATTTTTCGCAAGACGCCCGTGCTGCAACACGAGCGCCTCGCTAATCACAATCACTATTTTCAAGGAATAGCCACCATGACTACCCGCATTCTATTGCAGAATTCACCGATCCAGAAGTCTCCCCGGAAAATAACCGTAAAGGCACCGTCAGCTATGCGAGCCGCTTTGAAGATCATCAGCGTATCCCGGCGATTATCATGAAAGGCCAGTGGCTGGAAGCTGCCGGTTTTGCCACCGGCACCAAAATGGATATTAAGGTGATGGAAGGCTGCATCGTGCTGACCGTGAAACCACCAGAGCCTGAGCTGGTTGAGTCTTTACGGCAAGTAAGCAAGCTGTCAGTACGTAAACAAAAGCAAGTTCAAACGTTTATCCGCGTGATTTCTTCTAAATAGGCAGGAAACCCAGGTGCGATTTAATTCGTACCTGGGTTGCAGTATCAGACATCAATCTCGTCTGTTGCTGTCTCTAATTCAGCAACATCATCCTGACTAATATTTTTCCCCATTGCCGCTTCGATCAATTTCAGCAATTGTTTTTTTCGATCGGCAAAAAATGCCTCGAAACTATCCTGCCGTAACAGCGAAGGCTCAATAAAGTGGCTGCGTAGGATCGCATCCATCTCGGCATTCTCCAGACCTACCTGCGGATGCGTCTGGATCTGCGACAGATATTCAGCCGGAGATCTCCCACCAATCATTCGATTGGCCTTATAGGAGATTGATGTTTTATTAATGATAGAGTTATACACTGCTGGACTAATATTATTAGTTTCGCACCATATCTTTGGGAAAATATGGTGAATATCGAGTGCAATCTCACCATAATCTAACTTTTGGATCGTCGACTTCCAGAAAAAGTCTTGAGCACCATTGCGTAGGATCAACACGCTTAGCGCTTTATACGCGG
The DNA here is from genome assembly GCF_046550775.1 of Salmonella sp. SAL04202. NCBI lineage: Bacteria > Pseudomonadati > Pseudomonadota > Gammaproteobacteria > Enterobacterales > Enterobacteriaceae > Salmonella > Salmonella sp. SAL04202. The sequence continues at coordinate 172,019 of NZ_JBGDXK010000003.1, read as the reverse complement.
CGCTCAATCGGGAGCGTAACGTCAATAAACGCCCGGGCTGGAATGATGCTTCATAAATGGTACGCGGTTCTTCACCGTCCCTCTCAATCCAGTTTAGTAACTCTTCCACATCGTTTGCGATACGTGTTTCTACCGCGCCGCCGTACAGTTCCCCCAGGACACCGCACCAGAACCAGCGCGCCAGTTTGTCATAAATTTTGGGCTCCAGCCAATTGCCTTGTAATTGCGATAATACTGCCGCCAGCGGCACAAGCTGCGTACGATAAGGAAGATCCCATGAGTGCATAAAACATTCATGATGGAGAAATTTAGCGGCAAGTAAGAAGCCTTTTTCCACATCGTCGGCCCAGCAATGATAATCTTCAAGAGAAAGCGCTAATACTGAAACTCGTTTAGCACTTACTGCAGTAACTGATTTCCCTGTCTTCCCTTCAGCCAGATCGGCACGCCGTTTTTTTAGCGTATTCAATATGCTGATAGCCTGTAAAAAGTCAGTCGGCTCTACGCCCTGTAGGATAGCTTCTTTATTCAGTACATTTCGGCGGCCAAATTTTTGACGCAAATTACTGCCAAACCAGTCATCCCGAAGATTAAACCCATCAGCCGCAAAACTGGCGGTCACCAGTTCAAATACGGATAGTGGAACACCACCGGTATTAACCTTTTCAAACACCAGGCAAACGGCCTCTTTGCTAGTTGATTTACCCAATTTGATAACAGGCAGCAAATAGTTCCTAAAGGCATTCAGAATTTTTTCACGGAACTGCATATAAGTGAAAAACTTTTCTTGTGAACACTTATATAAATGACTTTCCCATGCATCAGAGTTGATAATTTGGTTACAAGGGAAAAATAATGCTTCGCACTCTTTTTGCACGGTAGAAAAATCCATTTCAACCGTTTCTCCAAAGGAGTTAACAAAAGTTTTTATATCACGACCAAAATTCATCGTTACTTTTTTAGACTTTTCAACAGAAATAAAAGCTTCATCAAGCCTATTGTCCAGAGCGGCCTCAATATCAATATAATAAAAACGGTCTATCTGCTTTCCTTTCTCGTTAAAAGTCTTAACGGGCGTATCCAGCATCAGGACTTGAGTCAAGGACGTTAAACGTTGCTGGCCATCCAGAATCAACATCTCAGGCTCGGTTTTCTGCAATTCTACATTTTCAACTGGACGCACCTGGAAGCGAACTTCTCCCCCAGTCTCCAGCAGCATAACCGCACCAACGGGAAAAGAACGGGCAATACTGACCAGCAAAGACCGGACATGCTCATCATCCCATACCCACCCTCTCTGGAAATCAGGCAACTGTACCCGTCCATCAGTAATCTGCCCCAGGATATCTTTTAAAGCAATTTTCGTCGTGTCAAACGTACTCATTCTGGCGCTCCTGCCATTTTCTCTTTTCAAATTAATAAATTACCACAAATAACATATCCTCAGACTCAATTTTATGCTTTCTGATTCTACTCTGTGCAGTATCATACCCGGTAATATGAAATTCAGGAGGGATCCATGAGCGATATCCAGCTTTTCCGCCTCGGTGGCGGGAAAGTACAAGAACTACCGGGCAAAGCCGCAGCCATTGAAAAAGATCTGCAAATGCTGATCGAATCCCATATGGAAACATTCCTTGGCGTCCGCTTTCTCGGCACCGAATACCGCACGGGTAAAACCCATCGTGGGCGAATTGATTCCCTCGGCCTCGATGAAAATAACTGCCCGGTGATTATTGAATATAAGCGCCACAGCAATGAAAACGTCATTAACCAAGGGCTGTTTTATCTCGACTGGCTGCTCGATCATAAAGCGGAATTTCAGTTGCTGGTGATGGAGAAAATAAGTAAAACCGCGGCCAAAGCCATTGACTGGTCCGGCACACGGTTAATCTGTATTGCCGCCGATTTTAATAAATACGACGAACATGCCGTTCAGCAAATCAACCGCAATATCAACCTGATTCGCTACAAGCTTTTTGCCGACGACCTGTTAATGCTGGAACTGGTTAACGCCGTGGTCGAAAATAGCCCTCAGCACATCATCGCGAACGGTTCCGTCAGCAGCGGTAAACGCCATACCCGCACGCAGCGCGAACAGCTCTCTTCGGCCTCTCCCGCGCTGCTTTCATTATATGAACAGCTAAAAAGTTATGTGCTGTCACTCAGTGATGAGGTTCAGTTTAAAGAGCTTAAGCTCTATGACGCCTTCCACCTCATTCGTAACTTTCTGTGCGTGGCCGTTTATCCCGTGACCGACCCACACCTACGCCTGTGGCTGAAAATCAATCCTCAACATATCCAGCTTGAAGAAGGATTTAGCCGGGACGTCACAAACATTGGCCACTGGGGAACCGGCGACGTCGAATTGATTGTGCGTAACGAACACGATCTGGATAAAGCCAAACTGCTGATCGAGAAAGCCTGGCAGGAAAATTAGCGTTCCAGGATACCCGCCTACTGGAGAGGTTAAGATAAGATTATCCAGCCTTTCCAGTTTTACTGGCTCTTATCTGTTATTCCACATCCTTCCTTTCCAACCCGATATCCCTTAACTGCTCGTCACTCATTCGTCGCAGCGCCTGACAGGCCCGCTTACGCAGCCACCACCTTTTTAGCGCCCGTCTGAGCTGCACAAAGCCAATAAATGGTTGTCTGGGGCGGTTCTCGTAAAATTCCATACCGACCTCCGCATAGAACAGAAAATGCGGGCATCATGAATGTCTGTACAAACAATATCGGGATAAAAAGCACGGTTAGTGCAACGTGGATAAATAAGGAGGGCGATTGAGGGTGTTTTGTTCGCTTATTTCGTTCTGATTTAAGATCCGCGTCCTTCGCTGCAAAAAAGCCAGGCCCCTCCCGTTTTCAGAGGGGCAACAGGGATTAGCGGCGCACCACTACCAGCTTCTGGTTCACAAACTCCTTAATCCCCAGATCCGATAGCTCGCGTCCGAAGCCCGAACGCTTAACGCCGCCGAACGGCAGCTCCGCTGCGGTGTCAGTCAGCCAGTTGATATAAACCATCCCGGTTTCAATCCGGGAGGCCATGCGTTTAGCACGCTCAATATCCTGACTAAACACCGCGCCGCCCAGACCGTAGTGGGAATCGTTGGCGAGTTTTACCGCCTCGTCATCGTCTTTCACCACATACATCTGCGCCACCGGGCCGAAGAACTCTTCAAAGTACGCCGGGTTGTCACGCGTAATGTGGGTCAGAATGGTCGGCTCAAAGAAGTTGCCTTTGCTTTCCAGCGGCTTGCCGCCAACGTGCAGCGTCGCGCCATTTTTCACCGCTTCCTCGACCTGTCTGGTCAGTGTATCCAGAGCATCTTTCGATGACAGCGGCCCCAGTTCGGTAGAAGCGTCCATCTGATCCCCCACCTTCACCTTCCTGAATGCCTCGGTGAACTGGCTGAGGAATTGATCGGCGATTTTCTCATGCAGGATAAAGCGCTTCGCCGCCGTACATACCTGCCCTGCATTAGTGAGTCGTGCCTGCACGCCAATTTTCACCGCTTTCTCAAGATCGGCATCGTCCAGCACGACGAACACATCGTTCCCGCCCAGTTCCAGCGTCGATTTTTTAATGTGCTTCGCCGCCTGTGCCGCCACGGCGCTCCCCGCTTTTTCAGATCCGGTCAGCGCCGCGCCCTGCACGCGCGGGTCGGCGATGATGTTCGCCACCTGATCGGAGGAAATAAACAGGTTGGTCCATGCGCCTTCCGGCGCGCCGGCTTCACGCACCAGATGGGCAAACGTCTCGGCGCAGTGCGGTACGATGCTGGCATGTTTCGCCAGCACCGGGTTACCTGCGGCCAGGTTCGGCGCCAGCACACGCATCAACTGATAGTACGGGAAGTTCCACGGCTCAACAGCCATGATGACGCCAATCGGATGATGTTCTACCCACGCGTCGCCAAACTCGGTTTTATAAGGCACCGGGGCAAGAAACTGCTTCGCGTTATCCGCATAATAGCGAGCGATCTGCGCACACAGTTTGACTTCGCCACGGCTCTGCTCGATGAGCTTGCCCATCTCCTGGCTGGCGATTTTTGCCAGTTCTTCAACACGGCTGTCGATCAAGTCAGCCAGCTTATGCAGTACCGGCAAACGTTGGTCAATCTCTCCCCTGGACCAGTCGGAGTGATAGAGCGCGTCAGCTTTTTGCAGCGCGGCTTCAATATCCGCGTCCGTGTGCGGGGGATACTCTTTAATGAGCTGATTATTGGCAGGATTCACTGTCTGGTAAGCCATATCACATGTCTCCTTGTTATCGTCATTAAGGCAGCCGGAAATGCCGCTCAGAACAATAAGGGTAGTAGAGATGGCTGGCGCTATCGGTAAAGTTCGGTATATTCGTACGGTTATCAACGATAATTATAGAGCGCGTTGCCCGGTGGGCACCGGGCCTGCAACATTCAGACTGGAGCCGCGTTAGTGACTAACATCCTGAAGCTCTTCAGCCGTAAGGCCGGTGAACCGCTGGACAGTCTCGCGGTCAAGTCCGTCCGCCAGCATCTGTCTGGCGATACGCAATGCGGCAACATGCTGACCTTTTTCCAGCCCTTTTTCTAATCCTTCTGCTAATCCTTCCTCCAGACCGAGCTGTCTTCCTTGCCGTTCCCCTTTTCTGCGATCCGCTGCGCGGATCCTCTCTATCAGCGTCATCAGTCTCTCCTTAGTGTGCGGGACATGCCCTACCACATCACGAATAAACGTGGTGAAACGAGGCGTATGTCCGTGCTGAATCATAAGATAATTAAACAGCGCTTTAAGCTGCCTGTCATTAGCGCAACCAGTAACTAACAGCGAAGCAATTCGTTCAACCAGTCCCAGCAGGTCGCGCTGGCGGATATGTTTTTGGATGAGCTCCAGCAGCGCAATGCGGCGGTGCTGCATAATGTCATCATCCGATACCACCGTAATGTCGACCAGCGGAAAGGCAGCGGCATAGAGTCTTCTTGCCACTTCCGGGTTCGCAAACTCATCCAGCCAGCACAGCGAAAAAGGATACGGGCTATCAACACCGTGATAAAACAGCATCGGCACCACCAGCGGAAGATGCTTATGCCCCGCATCCAGATGCTGTTGCATTGCCGCCATCGCATACCGTATCAGCCGAAACGCCATATGCGCATCCGGCGTGCTCTGATGTTCAATCACGACATAGATATAACCGTCGCCCTCGCGCGTTTTCAGCGACCAAAGCACATCGGAATAATAGGCTCGCAGATTTTTTTCAATAAAACTGCCGGGCTCCAGCTTTAGCGTCCGCAGGTCGCAAAGCTGGCGTAACGACACCGGCAGATGAATCTCCATAAAATCGCGGGCGGTTTCCGGGTGGCGCAAAAAGGTTTTAAACACCGCATCATGCGGTGTTGAGGTCGTCGATTTTTTCATGGCGCTCCGTCACCCCAAACCAGGATGCTGCGACTCTACCTCCTGAAAATTCCTTTCTCATCCGTACCTTTTCAGCATTGCGAGGCGCGACGGAAGATAAATCCTGTTATCTGTAATGCACATGCATTTTCGGAACTGAACACGCAAAATACCAGCCTGCGCGCCCTGCCTTTATCTTTATTAACCAGACAAACTCTTTTGATTAACATCAAAATTTAATTACACTTAATGTGTATATTTTCCGTGCAACGTAAATTTCCCGAGGTGTGATGTGCTGATTGTTATCTGTAATCGCCACACGTTCTGACGAGATTCAGAACGCGTCTCTTCCTGTCTGTGTTTTCACCGGCAGCGTTTTTGATTACATGAAATTCAGTACATCCGCAGCCGCTGTTTCCATCGCCTGCCTGACGTCACGATGACGGTATTGAGTTTCGCTGTCCCATCATGGGGTTCTCCGACATGGAGCGCATTTTTTATGCAACGGATTATTCAGTTTTTCTCCCAACGCGCCACAACGTTATTTTTCCCGATGGCGCTGATTTTGTACGATTTTGCCGCCTATCTGACGACGGATCTGATTCAGCCTGGCATCATTAACGTCGTGCGCGATTTTAATGCTGACGTCAGTCTTGCGCCGGCCTCGGTCAGTCTCTATCTGGCGGGAGGAATGGCGTTGCAATGGCTTCTGGGGCCGCTATCCGACAGGATTGGCCGCCGGCCAGTGCTGATCGCAGGGGCATTAATTTTTACTCTCTCCTGCGCGGCAACGCTGTTGACGACCTCAATGACGCAGTTTCTGATTGCCCGTTTTGTGCAGGGCACCAGCATTTGCTTTATCGCAACGGTCGGCTACGTCACGGTACAGGAGGCCTTCGGTCAAACCAAAGCCATTAAGCTGATGGCGATTATTACCTCCATTGTGCTGGTCGCTCCGGTTATCGGCCCGCTCTCCGGCGCCGCGCTGATGCACTTCGTTCACTGGAAGGTGCTGTTCGGTATTATTGCGGTGATGGGACTGTTGGCGTTGTGCGGCCTGCTGCTGGCGATGCCAGAAACGGTGCAACGCGGCGCGGTGCCGTTCAGCGCGGTGAGCGTACTGCGCGATTTTCGTAATGTGTTTCGCAACCCGATTTTTCTCACCGGGGCGGCGACGCTGTCGTTGAGCTACATCCCGATGATGAGCTGGGTGGCGGTGTCGCCGGTGATCCTGATCGATGCCGGCGGGATGAGTACTTCGCAATTCGCCTGGGCGCAGGTGCCCGTATTCGGCGCGGTGATCGTGGCCAATATGATCGTTGTGCGCCTGGTGAAAGATCCGACCCGACCGCGTTTTATCTGGCGCGCCGTACCAATCCAGTTAAGCGGGCTGGCGACATTACTCCTCGGTAATCTTCTTCTGCCGCACGTCTGGCTTTGGTCTGTGCTGGGCACCAGCCTGTACGCGTTCGGTATTGGCATGATTTTCCCGACGCTGTTTCGCTTCACGCTTTTCTCCAACAACTTGCCAAAAGGGACGGTTTCGGCCTCGCTGAACATGGTGATTCTGACGGTGATGGCGGTGTCGGTCGAAGTTGGCCGCTGGCTGTGGTTTCACGGCGGGAGACTGCCGTTTCACCTGCTGGCAGCGGTGGCCGGGGTGATTGTGGTCTTCACCCTGGCGACACTATTACAGCGCGTGCGCCAGCATGAGGCAGCAGAACTGGCCGCTGAGAAGTAAACACTCTGCCGGATAGAGGCTTATCCGGCACAGGATAATCTGATGTTTTTTGCACGTTCCTGCCGTCTGGCTCTATCCTTAACCCTATGAATAAAATCGCCGAACTCAAACGCGCCAAACGCCTGGCGCTCTCACTGTTGCTGATAGCCGCCGCGACGTTTGTAACCACGCTTTTCCTGCCGCCCAGTTTTTGGGTGCTGGGCGTAAAAGCTATTGCCGAAGCGGCGATGGTTGGCGCGCTGGCGGACTGGTTTGCCGTGGTGGCGCTGTTTCGCCGCATTCCCATTCCGTTTATTTCACGACATACGGCGATTATTCCCCGTAACAAAGACCGAATCGGCGAAAACCTTGGGCAATTTGTGCAGGAGAAGTTCCTTGATACGCAGTCGCTGATCGCGCTAATCCGCCGCCATGAACCCGCGCTGCTTATCGGAAACTGGTTCAGCCAGCCGGACAACGCCAGCCGGGTCGGGCAGCATCTGCTGCAAATTATGAGCGGCTTTCTGGAACTGACCGATGACGCCCGTATTCAGCGGCTGCTCAAGCGAGCGGTACATAAGGCGATTGATAAAGTGGATCTTTCCGGCACCAGCGCCCTGATGCTGGAAAGCATGACCAAAAACGATCGTCACCAGGTGTTACTCGATACGCTGATCGCCCAGCTTATCGCCCTGTTACAGCGTGACAGCTCCCGAACATTTATCGCCAGACAGATCATACGCTGGCTGGAAACCGAGCATCCGTTAAAAGCGAAGATTCTGCCGACCGAATGGCTGGGAGAACACAGCGCTGAACTGGTCTCCGACGCGGTGAATTCTCTGCTGGATGATATCAGTCACGACCGCGCGCATCAGATTCGTCATGCCTTCGATCGCGCGACGTATAAGCTGATCGATAAACTTAAACATGATCCGGAAATGGCTGCCCGGGCAGAAAACATTAAAAGTTACCTGAAGGAAGATGAGGCGTTTAATCGTTATCTCGGCGAGATCTGGGCGGATCTACGTCAGTGGTTAAAAACAGATATCAACGCCGAAGACTCAAAGGTGAAGCAGCGCATCGCTCATGCCGGACAATGGTTTGGCGAGACGCTGATCGCCGACGACGCATTACGCGCTTCGCTTAACGGTCATCTGGAACAGGCCGCGCACCGCGTCGCGCCGGAATTCGCCGCCTTCCTGACGCGCCACATCAGCGATACCGTAAAAGGCTGGGATGCGCGCGATATGTCGCAGCAGATTGAGCTTAATATCGGTAAAGATTTGCAGTTTATCCGCGTGAACGGCACGCTGGTCGGCGGCGCTATCGGTCTGGTGTTATATTTACTGTCGCAAATACCGGCACTGCTCAGTATCTAAGAAGGGGAAGGCGCAATTCTCGTTCAGATTAACTGCCAAACCCCGCACGTGGGAGGCATTAATTTAATGCCATTTCCCACCGATGCCCCTCTTCTCAATCCGTTATTCGCCTGCGCTTCACTTTCTTTTCTTGCAAATTTGAAACATTAATTTTACTTTTTATTATCATTTGCAACAACAATCCGGCATTCCTGCCTTACTTTAGCAAAGAGAAAAACCATGGTTCATGCTCAGAGCGCTTCACCTCGCCATCCCATTTTTACGGCGCTTTTCGGTATGATGGTATTGACGCTGGGGATGGGAGTTGGCCGCTTTCTGTATACGCCCATGCTGCCGGTAATGCTGGCGGAAAAGCAGCTAACGTTTAACCAACTCTCCTGGATTGCCAGCGCCAATTATGCAGGGTACCTGGCGGGAAGCTTACTGTTTTCCTTTGGCCTTTTTCATCTCCCCTCTCGTCTACGCCCCATGCTGCTGGCTTCGGCGGTCGCCACCGGTATTCTTATTCTGGCCATGGCGATATTTACCCAACCCGTGGTCGTCATGTTGGTGCGCTTCCTGGCAGGCGTCGCGAGCGCGGGAATGATGATTTTTGGATCAATGATTGTGTTGCATCATACCCGCCATCCGTTTGTGATCGCCGCGCTCTTTTCCGGCGTCGGGGCCGGGATTGCACTGGGCAACGAATATGTCATTGGCGGTTTACATTATGCGCTTTCGGCCCATTCGCTATGGCTGGGGGCCGGAGCGCTCGCCGGTATATTGCTATTAATCGTGGCAATGTTGATTCCCCCCCGCGCTCATGCGCTGCCGCCTGCGCCCTTAGCAAGAATCGAAAATCAGCCTATGCCCTGGTGGCAACTGGCGCTGTTGTACGGTTTCGCCGGATTCGGCTACATCATTGTCGCTACCTATTTGCCGCTGATGGCGAAAAGCGCGGGCTCTCCGCTACTCACGGCGCATCTTTGGTCGTTGGTCGGCCTGGCGATCATTCCCGGCTGCTTCGGCTGGCTGTGGGCGGCAAAACATTGGGGCGTCCTGCCATGTCTGACCGCGAACCTGTTGATCCAGAGCGCCTGCGTGCTGCTGTCTCTCGCCAGCGACTCATTGTTGCTGTTAATACTGAGCAGTATTGGTTTTGGCGCCACGTTTATGGGCACAACCTCGCTGGTGATGCCGCTAGCCCGACAACTCAGCGCGCCGGGCAATATTAATTTGTTAGGCCTGGTGACGCTAACGTATGGTATTGGGCAAATTCTCGGTCCGCTCGCCGCCAGTCTGTCAGGCAATGGCGCGTCGGCAATTATCAACGCCACGCTTTGCGGTGCCGCGGCGCTCTTTTTTGCCGCGCTGATCAGCGCCGCGCAGCAGATAAAACAAAAACGGTTTGTGATACGTGAATAAGCGGTAGAGTAAACCCGCGCTATCCGCACCGGGTTGTATCTTTAACGCTATTCGCGGCGCAATGCGGATCTGTTTTTAATAGCACATCCTCAACACGTTATTTCAAGGTAAAGATGCCACTAAAAACTATACTTATTCTATGGTTTTTAGTGTTATCAATCTGCCTATTATTTTATATACCCTTCATACTTCAAGTGGATTATGTGTTGGCTACGGATTACCCGGCCCATCCATGGGCCTCGCCCTGACGGGCCGTTGCTCACCCCAGTTACATCGTTATCTATGCTCCTGGGGACTCACTCCCTTGCCGCCTTTACGCAACTCGAATTATTTTGGCTATATATTCCATTATGATGATTTTCGCTGCCTCTCAAATCATCACAATTATAAATAAATCACATCATGAAATTAATTCGATTATTCGTTTTTTATTACCTGCCCGTAGGATTCTTAGGGCGCAAGCTGACCCATCAGCGGCTACTGACCTGACCGTGACAATTCCTCTTAAGGCGTGAAAAATTACAGTAAAAAAGTAAAATTTAGGTTAAAAAATCCTATTTTTTAACAACGATAATTAAGTGGCGTGAAATTGACTAACGTCAAATTTATTTCTCCTTTTTCCTGCTCCCGGCTCCGGCCTGCGTCAACACCTGTTTCTTTGCTTTTTTACCGCGCGTTATACCGTCCACGGTTCCCCGCGTCTCCGGCAGTAGCGAGGATGGTGATTTTTCGCGCTGCTATGCAAGAAACGCATAGCACGATACATACTTGCATTTTGCCCTTACCCTCATGACTGATAAGGTCTTTCTGTTTCGGGCTTTTTGGCCTGTGGCTACAACCAACACATCATCAAAAAAATTCGGGGATCGCTATGGCGCAACAAGTGGACGGGGCGGCCATGCCGCTTGATACAGAAAAGGTCGGGATAAAGGGATACCTGGCGTTTTTTCTCACCATTATTTTCTTTTCCGGCGTATTTTCCGGAAGCGAAGGCTGGTGGCGCGTTTTTGATTTTACCGTACTCAACGGGTCATTCGGTCATGTGACCGGTACGCAGACCTTTCGCGGCGCGGGCGGAACGGGCGCGAAAGATGGCTTCCTTTTTGCGCTGGAGCTGGCACCGTCGGTTATCCTTTCTCTGGGTATCATCGCGATTACGGATGGACTGGGCGGTCTGCGGGCGGCGCAGCAATTGATGACGCCTATCCTGAAACCATTGCTTGGCATTCCCGGTATTTGCTCACTGGCGCTGATCGCCAACCTGCAAAATACCGACGCCGCGGCGGGTATGACCAAAGAGCTGGCGCAGGAAGGCGAAATCACCGAACGCGATAAAGTGATTTTTGCCGCCTGGCAGACCAGCGGCAGCGCTATTATCACCAACTATTTCTCCTCCGGCGTTGCGGTATTCGCCTTTCTGGGGACGTCAGTCATCATTCCGCTGGTGGTCATTCTGCTATTCAAATTTATCGGCGCAAACCTTTTGCGCGTCTGGATTAACATCGAAGAACGCCGTCACCCTGCGCAAGGAGCCCAATCATGACGACTCAGGTACGTAAGAATGTCATGGATATGTTTATCGATGGCGCACGCCGCGGTTTTACCATCGCCACGACCAACCTGTTACCCAATGTGGTCATGGCATTTGTCATTATTCAGGCGCTGAAAATTACCGGTCTGCTCGACTGGGTAGGCCATATCTGCCAGCCCGTGATGGCGTTGTGGGGGCTTCCCGGCGAAGCGGCTACGGTGCTTCTGGCTTCGCTGATGAGTATGGGCGGCGCCGTTGGCGTGGCGGCCAGTCTGGCTACCGCCGGCGCGCTAAGCGGCCACGATGTTACCGTACTACTGCCAGCCATTTACCTGATGGGAAACCCGGTACAGAATGTCGGCCGCTGTCTCGGTACTGCCGAAGTCAACGCCAAATATTACCCGCATATTATCGCAGTCTGCGCCATCAATGCGCTGCTGTCGATCTGGGTCATGCAGCTTATTGTTTAATAAGGAGTTATCATGCCTGATTTATCCGCCGCGGAGTTTACTTTGTTACAGGGTGCACACCTGTTTGCGCCAGAAGACCGGGGCATCTGCGATGTTCTACTCGCGAATGGCAAAATTATTGCCGTCGGCGCTGACATCCCCGGCGATATCGTACCGGACTGTGCGGTGATTAATCTTAGCGGTCGTATGCTGTGCCCGGGCTTTATCGACCAACACGTTCATCTGATCGGCGGCGGCGGCGAAGCGGGGCCGACGACGCGGACGCCGGAAGTCTCCCTGAGCCGCCTGACGGAAGCCGGGATAACAACGGTCGTCGGTCTGCTTGGCACCGACTCCGTCAGCCGTCATCCCGCGTCGCTGTTAGCCAAAACGCGAGCGCTAAATGAGGAGGGGATCACCGCCTGGATGCTCACGGGCGCTTATCACGTTCCGTCGCCGACCATTACTGGCTCGGTAGAAAAAGACGTCGCGCTGATCGACCGCGTCATTGGCGTGAAATGCGCAGTCTCCGACCACCGTTCCGCCGCGCCCAGCGGGAATCAACTCGCCAGCATGGCCGCCGAATCACGCGTTGGCGGCCTGCTGGGGGGCAAACCTGGTGTCAGCGTTTTTCATATGGGCAGCAGCAAAAAAGGGTTACAGCCGCTGTATGACATCCTGGAAAACAGCGACGTGCCGATCGGTAAACTGCTGCCTACCCACGTCAACCGTAGCGAATCTCTTTTCGAGCAGGCGCTGGCGTTTGCGCTTAAAGGCGGCGTGATCGACATGACCACCAGTATCCCGGATCCCGTCGCGCCGGCGGAGGGCATTGCCAGAGCGGTAAAAGCCGGCGTCCCGCTTTCCCGGGTGACGCTCAGTTCAGACGGTAACGGCAGCCAGCCGCTATTTGACGCTGCCGGAAATCTGACGGGTATCGGCGTCGCGGGCTTCGAAAGTTTGCTGGAGACGTTGCAGACGCTGGTTAACCACTACGGATTCAGCCTGACCGATGCTCTGCGCCCGCTGACGACCAGCGTAGCCGCCTTCCTCAGTCTGGACAGCAAAGGCGAAATCCGTCCCGGTAACGATGCGGATCTGCTCGTCTTTAGCGCAGATTTACGCATTGAGCAGGTGTATGCGCGCGGCAAACGCATGGTCAATGAGGGGAAAGCCTGCGTAAAAGGTACCTTTGAACCGGCGTAATTCCCGCTAGTTTCAGGCTGCCCCATCACGGCATTCTGAAAGAGGACGGGATAAGCGGTTGTCAGCCGCCCGAATGGACGTAGAATGCCCCTTCGGACGGCTGACAGGATAACGGTAAATGGATGTAACTGGAGCAGGTTTGCACAATATTGAGACAAAATGGCTGTATGATTTTCTGACGCTGGAAAAGTGCCGCAATTTCTCTCAGGCCGCCATTATCCGCAACGTATCGCAACCCGCTTTTAGCCGGCGGATTCGCGCCCTGGAACATGCCGTGGGCGTTGAACTGTTTAACCGACAGGTCTCGCCGCTACAGCTTTCCGAACAGGGTAAAATATTTCACTCCCAGGTTCGCCACCTGTTACAGCAACTGGAAAGTAATCTGACCGAACTGCGCGGCGGCAGCGATTATACGCTGCGTAAAATCAAGATTGCCGCCGCCCACTCGCTCTCCCTCGGCCTGTTACCGACCATCGTTAAGCAGATGCCGACGCAGTTTACCTACGCCGTTGAGGCGATAGATGTCGACCAGGCGGTGGATATGTTACGTGAGGGACAAAGCGATTTTATCTTTTCTTATCACGATGAAAACCTGCAACAAGCGCCGTTTGATAACATCCGCCTGTTTGAGTCGAGACTGTTTCCGGTTTGCGCCAGCAATGGCCGGGGCGAGCCGCGCTATACGCTTGAGCAACCGCACTTTCCCCTGCTTAATTACAGTCAGAACTCCTATATGGGCCGATTGATAAATCGTACCCTGACTCGCCATGCTGAACTGAGTTTCAGTACATTTTTCGTCTCTTCGATGAGTGAATTGTTAAAACAGGTTGCGATGGACGGCTGCGGAATCGCCTGGTTGCCCGAGTATGCTATCCGTCAGGAGATTACCGACGGGCGCCTGATAGTGCTTGATGCCGACGAACTGGTTATCCCGATCCAGGCTTATGCTTATCGCATGAATACCCGCATGAGTCAGGTAGCCGAAACATTTTGGCGCGACCTGCGTGGACTTCAGGCCGCGCTGTAAACACCTCAGGCGGTAAGGCGTTGTTCCCCGGTCAAAGAGGCGCGGGTGTCTGGCCAGGACTCATACCAACGAATCGCCGCGCGCACCAGCGACGCTGTGGAATCAATCATCGGGCACGCTATCGCGCGTTCATGTCCGGCCACAATAAGCGGAATTTCGGTACACCCCATAATAATTGCCTGAGCGCCACGGGCAATAAGGCTATCGATTTGCGGCAGCAGCAGCGCTTGCGCCGCAGTTTTATCGCCACGTTTAAGCGTATAAATAGCCTGCATTACCAACGCCTGCCCCGCGTCTTCTGGCTGAATTAACGTCAGCCCCCGCGCCAGCGCTTTCTTTTGATATAACCCGGTTGCCAGCGTCGCATTGGTCGCCAGCAGACCAACGTGCCGCGCCGATGGCGGAATATCCCCCAGGGTAGCGTCCAGGATGCTGATCATTCGCGCTTTCGCGACGTTCTGTAAATCATCAAACCAATAATGCGCAGTGTTGCATGGGATAACGATACACTCCGCCCCGGCGTCTTCCAGCATATGCAGATAACGCTCCAGATAACGGTATGGCGAAGGCCCGCCGGATAACAGACATGCTGTACGATCGGGAATATCAGGGATAGAGCTGACAATGAGCGGGATGTGTTGTTGATCACAACTGGCATGTCGCAATTCAACAAATTTTTCCAACATATCCGCCGTTGCCGCAGGTCCCATCCCCCCCAGTATCCCAATGGTGTGTTTCATCGCTTTTCCCGCTTATTTACGTCAAGGTCAGAAACACACTATCAACTTGATGTGTATATAAAAAATGCCGTTTTATTAGCGGCTATGCGTAAAAATCATAACGGGTGTAAGGGCCATGCGTTATCGCCTTTTCAGGCAATCGATTGGTTACATGAGCGCTCACCAGCCTTCGCAAGCCGCTAAATGCCATTTCGCTATACAGCATCGCCCACTGCGAGTCCGCAAGCTTGTTTTGTCCTCATCGCCACAGCGCCTGTCGGTGAAGAGGCCGCCGTGTTTTGCTTTTCGACGCTAATGCGGGAATATCCCAGCGAATATGGCTATAAACCAAATCCACGGTCTCCGTGGCGCTGCCTTCGGCGTCGCCATGATTGCTCATGCGTGAAATTCGCACATTGGTGAGCGTATAAATAATAAATGGCAGCATTGCGCCCTTATCACGACGGCATAATGTCAGCACGCCTTCTTTCACCGTTTTCCCGTTACAATAGTGCTCATAGAGGCCAGGCGTAGCAAGATCGACTGGCTTTGTCAGCGTCAACCCTCCAATATATGTCCCTCTCGCTTCGCCGGACTCCCGTTTCGTCGGGTTGTGGTTGTAAGCAATAAGTTTTATTTGGTTTTCAAAACCTTTGATCCGGCTTTCGCCTTCAATACCGTCCAGTTTTAAATAGATGGCGTCCATCCCCCCTCCGTGATTATCATGCGGCAAAGCAGGCTGACAAGGACGGAACGCCAACAATGAAAGAACGTTCCATTTTCCAGCCATTTCGTTGGTGTCTCTGTATACCAGATTAAATACCGACAATCTGCTATAACTGGATTCTTGCTAAATACCTTCTGCCATCAACAATCCATTTTACAATAGCGCTACTGACCTGAAATCTATTACGCCAGGCATTCAAGCATCGTTTCCTGAATAACCATAGCCGCTATAAGAACCATATCAAAAAAGAAATATCAATATCATTTCTTATTTTTATCCGAGAAATTACTTAATTACACCGAATCGGAATATAGACAATTCTTATTCCTTTTCACATCAATGGGTTTTTTAGACTTTTGTCATATCGAAAACAACCATTTCAATAGAACATATTTACTATGTGAATATATTTAATGTTTTTATCGCGCGCAGTGTTATCACAGTAATAAATGATTTGCATCAAAAATGCGCCTTTCAGCGCCACGTATTTTGGGCAGCAGATTATAAAATCGCGTTTCAAAGTCAGTAACATGTTCTCTGTTCAGGCGATATGACTTTATGCCCGGACGACACGCCAGCCGCTTTACCCTTACGTTTAGTCGTGATACGTTAGATCACATGAACACGAAACGATCCAACGCTACGCAACGTCATCTCCGCTGGTGGCTGCCTTCCTGAAGGCGGCACGGATCACTATCCCTTTTTAAGTAGCCGCCGAAAGGCGGCTACTGCGTTTCGGGACGTCTTTCGGCTTTACAGTAAGCATAAAGGAGTCCTTAATGAACACCCTTCCCATCATTCTGACTGGCGATCGCCCCACCGGCTCGTTGCACCTCGGCCATTATGTCGGTTCACTGCGCCAGCGCGTCGCGCTACAGCAGGATCACCAACAGTATGTCCTGATTGCCGATCTGCAGGGACTCACCGATAACGGCAGTAATCCGCAAAAAATCCGCGATAATATTCCGCAAGTGTTAGCTGACTATCTGGCCGTCGGCATCGATCCCGCGCTAACGACGATCTGCCTGCAATCCGCGTTACCCGCCCTCGCTGAATTAACGGTGCTGTATATGAATATTGTTACCGTCGCCCGAGTGGAGCGTAATCCTACGGTAAAAAATGAGATTGCCCAAAAAGGCTTTACCCGTTCCCTGCCGGTCGGGTTCATGGCGTATCCCATTAGCCAGGCGGCAGATATCACCGCCTTTAAGGCCGAAATGGTACCGGTTGGCGACGACCAATTGCCCATGATTGAGCAAACGAATGAGATCGTTCATAAGATGAATAGTCTTTTCTCCTCGCCGGTATTGCGACCCTGTCAGGCGCTCCTGAGCGATACGGGCCGTCTGCCAGGCATTGACGGCAGCGCCAAGATGTCGAAATCGCTCGGCAATACCCTGCTTCTTTCCGCCAGCGAAGAGACCATCCACCGTGCGGTCAGCGCAATGTACACCGATCCCGGTCATTTAAAAATTAGCGATCCGGGAAAAATAGAAGGTAACGTCGTCTTTACGTGGCTGGATGCGTTCCATCCGGATAAAGCCAAAGTCGCGGCGATGAAAGTACATTATCAACAAGGCGGATTAGGCGACCGTGTCTGTAAAAATGAGCTGGAGACCTGCCTGCAAGAACTGATCGCGCCCATACGCGAACGACGGGCAACCTTTATTGCAGATAAGGGAATGCTAATGGAATTACTGAAAAAAGGTAGCGAGCGGGCGCATGAGGTCACTCAAAAGACGCTACAGGAAGTAAAACGTGGACTGGGCCTGCCCACGCTATTCCAGGTATAATCAGGCATCAACGTTGTCCAGCGGCCATGACTCAAACAGATAGCCATCAAAGTAGATGTCATCAACATTGGAAAACTCCAGCAGACGCTGCTTCACGTTTTCCAGGTGCTGCCACATCGCCAGCTTCGCTGCGCGGGCGTCTTTCTTAATTAACGCCGCGAGGATCTGCTTATGATCGACCAGCCACTCCTTACGGTAAAGCGTATCGCCCAGATGGCTATGAAGCTGGAGCCACATCGGATTATTTTCACGCCATTGCCAGGACTGACGGAAGAGCTCTACCAACATACTGTTATGGGTCGCTTCGGCAATGGCCAGATGAAACTGCATATCGCCGCTTTCTGAGCCGCCCGGCGCGCTGGAGGCGAGCTCTCGCTCTTCCAGTTGTAACGCCTGGCGCATTTTAATGATGTCTTCGCGGGTGGCCTGCAGAGCGGCAAATTCAGCGATATTGCTTTCCAGCAACTGACGCGCCTGCAACAGTTCAAAAGGCCCGGCGTCATTACAGTGATTGACGTCAGCGCCTTCCATCTCGTTATTATCCGCGCTGTCGAGCACGTAGATCCCGGCGCCGCGGCGGACTTCAACCAGACCCTTAATTTCCAGCATGATCAGTGCTTCACGCACGACGGTACGCGTCACATTGAGCCTCTCAGCGATCTCTCTTTCCGGTGGCAAGCGCTCCCCGGGGCGGTACGGCGTCTGAACAATCAGATCCCGTATCATTGCGCCCACTTCCTGGTAAGGTCTTTGCTGAGAAGTGTTTGATTTCATATTGGTCGTGCCCGTCCGATGCGATTTCCCGGTATCAGACTATAGCATTTGTAAAGAGGGATAGCACGCATAGCACACCAAAAACGCGAAACTGGTCAACCAACAAAATAATAATGCGCCCCGTTTCGCTAGTGAGGCCAGATGAAAGGAAAGGCAGTAGACAATACACGACTGATGTTCCACCTTTAGCCCTGATGCCTGAATATGAACAGCACATTGGTTTACCAATATAAAATTTATCAACCAAAAATCAGGCCATAAAATGTGTCTGTACATTGACAGGAACAATGTCTCTGACATAGCGTGATCGGCGAAAATCCAGCCGCTCTCTTTGTATCAAGAACGCGTTATGATAAAAGACACCGTGTTTTTCGCCCCAGGCGTATCCGGGGGAAGCAACGCCTCCAGTTTGTCGAGCCGCCATCGCCGGGCAGCGATTATTCTGCATGAAATTTATGGTATTAACGCTCATATCCAACGCGCAGGCCATGAATGGATGACGCGCGGATTCGACATCTATATTCCCGCGCTGTTTCCTCACCATACCCCCTTTCGCTATGAACAGCAGCAGGAGGCTTACCGTCACTTTTCAGCAAATGTCGGCTTTGATCCCGCCGTCGTTACCACATTACTCCACGAGCTCAGAACGCAGTACGAGACGCTAATCGTCGTAGGATATAGCGTCGGCGCAACGCTCGCATGGCTAAGTGCAGCCAGTGGGTTATGCGATGGCGTCATTTGCTATTACGGTTCCCGTATACGCCAGTACCTTCATCTTGCGCCTCTCTGTCCGGCACTGGTTATTATCGCGCGTTATGAGCCGGCGTTTGATCCCCTCGCCATGCGACAGACGCTGGAAAAGCGCCCCCGGGTACAGTGTAAAATGTACGATGCGCGGCACGGGTTCTGTGATGCTGATAGCGCCACGTTCGATGCCGCCTTGTCGCATCAGGTAATGGACGATGTGAGCGCATTTATTCGCGACATCACCCGTGCAAACACATCGCCCGATTTTCAGCTTTAGTGGAGACTTTTTTCAACGAGCTGTTCCAGTTTTTTCAAAGCCTGTATATCTGCGGCATCAAGACCATAACGTTGCAGCGTTTCAGCGGGATGATAACTGACTAACGTTCGCCCATCGGCTTGCTGGCTAATGAGCACCCGAAACGGTAAATCCAGCGCCAGTTCGGGATGCGCCAGCATGAGAGGCGTTCCGCCTTTAGGATTGCCAAAGACCAGAACCGTTGTCGGCGGCATTTTCAGGTTAACATTCTGTGCCGCTCTGGCATGATCAAATTCCCCAAATAACACCAGACCGTGATCGGCAACAGCGTGCATCAACCGCGCTCGGGTCTGCAAATAGTCATAAGCGCTGTAGGTTTTAACCATGGTTATCGCTCCATCCTCCGTTGCAAAGCCAGGCCTTATTAAGATTAACATCAGGGTTACCGCCAATAAAAAAGGCTTTAAAATAGTGCTCATTCTTCTCTCTCCCTGACCCAATACCCATGAGTAAATGCGACACAGATGATATGCAGTTTAAAAATCAGTCATCGTACTGTACCCCTTATTATTGCACTGAACAGCTCATCACTAAAAAAACAGACGGCAGAACAAAAAATTCCGACGTCTGAACAAATTTAAATAACGATGATCCAATCTGACTGAGCGACAGCGCGATCATTATTATGGCGCGACACTATCTTCTTCAGCCCGCTGGGTAAGAAAAAATATACTCCGCTCAGTAAGATAATAAATACTACAGGCCAACTCTTCAGAGATACGGAGCATCATTGCGTAGTGATGATGCGATTTTTCTGGCGCCATCGGCAGAAATATTTCTGACTCCAGCACGTCACTTAAAAAATGAAATTTATGTGCATATTCAGCAGATATAACGCCTCTCGCCATCAGATTAGCCATTAAGGTATTTAAACTATCTTGTTCATGATATACGATACCTTTTCTCTCATGAATTCTGAGAAGAACGCTTCTGAAGGCTGCATGACATTCCTTTACGACACAGGAAAAATCATTAAGTATCAGGCGATTATACGCTTCCATAAGATCATATTCGACAAAGCCATACTCTCCAGGAGAGTACAAATAATAACATATGTTTTTAAGCCGTTTTATTCTGCGCAACCTTACAATTCTACCATTTTCATAGCGATATTTTAAACTATGCTCATGAAATATATTATTTAATTCACTAATCGCCTTATCCGGTTCTAACCCAAGCGTAACTTCATAGGTTCGAAGGTAGGTATCTATATAGTTAAAAGCAAGCTCAATGGTATCAATATGCTTTCTTTTATCATCTGTTTTTAATAACAGATTACTCATTTCATCCAGATATGACGTTGAATGCGCATATAAGGTGAATAAGCCATACTCTTTGCGCAACGTTTTACATATTCTTCGATAAACTTCGTCAGAATGACTATTATGATAGCAGTATAATGTCATATCATAAAAAGAGGAGCAATTCCCTAACGTATTAATAATCAATAAGATTATTTGCTCGCGTATTTCTAACGGAATATCTTCATATAACAGATCGCTATGCCTTAGTGAGTATGGTCTAAAGGTGTGCATTCCTCCCCCTGTAACCGCAACAGAAAAAATTACGCTATGAATAGCGCCACATTACTCTAATTCAGTGGTTCAGGTATTAATATCAGCTCAACAGTGAGCCATTTTTTCTTATTTTTTAATGGTGTTGCGTGAATATTTACATTAAATATAAATGATAAGCAAAGTAAAGAGGCTTGCGTAATTATGATGCTACTGACAAAGAGACCAGGGTCTTCGTATCGGATGAAACGTGAGATCCCATTAATGAATGGAATCTATTTTATTATTACTTCCTGTCAACCCACTTTTTCAACTACAAAATTATCCTGACGAACAAAATCAATAAGCAGTTCTATAGTCCCTAACCCCCATTGATTCGATATAGCAATACGCTCACCGGACGGCAACTCAATCAACGCATCTTCCTGCATATGATATCTGTTTTTCCTTTTTTCAGGGATCTGCTCAACCAGTGCTACTGTTCTTTTCTGTAAGTCTTCACTCAATTTATTCTTGAGATCATCTATATTCGCAGGATTATGTTTATTAATCCAGTCAGTGAAAAGTTCAAGTGCAAGCTTCCGTTTATTGAAGGTTTTTCCTTTATATTTATATAAGGAATAATCCCTCTCCGACTTTTGACTGCTAATAATTTGTTCCGTGCGTTTCTCTCTGAATCTGACCTGATATTCTTCCAGTTCAGGGACTGGTATTATTTGTTCAGCATTAATCAGCACTTCACCCTTAAAGTTGTAAGGCGTTAAGCGAACACAGCGAATATCGACACCTTTATCTCTTAGCCATATTGCGGTTGTCGTTAATTCTTTACTGAAATCCGCTGATGCCAGAACGATGCGAATATCTTTACCAAAATCAGCGAGTTCGTTTTCTTCTAACTCCACAAAATCCAGTAACTTCTCTTTTGCATTCTCATCGATCCCATGCTTCCAAAGATATGCCTGATAATATTCGCATGCTTTCGCAAAACTCATCGTTGAAATCATTGCCGCATACCTTAGCGCCTGCAGTTCCATATGCGCGCCGATTTCATCACGTTTCAGTTCAATGACAACCAAATTGGCCTGCTTGTCAATCGCTAATAAATCAATCCTCCGCCGACTATCCTCCCAATCAGAGAATTCTTCGGATATGACAAGGCAGCCCGGCGCGACAATATCAATATTCTTCTTGATAGCCTCCTGAAGATCATAGCGTTCCTGCAGCCTTTCGATGGTGAAAGATGTTTTTTCAAGGGTAGTCAGTATTTTCTCAGAGATATTGTATAGCGCCACATTATATTCCTTTTGTTTACTCTACAGATAATTGTAACCCATCGCCCTTTGTCATTCTGCTGGCTTGCGCAAAGAATCCATACAATATCATCACTGGTGCGAAAATCTGGATTATCCATGGCATTCAGTCTTCACTGAATGCCACAGACAAGGGTTATTCAACTAAAGCTCACCTGTCCCTTAACCCTTCTTTCATTCCGTTACTTCGTTGCCATACCAGCACACTTAAACGTAAGGTGAGCTTATTATTTTTATCGACGGGTCAGAACAATCCTTCGCCGGTCATACAGTGTTTCAACTGAGAGCTGCAAATCATATTTCGCATTCTTCAGTTTTCGCGATTTAAGCATTTTCATCGTGACGCCACTTATTTGCCCTGTTTCAATCCGTCTCTTGATTTCGGCTGCGCTTAGCAGGAGTTGCTTCTTCAAAATCGACAGCAGGCTGACCTGAAAAGAACGGGAAATCCTGACGCTAACACTGACCTGCTTGTGGGAGGCGATACTGACCAGCCACCGTTCCTGAATGTGAAAATCAGGCTGCCCCGATAATTCAGCATTGTTTCGCTTCAGGATCGCGTTGTCATAAGCAAAATATTGCACCGTGGCGGCATCATTCGCCATCAGTCGGCCATAAAGATCGCGGTTAATTTTGCTGACTGGCAGGCGCGAGAACAGGGAGATATTCCAGGTGTAATCGCAGTGTGTGCATTTATAGATACTCCAGACATCGAGTACCTTCTTTTGCGAATTAACCCGAAATGCCCCAGAAGGCGTGAAGTCCCGTTTTACGCTGCATGAAGGGCAACGTTTCGCTATGCGCTGATACCCCACAGGAGTGACAGTCCATATGACTTTCATAACGTACCTTTTTTAACCCATACAAAACCGGATCCGAACTCAGCGGACCATAAATGTTTGTGTATGAAAAATATTTAAGTGATATTTTTCAGTGGGTTAAAAAAAGATTTCCAACGCAACAACCCTGTCAATGGCTAAAAAGATACGCCGAGATTATCAAAACGGCCATTATCGGGTATATGAGTTTAATCAATATTCATTATGGTAGCGGCAGGATCTATTCAACTGACTTACTAAACGCATGATCCTCCCTTTGAGATCACATTTTTCACTCCCGGTTATTCACTTACAGAAATCAGGTGTTATCATTCACGACGTAAATACCTTTCAACTCAACCCGAGGCTTTGATGCTGGAGAATGTCATCATCTGATAATCAGTTCCCCGACCTTTTCAGGCCGGACTGATTATCAATGCGCCGAAATCGAATGCGGACACCGCAGTGTGTTTGCACGTTTTGCCTATGATGATTAAACAGGTTCTTCAGTATGAATTTATCCCGTCAGGAACAACGTACCTTACACGTTCTCGCCAAAGGCGGACGCATTACGCACATCCGCGATGCGTCAGGCCGCGTCACCGCCGTTGAGTGCTATAGCCGCGAAGGGTTGTTGCTCGCCGATTGCACGCTCGCTGTATTCAAAAAACTCAAAACCAAAAAGCTGATCAAATCCGTTAACGGTCAGCCCTACCGCATTAATACAACCGGGCTGAACAGCGTTCGCGCCCAGCCTGATAATCGCTAAGGAGATGATGATGGATATCAGCGCCGTTATTTTTGCAACGCATCACATTCGGCTATTACCCGATGAAGGCAAAATCCCCTGGGACGAGCCAGCCTTCAGCCAACGCATGCTGGAAAATCATCTGTCGCAGGACCACGACTGGGCCAGCCGCCGGCTAACCGTGATTGAGCAACAGGTAACATGGATTACCCGTCAGTTACCCGCTGGCGCCCGCATTCTGGATCTCGGCTGTGGCCCCGGTTTTTATACCCGCCTGTTAGCGGAGCGTGGGTTTCACTGCACAGGCGTAGATTTCTCTCCGGCATCCATCACATGGGCTCGCCAGCAGGCGCAAGCCGCAAACCTGAATATTGACTACATTCAGCAGGATATTCGTACATACCACCCCACGGAACCTTTTGATTTCATTATGATGACGTTTGGGGAACTGAATGTCTTTAGCGCTGCTGATGCGCAAAGCCTCATCAGTCATTGCGCTCAGTGGTTGAAACCGGATGGCAAACTGCTTGTTGAAGTGCATACCTTCGATGAAGTTAAACGCCAGGGCATGGCGCAGCCAGGCTGGCAGCGTTGTCCGCACGGCCTGTTTCTTGCCGAGCCTCATCTGCTGTTAACGGAAAATGCCTGGGATGAAGAGGCCCAAACCAGCTCAACGCAGTTCTGGGCGATAGCGGAAAACGGCTGTACCACCCGTTTCGGCAGTCAAATGAAGGCCTGGCGCGATGATGAATATATCAGCCTGCTTGGTGATGCTGGCTTCACTGTGTTGCAGCGCCCGGACAGTCACACCTGGCCGGTCGGCGAGACTTTTGCAGGCAAGCTGTTTGCGCTGCTGGCTGAAAAAGCATCCACTTCTGAGGGTATTGCCCTCAGTAAAAGGAATAACCCAATGGATATCCCACGTATTTTTACCATTAGCGAAAGCGAACACCGTATCCATAATCCGTTTACAGCGGAAAAGTACGCCACGCTGGGCCATGCGTTACGCATGAAACCAGGCATGCGGATTCTCGATCTCGGTAGCGGTTCGGGTGAGATGCTCTGCACCTGGGCTCGCGATTACGGTGTTACAGGTACTGGCATTGACATAAGCCCGCTCTTCACCACACAGGCAAAACAACGTGCAGAAGAGCTCGGCGTCAGTGAATACGTACATTTTATTCATAACGACGCGGCCGGTTATATCGACGAGGAAAAATATGACGTGGCGGCCTGCGTAGGCGCGACCTGGATTGCGGGCGGTGTCGCGGGGACAATAGATCTGCTGGCCAAAAGCCTCAAACCAGGCGGGATCATTCTCATCGGTGAACCGTACTGGCGTCAGATCCCCGCAACGGAAGAGATCGCCCACGCCTGTGGCGTCTCATCCGTCGCCGATTTTCGTCCCCTGCCCGAGCTGGTCGCCTTTTTCGACCAACTCGGCTATGACGTAGTGGAAATGGTGCTGGCGGACCCGCAAGGCTGGGACAGATATGAAGCCGCGAAGTGGATGACCATGCGCCGCTGGCTGGAGGAAAACCCTGACGATGAGTTTGCGCAAGAGGTTCGAACAGAACTGACGGTAGCCCCCAAACGTCACGTCACCTGGACGCGAGAATACTTTGGCTGGGGCGTATTTGCGTTAATCGCGCGATAACGTGAAGCAGGAGGTATAGCCTACAAGAGGTATACCTCCGTTTAAAAGTATGCAACAAATTAACACGGCTCAAGGCGGGAATATATCGTCTTGGAGACTATCCCACCAGGCGTTATTGGCGCAGCCAGTTTGGACACGGACAGCGCGCAAAAACCGGAGCGTACACGTAGTACGTGAGGATTTTGAGCACTGCCCAGGTCCAAAATGGCAAGTAAAATAGCCCTAATGGGATAGGCTCTTAATTTCGCCATTAAGTTTCTGCCACAATATGTCGCAAGACGTGCAAGCGTTCCACCTCACCTGATGAGCGAAACCACCATCAATAAGACGTTATTGCTGCGATTCAATTATTAAAAATAAAAAAAGAACCAGAAGAAAATTAAAAAATGACTTACCCACCATATTAGCCATTGTTAAAATCAAAGTAATCCCCGTAAAAGCTGGATGTTTTTATTTCTCATAGACGAGAATTTATATATTATGATATAATACGGCAGAAAAACATGCAGGTTATTAACCTGCCATTAATGTAAATAATTTTTTGAGGAGATGTTTCCAGTGGGACGTAAATGGGCAAATATTGTTGCTAAAAAAACGGCTAAAGACGGTGCAACGTCTAAAGTATATGCAAAATTTGGTGTAGAAATCTATGCTGCGGCTAAACAAGGTGAACCAGACCCGGAATCAAACTCAGCTTTAAAATTCGTTATTGAACGTGCGAAACAAGCACAGGTTCCAAAACATGTTATTGATAAAGCCATTGATAAAGCCAAAGGTGGCGGAGATGAAACGTTCGTGCAAGGGCGTTATGAAGGCTTTGGACCCAATGGTTCAATGGTTATCGCTGAAACGTTGACGTCTAATGTTAACCGTACGATTGCTAATATCCGCACAATTTTTAATAAAAAAGGCGGGAATATCGGAGCGGCAGGTGCTGTCAGCTATATGTTTGACAATACTGGAGTGATTGTATTTAAAGGAACAGACCCTGACCATATTTTTGAAATTTTGCTTGATGCTGAAGTTGATGTTCGTGATGTAACCGAAGAAGAAGGAAACATCGTTATTTATACTGAAGCTACAGACCTGCACAAAGGAATTGCAGCGCTAAAAGCAGCTGGAATTACTGAATTTTCAACAACAGAATTAGAAATGATTGCTCAATCAGAAGTTGAACTTTCACCAGAAGATTTAGAAATCTTTGAAGGACTTGTTGATGCCCTTGAAGATGATGATGATGTGCAAAAAGTATATCATAACGTTGCAAACCTCTAATTATAAATTAAACAAATCTGTCTCTATGGCAGATTTGTTTAATTTATAAAGCTGTTATAAAAAAGTCTATCTGGCCAGATATATAGATCTTTAAATTTATGTGTCTTATCACGACCTGATCTGACACATAGCTTTGAAAGATTGAGAGTTACCGGTTTTGATATAGTGTCGAATCCTTATATAAAACATGAGGTAATTTTCATGTTTCATACGACGAATCCCGTCAGCAAGCTAAGCAAAAGCCAGCAATATCGGGCTACTTACAATCTCCCTGTGCTCTTTAAGGCACCGCCCTTATAAATTCTGCTTGCGCTCGTAATGGTTCATCTGGCGCTCTACGCGTCGCTTGACTACAGGTGTGACTCCACCAGCGCGCTACAGACCATAGTGCGAGAACCGTGGCCGATTACTTGACCACTACAAGTATTATCCATCGAGCTACGACAAGGCTTTTACAGCATGTAGACAATCTGGTTGCCCGCGCTGCCCGAATTGATCTTTTTTCGTATAAATCTGGGCGCTTATCGCGGCTGAGTGGACGGCAAGTCACACTCCTGAACATCACTCTGGCGGAACCTGGCAAGAAATATTCCACGGCAGGCGTAGCGGAAGCGCTTGGCGTATCGGATAACACTGCGCGTAATGACCTGCGCACCCTGGCACGTGAAAATCTCTTAACTGAGATTTCAGAAAACGACCAGAAAACGGTTTTTAAAGTATCTTGGGATCTGAACTAAATACGGGAGAACAAGGAAAAGAACGACATCATATAAAACGGCATCGTGAGTATTCACAAAAGCAGAGCTGTGGCAGGATAACCTCTATAAATCAGAGATATTTTTACAGCGAGGAAGTGATGATGTCGGGGCTACATTCATGGCTTTTAGATAAGTCAACCAGTGACACCTATATGTTCATCAAGCGCCTGTCAGCCAACGATACCGGTGCGACGGGCGGGCATCAGGTTGGCATTTACATACCTTCTGGCATTGTTGAGCATCTTTTCCCTTCAATTAATCATACAAGGGATCTTAACCCGTCCGTGACGCTGAATGCACATACCTCCTCGCACAGTTGCCCGGACAGTGAGGCCAGAGCCGTTTATTACAATGGACGTTTTTTTGGTAAGACCCGAAATGAAAAGCGTATCACCCGATGGGGAGGAGGAAAGAATCCTCTGCAAAACGCTGAAAACACGGGGGCACTGGCCTTATTGGCGTTTGATCATCGTCAGGGAGCAGATTGTCAATGCGTTGATATCTGGGTGTGTCATGACGCTGAAGAAGAAGATATTGTTGAGTCATCGCTCGGAGAAATTGTTCCCGGATCGTTAGTCTATGGTCCCGCAAATGAGATTCTGGGCGGTCTGGCTTTAAAAGAACCGGTTTCCAGTGGGTATTGTCTTCCGGAAGAGTGGAGAACAAATTTCCCTTCGGGTAAAGAGATTATCCAGTATGCAGCAGCTCACTATTCCCCCAATGTCGTAGGCCCGGATAAGCAACTGATTGAACGTCGTCGTGTTGAATACGAAATTTTTCTGCTGGTGGAGGAAATGCATGTGCTGGGTATAGTTCAGTCTGGGTTTGGTTCCGTAAATGAATTTATTGCACTGGCGAATTCCGTGAGCAACAGACGAAAATCACGAGCCGGAAAATCACTGGAGCTGCATCTTGAACAGCTTTTTAATGAGTATGGACTGAAAACTTTTGAGACTCAGGCCGTTACGGAAGGAAATAAGAAACCAGATTTTTTATTCCCCTCTGCGCAAGCTTATCACAATGAAGCTTTTCCAGAGCAGAAGCTGCGTATGTTAGCGGTAAAAACGACCTGTAAAGATCGCTGGCGGCAGATATTAAATGAGGCAGACAGGATTCAGGATATTTATCTATTTACCCTTCAGGAAGGTGTTTCTGTTGCTCAATTTCAAGAGATGCAGCAGGAAAGGGTCAGGTTAGTTGTTCCCAGTAGCTTTCATGATAAGTACCCAAAAGCTATACGGGAATATCTTATTTCGTTAGAAACATTTATTGATGAAACTAAATCATTGTATGCCGATGAAATAATTTGATTCTGTTTCCCCCCGGATAAATTCCGGGGGGATCTGTTTATATTATTTTTTGGTCACCTTACTAGCAGCGGCTTTCATAATATAAGGCTGAAGCAGTTTTGCCACGGCTTCAAAAACGGGAACGACCACTGAGTTCCCAAACTGGCGATAGGCCTGAGTATCGGAAACGGGGATTCGGAATGGCTTTCCTCCGGGTTGTTCAAATCCCATTAATCTTGCGCATTCATGGGGCGTCAGTCTTCTTGGCCTTTGTTCCTGATTCTCTGGATTAGAGAAATCGATTTCGCCGAGTTCTTTATCCCATCCTCTGTCGATGAGAATTTCAGATCCATCTTTATGGTAACGAGCGGATAATGTTCTCGCGACGCTATTTTCATTATTCGGATCAACCAGACCAAAACCGAATCCATTACCTTTGGCAGCATGCTTTTTAGCATAGTTATAGAGATATTCCCATAACTTAGGGCTCAGTATATATTTACTGTCAACCACAGAGTCCAGAAGCTGACCAAATGTTGGTCTTTTCTCAGGGTAGAATTTATCAATATTCTTTAATGTGAATCCCTGATGGATATTAAGGTCACGGCGGAATCCGACCAGAACAATACGCTCACGATGTTGTGGCAGGAAATTTTTACCATCAATAATTTTAGGATCATCTTTCCCTGTGATATTGGCATCAGCGACTTCATAGCCTAATTCATCAAGGGTATCCATAATGACTTTAAACGTTTTGCCTTTGTCATGGCTCTTAAGGTTTTTCACGTTTTCCAGCACAAAAATGGCTGGTTGCTTTGCCTTGATTATGCGGGCGACATCGAAAAACAGAGTGCCCTGCGCTTCACATTCGAATCCATGTGCGCGTCCGAGCGAGTTTTTCTTACTTACTCCAGCCAGACTGAATGGCTGGCAGGGAAAACCGGCCAGCAGGACGTCATGATCCGGGATATGTTGATCGATATGAGCGTAGGCTTTCTCTTCTGAGATGCCTTCTTCTCCGCTTAGCGTGACTTCGCGGATATCCAGATTGAATGTGTGCGCATCTTCATCGTTGTACCAGTTTGCTTTGTAGGTACGTATCGCTTCTTTATTCCATTCGCTGGTAAAAACGCATTGCCCGCCGATGGCCTCGAATCCTTTACGGATACCACCAATACCGGCAAACAGGTCAATAAAGCGGAAATCATAGTCAGGATGATGAGCGGGTTGCTCCGGCAACATTTTCCGTAACAGCGCTTCTTCAGCCATGGTGAGCGATTTTGGCTCACACTTGCCATTTACCCAACGGTTAAGTGTTTCGCGGCTCCACTCATTTTTACCTATTTTTCTTAGTAGTTCTGCGACATACTTCTGGTCGTAAATTTCAAGCACCCGATCAATCAGCTTCCTGTCGCGCTCTTGTTGTTGTTTTTCTTCTGCTTCTGCTTTTTCTAGCAGTTCCTGCGCAAATAAATCGAATTCAGACATAATGCCTCCTCGGGGTTTATGGGTGAAAATATATCACTCATTTGACCCAGATGAAACGATTTGTTCTGGATATTTGATCAGTATATGCGTTCAACAGAGCGTACTAATTATGAGAGCTAGCCAATAGTGTTGCCAATTGTTCTGGGGCGTACATACAAACTGCGCAGTGAATCTTACAGTATCAGGCATACATAATTGTTTGCTAAATCATATATTTTCTGTATCACACCAGGTAATACAGCCATCTTACGCTGGAAAACAATCGATAAGATGGCTAATCAAGATTCCCACCCTAAACCTGACGCCTCTCAAGGCTATTGTAAATTGCCTCAATCTCACCCTTCAGGTTATCACCGCAATAAACCATCGATGTATCGTATCGTTCATATCGCGCTTCACGTGTCGCACTAAACCAGTTGAACGATCCCACGCACAGCAAACCATCATCACCAATAACAATTTTGCTATGAACACGATTGACCAGTTTTGTCGCAATACCAAGGGCATTAAGTTTCTCCAGCGCCGCTTTGAGGTTCTGCTGCTTCTCTTTTCGCTTCTCAAAATCATTATGTTCAGTGTTATAGCTTCTGTCAGTGACAATCGTGACGTTAATACCACGTGAACATGCCGCAATCATGGAATCAAGAAAACCGGTTTGTTCCAGCTTTTGCCAGGTTAGCCATGGAGAAACTATCGTGATGTGTTTATCGGTATTTTCAAACGTCTGATTCAGGAAATTATCATGCTGCTCCACACCATGGAGTGTGTAGATTTTGGTCTCGGCAGTTTTTAAATCCTTACGCTCTTTATAGTCAAAAAAGAGTGCATTTTTCTCTGACTCAAAGAGATATTTTGCCAGCAATCCCCGCGGAGATGAGGCTGGCTGGATCTCAAACAGGTCCATATCGCCGAAGACCAGGAAACTGTCCTTCGCACGGGAGACAGCAACGTTCAGCATGCTGTTATCACTATCAATAAACCCACCATCCTCATGCTTTGAATAGACTGGCGAGAATATAACAATCGCTCTTTCCGCCCCCTGAAGAGAATGCACGGTGCCCACCGTGAGCGACGTTTCATTGGTGCCTACGCTGATGCCTTGTTTATCCAGCGCCTGTTTGATGGTCGGTACCTGCGCACTAAAAGGCGTCACGATACCGACAACTTCATGAAGCGATTTTCCGTAATGCGCTTCAATACTTTGCTGGTTATCTGTCAGCCAGGCCGCTATCGTTTCAGCCTCCAGCAAATTATATCGACTTCCGCTACTTGCCAGCTCTCCTTTACCATCAATATGGAGATAACCCATTGCTGGCATTAAATTGCTCTCTTCACACCCTCTTTTAGGCAACAACTTACCGTGATAGCAGAGCGTATTGCAGTATCCAATAATATTATCGAAGCACCGGCGGTGTTCATATAAGTACATTCCACGAGCCAGTTCGGGATCATATTGATAGCGTGAGGCACACTGCGCTATTTTCATGACGCTGCCAGATGCGGCGCTTTTACCAAGCTCTGCGATTGCCGTATATTTCTCAGTAATCTCCTCTTGCGTACTGCCTGACAGAATTTTTTCCGCCAGCATGTTACCTATATCAATAGCAGGAGTAATACTCCATATTGGCGGGATCTGTTCCGTATCACCAATCACTAATGCCTTTTTAGCTAAGGCAAACGAGGCAGCAGCCACTTCAGGAAGCACCTGCCCGGCTTCATCGACAATGAGTAAATCGGCGAAGTCATATAAATAGCTTTTCTCGAATTTACGCTGCCCTTTATGTTCACTTATCTGCATATTGCCGGGCAGCATATAGCAGGTCATGACCACGCATGGGGTAAGTTTCATTCGGCGTTGCCAGCGAGCTGTTACCCCTTTAGCACCTTTCTTGCCCTTTTCTTTCTGTAGATCATCAATGCCGGCCATATCCATCAACCAACGACCTTCCCAGTAGTGGGTCGTCAGTAAGAATGCAGGGAAGCGAATCTGCGTATCAGCCAGTTCATCTGCCTGTGAGAAGCTCAGTTCCTCGTCGCCCTCATGCCCTAAATCAAATGCCAGCCTCTGCCATTCCTGAGCCGCCTGCTGTTCTTTAAGAACGATTTCATGCGCGGAGTCAATCTGCTGCCGGTAGGTTGTTTGCTCGCGCTCGGCGGAATTAAGCAACCTATCGATATTACGTTCGATGGTTTCAGGATCAGACCACTGATTCCCCGCAATCAGCGCACCTAATTTATCTTCGAGAAACAGTTGTATTTGGTACTGCCGCTTACTGCGAACCGCTGGAAGCCAGGAAAATAATGGATAGATCAGTGATTCACTGGCCCGATATTTTTTCCATTCCGCTTTAGCACTTTTTAGTAGAGTGACTTTTTGTTCTTGCCCGGAGAGTAATTTATTTAAATTATCGAGATATTGCTCAATATCGTTATCAATAAGCTCTCGCGTTGCCCGAACCTGGCTTAACGTTTGCCATACAGCGTTCAACCTTACCAGTTGTTCGGATTTTGCTGCCAACTGACCATGCAGGAGTTCAATAACCTTTTCAGGGGATGAACACTCTTTTTCAGGAAAGGCTGCCTTAGCTTTCTCCAGATAAAACAGCAGTGCATCCTCTACATACTCTTTTGACTCAACCTGGTTGAAGAAATCTTCAGTTTGATATTTTTTGGCGGCCTCGGCTTTACGAGTGCTTGAGGGAAAATAAGCGCCGAAGCTTTTCAGATCTGGCAACCATCGTCCGGCCATTGCACCAGTGCCCTGGGAAAAATCTTTCCCGAACGCCTCGATAATGTTCGTTACAGCCTGGTTATTCGTTGAAGTCGCGATAATAACCGGAGGCTCAGATTTTTCGAGAGCCGCTCGGGCCCACTGCGTGGCGATGATAGAAAGCACCAGCGTGGTTTTTCCGGTCCCCGGGGGACCATTAACGGCAAGGATATCGCCATGCCTCGCATCCAGAAAATGGCTTAAGGCATCGCGCTGAGCCTTTGCCAGCGGAAACTTATCCCCGGAGTGTCCAAGCCTGTCGCTGAAGTTTCGTCAAGACGTCCCGCCGCTATCCCATGCCAGTGGGTGAAATTTTTGGCATCTTTGCGTTCAAAGCTGCCCTTTCCTGACTCAGCATCTGCCAGCGAATTGCGCCAGTATGAGGCAAACCCTAAAGCATTGTCATCCATTACCAGTCCTATGTTTCAATGAAACCCATTGATTTATCGAATATAAAATCACCGTATGGATAACTATTGTCCACGTTGAAAGGCTGGCTGCAATGTTTTGTTCACGCTTCGATAAAAATACTCAGGTTATACGGAGTTCAGAAAACGACCATATCATGCTGCATGTCACCTAAAAGCGTTATAACTGAACCAGCGGTTGCGCAGCACGCTCCAGAAGCCCGTGAACCCGACTGGACAGCGTTCAGTGCAATATTGGAACCTGTAAATTCAGAAAATAACGCTGTCGAATGTTCCGTCGACCAGTTCACGTTGCTGGAAACCCATTCGCGCGTTACGGACTCAAACGTATTAAAGAGGTTCGCCCCCCCCCCCCCCCCGCTTTTCCTCTCTGCGTTTTTCCGCCGGATTAATACCTTCTAAAATAAGCCTTCTTATATCCGCTTGCTTCTCCCTTGCCAGTGCAAGAGAAATGAGCGGATAAGGGCCTAATGCCATACGGTTCTCTTTGTTTACAAAGCGAAATTTCAGATACCACAGCTTGGATCCGCTGGGGTTCACCTGAATGTAAAGACCGTGGCAGTCAAAGAGCCTGTATGCCTTGCCAGGCGGTTGGCATGCCGGATTGCGAGATCTGTAAGCGCCATTTGGGGGCACTCCTCTATCGAACCGGGTTTGCCCCTTTTTTGCCCCCAGATCGCGTGGATGTTAATGGATGAAAAACGACCAATACGGAAAGACCACAAAATAAATATTTCTATTACAGAAAAATAAATTATCTTTGAATTACAGATTGATATAGACGAATCTGGACGAAAATGGACACAAAAAAAGCCACCCTTAGGTAGCTAATTATTGCATCACTCGGTGCGAAGGCCGCACCGCGATTCTCGACGTAACCTATTGAAGTAAATAAGATTACAAAACAAGAGAACCGCTATATATACTCACATGTATACTCATGCGCGATTCTCTGAAAACGCAGTTAACTTAAAATCACGCCTCATCTTCTTCCACAGGTTCAAGCGCGTCAAGTCCCCTCCAGAACGGTGAACAACTCTCCATTTGACATGCAAGCCATTCAGAACCCGTCAAAGATAAAATCGAGAGCATTTTTGATGGTTTGCCTGTGGGAACGAACATCCATCACCTCATCACCAATCTGCGAAAGCCTGATACTCGCCATTTCGTGAGTCATCACCAGATAGTCATTACCTTCCACATTCAGAGTGGGCGTGAGGCGCTTAACTGAGTTATTTACCAATCTGCTCACAGGAAACAATGGGATAACCATGCGAGTATGCAGTTCATCAATAATATCGCTTTGCACATCAAGTAAATAAGGATAAGCCTTGCTGTTTCCTTTATTGCGATAAACCATGTATTGCATGATTAAAACGTCCTGTAATCGTCCGATAAAAGGCCGTGCTCATCAGTAATACGATTGAGCTCCTGCAAACCCGCTCTATTTTCTGCTTTCCAGCGTTCAACGCCTGTGGCACTGATTTCCTCTTTCAGCGCGGCGGTAAGCACCGCTGACAGATTAATACCTGCATCACGGGCTTGCTGAAGCAATGCAGGTTCCAGCGTGACACTGACTGTTTTTTTATGTCGTACACTCATACCCGACATAGAGCCTCCTGAAATTACACGTGTAATAAACACATGTATCTAGTATGGGGAGTATTTAAGCAAATGGCAATGAGAGGCGACTATCTCGCTCGGATAGCAACATCTTTGCCTGTCAGGTTTCCTTTAAACGGTTGTCAAAATCTACCATATCCGAATGACTCACTACACGACCAGCATCCACATCGGCAAGACCGGCCTGGATGCTCTGATGACGCCGTTCTCTTTCTGCCAGAAAACGGGTCAGCGCTTCATTAATAATACAGTTCCTGGAACAGCCTAATTCAATTGCAAGATGTTCAATAGCTGCGGTCAACTCCACGGGAATTTGTACATTAATGGTTTGTATTGCAAGCGAATTCATTAAGATTACCTCGCTAAAAGCCCTAGGGGAGTTTGATAAAACAATGCTTATAAAAACATCAACCTCATTTTGCGGCTAACATCCCTGGATAGTGTTTTGCCACGATATCATTCATCTTCTCTACCAGATCCAACCGTTTGAACGTAATGTGCCCGCTCCCCTTCTGAAAGTAACGAATAATGAAAAGTTCGTCTTCGAAAACCTGCTGATGCGGATTGCCACGCACGAAGTCCATAAACCGGATGGAGACATCATGCCGGTTATCGGGAATAGTCTTCCCGTCAAGCAGGTACAGCATCCTCTCCAGATCGGCGAGCTGGTCACGCCGCCAGCCCCAGTTCGGGCTGAAACCCCATTTGTCGTACTTCACCAGGCTATTAACGATAATCCGCTTACCGAAGTAGCAGGGATTATTGGTTTTATAGTCCCAGCTTAGTCCTTTGAACACATTGATAATGCCGCGTTCAAAAACGTCCTGCTTATTGTGGTGCAACTGCTCAAAGGTACTCAGGATATTGGCTTCACTGATGACCGGAAGATCGCCCTCCTCCAGATCCTTTGCCCACTGGCTGCGGGCTTCAGCGTCCATCAGAGTCAGCATCCCCGATTTCAGCATCAGGTCACGCCAGATACCGCGATCGATATTGCGGGCGATTACCGGCAAGGATTTATCCACCGACTGCATCAACCAGCAGTCAAAAGCCCGCCCTTGCCGCATCGCCCAGTGCTCCGCCGTGTTGCCGCCAATACTGGATGTCAGGCGGGAAATCTCATTAAGCTGGTGGATGACGGCTTCAATCTGTTGCAGCGCAGCATTCCGCCCGGTGACGATCCGTTCAATATTTGTCGAGCAGATAAGTTCGTTATGGTTAGTTAACACTTCAGCTTCTGTTTGCATAATTTTTTGTCCGTATAAAAGCAAACACGCCTGCCGGGAATGGCAGGCGCATTATGCAGGGAGTTAACAGGGAAGAAAGATCGGAAATGTAATATGGGAAGGCTGCTCGCAAGATTCAGTGTGCCGCGAGATAGCGTTGACGTCGCAACAGACCCGTAGCCTGTCGCGCCCGCAGAATGTCTACAGCTCGAAGATAGGGTGATTGTTCCTGCCAGCTAAATCCCTTGCGATCGATACGAACAAGTTCGTACTTTTCCACCAGAAAGTTCACGGCATCGGCAAGCGTAACGCCTGCGTTGATATGTTCCTGAATAACACTATCGTCGCAGAATGGCGTGTCGTTGAGTTCCAGGCCGTAGTGGCGTTGCAGTAAATACGACAGCAGTTTTCGCCAGGCTTCGACGGGCGACAAGCGTGACGGGGTCGCTGCCGGTGAAGACAGTGATAAAACGTTTTGCATGGTAATGTCCTTGTTTATTCGGCTGGGTAGATAGTGAGGTAAACGTAGCCGTGGCTACCGTTGGTGTCGGCCTCGCAGGTCAGGCCATTGAGGGTGATGCTGTGGCGGTGCGGCTGGCGCGGATCGAGCGCCCCGCTTTTTAGCACCGATTCCAGTTGTTTCACGAACTGCGGAAAGGTGACCTCCAGTGTTTGCAGTTGCTCCGGCGTGAAATTACCGCAAAGGCTGGCGCGGTCAGCCAGAAAGTGCAGGCGACAGCCTTCCTGCACTAACCGCGCGCCAAACGAGGGCGTGATATCGCTCCGCAGGCCCCAGACAGGCACGGAGGGTTGGTTTTGGGGCATTGTGGTTTTCCTTAAGAAGGGGGATTAACAAAGCGTCATCGCCTGGCGCTTGCTGATGATTTTCACAGCCAGCCCCGTTCGGCAAAGGACAGGATATCCCGGTGGCCGACAACGAAATGGTCGAGAACGCGGATATCGACCAGGTCCAGCGTGTTCACCAGCCGTGTGGTAATTAGTCGATCGGCCTGACTGGGTTCGGCATCCCCGGACGGGTGATTATGAGCCAGCACCACTGCCGCAGCGTTATGGCGCATGGCGGCGCGCAGGACTTCCCGTGGATGAACTTCCGTATGGCGGACACCACCGGTGAACAGCGTCTCATGCGCCAGTAACTGGTGTTGATTATTCAGAAACAGCACCATAAATACCTCCCGCTCCAGCGGCGAAAGTTGCAGACGCAGCCAGTCGCGAACGGATGCTGCGGAAGTAAAAATCACGCCAGGCTGGCGCAGGTGTTTATCCAGCAGATTCACGGCCCTTCTGATAGTGCGCTGTGCATACGGCGTTAAGGCGGGTGGCGCATCGGGCGCGGATGCCGGTATCAGTGATATTACAGTATTCATTTGTCCTCCTCTTCAACTCAGTACCTGCTGGAGTTCTTCGGCCATTACCCATAACGCCCGGTTGAGCTTCAGATCGCCATCAATGCCCTGAACGGCGCGGGTACGACTGCGTTTGCCCTGTGCGGAATGGCCGCCCAGACCGCCTTTTATCAGCGACTCCTGGATACGGTTATAGACCGTCCACAGGTCGCCGGACTCGTCCTGCCAACGGCGGGGGGCCAGAATTTGTGCTTCAGTCACCGGTTGATGCTCTTCACCAAAACGGTAAGTCAGCGCGGCTCTGGCAAAAGCCTGCTGTACCGGAGGCGGGAGTTGCAGCGACTGCATGGCTTCGCGCTTTTCCTCCACGCGGTCAAACACGCCGAGTACCTCGTAAGCCCCTTCGATAACCTTCTCCACCACGTCTCCCCGGTGCGGCACGCGGATTTCACCAAACGACTGACCACAGACGAGTGAATTGGTACAGACGCTTCTGAAGTACCCCGGCAGCATCTGGTATGAACTGGAACCATCGTGGCTGTTGAGTAAAATAATCTCCGGCACCTGCGCCCCGGTAATCTGCCCGGCACGACGCAGACGCAGCAGATGCTTGGTGTGTTCACGTTTGCCGGGATCCCTGACTCTGGACTGGCAGGCAAAGAACGGCTGAAACCCTTCGCGTTGCAGGTTTTCCAGCAGCGTAATAGTGGGGATGTAAGCGTATCGGTCACTGCGGGATTCGTGGCGGTCTTCACTGAATACGCTGGGGACCACCTGCATCAGTTCCTCATGGGTTAATGGACGGTCGCGGCGTATCTGGTTTATCCGCCCGAAGCGGCTGGCTAATCGCATGATTTATTCCTTAGTAGTGGGGTAACGGTATAAAAAAGACCATGCTCCGGGCAGGAACATGGTCCGATGGTATGGTTATGGGTAGGTAATACCGACTGTGGTCAGGCGTTGTCCGGGGCTTCAGTAACCGGAATACCGTAATCGGCAATAAAGCGGTTCAGCCCCTGTCCGGCTTCAGCAGCAAAGTTCCAGTCCCGCCAGATAAGGCTTCCGTCCGTATCGCGAACGACCAGACGAAAGTGGGTCTGCTGGTCATCTTCGATAGCGACGTTCTGATAGCAAGCGGCAACGGCGCTGGCCTCCGCACGGGTAAACGGCCCGTCCGGCAGGCGTAAAGGTTGAGGCATATCAGGTTCCTTAAAAACAAAAAGCCCCTGATGCGTCAGCAACAGAGGCGTGAGTAAAAATCAGCGGTTGTGGCAGTAACAGGCGTCGCTATTTGTGTCCTTTTACCGTCACCGGCAGGGGTTTGTAATACTGCGGATCAAAGATGGATAACGGCAGGTTGACCTCTTTGCCGTTCCGGCTTTCCGTCGCTTTTACCACTTCAATAGTGCTGGTATCGTCCTGACACTCACCCTCAAGAAAAGCATCCTGCGAGCGTGCAGCATCGCTGTCGCCAAAAGGTTCAACATTCATGACGCCCTCGCTCAAAACGTTGCCGCCTTTATCTTTCAGCCGCAGGGTTATCGCCAGGCTACCGAACCCTTCGCCGCTGCCGCCATTATCCAGCCGAAACTGGAGAGAACAGATATTACCCGGCATCCAGACGTTGTCGGTATTACGAATACTGATATAACGCTGCTCACTGGCAAAACTGGATGAGACCAGGCACGCGCCCATCATCACTGCTGACAGGATGATTTTTTTGGCAATACTCATTATTCATATTCCTTATTTTCAGTATGTCATTATTTTCCATTGCGGGAACAGATTACAGCGTCAGGAATACCCCTGCCACCTGAGCAGCAGGAACGGTGTTAATGACGTGCTCAGAACGTCACCTTCAGCGTGGCCTGACCGTTATATCCGTCGGCGCTTTCCCCGCTGACGCTGCGGGTGTAGCCGCCCTGTACGCCCAGGCTGACGTTCTGGCGCACGAGGGTTTCAACGCCCACCTGCAAATCCAGCGAGGTGCCATCCTGCGACGGGCTGAAGATCACATTGCTGCCCGCCGTGTCGGTCCCCATACTCATGTCGCCGTCAGAGCTGAAGGTGCGAATAACCGAGGGGCGCACCCACCAGTTTACCGGCAGTTCGCTGACGCGGTGTTTCATGCTGTCGCCGAATCCTGCCTGCGATGAGCTTCCCCGGCCAAACGCCATTTCTGACATATTGCCGAAGCGCAGACCGGCGCGGAGATGCTGAGCGCTGCCGTCGCCGAAGTTCACGTAGCCACCGTTGTCGTGACCATCCTCGAGTGAAAGCCCCTGCCAGATGTACTGGATCTGCGGTTCCAGCACCAGGCCATGGCCGACGCTGAGCGGAAGCCCCGTTTCCAGCGATCCCAGCCAGCCCCAGCCGTGAGTGTTAAAGTCATTATTATCAGACGTCGCTTCAAGATAGTGACGCGAGCCCTGCGCAACCATATCCACCCAACCGCCGCTGGCGTTATGCACCATCGTCAGGTAGCCGCCCAGGCTGTACACGTTGTCGCGCACGTCGCCTGCATCAGAGTGATCGTCGTTTTTGACGTCAACCGAGGACAAACCTGCCGCGCCGTAGATCCCGGTAGTCAGCGAGACCGGACCTGCGTCGCTGCGCAGCAGGTCAGCGCCTGTCTGGATAAAACCGTAGCTGCCGCTGCTTTCCGGCGTGTCGCCTCCGGCAATGCCGCCATTATCGTCATGCCCAATGTGCCCGCCCTGAATCCGCGCCCACACACCCTGACCACCCTGCGCCGCGCGGCGCTGGTTGTAGCTGCCCGCCAGCAGGCGATCATAATCCATGCTTTGCGTGAGCATCGAGGAGTAGAGAGCGGCTTCAGCGCGATAGTCCGCTTCGCTGGACAGATACCAGTCCTCATCCGTCGTGCCGTGATCCAGGGTGTAATTGTATGCGCCCGCCTGAAGCGGCTGGCTGAGAGCGAAAGCGTTATCGTCGGTGGTTGCGCCATTCACAGCATCCACAACTTTGATGCCCTCACCCGTGGTGGCAAGCCCCAGCCCGACGCTGCCGGTATTGGTGATATTCAGGTTGGTGGTGCCCGTCGCCTGCCCGCCGTCAATGATCAGCATATCGGTCGGGAACGCCGGATCGTTGAGGTTAACGGACATGTTGATGGTGCCGCCGTTGCCCACCAGGCTGGTGGTCGTGAGGGTATGCGGCGTAAAACCGGTATCATCAGCCTGCGCAAAAGTGATCGTCCCGGCGCTGTCGATGGTGCCGGTGCTGACGGCATCGCCGGTAAGCGTCAGGGTGGCGTCTTCGGTCAGACGGGTCGTGCCGCTCAACGTCCCGCCATCCTCCACGTTCAGTTCACCGCCACTGCCAACGCGAGTATCTGCCGCATTCCCGCCGGAGCGTACGGAAAAGTAGCCGCCGTTTTCCAGATACAGGCTGCTGGCCTGACCGGTTGCGCCGTCAATGCTGAACTCGCCCTGCGCGTTGGTGCCGCTGACCGTAGAGCGGGTATCGGCGATTAACGCCCCGCCTGCGTAAATCGTGGTATCAGTCGCCGTACCGCCAGCCGCTACGCTGAGCGTGCCGCCATTATCCACGGTGGTGGCACTGGCAGAATCACCGGTGAACACGTTGAGCTGCCCGCCGTTTTCCAGCACCACGTTGCTGGCGCTGCCGGTAACCGAATCCACGCTAAAACCGCCCAGCCGGTTGGTGCCGGAAACATCGGCGTCGGTATTGGTGACCAGCGCACCACCGGCGTTGATGGTGACATCTGAGGCCACGCCGTCCGCATTGACCTGGAGAATGCCGTTGCTGTTTACCGTGGTATCGCGCGCCTGAGCGCCCTCTTTGACCACCTGCCAGCCACTGGAATTAATGGTTGTATTAACCGCCATGCCACCTGAATGAACGTACTGATACCCACCATCGAGTACCGTATCTTCTGCATACCCATGTACGCTCTGATCGCCGCCTGAATAAATGGTTGTCGTTGTGGCAACTCCCCCTTCATTAATAACCTGGCGTCCATTCGCATTGATGGTGGTATTCTCTGCGGTTCCGTAGACCCACTGGCCGTCACTATTTTCTGCATCCGGGCCACCTTCAGAACCTGTATTAACAACGGTATTTGTCGCTGTTCCTCCGGCTTTAACCGTTTGATACCCTCCCTCATTAATTACTGTGCCATCAGCAACTCCACCTGAATGAACATACTGATACCCGCCATCAAGCTGAGTGTTTTCTGCATTACCATGTACGCTCTGATCGCCGCCTGAATTAATTACAGTATCAGTAGATACACCGCCTTCCTGGACAACCTGGCGACCATTGGCATTGATAGTGGTATTCTGAGCCGTCCCATAAACCCACTGACCGGCATCATCATTTTCTGAATCGGGACCACCTTCTGAACCCGTATTAACAACGGTGTTTGCTGCTGTTCCTCCCGCTTTGACGGTCTGATAGCCACCAGTATTGATCACCGTACCATCGGCAACACCACCTGAATGAACATACTGCTCACCCCCATTCAGAACCGTCCCTTTAGTTTGCCCCGCGACAGACTGACCGCCACCGGAGTTTACCGTGGTATCAGTGGCCAGGCCGCCAGCATCCACCCACTGTAATCCACCATCATTGATAGTTGTTCGGTTTGATACACCGCCATCTTCAACACCCTGACCTCCACCATTGCCCTCACTGTCAGGGCCAAGGCCGGTATTAATCACCGTGTCGTTGGTTTCACCAGACACCCGTTGTGTGTCGTGATTGTCGATGACCGCGCCGTTAACCACTTCACCAAAAGGAACGCTGGTTGTCTCCTCCGCCATCACTATCGGGCTGACCACCAGCCCCGCAGCCACCAGCACGGCGCTGGCACGTTTACCGTTTGCTTTTGCCAGTTCGGAGACCACCACAAATGCCCCCTGTACCGTATTCCATACCAGCCGGTAGCTGGTGTTCAGACCTCGTTTCATTGATACATTCCTGTTGTGTGTAATAAATAAAAAAGACCTGCATCCACGTAAAATGGATACAGGTCAGTGCAAAACGTTATGGTGAAGAAAGCGCATCCAACGACTGCTGAATGCAGCGAAAATGCGGCAGCGCCTGGATGAATCCTGTGTTTTCCGCCATTCGGTAAAGCCGTTCGTTGCGCCTGAATACCTCCCCGGTAAGCTGAACCACATGGATTTCACGCAGAACAAAAACCACGGGCCGCCCGTGATGTTCAGCGATCAGATACCAGTCATTCTCCCTGGCAACCAGGCGATAAGGCGCAAGGTGTTCACAACGCTGCCCCTCTGCCAGCAGCGTCACGCGCTGACAGGTCGTGATGGCTTTAACCAGGTGATAAAAAGAGAGTGGCGCGGAGGTACCAAGATCCGTGAGAGTCTCTCCGACAAGGCAGGGAACATCATCACAGGCCAGAAACAAACTGACCAGGCGGCGGTTAAGGCCCGGAAATAAACCAGACATACCGGCACGGTGGATAAAGGTCAGGACATCCAGTTCGGCCTGCGGGCCACCACCACTGTTTCGCAGACGGTAGCAACCGTTGTGACATTCAAGATCCAGATACATCAGCCGTTCATGAAAATCCCGGTACAGAGTCCGTGTCGAGACACCAAACTCAGCGGCCAGCTTGTGCATATCTAACGTTTCACCCGTGACAAGACGGCTGATAATCAGTGACAACCTGATCGCCAGCCTGTCGTGGCGGCGCTCTGTCCGTGTCATTATTGTTTCTCCATACGAGTTAAGCGCCTGAAAAAATCTAATTCTAAAGAAGGGGGATGACAGGGTATGTCCGCAACCTGAACTATTTTTCATATCGCGGCGATCCGGCTCTCATCAGGGATGCTGAGAGTTAAGATGGGAAACTACTGATAACGGGGTAATAAAAATGACAGGATGTGTCATTTTTTAACATTTTAATAACCATTTAAATCACGTGGATATGTTATAACCGCACTTCCATCACTACCTGTAAGACTAATTCCTCAATAAAGAAACGAAATAAAACAGCCCTGTCGCGGGAAGCAACAGGGCTACAGCAGGAAAAGTGAGGTTAAGCCGTACAACGCGGAATGATGCCTGGGGCAAGAGCCAGAAAATATTTAATCATTGAATGTCAGCAGACAGTCATGGCAGAGATACTCATCAAGCACCTCACCATCCAGACTTCCGCCAGTCATTGCGCCCAGCGCAGCGCCACTTCCCATTCCGACGAGGAAGCCAATCACACCTCCGGCGATCGTTCCAATGCCAGGAATAATGGAGCCTGCCGCTGCGCCGATCGTGGCACCCTCCGCACCGGCAACGCCGCCTGCGATGGCACCAATCCCGCCACCGACTTTTCGGCCAATATTTCGCTTCTGCGTATTCGTAG
This sequence comes from Salmonella sp. SAL04202, assembly GCF_046550775.1. Taxonomy (NCBI): domain Bacteria; kingdom Pseudomonadati; phylum Pseudomonadota; class Gammaproteobacteria; order Enterobacterales; family Enterobacteriaceae; genus Salmonella; species Salmonella sp. SAL04202. Next base: position 128,204 of record NZ_JBGDXK010000003.1, on the reverse strand, counting down.
AACCGCAATGAGGGCAGATCATTTTTATCTCCTTAAACCGCGAAAAGAAAACCCGCCGGAAGTGATTCACGGCGGGTTATTGAGTGTTGTCACGGAGATAATATCTGTCTGAAAATAGTTGTAAGGCTACCGATATTTTGTATAGGCATGATTAATGAGTTGTTCCAGTTCCTCATTGATATTCATTCCATGATATTTAGCCATAGCCGTAAGTCTCGCTTTGGCTCCGGAGCTAATATATGTATTTAGTACTTTTTTATCCTTCACGGATTCACGATATTTATTCTGACTTCTGGTCTTTTTCATTCGCATAACAAAAAGCTTTAGTTCTGACTCATTCATCTTTCTGGTTGAGAAATAAATATCGTATTTGTGATATACCCTCAACTGATCCGATATGCAGGCGTTATTAATTTTATCGATATGAAGGATGATATCTTTTCCGTAAACTTTATCTATGTACTTAATAGCCCAAAAATAATCATCTTTATATTTTGCAGAATAAGTCTTCTCTGGGAATGGGAGAGGGTTTTCGGCCATATCCTGGATTACTTCCCACGATCTTTTCGCCTCCATAATTTCGCTTTGAACACATTCACGATCTATATAAAAACTCATTTCATCCAGCGCAAGTAGAAAAGCCGTTTTGTCTACGCAACCTTTTTCACAGTCAAATACATCAGTAGAAAAACAAAACGATGAAATTGTTGGCGTAGAATACATTAGTTTGTATCTCCGCATTACCGTATGTAATACCAACATCATTTCTCTCTGCCCTTTACACCAGGACAATAAATTTTCATTTATCAGATATTTTAATGCTATTTCCCTAAGTCCAGTTACATATTTTTCAATGTTTTCACCATCGCATTTGCATTTCATTACACTGGAAAACGCATCTTTAAACTCATTCCCCTCATGAAAATAAATGCTTATTTTATTTTTTATATTTTCCCACTCACACCCAAATATTTGGTTGCCTGTAGCATCACTAAACACAGATTCGCCTTTATTATATTTAATCACATTAAATAGCGCGTTATCTACTCTGATGTTTGGCTTTTTTCCATCTCCGGACTTATTCATATTATCTCCAAAAACAATCAACTTTATCTATTCAGATAGTACATTTTTAATTGATTCTACGTAGAGATTTACGTCGCATTTTACGTAGAAAAATACGTAGATTATTTTGTGTCTTTTTCTTGTTTTTTACATTGCGACATGGGGTTCAACAGCCTCCTTAGCACTTGTCATTTCACAAAATAAGGAACATCAGGTTATCTTTGGAAAGGAAAAAAATGAATGATTTTCTCCTGAATCAGGAAACATAACTTCGGAGTAAAAATTGACGATAAAATGGCGGGCAAAGCCAGAGCGGGAAAGGTTTTCTGGGTTATGAATATTGTCTGTTTAGTAATATATGTCTTCTGTCCCTATCTGATATATCTACTCCGTTATAACCGGCGGATGATCACCTCATCATGGATACCTGAAGAGATTCGATTACTATGACAGGGTTATGCTAAAAAAATACAAACACACCTTTCTGGTATGTACTACCAACATACCCGTGAGGATATTGAAATGAACCAACGTTATAACCTTGATAACAGACATGCTCCTTTCAACGAACGTTATCTGGAAAGAATGTGGATAGTGTTGAATAATGCTATCAACCAACATTCAAGAACTCTGGCTGTAATAGCCATACTCAGATTACCTGAGTATCGGGATATTGGCGACAGTATCAGTAGCATCCCAGACCACAATGGAAATATTATGTCCAGATTTATTGAATCACTGAGAGAAAAGATAACCGCCTATCAAAAACGTAAAGCCAAACAGAATATTCGAGTTCATTATAGTGAGTTACGCTATGCCTGGGTCAGGGAATATGAGTCAGGTAAAAAGCCACACTATCATATCGTTTTATTATTCAATCACGACACATTCAATACGCTGGGACACTATCGAAATGAATCTGACAATCTGGGGACGCTTATTGCGGATGCATGGCTGAGCGCGTTATCTCTTTCTGCATTCTCTGAATATCGAACACTGGTCCACTTTCCTGATAATCCATTGTATTACCTGCATGCTCATTCAACTGACTTTGTTGACATCTACAATAGCCTAACGTTTCGCCTGAGCTATTTTGCTAAAGAACGTTCTAAAATCTACAGTCGTGATAATCGTTCTTTTGGATGCAGTCAGCGCTGATAACAGCATTATTATTTTTTACGTAAGCACCGGTTGTTATGGACGGAGCAAGGCAACGATGAAAACGCCTTTCCGGATTATCATTCTCAACCGGGAATTTAACCATGACAACATTACCTTCTGAAGTAAACGATGAATTAGTCGATATGAAATTTATTACTAAATATTCAAAACTAACGGACAAATGGTTTTACAAGCTGATTAAAGATGGCGAGTTTCCAAAACCTATAAAGCTGGGTCGCAGTTCCCGCTGGTTACGCAGTGAGGTGGAAACCTGGTTCCAGAAGCGCATTGATGAATCACGTCAGTAGCGTTTTCCATTTCCTGCACCATTGTTCCCTGAACCTCGCCGGACAAGCTACCTGCTGCGGCTGTCTGCTTTACAAGGTATCGATCGATGAAAGAAACCACGGCTCGTCATGATGTACTGCTCAACTCCTATCAGCGTTGGTTGAGCGATCTGACCAGTATCGCCATCAAAAATGGCATGTGCCACCCGAACGTCCAGTCCAGCCACGGTCTTACACTCTCAGCGCTGTACCTCCCTAGCATTGGGGCCGCCACTGCGGTGGTGCCGCAGTGCCTGTACCGAATGATTTATGGCAAAACGCGCCCCGACCCACTGAGCATTCAGCGTGATTTTCTAATCAGCCTCGACATCAACACGGAACTGTTGTTCACCCATGCCGGGCTGGAAGGGGTTTTATTGAGTGAATGCGTCAGGCTGAAACAAAACCACCTTGCCAGCAAACTGCGCCATCTTCTGACGCGGGTCAGGTCGCGTGAGCTTCGCCAGAAGCTTATCTGGCTGTGCTGGTACGATTTGATGATGGGGGCTCCGGTAGACGACTGGCTGGATATGCTGGCGCTGGCGGACGATGTACAAATTACCACCTGGCTGATACACCGGCAGGAGGAGAATACGGTGCTGACGGCGCTGATGGATGAGTACGTCGTGTTTATGCACTACTGATCCCTGTGGCTCACCAAGACCATTCCTCTCGTGAGCACCTGAACCATTCCGCAAATAATTCTCTGCACTATCTGATTTCAATCCATCCCTGGCACATCGGCGCTCCGGCACTCTGCGGCGGCCGCTGCCTGCCTGCCTGCTAACTAACGTAAGGAAAAAACAATGAACACATTACTCAACCACTACCAGGCCTGCCTGAACGATTATACTCATCCGGCCATTATTCATGGTCAGTGCCAGCCCGAGATAATCCGATGGCACACGCTGGCGATAGTGTCCTGTACACTTCCCGGAGGCGATCTTGCCGAACTGGTTATCCCTGAACGCCTCCAGCGCATTCTCAATATTCCAACAACAGCACCAATGACAGCGGCGCAGGACATCAACACAGGCCTGATGTCGTTACTGCTGCCGGGTGTGCTGCTTAGCGAATGCGAGCGGCTGGGGATGCGTCGTCTCAGCAATAAGCTACAGTCATTGTTTCAACAATTCAAAGGGCCAGGGATCAGAGAAAGGTTAACACTGTTATGCTGGGCTGAACTGGCAACTGACATCGATCACAACGAATGGAAGGAGTTACACCGGTTATCCTCGGAATCCCTGATAGCGTGGACAGATCAGAAGCTACAGACATTCTGGGCATTGCAGTCGCAGATAGAAGACTACGTAGCTTTGAACAACTAATGAAAGGGCGTCACGCCAATGAGTGACGCCCACTTGCACTAACGGGCCCGCTGTTTTATTGGCTCAAAAAACATATCCCAGAGATGCTCAGCCATACCTTCATTGGTGAGCAATGCTTCCCTTGATGAACCCGCGCCAAAGACGCCCATTAATGGGCGAAACCCGAGAATCTGACCGTTATTGTCAATGGTTAAGCTTTCATTGTAAGTATTGCCAATTGTACCATCCTGGCTATAACCGATATCACCCATCCCCATATTTCGCCCGCTATTACGCCAGATTGCACATTGACCGACTTTGCTCCCACCCATGTAGATCGCACAAGTGAAGGCGTCTGCATCACGCTTATGAAAATCGACTTCTAGCCCGGCATGGCGTTTTTTGAGTTCTGCCAGCGATCCTTCAAAATAACGGGCGACATATTCAAAACCATCACGGCAAGCACGATCCTTATCAAGGTCGGTAAAACGTTTTGGCAGCGAAAGATTGCTGGAACGTGGTGCGAAAACCGTCTCTATTGCTTGAAACGTCGGGTTTGCCGAAACCGGTGAAGAGATTTGCGTAGCCTGATGTGTTTTTTTCGCTTCCAAATTGGCAATAGCGCGGGAAACGGCACCGGCAACCTGAAAATAGCCGTCATCATGGCTGGCAAATTTGGTTATTGGCTTACCGTCAATTGTTGCCGCCATAATTCTGCCGAACGGTAGTTGATGCCAGTCGCACTCTCTTAAGATCACCGGAATGACCACCGCCTCGCCCCGGTTATGCCGCTCCAGAGCGTTGGTCATTTCTACCTGATAGCAATAATCAGAAGCGATAAAATCACTGCTAATCAGCAACAGGATGATATCTGCCTGGGAAAAGTAGAGGTCTATTTGGTTCTCAAACTCTTGCCCTGGAATGATACAGCGATCGTGCCATGTGGTGATCTTGCCCATGCGCTTCAGGGGGGAAAGATGCTTCTCAAGCTCATTGCGCAGCGCTTCGTCTGCATGAGAATAGGAAAAAACGAGAGTGGTCATAATGTGTAGGATACTCCGATAGAAAAGTACCGTTATTTTGCGCCATAAATGCAAAAGAGTAATCCCGCCAATCTCAAGCTATTGATGCGAAAACTTTCCCCTTATCTTGGTATCGCTCTGACGTCAGGGTATGATCTTTCGCATTCGCCGATTTTATGCGGCCTGGTGGACATCGTGCCGGGTAGCGCTGATTTTTTGAGGTTTTAATGAATAACGCTGAACAACAGTTCCTGAATGAGCTGGATAACAAATTCTGGAAGGCCGCCGACAAGCTGCGTGCCAATATGGATGCCGCCAACTACAAGCATGTAGTGTTAGGGCTTATCTTTCTGAAGTATGTCTCCGATGCTTTTGAAGCCCGTCAGCAGGAGCTGATCACCCTGTTCCGCGATGTTGGCAACCCGGACAACATCTACGCCATGTCGCGCGATGATTACGACTCCGACGAAGACTACGCGCAGGCGATAGTTGATGAACTGGAAGTCGAGGATTACTACACCGAAAAGAACATCTTCTGGGTCCCTAAAGCTGCTCGCTGGGACACGCTGAAAACGAAAGCGATTCTGCCGACCGGTACGGTGCTGTGGGTGGATGAAACGACCGGACAGGATGTGAAGCTGCGCTCCGTCTCCTGGCTGGTGGACAACGCGCTGGATGAAATCGAAAAAACCAACCCGAAACTGAAAGGCATTCTGAACCGCATCAGCCAGTACCAGTTGGGCAACGAGGTACTGACCGGGCTGATTAACACCTTCTCTGACGCCAACTTCAGCAACCCGGAATATAACGGTGAGAAACTGAGCTTAAAGAGCAAAGATATTCTCGGCCACGTCTACGAATATTTCCTCGGTCAGTTCGCGCTGGCGGAAGGTAAACAGGGCGGCCAGTATTACACGCCAAAAAGTATCGTCACCCTGATTGTTGAAATGCTGCAACCGTACAACGGGCGCGTATATGACCCGGCGATGGGTTCCGGCGGGTTCTTTGTTTCCAGCGACCGCTTTATTGAAGAGCACGCGGGCGAGAAGCAGTACAACGCCGCCGAGCAGAAGCGCAATATCTCTGTTTACGGCCAGGAGTCGAACCCGACCACCTGGAAGCTGGCGGCGATGAATATGGCGATCCGGGGTATCGACTTTAACTTTGGCAGCAAAAACGCCGATACCCTGCTGGACGATCAGCACCCGGATCTGCGCGCCGACTTCGTGATGGCAAACCCGCCGTTCAACATGAAGGAGTGGTGGAACGCGAAGCTGGAAAACGACGTGCGCTGGAAATACGGCACACCGCCGCAGGGCAACGCCAACTTTGCGTGGATGCAGCACATGATCCACCACCTCGCGCCAAAAGGTTCGATGGCGCTGCTGCTGGCGAACGGCTCAATGAGTTCCAACACCAACAATGAAGGCGAAATCCGCCGCAACCTGATTGAAGCCGATTTGGTCGAGTGCATGGTGGCGCTGCCGGGCCAGCTCTTTACCAACACCCAAATCCCGGCCTGTATCTGGTTCCTGACCAAAGACAAATCCGGCGGCAACGGCAAAGCGCACCGTAAAGGCGAAGTGCTGTTTATCGACGCGCGCCAGATTGGTTATATGAAAGATCGCGTGCTGCGTGACTTTACCCGCGAGGATATCGCCAGAATCGCCGATACCTTCCACGCCTGGCAGACGGATAAAGACTATGAAGACGAAGCCGGGTTCTGCTTCTCAGCAACACTGAAAGATATTCAGAAAAACGACTTTGTGTTGACCCCTGGGCGTTATGTCGGTGCTGCCGAGCAAGACGAAGATGATGAACCGTTTGCCGAGAAGATGGCACGACTGACGGCGCAGCTTAAAGACCAGTTGGAAGAGAGTGCTGAGCTGGAGAAGCAGATTAAGGCGAATCTGGGGGGACTGGGTTATGAGTTTTGAGATCCCATTCTCGCATATTGCAGAGATTATTATGGGGCAATCCCCTAAAGGCGAAGATGTTAATAATGAGGGGATAGGACTCCCCTTATTGAATGGACCTACAGAGTTTACTGACCGTTACCCTGTACCTGTGCAGCATACTGCATATGCAAAAAAAACATCGTTACCAGGGGATATTTTATTTTGTGTTCGTGGTTCAACAACCGGCAGGATGAACTATTCTGATCAAAAATATTGTATAGGTCGAGGTCTTGCTGCAATAAGAGGTCGAAACGGATATCCGACACCTTACGTTAAAGCTGTATTAGAGACTTATCTTCCTAAATTGCTGGCAGCTGCGACAGGATCAACTTTCCCTAATGTTAGCAAAGACCTTATTAATAATATTCCAGTAAGTGTTTTACCTGTTGAGAATGCTTGTAATATTAGTAAGCTCATCGAATTGCAGGAAGAGAAAGTATTCACCAATAATCAGATAAACCAAACCCTCGAACAAATGGCCCAATCTTTGTTTAAAAGCTGGTTTATCGATTTTGAACCGGTAAAAGCCAAAATCGCGGTGCTGGAAGCGGGCGGTTCGCAGGCAGATGCAACGCTTGCCGCCATGACGGCCATTTCTGGGAAAGATGACGATGCGTTGGTGGTTTTTGAGCGTGAACATCCTGAGCAGTATGCCGAGTTAAAAGCCACGGCAGAACTGTTTCCGTCAGCGATGCAGGAAAGTGAGTTGGGGGCGATTCCTAAAGGATGGGGTGTAGAGAATTATCGTTCTTTTTGTGATTTTGTTCAAAGTGGTGGAACACCAAAGAGATCAGAAGAGACTTATTGGGATGACGGTGATATTCGATGGCTATCATCAGGTGAAGTTAGAGATAAAATAATTTTTGAGACAAAAGAAAGAATAACTGCGATTGGTTTGCAAAATAGCACCGCCAAGCTTTGGCCTAAGTATTCAACTGTTATGGCAATGTATGGAGCTACCGCTGGTAAAATTTGTTTGCTTGCAAATGAAATGTCTGCCAATCAGGCTTGTTGTGCTCTTTACTCTAGAAAATATTCATTTTTTATTTATTTCTCAATGTGCAATAGTGCATCTGTTATTGCATCAAAAGCTTCAGGTTCAGCCCAGCAGAATTTAAATAAAGGCATTATAGAGAACGCAGTTTTCTGTAAGCCAACGGAAAATCTAATAGATATTTATAATAAATCAATTAATGGATTAATATTAAAATGGATTTCGAATGTTAAATACAATGAGAATTTAACCCAACTCCGCGACACCCTTCTCCCCAAACTTCTCTCGGGCGAAATTACCCTGCCGGAAGCAGAACAGATAATCAGCGAGGAAGCCTGATGCTAAGCGAAGACGATTTAGAACAGCAATGCCTGCAATGGTTTGCTGAACAGGACTGGGAAGTGCTACACGGGCCAGATATCGCACCGGATGGCGATAACCCGCTACGTGCCTCATTTCATGATGTGTTTCTGCGCCCGGTGATGCTGGAACAGTTGCAAACCATTAATCCCCATCTCCCTGTTGCCGTGCTGGAAGAAGTGATACAGCGTATCGCCCATGCCCAAAGCCCGGATCTGGTCGTCAGCAATAAAGCCTTTCATCACCTATTGCTCAATGGCGTGCCCGTTGAATATAAGCATGAAGATAAGGTGATTCACGACAACGCGCTGTTAATGGATTTCAACCATCCAGACAACAACCGCTTTATGGTAGTGAACCAGGTCGCCATTCAGGGAATAAAGCAGGTACGTCGCCCGGATGTTATTGGCTATATCAACGGCCTGCCGGTGGCGGTGATCGAACTAAAAAGTCCGATTGATGCTAACGCCGATATCTGGGCGGCGTTTAACCAGCTACAGACCTATAAAAACGAACTCAGCGACCTGTTTATTTGCAATGAAGCGCTGGTGGTGAGCGATGGGCAGAACGCGCGCGTTGGCTCTCTCACGGCGGATGAAGAGCGCTTCCTGCCGTGGAAAACCGTGGCGAACGAAAATGATAAACCACAGTTTGACTGGCAGCTTAAAACCGTGGTGCAGGGCTTCTTTAACCGTGCGCTTCTGCTCGATTACATTCGTTATTTTGTCCTGTTTGAGAACGACGGTAAGCGGCTGATTAAGAAGATTGCCGCCTATCACCAGTTCCACGCGGTGCGTGAAGCGGTTGCAGCTACGATTGTGGCCTCGACCGGTAAACATCTGCCGCTGCACAGCAATATTCAGCCCGGCAGTAAAAAGGCAGGTGTGGTCTGGCATACCCAGGGTTCCGGCAAAAGTATCTCCATGTGCTGCTATGCCGGGAAACTGCTGCAACAGGCGGAGATGAACAACCCGACGATTGTGGTGGTAACGGATCGTAACGATCTAGACGGGCAGTTATACGCCACCTTCTGCCAGGCGCAGGATTTGCTGAAGCAAACGCCGTTACAGGCCAATGACCGCGACGAGCTGCGCGAGCTGCTTAATGCCCGTGAATCCGGCGGCATCATCTTTACCACCGTGCAGAAGTTTGCGCCGCTGGATGGTGAGCAGAGCCATCCGGCACTTAATCAGCGCAGTAATATCGTGGTGATTTCTGATGAAGCGCACCGTAGCCAGTATGGCCTGAGCGCCACGCTGGACAGACAAACTGGCGTCTACAAATACGGCTACGCCAAACACATGCGCGATGCGCTGCCGAATGCGTCGTTTATGGGCTTCACTGGTACGCCGATTGCCTCGGAAGATAAAGATACCCGTGCGGTGTTTGGCGATTATGTCTCTATCTACGACATTCAGGATGCGGTCGATGATGGCGCAACGGTGCCTATCTACTATGAATCCCGGCTGGCAAAGCTCGACCTGAACCATGAAGAGCTGGAAACGCTATCCGATCAGGTCGATGAACTGGTAGAAGACGAAGAGGCGGGGCAGCAGGAGAAAACCAAAGGCGACTGGAGCCGCCTGGAAAAGCTGGTCGGTTCAGAGCCACGTATTCAGCAGGTCGCCGCTGACCTGGTTCAGCATTTTGAAACGCGCAATGCGGCCATGAATGGCAAGGCGATGATTGTCGCCATGAGCCGCGAGATCTGCGTGAAACTGTACGATGCTATCGTGGCGATACGCCCGGAATGGCACAGTGAAGACGTCGAACAAGGGGCGATCAAAGTCATCATGACCGGATCGGCGTCGGATAAAGATCATCTGCAATCGCATATCTACAACAAACAGACCAAAAAACGCCTGGAAGCCCGCTTTAAGGATCTGAACGATCCGCTGAAACTGGTGATTGTGCGGGATATGTGGCTGACCGGGTTTGATGCCCCATGCTGCCACACCATGTATATCGACAAACCGATGCGCGGTCATAATTTGATGCAGGCGATTGCCCGCGTTAACCGCGTGTTCCGGGATAAACCCGGCGGGCTGGTAGTGGATTATATCGGCATTGCCAACGAGCTGAAGCAGGCGCTGAAAACCTATACTGATTCAAAAGGCAAAGGACAGACGACGGTTGATGCCCGGGAAGCTTTTGCTATTCTGCTGGAAAAAATGGATGTCATTCATGGGATGTTTGCCCGTTCGGCAGGTAAACCGGGGTTTGATTACACGGGCTTCTCCCGCGATCCGCTGGCCTTCTTGCGTGATGCCGTGAACTACATTCTTGGGCTGGAGGACGGTAAAAAGCGCTACCTTGATGTCTCGCTGGCGATGAGCAAAGCCTGGTCACTATGTAACACGCTGGATGAGGCCGAACCTTTGCAGGAAGAGTTCGCGTTTCTTTCGGCGATCCGGGTGGGGCTTATCAAACTCGATCCGAAGGCCAAATTTAGCCAGTCAGAAAAAAATTCGCTGCTGAGTAAAATTCTTGATAATGCCGTTGTTGCAACAGGGGTTGAGGATGTTTTTGCTTTGGCCGGATTGGATAAGCCGAACATAGGTTTGCTGTCGGATGAGTTCCTGGAGGAAGTGCGGGAAATGCCGCAGCGTAATCTGGCTGTAGAATTGCTGGAAAAACTGCTCAATGACGGGATTCATGCACGTTCCGGTAACAACGTAGTGCAGCAGAAGAAATATTCTGACCGCCTGAAAGCCGTACTGCTCAAATACAATAACCGGGCGATTGAAACCGCGCAGGTAATTGAAGAGCTGATCGAGATGGCGAAAGCGTTTCAGGACGCAATGGCGCGCGATGATGCGCTGGGGTTGAACCCGGATGAAATCGCCTTCTACGATGCGTTAGCCGAAAACGAAAGCGCAGTACGTGAACTGGGCGACGACACTCTCAGAAAGCTGGCTATTGAAGTCACGCGGCAACTGCGAAAATCCACCACCGTAGACTGGCAAGTACGAGACAGCGTGCGGGCGAGGTTACGGGTTCTGGTTCGCCAGACGCTGCGTAAGTACAAATATCCACCGGATAAAACAGCAGGTGCGGTAGAGTTAATTCTAAAACAAGCAGAAGTTATTTCGAATCATTGGACGATGTAAATCTCAGGTTGACAGCTTCTTGCTGTCAACCTCGTTATTTTTATTTTTTGTGGTAGATATGAATACAGTACAGTTACCTAAAAAAGCAAATATTTATAAAGCAATGTTTTATTTTTTCTTCAGTAAGGAAAAATTTATTACGCTTGGCGCTATTAATAGCATGGCCTTTGATCTTGAAAAAGATGAATGTAAAAAGAAACTTGAAGCAGGACGTTATAGCCTAAATCCAGAGGATCATAAACATCATCTTGAAGAATGTTGCGATGACTTAAGAGCATCCCTTCTTGTTTCAGTATCGATAATGTTGGGCGTATTCTTCATGGTTATTTTGATTGGATTTTATTCAGGGAATTTTCGAGTTACCGCTCCATTAGTCTGGAAGAATGTAATCAGTGCCACGGGAATATTTACTCTATCATGGGCAACCTTATTCCAGTTAGGTTGGAGGAATGCATCATGGAAAGGTTATCGTCTTGATGAATTAGTCGGATTAGCAATATTTAGGCATGTTTTTATTTTCGGCTCATTCCTTAGTTTATTGTATTTTGCAATATAATATAGGGTGTTAAAAAATGTCAAATGAGATTAGGATATCATCTTTATCGGAATACATGGTATGGGTGAAAGACACCAGCAAAGAAAAAAAAGGGAATTTAAATCTATACCGAGGACATGCTGATAAAAAATGGCAACTCCAGCCAAGTGTATACAGAACAGATAGCGAAGGGAAAAGTTATCGGGCTCATGAATATGACTTATATCAGCAGATGCTACGTCGTAGTCCCGATGCTTTCGAAAAGGATAAATCAGTTTTTGAACGGTTAATTCGAATGCAGCATCACGGATTACCTACTCGGTTATTGGATCTTACGGAAAGTCCGCTAGTAGCATTATTTTTTGCTTGTGAAAATGAATGGAATAATGATGGTGAAATTTTTCTATTCAATCCGCGAAGGGATTCTATATTATATCCATGCGAAATTCCTGATGCCTCATTTGCTGGGGTGGAAAATAAAATACAATTTAATGATCTCAGCAATAGAAGTGTGAATTATCTAATTGATTTTTTTACAGCAGAGAGAAAGCGTACCTGTGGATATATATTGATTGATTCTGAATATATACAACTATTAGATTTCTGTACATCTGCATTATTAACAATTGGCTCAACAGTAGAAATCAATGATTTTTTATCTATTGCTTGTATTTTTCAAAGCATCCATGACAAAATTGTCGATTTTTCGCAACGATGGCAAAATGATGAACTTCATGTTGAAATTGGGCTAGATCATCAAGCATGCCTTAAGACAAAACTTTTTGCCCTTGAATTTAATAGACGTTTTAATGAGATGCAAAAACTTATCATTGAAGTATTGTCCAATTTAGTTGGTTTAAAGAATGGTTTAACTAATAATTTAGATTATTTTATAAAGCAGTTCGCCTTTTTTAATATTGTCCATTCTCAAATGAACAATGAAAGAATTAAACGTCAGCAGGGCTTGTTTCTTATCTGGCCTCCAATGGAGAATAAATTTTGGGGAATTGAGAGATTTTGTGCTCCTACGCGTGTAACAATAAATGCTCAAGCAAAAAAAGAAATATTAGACAACCTAGCTTCGTTAGGTATAACGAGGAGCTATCTATACCCTGAGCTAACTGAGCAAGCAATGGATATCAAAAAATTATATCCGATAGTTTAAATATGCTATCAATGAAATAATATTAACAATCAGCTTACTCTAATATTGAATAAGCTGATTGCCTTTTTATTGACTTCTGGATACCCGAATATCAAGAAGGACCTGTGGCTCTTGAGAGAAGAATTGCTTCATCTTCATGTGCAATCACCTGTGCAGCACCATTCCCTTCCCACCATGCCATTAGTGCATTACCGGCTTGTTCATCAAGGTCATCCGTAACTTTTAACATGGCTTTAATACCATGTGCTGCTGTTTTGACCGGGTACAACTGTGATGTATGAGTTATACCTCAAACTTTGCATCTTACGGCACAATTTCACGAAAGGCTGGACCTCAAAGTCATTAAATATAACTTGTAATTATTTTAGAGCTGATGCAGTCTATGGATTCTCTGTGATGTAATGGTTTCATTAAATCGGTAATGAGTTTATTTTTCGAAGGGGGAAATATGTCTAAAAAAACTCTTAGGGAGTTTGTGAAACATGACTCAATCAAAAATATCCAAAGAAATCTATTTAAAATAGACTCGAATTATAAAAGACTTATTCATTTTTGCTCAGGTTCTAAAAATATTGAAAGAACTAATAAAAATGTAGCGCTAACTAATATTGCAAAAGGAACACATCGTTCTTTAAGCTTACTGGCCAATAATCTGTCAGATGACTATGACATAACATTAGTAGCATTATGCACGAGAAATATTTTTGAGCTTAATATCAGACTAAGATCGATAGTTAAAGATGAAAACTCGCTTAACACATGGATGAGTGAGATGGTTATGGATGAAAATCAAATTCTAGATGCTATTTCAACGATTGCTAATGATAACCACGCCGCTGAACTGGAGTTGTTCGAAAATAAAAAAAGACTAAATAACTCCATTTTAGATAAACATGACTTAAAAAGTGTCAAAAGTCCTGAAACAGTCAAAAGCATTGCTGAAAAAGTTGGTGAATTGGAAGAGTACGCGGCGTTATTTAAACTATTTTCAAAATTGTTGCATCCTACTTCATATCTTATCAATTCACATAGCACAGCAGGTTGTATCGACAACTTTAACATACTGATTGTATCTGCACAAAAATATGCATTTGATCTGTTTGAGAGGTTAAGAAATGAATTAAACGTGCCCGAAGATGTATTAAAACAGTGGTGATGTTATATTTGTATTAGCTCAGACCTGATCTACTCACCTGTTAAATAACAAGACGGATATTAATAACGTTTGCTCCTGGCACGAAGCAGTTCAAACGAAGAAGAACAACTTCATGTCAAGGGCAGGTATCACACCTAGTTAAGAAACAATCTTAACCCTGTGCCATCGGTAGTAATGAGTGGCAGGTGCCACATTATTATTCCACTAGGCCATGATAAGAACCGACAGAAATCACGGCATCAACAAATTTCTTCGCCATTTCTCGATCCATTATCACGGTTTTTCCATCAACAGTTAAATAGATGCTGTCTTCGGCATAGAATGAAGAACGACCGAGTTCTAGAACCATAGAGGTTTTACCTCCTTGATCCTTGATTGTTTCTTCGAAAAACATAGTAGTAGCCATAGAAATTTCCTTTTGCAATTTTCGAGATTAATATTTGAGGAGCAATTTAACTTCCTATCTTACGCTCAGTGGATTTTAACACAATAAATGGTAGCAACTTCCGCTCCTGGCACTAAACCGACCCCAGATCAATGCTCTCCTCTAAACACCTCTTTCCTATGCCATTCCACAAACCGCTCGCCCGGATAATTTTCTTTAACCGGGGGCAACGCAATCGCCTTTCCCGCAAAATCCCAGAACAGCCGCTGCACCACCCCACCACCATTTACCGCGTCGGAAACTATCACACGCATATTTTCATCCAGGCCAATCGAACCACGATCAAACGCTTTATGATGGATTGCGCACAATGCCAGGCCATTAGGTACTTCACAAGGGCCATGGTTCTGCTTCCATCTGATATGGGCAGCTTCCAGGGCAATTGGCGCATTGTCGTGGCGCATGTTGAAGCCGCAGATAGCGCACTGATAATTGTAAGCACGTAGCACCATCTGACGGAACTTCGGATCGCGTTGACGGAGAGAGGTGCGAATATCAAACCCCATCTCATCAGCGATGTCTTCCTGAATACTGGCTGGGAAATGCGCCTCCAGGAGCTGCTGCGCCAGCGTATCAATTAACCTGTGATTTTTTGCCACCAACGCAAAACTATCGGCATCAAATCCACCCGCGACATTATATTCGATGAGTTCACGTCGGGGTGGCTGGCGGCTACCATTGGTTGAGCACAGTTCCGCGTTTTGTAGTTCCCAAAAGCCATCGCCCTTCAGACGCCAGAACGGCATGTCCGGGCGCTGGTCACGGCGCTGCGGTCCATAACGTTCCAGAAGATCCAACAAGGGCTCGTAGATTTCAGAACCATAGTTAAACAGGCGATCATGACCCTGCCGATAGTGTGAGAGGACGTGCAGCAGCAATAATGGCTTATGTGGCGCACGCTGTTCGCCTTTGCGCCAGATAGTGATACTTGATATCGCTTGCTTTAGGGTTTTGTCAGAGGCCATTACATTGAAGAATCCATGAGCACATATTTGCGATGATGCTCGCAACTATATGTACATTCAAGGCTTTATTGCAGATATCTTTTTTATTTGTCAGCTCTGTACCTGGCAGATGAAAACCCGATAACAACGGTAAAAAATACAGCGACCAACCAGCCCTAATCGGGCTGGTTGGTCATTTTAATTTAAACATCAACCACGAAACAACGGCACTCGTCTCACTCACCATGCCCCTGGTTGATCTTCGCATAGTCAAATGGCGTGATCCCTTTCTCCCGATTAGCATCCAGGAAATCAGCCCACCATTGCAGCATCAGTTTGCGTTCGTCGATAAACTCCGCCTTATGGATATACGCTGCCCGCACTGAGTTACGTTCCATATGGCTCATCTGCCGTTCTACCGCATCCTTCGACCATAGCCCTGACTCAATCAATGAGCTACAGGCCATCGTGCGAAAGCCGTGACCACAAACCTCAACTTTAGTGTCATACCCCATCACCCGTAGCGCACTGTTCACCGTGTTTTCACTCATCGGCTTACGCGGATCGTGATCGCCAATAAAAATCAGTTCATGCTTGCCACAGAACTGCTTTATCTGTTTCAGGATCGCCAGTGCTTGCTTAGAAAGCGGCACCAAATGCGGTGTGTGCATCTTTGAGCCTCGGTGAGAATGCTTAACGTCAGGGATAGGTTCTCTCTCTGGTGGGATCGTCCACATCGACGTTTCAAAATCAATCTCCGACCAACGAGCAAAGCGTAGTTCACTGGATCGAATAAAAATCAGTAGGGTAAGTTCGGTTGCCCAGCGGGTTAATGGTCTTCCGGTATAGCCATCTATTTTCTGAAGCAGTTCTGGAATACGCTTTAAGGCCAGCGCAGGACGATGCTTTCGATTGCCAGAAGCAACCGCTCCTGCCATCTCCTGAGCCGGATTGTAATCAATTAAACCGCTTTGTACTGCATAACGCATGATGGCCGTAGTACGTTGTTGGAGACGGGAAGCCACTTCAAGACGTCCAGACGTCTCTACGGCCTTAATGGGAAATAACAAATCGCGGGTGCTCAATTCAGCAATATTGCGCGTCCCAATCGCCGGAAAAACATTATCCTCCAGACTCTTTTTCACTCGCTCAGCGTGATCTTCCGACCATTTCTGGTTGGTCGCGAGCCAATCTCGGGCGACCTTCTCGAAAGTAATAATCTCTTTCGCCTGTTCTTCTTTCACAGCACGTTTATGTGCTCGAGGATCGATACCAGCAGCAACCAGCTTCCTGGCCTCCTCCCTTTTCTTCCTGGCATCCGCCAGTGAAACTTCGGGATAAACGCCAAACGCCATCACATGCTGCTTGCCACCAAAGCGAAAACGAAATCGCCAATATTTGGAGCCATTAGCATGTACCAGTAAAAACAGGCCGTCACCATCAGATAGCGGGTTTGCATTATCTTCAGGTTTTGCCGAACGGACTTTAGTATCAGTCAGAGCCATGATGGTTCTCCTTCCATGTACCGCCGTGAGTATACAAACATTATCGAATCAGCATATATACTCAGTTATATACTCACAAGCGACTTGATGTGGGTTGACCCGAGTTGACTTCAATTAAGGGAAAAATCGTGAAAAGCCTTGTGTGGCGCGGATTTCAGGCATAAAAAAAGACCTCAGTTGAGGTCCATTTACATGCTTTTGGTGCCGAAGGCCGGACTCGAACCGGCACGTATTTCTACGGTTGATTTTGAATCAACTGCGTCTACCGATTTCGCCACTTCGGCACTGAAGAGGTATGCGGAAAACGTTGTGGATTATACCTGTCATACGCCGCCATGCAAGCACGAGCATACACCTGTATCGCTAAGTGCTGAAAATTTCAGCAGCGTTGAGTATTAAATAGAATAATCAGGCTACTTCCCGCCTTCTTCAGCAGATTAACGCCGGGCGTCCCTTGCCTCCATGCTCTACACTTTTCAGTTCAACACCACATTAAGGGAAGCACAATGACGATAATAAAAAGCTACGCCGCCAAAGAGGCGGGCGGCGAGCTCGAACTCTATGAATATGATGCGGGAGAACTCCAACCGGAAGATGTCGAGGTACGGGTCGACTACTGCGGGATCTGCCATTCCGATCTGTCGATGATCGACAATGAATGGGGGTTCTCTCAATACCCTCTGGTTGCCGGACATGAGGTCATCGGTCGGGTGGCCGCACTCGGCAGCGCGGCACAGGATAAGGGGCTAAAAGTCGGCCAGCGCGTTGGAATCGGCTGGACGGCGCGCAGCTGCGGACACTGCGATGCCTGTATCAGCGGCAATCAAATTAACTGCCAGGAAGGCGCAGTGCCCACTATCCTCAATCGTGGCGGTTTTGCCGAGAAGCTTCGCGCGGGCTGGCAGTGGGTAATTCCTCTTCCGGAGAATATAGATATGGCGTCCGCAGGCCCGCTGTTATGTGGCGGCATTACGGTCTTTAAACCGCTATTGATGCACCATATTACTGCTACCAGCCGCGTTGGCGTCATCGGTATTGGCGGGCTGGGGCATATCGCCATAAAGCTGTTACACGCAATGGGCTGCGAAGTCACCGCGTTCAGCTCAAATCCATCGAAAGAGCAGGAAGTGCTGGCGATGGGGGCCAATAACGTGGTGAACAGCCGCGATCCGGAAGCGTTAAAAGCACTGGCGGGTCAGTTCGATCTCATTATCAACACGGTCAACGTCGATCTCGACTGGCAGCCCTACTTCGAAGCGCTGACCTATGGCGGCAACTTCCATACCGTTGGGGCGGTATTGAAGCCGCTGCCCGTACCGGCGTTTACATTAATTGCCGGCGATCGCAGTATCTCAGGCTCGGCAACCGGAACGCCATATGAACTTCGCAAACTGATGAAATTCGCCGGACGCAGCAAAGTCGCACCCACCACGGAACTGTTCGCAATGTCACAAATCAACGAAGCTATTCAGCACGTTCGCGACGGCAAAGCCCGCTATCGTGTAGTGCTAAAAGCTGACTTCTGACCGCCTGACTCAGCGCTTTGACAATGATCAGGAAGCGCTGAGTGCCTGACGAAAAGCCTGTACAGCCAGTCGGCACTGCTCCGTCACGTGCTCGATGTCATGATTAACATCGATACGCGCAATATCATGTTCATCGGCACAGGGTCGCTCCAGCGCATCAAACTGACTTTGCAGCAGGTCTGGCGGCATAAAATGCCCGGCACGACGCTGCATTCGCTGCAGAATAGTAGCGTAATCGCCATCCAGCCACAGGAAATGTACGTTAGGGCTACTCTTACGTAAAATATCGCGGTACTGTTTTTTTAATGACGAGCAGACAATAAATCCCGTCTCATTTTTTTTATAAAGACTGTATGAAGCGTCATTTAATCGTTCCAGCCAGGGTAAGCGGTCTTCATCAGTTAACGGTATTCCCTGAGACATTTTATCAATGTTTTTCGCCGGATGGAGATCATCGCCGTCAATAAACTTCGCAGAAAATAATGTTGCAATTTTGCTACCTATTAAAGACTTACCACTACCTGAAACACCCATTAAAATATAGCTTTCCCCGGCCATTTAAATACCTCTGAGTCATATTCCACACAACAATATTACGCCTCTACGTTCGACAATTTCACGTTTTTTAATTTCCATAGAGAAGAACTCTAAGGCACATCACGTTATGCGTAACATTGTAGTGTAACAATTTTCCAGCGTGACATAAGTCACAAATAGTGACAAATAAAACCGCTTAAATGCGTTCAGGGTAACTACCTGACCAGTGAGGAATTTATGGAAGTAAAAACTCAATCCTGCGTTGTTGCGGGTAAGCGTGCTGTTGCCGTTACGGAACAAAATATTGAATGGAATAATAAAGGAACACTCGTACAAATTACCCGTGGCGGCATTTGTGGGTCTGACTTACATTATTATCAGGAAGGCAAAGTCGGCAATTTTACAGTAAAAGCGCCAATGATTTTAGGTCATGAAGTGATTGGCAAAATCGTTCATAGCGACTCAGATTTATTACGTGAAGGACAACCGGTAGCGATTAATCCATCGAAGCCTTGCGGTCATTGCAAATACTGTCTGCAGCATGAAGAAAACCACTGTACTGAAATGCGTTTCTTTGGCAGCGCCATGTATTTTCCGCATGTCGATGGCGGTTTTACCCGATTTAAAGCTGTCGATACCGCTCAGTGCATTCCCTGGCCGGAACAGGCGGACGAAAAAGCCATGGCCTTTGCCGAGCCGCTGGCGGTTGCCATTCATGCGGCTCATGAGGCGGGCGATCTGCAGGGCAAACGCGTCTTTATCTCCGGCGTTGGCCCTATCGGCTGCCTGATTGTTAGCGCGGTAAAAACGCTGGGCGCGGCGGAAGTGGTATGTGCCGATATCAGTACCCGTTCTCTCTCGCTGGCCCGGCAGATGGGCGCGGATACGCTGGTGAACCCACAGCATGATTCTCTTGATGGCTGGAAAGCAGAAAAAGGGTATTTCGATATCAGTTTTGAAGTCTCTGGGCATCCTTCCTCAATCTCAACGTGTCTGGAAGTCACACGGGCAAAAGGCGTGATGGTGCAGGTTGGCATGGGCGGCGCAGTCCCCAACTTCCCGATGATGATGCTAATAAGCAAAGAGATCTCGCTGAAAGGCTCTTTCCGCTTTACTACCGAATTTAATACTGCGGTTTCCTGGCTTGCCAACCGCGTTATCAATCCGCTGCCGTTACTGAGCGCGGAATATCCATTTACCGACCTGGAAGCGGCGCTGATCTTTGCCGGAGACAAAACACAGGCGGCAAAAGTTCAGCTCGTTTTCTGAGAAAGTAAAATAAGGGACACTATCATGAACGATCTTTTTTCACTGGCAGGTAAAAATATCCTTATCACCGGAGCCGCTCAGGGAATTGGTTATTTGCTGGCGACCGGTCTTGGTCGCTATGGCGCGCGCATTATTGTTAACGATATTACCCCGGAGCGCGCCGAAACAGCCGTGACGAAACTCCAGCAGGAAGGGATAAAGGCTATTGCCGCTCCCTTTAATGTCACCCATAAACAGGATATTGAAGCTGCGGTTGAACATATCGAAAAAGATATCGGCGTCATTGACGTCCTGATAAATAACGCCGGTATCCAGCGCCGTCATCCGTTTACTGAGTTTCCCGAACAGGAGTGGAATGACGTCATCGCCGTAAATCAGACCGCGGTTTTTCTCGTCTCTCAGGCCGTTACGCGCCGTATGGTGGCGCGGCAGGCAGGAAAAGTGATCAACATCTGTTCGATGCAAAGCGAGCTGGGCCGCGACACGATTACGCCATACGCCGCGTCGAAGGGTGCCGTGAAGATGCTGACTCGCGGCATGTGCGTGGAGCTGGCGCGTCATAATATCCAGGTCAACGGTATTGCGCCGGGATACTTCAAAACGGAGATGACCAAAGCGCTGGTTGAAGATGAAGCCTTCACCTCCTGGCTATGCAAACGTACGCCTGCCGCACGCTGGGGCGATCCCCAGGAGCTAATTGGCGCAGCGGTGTTTCTCTCGTCAAAAGCCTCCGACTTTGTTAACGGACATCTGCTGTTTGTCGATGGCGGTATGCTGGTTGCCGTCTGACCAGGGAAATACGACGCAGCGCGTAAGCGCTGCTATTTTGGCGCTAATAAGAGAGACGAATATGCCATTAATAATTATTGCGGCAGGCGTTGCGCTGCTGTTGGTTTTAATGATTGGCTTTAAAGTTAACGGCTTTATCGCCCTTGTTCTGGTTGCCGCCGTGGTGGGATTTGCCGAAGGAATGGGCGCGCAAGACGTCCTGCACTCCATACAAAACGGAATTGGCGGTACTCTGGGCGGACTCGCCATGATCCTCGGTTTTGGCGCGATGCTGGGAAGATTAATTTCCGACACCGGCGCAGCGCAGCGCATTGCGACGACGCTCATTAATACGTTCGGCAAAAAACGCGTGCAATGGGCGCTGGTGATCACCGGGCTTATCGTCGGCCTGGCAATGTTTTTTGAAGTCGGATTCGTACTGCTGTTGCCGCTCGTTTTTACGATTGTGGCCTCATCGGGACTGCCATTGCTGTATGTCGGGGTTCCAATGGTCGCCGCCTTATCCGTTACGCACTGCTTCCTGCCGCCGCATCCCGGCCCTACCGCTATTGCGACAATTTTTGAGGCAAATCTCGGTACGACCCTGCTGTATGGGTTAATCATTACCATACCGACCGTGATTGTTGCCGGCCCTCTGTTTTCAAAATTGCTGGCGCGCTTTGAGAAAGCGCCGCCTGAAGGATTATTTAATCCTCATCTATTCAGTGAAGAAGAGATGCCGTCATTCTGGAACAGTATTTTTGCCGCCGTGATCCCGGTCATTCTGATGGCCATCGCAGCGGTATGTGAAATCACGCTGCCAAAAACGAATGCCGTGCGGGTTTTCTTCGAATTTATCGGTAATCCAGCAGTGGCGTTGTTTATTGCCATTATCATCGCCATTTTTACGCTGGGCCGACGCAATGGACGTACGGTTGAGCAGGTGATGGATATCGTCGGCGAGTCCATTGGCGCTATTGCGATGATTGTTTTTATCATCGCGGGCGGCGGCGCGTTTAAGCAAGTGCTGGTGGATAGCGGCGTGGGTCAATATATCTCGCAATTAATGACCGGCACATCGCTATCTCCGTTATTAATGTGCTGGACGGTAGCCGCCGTGCTGCGTATTGCGTTAGGTTCCGCGACCGTGGCCGCGATAACCACAGCGGGCGTCGTATTGCCGATTATTAACGTAACCCACGCCGATCCGGCGTTAATGGTACTGGCGACAGGCGCGGGAAGCGTTATTGCATCACATGTTAACGATCCCGGTTTTTGGCTGTTTAAAGGGTATTTTAATCTTAGCGTCGGGGAAACCCTACGCACCTGGACCGTTATGGAAACATTGATTTCTGTCATGGGGTTGCTGGGCGTACTGGCGCTGAATGCGGTTCTGCATTAATTCATCATCCGCAGCCCAATTAACCATGGGGGCGACGTTCCCGCCCCCGGTACTGGAGAAAACATGAGGAATCACAGAATTTCTTTGCAGGATATCGCTACGCTTGCAGGCGTGACAAAAATGACGGTGAGCCGTTACATCCGCTCGCCGAAAAAAGTCGCCAGGGAAACCGGCGAGCGTATTGCGCAGATCATGGAGGAAATTAACTACATACCAAATCGCGCGCCAGCTATGCTGTTAAACGCGCAAAGTTACACTCTGGGCGTGCTGATCCCCTCTTTTCAGAACCAGTTGTTTGCCGACATTCTTGCCGGGATTGAATCCGTAACGTCGGGTCATAACTACCAAACTCTCATTGCGAATTACAATTACAATCGCGATTCGGAAGAAGAGTCCGTTATCAATTTACTGTCTTACAATATCGACGGCATTATTCTTTCAGAAAAATATCATACCCTCAGAACCGTCAAATTCCTGCGCTCAGCTACCCTCCCGATTGTAGAACTCATGGATATCCAGGGCGATCGCTTAGATATGGAGGTGGGGTTTGATAACCGTCAGGCCGCCTTTGATATGGTCAGCACCATGCTGGATAAACGCCAGCGGCGAAAAATCCTCTATCTGGGTTCAAAAGACGATATCCGTGATGAGCAGCGTTATCACGGCTACTGCGATGCGATGACGCGCCGGGGGCTGGCGCCGTTGCGCATCAATCCCCGCGCTATCTCCTCTATCCATCTGGGGATACAGCTAATGCGTGATGCGCTTACTGCGCACCCGGACGTGGATGGCGTCTTTTGTACTAACGACGATATCGCAATGGGCGCTCTACTGTGGTGCCGCGAGCGTCAACTGGCCGTACCGGAGCAGATCTCCATCGCTGGCTTCCACGGTCTGGAGATGGGCAGGCAAATGATACCGAGCCTCGCCAGCGTAATTACCCCTCGTTTTGAGATCGGGCGCAGAGCCGCGCAGATGTTGCTCAACAAAATTAAAAATAACGATCTCAACCATAATACGATTGATTTGGGTTATCAGATTTATCACGGCAGCACGTTATAAATTTTTTGTTCTACTTTTTCCCGCAGCTTGCCTGAGCTTAACGGGTAGCCAAAAGCGCCACGCGTCAGGTTACGCACTACATCATTTGAGGAATACCTGGCGGTCTGCCGGATGGCGGCGCTAACGCCTTATCCGGCCTACGGGTCCGGAGTAGGCCTGAAAAGCACAGCGCCATCAGGCCTACGATTACTGTGATTACGACTTACGCAGCATTAGCCAGAGGCTAATCAGGAAGAAAGACGCGCTCGGCAGCAGCGCGCCGACAATCGGCGGAATGCCGTATACCAGCGTCAGCGGGCCAAAAATCTGGTCGAGAACGTAAAAGACGAAGCCGAAGCTAATCCCCGTTACCACGCGCACGCCCATCGGCACACTACGCAGCGGTCCAAAGATAAACGACAGCGCCATCAGCATCATCACCGCCACGGAGAGCGGCTGGAAGATTTTACTCCACATATTGAGCTGATAACGTCCGGCGTCCTGTCCGCTCGACTTCAGATATTTAACGTAGTTATGCAGACCGCTGATGGAAAGCGCATCCGGGTCCAGCGCCACCACGCCTAACTTATCCGGCGTCAGATTCGTTTTCCAGGTGCCGCTCACCGTCTGCGAACCGGTGATCTGTTTCGGGTTTTGCAGATCGGACTCATCCACCTGCGACAAACGCCAGACCTTATGCTCCGGGTCGAATTTTGCCGAAGCGGCGTAACGCACCGACTGCAAACGACGCTGATCGTTGAAAGCGTAAATACTAATGCCGGCCAGCTCCTCGTCGCCCTTCACTCGTTCAATATAGACAAAGTTATTCCCGTCTTTCGCCCACAGACCTTGCTGGGTGGAAAGCAGCGAACCGCCATACATCGCCTGCGCACGATAGTTACGCGCCATCTGCTCGCCCTGCGGGGCGACCCATTCGCCGATCGCCATGGTTAACAGCACCAGGGGGATAGCCGTTTTCATCACCGACAGCGCCACCTGCATACGGGTGAAACCCGATGCCTGCATCACCACCAGTTCGCTACGCTGCGCCAGCATCCCCAGTCCCAGCAGCGCGCCAAGCAGCGCCGCCATAGGAAAGAAGATCTGGATATCCTTAGGTACGCTGAGCAGGGTGTACATACCCGCGCCCAGCGCGTCGTAGTTACCCTGCCCCGCTTTTTTCAGCTGATCGACAAACTTGATGATCCCGGAGAGCGACACCAGCATGAACAACGTCATCATGATGGTGGTAAAAATGGTTTTACCGATATAGCGGTCAAGTACACCAAATGGCTGCATTATACCGCTCCTTTACGCAGAAAACGGGCACGCAGGCGGCGGACCGGCACCGTATCCCACAGGTTTAAACCAATCGCCAACGCCAGATAGATCAGGTTGACCGCCCACATCCAGATAACCGGGTCCAGTTTGCCTTTACCGCCATTCGATTTAATGGAGGTCTGGATCAGGAAGAACAGCAGATAAAGCAGCATGGCGGGCAACATAGACAAGACACGCCCCTGACGTGGATTCACCACGCTGAGCGGCACGACCATCAGCGCCATCATAAATACGGTAAAGACTAACGTGATACGCCAGTGCAGCTCGGCGCGAGCGCGATCGTTGTCGGTATTCCACAGCGTGCGCATGTCCATCTGGTCGGTATCGTTCGGGTCCAGCGCCACGGCCTGATGGCCAATAATCGCCTGATAGTTCTGGAAGTCGGTGATGCGAAAATCGCGTAGCAACGCCGTTCCTTCAAAACGCGTCCCTTTGTTTAAGGTGACAACCTGGGAACCATCGCGCAACTGAGTAAGGTGTCCGGAATCGGCCACTACCACAGAAGGACGAGCATTGCCCTTAGGGCGAATTTGCGCCAGGAAAACATCGTGGAAGTCGCTGCCGTCAACGCTTTCGATAAACAGCACCGAGCTGCCGTTAGTCGCCTGCTGGAATTGCCCCTGCGCCAACGCCGCCATACCGGGGTTCGCTTTCGCCTCCGCCAGCACTTCATCCTGGTGTTTTGACGACCAGGGGCCGGCCCACATCACGTTAACCGCCGCAAGGATACCGGTAAATAACGCCAGTACCATAGCAGCCTTTACCAGTACGGCTTTGCTCAACCCACAGGCGTGCATGACCGTAATTTCACTTTCGGTATACAGTTTGCCCAGCGTCATCAGCAGCCCCAGGAACAGGCTTAAAGGCAGGATGAGCTGCGCCATTTCCGGTACGCCCAGCCCCAGAAGCGAGAGCACCAGATTTGCGGGAATATCGCCGTCAACCGCCGCGCCGAGAATCCTCACTAACTTTTGACAAAAGAAGATCAAAAGTAAGATGAAGAGTATCGCCAGCTGGCTTTTGAGCGTCTCCCGCACCAGATATCTTATGATTATCACTTTAAATACGCCCGTAAAAACCCATTTTTTTGCTGGAATTTAGCTTGTTTCATGGCTTAAACGTCATTTATTCTCTTGAGTCGTCGAAATCATCGCTAAGATCATTATACTCAGCGGATTCACCTCTCAGAACTTGTTCTGACGTGCCAATGCCGTAATAACGTTAAGATTAACACGAAGTCACCGCAACAGCGGACATGAGTTACGAAAGCTTTCAATTTCTATACTCTAATGGATTTCGAGTTGCAGGCAGGCGGCAAGACTGTGAAGCCCCGGAGCTTACATCAGGTAAGCGACAGGGGTGAGCAGGCGCAGCCAACGCATCTGCAACTTGAAAGACGACGAGTATAGCTGTAGCCACCACTGTTGTCTTTAAGATTCAGGAGCATAGTGCATGGAGTTCAGTGTAAAAAGCGGTAGCCCGGAGAAACAGCGGAGTGCCTGCATTGTCGTGGGCGTCTTTGAACCGCGTCGCCTTTCTCCGATTGCAGAACAGCTCGACAAAATTAGCGACGGATACATCAGCGCATTGCTGCGTCGCGGCGAACTGGAAGGAAAACCGGGGCAGACTCTGTTGCTGCACCATGTTCCTAACGTTCTTTCCGAGCGAATCCTCCTCATTGGTTGCGGCAAAGAGCGCGAGCTTGATGAACGTCAGTATAAGCAGGTTATTCAGAAAACGATAAATACTCTGAATGATACCGGTTCGATGGAAGCCGTCTGTTTCCTGACCGAACTGCACGTCAAAGGCCGCAACAACTACTGGAAAGTGCGTCAGGCCGTCGAAACGGCCAAAGAGACGCTTTATAGCTTTGATCAACTCAAGACCAACAAGAGCGAGCCGCGCCGCCCGCTACGTAAGATGGTCTTTAATGTGCCGACCCGCCGTGAGCTCACCAGCGGCGAACGCGCCATTCAGCACGGTCTGGCCATCGCCGCCGGGATTAAGGCCGCGAAAGATCTCGGCAACATGCCGCCCAATATCTGTAACGCCGCCTACCTGGCGTCACAGGCGCGCCAGTTGGCTGACAGCTACAGCAAAAATGTCATTACCCGCGTCATCGGCGAACAGCAAATGCGCGAACTGGGTATGAACGCTTATCTGGCGGTCGGCCACGGTTCGCAGAATGAATCGCTGATGTCGGTGATTGAGTACAAGGGCAATCCATCCGAAGACGCGCGCCCGATCGTGCTGGTGGGTAAAGGCCTGACCTTCGACTCCGGCGGCATCTCCATCAAGCCATCTGAAGGGATGGACGAGATGAAGTACGACATGTGCGGCGCGGCGGCGGTTTACGGCGTGATGCGTATGGTTGCCGAGCTTCAGCTACCGATTAACGTTATCGGCGTGCTGGCGGGCTGTGAAAACATGCCGGGCGGACGCGCGTATCGTCCGGGCGACGTGCTGACCACCATGTCTGGTCAAACGGTTGAAGTGCTGAATACCGATGCTGAAGGCCGTCTGGTTTTGTGCGACGTGCTGACCTACGTTGAACGCTTCGAGCCGGAAGCGGTTATCGACGTCGCGACGCTAACCGGCGCCTGCGTGATTGCGCTGGGCCATCACATTACCGGTCTGATGTCGAACCACAACCCGCTGGCGCACGAACTGATTGGCGCGTCCGAGCAGTCGGGTGACCGCGCGTGGCGTCTGCCGCTGGGTGATGAGTATCAGGAACAACTGGAGTCTAACTTCGCGGATATGGCCAACATCGGCGGCCGTCCTGGCGGGGCGATCACCGCAGGCTGCTTCCTGGCGCGCTTTACCCGTAAGTACAACTGGGCGCACCTGGACATCGCGGGCACCGCATGGCGCTCCGGTAAGGCCAAGGGCGCAACCGGCCGTCCGGTGGCGCTGCTGTCGCAGTTCCTGCTGAACCGCGCCGGGTTTAACGGCGAAGAGTAAGGCACAACCCCCTCACCCTAACCCTCTCCCCACAGGGGAGAGGGAACCAACCTTCCCCGCGTTCGGGAAGGGAGTCAGGGGGCGATTTAAATCCACCACAAGAAGCCCCATATATGAAAAATGCGACGTTCTATCTTCTGGATAATGACACTACCGTCAACGGTTTAAGCGCCGTTGAACAACTGGTGTGTGAAATTGCCGCAGAACGTTGGCGCGCCGGCAAGCGCGTGCTGATCGCCTGCGAAGATGAGAAGCAGGCCATTCGCCTGGATGAAGCGCTGTGGGCGAGACCGGCGGAAAGTTTTGTCCCGCACAATCTGGCAGGCGAAGGCCCACGCGGCGGCGCGCCGGTTGAAATCGCCTGGCCGCAAAAACGCAACAGCAGCCCACGCGATATTTTAATCAGCCTGCGTACAAGCTTTGCAGATTTTGCCACCGCTTTCACAGAAGTGGTAGACTTCGTCCCTTACGAAGAAACTTTGAAACAACTGGCGCGCGAACGCTACAAAGCCTACCGCGTGGCTGGTTTTAACCTGAATACGGCAACCTGGAAATAATGGAAAAGACATATAACCCCCAAGATATCGAACAGCCGCTTTACGAGCACTGGGAAAAGCAGGGCTATTTCAAGCCTAACGGCGACGAAAGCAAAGAGTCCTTCTGCATCATGATCCCGCCGCCGAACGTCACCGGCAGTTTGCATATGGGACATGCTTTCCAGCAAACCATCATGGATACCATGATCCGTTACCAGCGTATGCAGGGTAAAAACACCCTGTGGCAGGTCGGCACCGACCACGCTGGGATCGCGACCCAGATGGTGGTTGAGCGCAAGATTGCCGCTGAAGAAGGTAAAACCCGTCACGACTACGGCCGCGATGCGTTTATCGACAAAATCTGGCAGTGGAAAGCGGAATCCGGCGGCACCATTACCCGTCAGATGCGCCGTCTCGGCAACTCCGTTGACTGGGAGCGCGAGCGCTTCACCATGGACGAAGGTCTTTCCAATGCCGTGAAAGAAGTCTTTGTCCGCCTGTACAAAGAAGACCTGATTTACCGTGGCAAACGCCTGGTGAACTGGGACCCGAAGCTGCGCACCGCCATCTCTGACCTGGAAGTGGAAAACCGCGAGTCCAAAGGCTCCATGTGGCACATCCGCTATCCGCTGGCCGACGGCGCGAAAACCGCAGACGGTAAAGATTACCTGGTCGTCGCCACCACCCGTCCGGAAACCGTACTGGGCGATACCGGCGTGGCCGTGAACCCGGAAGATCCACGTTATAAAGATCTGATTGGCAAATTCGTTATTCTGCCGCTGGTTAACCGCCGCATTCCAATCGTTGGCGACGAACATGCCGATATGGAAAAAGGCACCGGCTGCGTGAAGATCACCCCGGCGCACGACTTTAACGACTATGAAGTCGGGAAACGTCACGCCCTGCCGATGATCAACATCCTGACCTTTGACGGCGACATTCGCGAAAGCGCGGAAGTGTTCGATACCAAAGGTGAAGAGTCTGACGTTTATTCCAGCGAGATTCCGGCTGAGTTCCAGAAGCTGGAACGCTTTGCTGCCCGTAAGGCCATCGTTGCTGCCGTTGACGCGCTGGGCCTGCTGGAAGAAATTAAACCGCACGATCTGACCGTTCCTTACGGCGACCGTGGCGGCGTAGTTATCGAACCGATGCTGACCGACCAGTGGTACGTCCGTGCAGACGTGCTGGCGAAACCGGCGGTGGAAGCGGTTGAGAACGGCGACATCCAGTTCGTGCCGAAGCAGTACGAAAACATGTACTTCTCCTGGATGCGTGATATCCAGGACTGGTGTATCTCTCGTCAGCTGTGGTGGGGTCACCGTATCCCGGCATGGTACGACAACGACGGCAACGTCTACGTTGGCCGTACCGAAGACGAAGTGCGTCAGGAAAATAACCTCGGCGCCGACGTTGCGCTTCGTCAGGACGAAGACGTTCTTGATACCTGGTTCTCCTCCGCACTGTGGACTTTCTCTACCCTCGGCTGGCCGGAAAACACCGACGCGCTGCGTCAGTTCCACCCGACCAGCGTGATGGTTTCCGGCTTCGATATCATCTTCTTCTGGATTGCCCGCATGATCATGATGACCATGCACTTCATCAAAGATGAAAACGGCAAGCCGCAGGTGCCGTTCCATACCGTTTACATGACCGGTCTGATTCGCGACGACGAAGGCCAGAAGATGTCCAAATCCAAGGGTAACGTTATCGACCCGCTGGATATGGTGGACGGCATCTCCCTGCCGGAACTGCTGGAAAAACGCACCGGCAACATGATGCAGCCGCAGATGGCGGAGAAAATCCGCAAGCGTACCGAGAAGCAGTTCCCGAACGGCATTGAGCCGCACGGCACCGACGCCCTGCGCTTTACCCTGGCGGCGCTGGCCTCGACCGGCCGCGACATCAACTGGGATATGAAGCGTCTGGAAGGTTACCGTAACTTCTGTAACAAGCTGTGGAACGCCAGCCGCTTTGTGCTGATGAACACCGAAGAGCAGGATTGCGGCTTCAACGGCGGCGAAATGACTCTGTCGCTGGCGGACCGCTGGATCCTGGCGGAATTCAACCAGACCGTTAAAGCCTACCGCGAAGCACTGGATAGCTTCCGCTTCGATATCGCCGCAGGCATCCTGTACGAGTTCACCTGGAACCAGTTCTGCGACTGGTATCTGGAGCTGACCAAGCCGGTAATGAACGGTGGCACCGAAGCCGAACTGCGCGGCACCCGCCATACGCTGGTCACCGTGCTGGAAGGTTTGCTGCGTCTGGCGCACCCGATCATTCCGTTCATCACCGAAACCATCTGGCAGCGCGTGAAGGTTATCTGTGGCATTACCGCCGATACCATTATGCTGCAGCCGTTCCCGGAATATAACGCCGCACAGGTGGATGAAGCCGCGTTGGCCGATACCGAGTGGCTGAAGCAGGCGATCGTCGCGGTACGTAACATTCGTGCGGAAATGAACATCGCCCCGGGCAAACCGCTGGAACTGCTGCTGCGCGGCTGTAGTGAAGAAGCCGTTCGTCGTGTTAACGACAACCGTAGCTTCCTGCAAACCCTGGCGCGTCTGGAAAGCATCACCGTGCTGCCAGCCGATGACAAAGGCCCGGTTTCCGTGACCAAAATTATCGACGGCGCTGAACTGCTGATCCCGATGGCTGGCCTCATCAACAAAGAAGATGAGCTGGCGCGTCTGGCGAAAGAAGTAGCGAAAATCGAAGGCGAGATTGCCCGTATCGAAGGCAAACTCTCCAACGAAGGTTTCGTCGCCCGTGCGCCGGAAGCGGTGATTGCCAAAGAGCGTGAGAAGCTGGACGGTTACGCAGAAGCCAAAGCGAAGCTGATTGAGCAGCAGGCGGTTATTAGCGCGCTGTAATCTGAAAGCCTGATGGCGCTTCGCTTACCAGGCCTACACGTTCGCTTATTGACATGGCGCGATCGGTAGGCCGGATAAGGCATTCACGCCGCCATCCGACAACATGAATTATGGGCCGACGTAAACGTCGGCCTTTTTACATCAGATAAACGGGAAGTAAGGCATGATGCCACGAGAAATCCACATTAGCAGGCTGTTTTCCAGCGGCTTCTCATCATTGGTTAACTCAAGCGAATCCAGATCGCCCTGGACCTGTGTATTCTGCGCCAGCCAGCTCACCAGCCAAATTTTCAACCACGGATAAGCCAGCCCTAAGGTCACGCCGGAAATCACAAACACCACCAGTAACCGCCACAGCATACCGTGTGCAGTGACAGAGGAATGAAAACGAATCGAATCGTTCGCCAGTGACAAATTGTTTAAAAACAGGTTGCGTAACGCCACATATAAGTAACTGGTTACCACAATAATCGCGAGAAAATAGAGGAAATAACATGCCATTATCTGGCCATAATATTGCAGAATAAGCGCCCCTCCTGCCTGCGCATTCCCCATCATACTCAAAAGAATCATGTCGGTGAACACCGGCGCGATTAGATAACCAATCACGACAGCAAAAGGGAAAAGGGTCAACATTGCCAACACGCACCCTCTGATGCACGTTTTAACATTAACCTGAATCGAGAAACGATGAATGCCAAAGTTTGCGCCATTGCCAAACAAGGTCATCCATTTGCTGTAGGTAATACCGTTAATGACCCCTATCCCAATAATAGCCAGCAAACCGAGAAAAACGATATTGAACACTAAACCGCCGACGGCGATGGTTACCAGTGAGATAATATAAAGAACAATATAAAGCGCCACCATCAGGAGTACCGGGAGAGCGAACATGTACCACCAGGCGCGCCGCATGGAACACTGGAATCCAAAATGTACGCCATTAAGCGAAGTCATCATCGCCTGATACTGTAATCCTTTCACCGCCATAAAAGGAATAATCGCAATTAATAAGCCGAATAGCGTAAAACCGAGACCGGGATGACCGTGCTCAATAAGAGAGAGGCTAACAATATAAATAATAAAAACTAACAACACACTAATAAATAATGCGCCGCCCGTGGCTTTATAAGCAAAAGGCTGATTGTTTAGCGTCATATTAGTATAAATATAACGTCGACATTTCACCATCGCCCACGGCGCATAGATTCCCAACGTGATACACGTCAACAAGAAATTCACAAGGCAAATAACAAAATACTTTCCGCCCTTGCCTGTAAACACCAACGTGTGATTATGGTTATCTTTACTACTGATAACGTTATTCATGAATCATATCCCTGAATTACAATCTATTAGAATTAATAATAAAAACCAGTAAATTGTTACTGATTTGACTACGATACTATTTTTGTTTAATTTTTCCGCCTTTTATTTTGTCTGATTCAGGATCTCCTTGCGCGTAACTCAAGACAGTGGTATTAAAGTAATCTATAAATAAATTTTAAAAATTGAGCCATATTATGAATAATGTCGCCTCGCCAACGCTCACGGTGCGCCGAATCACTACCGCCGACAATGCCGCTATTGCCCGTGTCATCCGTCAGGTTTCAGCGGAATACGGACTTACCGCCGATAAAGGTTATACCGTTGCCGACCCCAATCTGGATGAACTGTATCAGGTTTATAGCCAACCGGGCGCGGCCTACTGGGTGGTAGAGCAAAACGGTTGTGTGGTGGGCGGCGGCGGCGTGGCGCCGTTATCCTGTAGCGAACCAGACATTTGTGAACTGCAAAAAATGTATTTTTTACCGGTGATTCGTGGTCAGGGGCTGGCGAAAAAGCTGGCGCTGATGGCGCTGGATCATGCCCGTGAACAGGGTTTTAAACGCTGCTATCTGGAAACAACGGCTTTTTTACGCGAGGCGATTGCGCTATACGAACGTTTAGGATTTGAACATATTAGCGAACCGCTCGGCTGCACCGGACATGTCGATTGCGAAGTGAGGATGTTAAAGGATCTCTGAAAACCAGGCGTTTATTTATCCTCGCCAGGTATTATTTTTGCTGATATAAGTAATCCCGGAAACATCCTGTTATCCGGGAATCACTTATTATTCAAGGAAGTTATAAATGAAACGCTTATTATCAGCAATTGTTTTCCCCGCTATGTTTATTAGTATCTCTAATGTATATGCATTAGATATACAGCCCGGCGAATGGAAAATGGAAAATATAGAAATGCGCACCATCAATCCAGATACAAAAGAAGTATTAATGGATGAAAAAAATTCGGGCATAGCGACGCTTATGTGTTATACCCCTAAAATGTCTGAAGATTCTAAAAAAATGGTGAAGGGGTTTTCTACCAGTGCAGGCGGTTGCACGACAACATTTGTAGAAAGTACGGATACCAAACTGATCAATGAGACTGTCTGTAATAATCCTGATGTCAAATCGCACTCTATTGTAGAAACGACGAAAATAAGCGATACAGAATTTGCGATGACCATGAAATCGGATGTCGATGCAGGAGGTAATAAAACAACCTCCATCAACAAAATTAAACAAACCTTTGTTGGCAAGACCTGCTCTGAAGCGTCAAAAGGCGTGAAACAGTAAGTATTTCAACACAAGAACCCGTAGTGATGATGCAAAAATGGCATTGTTCACGGTCACCTTTCGGGAATATAACACTGAGTGAGTTCTTTTTGCCTGCCGCAGGGCAGGCTTTACTCAGGACAGAATATCATGAAAATGACTATTTCTGCTCGCCAGCAGTTTGATGTCGGGCGGATGACCACGCAGGTGGCGACAGCGTAAAAGATAAAAACGCTAATCTTTAATTTTACCCTTTATCCGGCGGCTGGCACGCCGCTATGAAAACGAAACTCGCGGTCTGGCGACAAGATAAGGTCAGCTTCCACCTCGCCAAAATAGCGCACGCGCGCAGAAATGTCCTCGGCGGAAATCTGCTGCGCCAGCGCCAGGTAATCCTGATAATGCCGCGCTTCGGAGCGCAGAAGCGAGAGATAAAACGTCTGTAAATCCTCATCCAGCCAGGGCGCCAGAGCGGCAAAACGTTCGCAGGAGCGGGCTTCGATATACGCCCCGCAAATCAGCTTATCAATTAAGGTGAGCGGTTCGTGCGTGCGTACCGCTTTCAACATTCCTTTCGCGTAGCGGCTGGCGGTGATTTTCACATAAGGAATGTTTCTGGCCTGCATGACCTCGCGTACCTGCCAAAAATGGTGCAACTCCTCTTTAATCAATAACACCATACGGTCGATAAGCTGACGTCCCCAGGGGTCATCAGTTTGCGGCATGGCGCTTTTGCTAATCTGTTTATGCAGGGCAACAAAATCCGGCTCCGGCCCCTGACGAAACGCGAACGCCTCGTAAGGTTGCAACCAGGAGAGCAGCGCGTCGGCGCCCGATTTATCGGCGACATATTTACGCACCAACAGCAACGCGGTTTGCGCAGCCTTCAGTTCGCAGATCAAGTGATCGGTAAGCAGAAGAGGAAGATTTTGCGGATCGCGGGCCTGGACAATCCACGCCTGCGGCGTCGGGCAATGCAGGAAATTAAGCACCGGAGAGAGTATTTGCGGGTAATTCATACGTAACCTGTTAAAAAAATACGACAGCAAACGCTGCCGTACCGTCATACTATGCAGCTTTAGTGACGCACGCCGTCGTCATCTTCATCGACATAATCGTCGTCATCACCCTCTTCGCCATTAGGGTCTTCAAAATAGGTTCCCCAGCCGTCGTATTCGACATCATATTTTTCCGCCAGGTTCATCAGTTGCTCAACCTGAGCGTCGATGAGTTCGGCGTTCAACGCGCACTCGCTGAGGATGTCGCAACAAATAACCGTATCGCCCTCTTCCACTTCCAGCTCTTCCGGCTCCGTCACTTCATAGCCGAGTTTAAAGGCTTCTACCGCGGCTTTTTCCAACGTTTCGAAATCGTCAGCGGAAAGGTGATGCTCGATAGTGTACAGCGCATCCGGATCGCTGCCGTCCTCAAGTAACTCTTCAATAATTAACCGCGTTTCTTCACGCTGCTCTTCCAGTAATTCCGGGTTTGCCATAGCTCGTTCCTCATAGATGTCCTGCCGATACTCTTATTGTCACATACCGCCGACGTTGCCTCCACCTTATCGAGAAAAGTTTTATCAAACAGGGTTGCAAATGAATAATCATCCATATAAAGTGAATTTTAATTCAATGACAGGCCTAAGCCATGTGAGGGAAGTATGTCTACGTTTTACCAAAAACCTTTTTTAAAGTTACTTGATTTCACCGCCAGCGAGCTCATTGCTCTGTTGCAGCTTGCCGCCAAACTGAAAGCCGATAAGAAAAACGGTAAAGAAGAACAAAAGCTGGTGGGTAAGAATATTGCGCTCATCTTCGAAAAAGACTCGACCCGGACACGATGCTCTTTCGAAGTTGCCGCATACGATCAGGGGGCGCGCGTGACGTACCTGGGTTCCAGCGGGAGCCAGATCGGCCATAAAGAGTCCATCAAAGATACTGCCCGCGTCCTGGGCCGGATGTTTGACGGTATTCAGTATCGAGGATATGGCCAGGAGATCGTCGAAACGCTGGCTGAATATTCCGGTGTGCCGGTATGGAACGGTTTAACCGATGAGTATCACCCAACGCAATTACTGGCGGATCTGCTCACCATGCAGGAACATCTGCCGGGTAAAGCCTTTAACGAGATGACGTTGGTCTATGCCGGAGACGCGCGTAATAACATGGGTAACTCCATGCTGGAAGCCGCCGCGTTAACAGGATTGGATCTCCGTCTGGTCGCGCCAAAAGCCTGCTGGCCGCAAGCCGCGTTAGTGGCGGAGTGCAGCGCCATGGCGAAAAAGAACGGCGGCGCCATCACCCTGACCGAAGATATCGCCTCGGGCGTAAAAGGTGCGGATTTTATCTATACCGATGTTTGGGTCTCTATGGGCGAACCCAAAGAGAAATGGGCGGAGCGTATTGCCCTGCTGCGTGATTATCAGGTCAACAGCCAGATGATGGCCTTAACCGGCAATCCGCAGGTTAAGTTCCTGCATTGTCTGCCTGCGTTCCATGATGACGAAACCACACTCGGCAAAAAAATGGCCGAAGAGTACGGTTTACATGGCGGGATGGAGGTGACCGACGAGGTTTTTGAGTCTGCGGCCAGCATTGTCTTTGATGAAGCGGAAAACCGCATGCATACCATCAAAGCAGTAATGGTAGCGACGCTGTCTAAATAATGTCGTGATGATGCCGGATGGCGGTTGGCCTACAAGATCGCAACGTGCAGGCGCCGCCATCCGGCACAAAATATTACGCCATCAGCATTTTCACAACCGCTTTACGTACCCGCGCCGGTTCTCCCACCGCGCACAGGGGCTTATGCACTTCGCCGGGATAAAACACCACAAAGTCGCCTTCGTTCAGGACGACGGTTTTCTCGTCGACGCTCGTCGGTAAAAATGCAATGTCTTTATCCGCCAGCCAGTCCGTGTGCGGCGTTCCCGCAGGCCGGGTACTGAATGCCATCCCTTCCTGACCTTGTAGCACAATCTGAATATCAAGATAACGGGCGTGATACTCTGCGCTGCGCGATTCGCCCGGCTCCGTCATATTTTCAGAAATCATATAAAACAACCTGTCGCCGTCAATGTCATACTTACCTGGCGCGGTCGTTGCCGTGACATGCGCATTGACGTGCTCAATCGCCTGCCGTAACGCCGTCGGCAGCCAGGCCTCCAGATGTTCAATATTGCCAATAATCATCGCATCCCCTTAGTTAAAACAGCGTTTTATATTTCTCTTTATACGAGAAAAATGGCTGCCATACTACCCTTACTCTCATCGATTTTGCGCCAGCGCATGTTTATCGCCAGCGGTGTTTATATATTGTTAATAGTTCGCCCAACTTTATGCAGTACCTATGCATAAACCCCAGCGGCGCCAAATTGCCATCACTAACAACGCTTTGATATTAAAGGCGTTAACATAAAAACGTTTTAGCGATCACAATTCGCTCTCCCTGCATAAATGACTTCTCTATCCATAGTTATTTTTAAATTATTTAAATATCCCCGATAATAAAATCCCCCTCACGCATAGTTATGCAACCCTTAAAAATAATCACTTTATTTTCAATAAGTTAATTTTTAAATATCATTCAATACAACAAACAAATAATTAACAATAAAAAAATAACAAACCATATAGCTGCGTAGTAATTCATTTAATGCCTTATTGTTTTTTGAATTTCTCTGACCCGGCTCATATATTAAGTAAGAAAAATAGCACTCCTTGATTGATGTGAATCTCATCACATTAACAACCCAAATAAAATTCAATCATTGCTCCCGAATTTAACTGAAACGCCGCGACTGCAAGCACGCTAAATATTTGCAGCCACTCCTTCTTTATTCTTGAAATTATGTAAAAGGTATAATGATGGAAAAGCATTTTGTCGGTTCTGAAATCGGTCAATTACGCAGCGTAATGTTGCATCGGCCCAATCTCAGCCTAAAAAGACTTACCCCTTCAAATTGTCAGGAATTACTTTTTGACGATGTATTATCCGTAGAGCGCGCTGGCGAAGAGCATGACATTTTTGCCAACACGCTGCGCCAGCAAGGGATAGAAGTGTTGCTGTTAACCGACCTGCTCACCCAAACGCTGGATGTGGCTGACGCTAAAGCCTGGCTACTGGACACGCAAATTTCCGATTATCGCCTTGGGCCCACCTTTGCCGCAGATATTCGCGCCTGGCTGGCGGATATGCCGCACCGTGAACTGGCTCGCCATTTAAGCGGCGGTTTAACTTACGGCGAAATCCCCGCCTCCATAAAAAATATGGTGGTCGATACTCACGATATTAATGACTTTATTATGAAGCCATTACCGAATCACCTATTTACCCGTGACACGTCCTGCTGGATATATAACGGCGTCTCAATTAACCCCATGGCGAAACCTGCACGCCAACGTGAAACGAATAATTTACGTGCTATTTATCGCTGGCATCCTCAATTCGCAGGCGGTGATTTCATTAAATATTTCGGCGACGAGGACATTAATTACGACCACGCCACTTTAGAGGGCGGCGATGTGCTGGTGATTGGCCGCGGCGCGGTGTTGATCGGTATGTCTGAACGTACTACGCCGCAGGGCGTCGAGTTCCTGGCGCAGGCATTGTTTAAACATCGTCAGGCGGAACGCGTCATTGCCGTTGAACTGCCAAAACATCGCTCCTGTATGCACCTTGACACCGTCATGACCCACATTGATATCGACACCTTCTCCGTCTATCCGGAAGTCGTTCGCCCGGACGTGCAGTGCTGGACGCTGACGCCAGACGGACGCGGCGGTCTGAAACGAACCCAGGAGAGCACGCTGGTTCATGCTCTTGAAACAGCGCTTGGCATCGATCAGGTGCGCTTAATCACCACTGGCGGCGACGCATTTGAAGCTGAGCGCGAACAGTGGAATGACGCCAATAACGTGCTCACCCTGCGTCCCGGCGTGGTGGTGGGCTATGAGCGCAACATCTGGACCAACGAAAAATACGACAAAGCCGGCATTACCGTCCTTCCCATTCCCGGCGATGAGCTGGGTCGCGGGCGCGGGGGCGCACGCTGCATGAGCTGTCCACTGGAACGCGATGGTATTTAAAGGAGACGTTATGGAAAACAAACGCACACTGATCGTCGCGCTGGGCGGCAATGCGCTGCTCAAACGCGGCGAACCGCTGGAGGCTGATATTCAGCGTAAAAATATCGAACTGGCGGCCAGAACCATCGCCCAGCTTACGCGGCAATGGCGCGTAGTGTTAGTGCACGGCAATGGCCCACAGGTAGGACTGCTGGCGCTACAAAATAGCGCCTACGCTAACGTTACGCCCTACCCGCTCGATATTCTCGGTGCGGAAAGCCAGGGCATGATTGGCTACATGCTGCAACAGGCGCTGAAGAATCATCTGCCGGAGCGTGAAATCAGCGTCCTGCTCACCCAGGTCGAAGTCGATGCCAACGACCCGGCATTCCTCAATCCAACCAAATATATCGGACCGATTTACGACGAAGCGCAGGCCCGTGCGTTACAGGCAGAAAAGGGCTGGGTATTCAAAGCCGACGGTAACGCCTTCCGCCGCGTTGTGCCCTCCCCGCAGCCGAAACGCATTGTGGAAAACGATGCCATCCGCGCGCTGATTAGCCGCGATCACCTGGTTATCTGTAACGGCGGCGGCGGCGTGCCGGTCGTGGAAAAAGCCGATGGCTACCATGGTATCGAGGCGGTGATCGACAAAGATCTGTCCGCCGCCCTGCTTGCCAGCCAAATTCACGCCGACGCGCTGCTCATTCTGACCGATGCCGACGCGGTGTATCTCGACTGGGGCAAGCCCACCCAACGCCCGCTGGCGCAGGTTACGCCGGAGCTGCTTCGTGAAATGCAGTTCGACGCCGGTTCGATGGGCCCGAAAGTGACCGCCTGCGCTGAGTTTGTCAGCCATTGCCGCGGCATTGCCGGAATCGGCTCGCTGGCGGATGGGCAAGCCATTCTCGCGGGCGAGAAAGGCACTTTGATTCGGTGTGAAACCGCCGACGTTGACGCATAAGGCTTTTTACCGGATGGCGGCTTCCGCCTTATTCGGCCTACAGAGCGCGCATAACCGTGGGCCGGATAAGCGCAGCGCCATCAGGCAATTCATTTTAACAAGGATATTGTAATGGTTATTTCACTGAAAAATCGTAACTTTTTGAAGCTGCTTGACTACACCCCGGCGGAAATCCAACACCTCATCGATCTGGCTATTGAGTTGAAAGCCGCAAAAAAAGCCGGATGCGAAAAGCAAACGCTGATCGGCAAAAACATCGCGCTGATTTTTGAAAAAACCTCTACCCGCACCCGATGCGCGTTTGAAGTCGCCGCGTTCGACCAGGGCGCGCAGGTGACTTATCTCGGCCCAAGCGGCTCGCAGATCGGCCATAAAGAGTCCATGAAAGATACTGCTCGCGTCCTGGGGCGGATGTATGACGGCATCGAATATCGCGGTTTTGGTCAACACATTGTGGAAGAGCTGGGGGAATACGCGGGCGTTCCCGTCTGGAACGGCCTGACCGATGGATTTCACCCCACACAGATCCTGGCCGATCTGATGACCATGCTGGAACACGCGCCGGGTAAAACGCTGCCGGAACTGAGCTTCGCCTACCTGGGCGACGCGCGCAACAACATGGGCAACTCGCTGATGGTGGGCGCGGCGAAGATGGGCATGGATATCCGCCTGATAGCGCCAAAGTCCTTCTGGCCTGATGCCGCGCTGGTCGCGCAGTGCCGGGAAATCGCCAGCGTTACCGGCGCTCGTATCACCTTAACGGAGAGTGTTGAAGATGGCGTTCACGGTGTGGATTTCCTCTATACCGACGTCTGGGTCTCGATGGGAGAGCCCAAAGAAGCCTGGGCGGAGCGCGTCAGTCTGATGACGCCATATCAGGTCAACCAGCAGGTGGTAAACGCTACCGGTAATCCTGAT
The DNA here is from genome assembly GCF_046550775.1 of Salmonella sp. SAL04202. Classification (NCBI taxonomy): domain Bacteria; kingdom Pseudomonadati; phylum Pseudomonadota; class Gammaproteobacteria; order Enterobacterales; family Enterobacteriaceae; genus Salmonella; species Salmonella sp. SAL04202. Next base: position 87,342 of record NZ_JBGDXK010000003.1, on the reverse strand, counting down.
GTGAAGTTTATGCACTGCCTGCCCGCCTTCCATAACGAGCACACCAAAGTGGGACGCGAAATCGAAATGGCTTACGGCCTGAAAGGACTGGAGGTCACGGAAGAGGTGTTCGAGTCCGCAGGCTCGATAGTCTTCGATGAAGCGGAAAACCGGATGCACACCATCAAAGCGGTCATGGTGGCGACGCTCGGCGACTAATCCCACAGGATATGCGCCCTTGCGGCGCATATCCGTGATATCAGGAGAGAACATCATGGGTAAATTTAAATTTCCCACCGCTTATACCATCCTGTTTATTCTTATTGCCCTGGTCGCGGTGATGACCTGGATTGTGCCGGCGGGAAAATACCAAATGGCGATGAACGCCACGCTGGGAAAAGAGGTGCCGGTGGCGGGAACGTATGCCCCTGTGGACGCGCATCCGCAAGGGATTACCGCTGTTTTACTGGCGCCGATTGACGGCCTCTATAACCACGAAACCTACACCGCCGGCGCCATTGACGTCGCGCTGTTTGTCTTGATTATCGGCGGCTTTCTGGGGGTGGTGAATAAAACGGGGGCGATTGATGCCGGTATTGAACGGGTAACTATCAAACTCAACGGCAAAGATGAGTGGATGATCCCCATTCTGATGGCGCTGTTCGCCGCAGGCGGCACTATCTATGGCATGGCGGAGGAGTCGTTGCCCTTCTACACGCTGCTGGTGCCGGTTATGATGGCGGCCCGCTTCGATCCGTTAGTGGCCGCGGCAACCGTACTGCTCGGCGCGGGGATAGGCACGCTCGGTTCGACCATTAACCCTTTCGCCACGGTCATTGCCGCCAACGCCGCCGGCATCCCTTTTACTCAGGGAATGCTGATGCGCGTACTGCTGTTAATTGTCGGCTACGTACTGTGCGTGTTTTGGGTAATGCGCTATGCGCGCAAAGTCCGCGCCCATCCTGAGCTTTCTATCGTGGCGGATAAAATGGCGGAAAATCGCGCCCATTTTCTCGGCAATCGCGCCAATACTCTGCTGGAGTTTACGGCTACCCGGAAATGGGTACTGCTGATCTTCGCCGCCTCTTTCGCGGTGATGATTTACGGCGTGGCGGTTCTCGGCTGGTGGATGGCGGAAATCTCCGGCGTTTTTCTGGCGGCGGCGATTATCGTTGGCGTGATAACGCGGATGGGTGAGGAAGCGTTCACCAGTACCTTTATCGACGGCGCGCGGGATTTGCTCGGCGTGGCGCTAATTATTGGTATCGCGCGCGGCATTGTGGTGGTCATGGATAACGGTATGATTACCCACACCATTTTGCACAGCGCGGAAAGTCTGGTTTCCGGTCTATCTACCACCATTTTCATAAACGTAACCTACTGGCTGGAAGTATTGCTCTCCTTCCTGGTGCCCTCCTCTTCCGGTCTTGCCGTATTGACAATGCCCATTATGGCGCCGTTAGCGGATTTTGCCCACGTACAGCGGGATTTGGTCGTAACCGCCTACCAGTCGGCCTCCGGGATTGTGAACCTGGTTACTCCCACCTCCGCCGTGGTCATGGGCGGTCTGGCAATCGCGCGGGTTCCCTATGTCCGCTATCTGAAATGGGTCGCGCCGCTGTTGCTGATCCTGACATTGCTGAATATGGCGGTACTGAGCATCGGAGCGATGATGTAACGAGCCAGATGGCGACGCGTCTTATCCGACAGGACTGATAAGCACAGCGCCATCAGGCACGCCGTCACCTTTTTTGATCGGCTTCTCATTTTCCTGCAAAACCGCCCGATTGATCCGCAATCGATGTGACAAATGTGATGAATTTCGCCAGTCCGTTGATATTAATAATAAAGATAAGGTGCATTTATGAAGGAATACGATGATTACTCCGCCAAAGAACAACAGCAACTGGCGGTTTGTCAGCGCCTGATTAGTGAAAAAAGTTACCTGTCCCAGGAGGAGATTCGCCGCGATTTACAAAATGAGGGATTTGAAGGTATCAGCCAGTCTACGGTTTCGCGCCTGCTCAAGCTGCTGGGCGCAATAAAAATCAGAAATACGAAGGGACAAAAGATTTATTCCGTAAATCCCCAGCGGCGTCCTTCGCCGGATGCCGGACGTTCAATAGCTGAAATGGTCGTCAGCGTTGAACATAATAGCGAATTTATCCTTATCCATACGGCGGCAGGTTATGGTCGCGCCGTCGCGAGAATTCTGGATTACCACGCATTGCCGGAAATTCTCGGCGTCGTTGCCGGTAGCAGTATTGTCTGGGTCGCACCACGGGTCGTTCAGCGTACGGCGCTGGTACACAAACAAATTAATTATTTGCTTAAAATGAATTTAAATTCATAAGAACCGTTTGCGATGAGTAAATCATGCATTAATTCGCTTGATCCCAAAACAGAGCTGAGTATAATCGCGGACAATTTGCCGGGAGGAAGCATGGTTCAGTGTGTACGACATTCTGTCTTACCGCGTCTGAAAAAGGACGCAGGCCTGCCGTTTTTCTTTCCGTTGAAAACCAATACCAAGCCCCTCAATTGAGGGGCTTTTTTTTGCCCAGGCGTCAGGAGATAAACATGGCTAACCCGCTATATCAAAAACATATCATTTCCATAAACGACCTCAGCCGCGACGATCTTAATCTGGTACTGGCCACGGCGGCGAAATTAAAAGCCAACCCGCAGCCGGAGCTATTGAAACATAAAGTGATCGCCAGCTGCTTTTTCGAAGCCTCCACGCGTACCCGCCTGTCGTTTGAAACTTCAATGCATCGCCTGGGCGCCAGCGTAGTGGGCTTCTCCGACAGCGCCAACACGTCGCTGGGGAAAAAAGGAGAAACGTTAGCCGACACGATCTCAGTGATTAGCACTTACGTGGACGCGATTGTGATGCGCCATCCGCAAGAAGGCGCGGCACGTCTGGCGACGGAGTTTTCCGGTCAGGTGCCGGTGCTCAATGCGGGCGACGGTTCGAACCAGCATCCGACGCAGACCCTGTTGGATCTGTTCACCATCCAGGAAACGCAGGGCCGTCTGGATAACCTGCATATCGCGATGGTCGGCGATCTGAAATATGGCCGCACCGTGCATTCGCTAACCCAGGCGCTGGCGAAATTTAGCGGCAACCGTTTTTATTTTATCGCGCCGGACGCGCTGGCGATGCCGCAGTACATTCTGGATATGCTGGATGAAAAAGGGATGGCCTGGAGCCTGCATGGTTCTATTGAAGAGGTCATGGCCGACGTCGACATCCTCTATATGACTCGCGTACAGAAAGAGCGTCTCGACCCGTCGGAGTACGCCAATGTGAAGGCGCAGTTTGTTCTGCGCGCCAGCGACCTGAACGGCGCGCGTGAAAATATGAAAGTGCTGCACCCGCTGCCGCGGATTGATGAAATCACCACGGATGTGGATAAAACGCCACACGCCTGGTACTTCCAACAGGCGGGCAACGGTATTTTCGCTCGCCAGGCGTTACTGGCGTTAGTACTGAATAGCGAACTGAGTCTGTAAGGGAGAAAAACGATGACACACGATAACAAACTGCAGGTTGAAGCCATTAAATGCGGCACCGTGATTGACCATATCCCTGCGCAGGTAGGCTTTAAACTGCTGAGTCTGTTTAAATTGACCGAGACCGATCAGCGAATCACTATCGGTCTGAATCTCCCGTCTGGTGAGATGGGGCGTAAAGACTTAATCAAAATAGAAAACACCTTCCTCACCGATGAGCAGGTTAACCAACTTGCTCTGTACGCGCCGCAGGCCACCGTTAACCGCATCGACAACTACGACGTAGTCGGGAAATCACGCCCCAGCCTGCCAGAGCGTATTAATAATGTGCTGGTTTGCCCGAACAGCAACTGCATCAGCCACGCGGAACCGGTATCCTCCAGCTTTGCAGTGAAAAAACGCGCCAATGATATCGCCCTCAAATGCAAATACTGTGAAAAAGAGTTTTCGCATTATGTGGTGCTGGCCAACTAATTTGGGTTGGTTATGAGATCCCGGCTCCCTATAATGAGCGGGGACATTCTATTACCGCTGTAATTCAGGAGAAATCATGAGCAAAACTATTGCGACGGAAAATGCACCAGCAGCAATCGGCCCATACGTACAGGGCGTTGACCTGGGTAGCATGGTAATCACTTCCGGTCAGATCCCGGTCGATCCGAAAACCGGTGCCGTAGCGGAAGACGTATCCGCTCAGGCACGTCAGTCGCTGGAAAACGTTAAAGCTATCGTGGAAGCCGCTGGCCTGAAAGTAGGCGACATTGTGAAAACGACCGTATTCGTGAAAGACCTGAACGATTTCGCGACCGTCAACGCCACCTACGAAGCTTTCTTCACCGAGCACAACGCCACCTTCCCGGCGCGTTCCTGCGTGGAAGTTGCCCGTCTGCCGAAAGACGTGAAAATTGAGATTGAAGCGATCGCTGTTCGTCGCTAAGCGCCGGACGTTATCCCCGCCGGGCGGCGCAAGTTTGCCCGGTTCGGGGCACCAACAGCCATGGAGAGGCGGCAATGGTAAGATCGCGTTTTACCGAGGAGCAAATCGCCGATTTTCTGCAACAGTCTAAAAACGGCGTACCGAATAAGGCGTTATGCGAAGAATATGGATTTAGCAACAGCACGCTCCGTCGCTGGCAGGAGAAACATGCTGAAAGCATACGCCAGGAATTAAAACAGATAGAATCTACCGCGAAGATAGTCTTTTTATGCTTCATTGTCGCAGCCATATTGCTTACCCTTATGTTTCCTAAACCCACTGGCGCCTTAGCGATTCCTCCTTACTTAGTTTATTGCGTTAGCTATATTCGCCGCTTTCGTCGCATATCCGCAAAACATCTCCGGCGGTGGGACATCTCCTCCTCTCGTTCCGGATTGGGGGCAGAGAACACATTTTACAAACTTAGCTGGACATTCCTCTTTTTTATGCCTGCATATAGCATTCTACAGTTGCTTGAATAAGCCCTGAAATTTAAAGATAAAGCCGATCGCGTTAAACTTGTCGAGCTTTACGGGCATCTGACCTGGTTAGCGATATCGGGGATTAAGCACGCTGGCGAATCCCCGACGAAAGTGTTTACTGCCAGCCATAACGTCGGCTGTAAAACCCTTTCACTAACTGGGTTAACGTCATATAGCCCGCCAGAATGGCAATCAGCCACGGGAAATAGCTTAACGGCAGCGCCTGCAACTGCAGGTAAGACGCCAGCGGCGAAAACGGCAACGAGACTCCCACCACCATCACCAACAATGTCATCGCCATCAGCGGCCAGGCGGCGCGACTTTGAATAAACGGCAGACGACGGGTACGGATCATATGCACAATCAGCGTTTGCGACAGTAATCCCACCACAAACCAGCCGGACTGGAACAAGGTTTGCGTTTCTGGCGTATTCGCATGGAATACCCACCACATCAGACAAAAGGTCAAAATGTCGAAAATCGAGCTGATCGGACCGAAAAAGACCATAAAGCGCCCCAAATCCGCCGGATTCCAGCGCTGCGGCTTTTGAATTTGTTCTTCATCGACATTATCAAACGGAATCGCCACCTGGGATACATCGTACAGCAGGTTTTGAATCAGCAAGTGCAGCGGCAGCATTGGCAGGAACGGCAAAAAGGCGCTCGCCACCAGTACGCTAAACACGTTACCGAAATTTGAGCTGGCCGTCATCTTGATATATTTCAACATATTAGAAAAAGTACGACGACCTTCAATGACGCCTTCTTCCAGCACCATCAGGCTCTTTTCCAGCAGGATAATATCGGCCGCCTCACGGGCGATGTCCACCGCGCCATCTACCGAGATACCAATATCCGCCGCCCGCAACGCCGGAGCATCGTTAATCCCGTCGCCCATAAAACCGACCACATGCCCCTCGCGTTTGAGCAAAGTGACGATGCGCTCTTTATGCATCGGCGTCAGACGCGCAAACAACGTCGTACGGGCGGCCAGCGCCGCCAGCGCGTCGTCGCTTAACCCTTCAATATCACTGCCAATAACGACATCGCCCGCATCCAGCCCAACCTCATGGCAAACTTTCGCCGCTACCAGCTCGCTGTCGCCGGTGAGAATTTTCACCGTAATTCCGCTCGCCTTCAGCGCTTTCAGCGCCGGCGCGGTGGTCTCTTTCGGCGGATCGAGAAAAGCGATATACCCTTCCAGGATCAGGTCAGATTCATCGATACGCTGGTAATCGCCCTCACGCGCAGGCAGGTATTTGGTCGCGACGGCGACCACGCGTAGCCCCTGACGGTTCAGCGTGTCGGTAACGCGTTTCACCCGGCGCAGCATATTGTCGTCCAGCGGCACAATATCGCCGTTGTGGCGCACCTGAGTACACACGTTCAGGATCTCCTGTAACGCGCCTTTGCAGACCAGTTGATGCACGCTCGAATCTTCGGCCACCACCACCGACATCCGGCGACGCTCAAAATCAAACGGAATCTCATCGATTTTCTGCCAGCGTCCGGAGAGCTGACGCGCGGCGGTTTCGTCTACTCCCTCCAGGACTGCCGTATCCAGTAAATTTTTTAGACCGGTCTGATAATGGCTGTTCAGCCAGGCGCAATGCAGTACATGCTCACTGGGCTTACCAGAGATATCCGTATGATTCTCCAGCACAATTTTATCCTGCGTCAGAGTGCCGGTTTTATCGGTGCACAAAATATCCATCGCGCCGAAGTTCTGAATCGCATCAAGGTGCTTCACGATAACTTTCTGTTTCGAGAGCTTCACCGCCCCGCGCGCGAGGGTGGAGGTGACGATCATCGGCAACATTTCCGGGGTGAGCCCTACCGCGACCGAAAGCGCAAATAGCGCCGCTTCCCACCAGTCACCTTTCGTGTAACCATTAATAATCAGTACTACCGGCGCCATGACCAGCATAAAGCGGATCAGCAACATACTGACGCGGCTAATTCCTTTCTGGAAAGCGTTCTGCTCGTTATCTTGTTCCGACACGCGCCCCGCCAATTGACCAAACCAGGTGTCGGCTCCGGTCGCCATCACCACGGCCTGCGCCGTTCCGCTCACGACGTTCGTCCCCATAAAGCACAGCGTGTCGCACTCAAGCGGGTTATTTTGCCGGGGCTCACGCGTCGCGGCGACTTTCTCGACCGGCAGAGATTCGCCGGTCAGCGACGCCTGGGCGACAAACAGATCGCGCGCCTGGATAATCCGTAAATCCGCCGGGATCATATCCCCCGCCGCCAGCTTAATAATATCGCCGGGCACCAGTTGATCGATGGGTAACTCCAGCCAGGCGTTTTCGCCATTTTCATTAATAACCCGCAGTACGGTAGCGGTATTGCTCACCATCGCTTTTAGCGCGTCCGCCGCTTTCGTCGAGCGTGCTTCCTGCACAAAATTCAGCAGTGTTGAGATACCGACCATCAGGGCGATAACGCCTGCGGCAAACAGATCCTCCGTGGCATAAGAAATGCCGCCAAGAATCGTGAGTAAGATGTTGAAAGGATTGCGATAACATACCCACAGATGCACCCACCACGGCGAGGGTTTCTGTGCCGGAAGGCGGTTTTCGCCATGCTTTTCACGCGCGCGCGTCACCTCGGCGGCGTTTAATCCCTCCGGGTGCGTATCAAAAACGCGCCAGAGCGTCTCCTGCTCCATTGCCGCGACTTTCAGACAGCGCTCGCTCAGCGAAGGCGGGATAGTCGCATTTACCGCGGTCTGCGCGCCGGGCAGCGGATCGCGGTGAACCAGACGATAAGGCAAATGACGATTAAGCCGGGCAAAAAGCTGGCGGGTAATGGTTTTTAGCATAGGTAATCCCTCCGCGCCGAAGTCAGGCGCAGAAAATTCTTCAGGCGCGGCAAAGCCTTGCCCGATGAGCAATGTTTAAATAAAAACAGGGACGTTATCGTGTCACTGTCTTACACACCGGTAAGACAGCAGAGGCAGGCTTACCGGAAAAGGAAAATTCTCCATCGCGGGAGAGGGGTGGGTTCAGGGTCCATGTCGCCTCCGGTAAGTAAATAATTTGCGCCGCGGATTATACGCATAAATCCATAAGTTTTGTGGCAATTATGGCGGTATCATACCGTTACGTAATTAAACCAACGATAAACCAGACTTTGCCCATTGCCCTTCGCTTGAGTAAAGTTACTCTTTTTATCACCATCAGCGTCACGCCACGGGAAAACAGGATGCAAAACCGGCTCACTATCAAAGACATCGCCCGCCTGAGCGGCGTAGGGAAATCAACCGTTTCCCGCGTGCTTAACAATGAAAGCGGCGTAAGCGAACGTACCCGCGAGCGTGTCGAAGCGGTGATGAATCAACACGGTTTCTCTCCGTCCCGCTCCGCCCGCGCGATGCGGGGACAAAGCGATAAAGTGGTCGCTATTATCGTCACTCGCCTTGATTCGTTGTCTGAAAACCTCGCGGTTCAAACCATGCTGCCTGCGTTTTATGAACAAGGCTACGACCCTATTATGATGGAAAGTCAGTTCTCGCCGACGCTGGTAATGGAACATCTGGGCATGCTCAGACGACGTAACATTGATGGCGTGGTGCTGTTTGGCTTTACCGGCATCACAGAAGAGTTGATCGCCCCCTGGAAAGCCTCGCTGGTGCTGCTGGCAAGAGATGCGCAAGGTTTTGCCTCCGTCTGTTACGACGACGAGGGCGCGATTCATATCCTTATGCAGCGGCTGTATGAGCAGGGACACCGCAACATTAGCTTTCTGGGCGTTCCCCATAGCGATATTACTACCGGCAAACGTCGGCATGACGCATACCTGGCGTTTTGCAAAAAACATAAACTTCATCCCGTCGCCGCCCTGCCCGGCCTTGCCATGAAGCAGGGTTATGAGCATACGGCAAGCGTTATCATGCCGGATACCACCGCGTTAGTCTGCGCCACCGATACGCTGGCGTTGGGCGCCAGCAAGTATTTACAGGAGCAACGTATTGAGACGCTGCAACTGGCAAGCGTCGGGAACACGCCGCTGATAAAATTCCTGCACCCGGAGATCGTCACTGTCGATCCTGGCTATGCTGAAGCCGGACGGCAGGCGGCTTCGCAGCTGATCGAACAGATCAATGGCCGCTGCGATCCGCGCCGGATCGTCATTCCTTCTACCCTCGCCTGAGTGACTGATTAAACGGAATACCACGAGTAATTTGTGATCGTCGCTGCGTTTCGGGAACGTTCCCATTTTTAAATCAACGTTGAAGAGATACTCTTGCGCCAACCCATAACATACCTCCTCTGCCATGAGGCTTTACGATGAGCAAAGTAAAACAAGCCGATATCGACCGGCTGGTTGACCTGGTCGGCGGGCGCGACAACATCGCCACGGTGAGCCACTGCATTACTCGCCTGCGCTTTGTGCTCCACCAGCCCGCGAACGCCAGGCCAAAAGAGATCGAACAATTACCGATGGTTAAAGGCTGTTTCACCAACGCCGGGCAGTTTCAGGTGGTGATCGGCACCGAAGTCGGCGATTACTATAACGCGCTGCTGGAGACCACCGGCAAAGCGTATGCCGATAAAGAGCAGGCCAAAAAAGCCGCTCGCCAGAACATGAAGTGGCATGAGCAGTTAATTTCCCACTTTGCGGAGATCTTCTTTCCGCTACTACCGGCGTTGATCAGCGGCGGTTTGATCTTAGGCTTTCGTAACGTGATCGGCGATGTGCCGATGAGCAACGGCCAAACGCTGGCGCAGATGCATCCAGCGCTAAAAACGCTTTATGATTTTTTATGGTTGATCGGCGAAGCGATCTTTTTCTATCTGCCGGTGGGGATCTGCTGGTCGGCGGTGAAAAAAATGGGCGGCACGCCGATTCTTGGTATCGTGCTCGGCGTGACGCTGGTGTCGCCGCAGTTGATGAATGCGTATCTGCTGGGCCAGCAAACGCCAGACGTCTGGAACTTCGGCTTATTTAGCATTGAGAAAGTGGGCTACCAGGCGCAGGTTATCCCGGCGCTACTGGCAGGGCTGGCGCTTGGGTTTATTGAAACGCGGTTGAAACGCATCGTGCCGGATTATCTCTACCTGGTCGTCGTCCCGGTGTGTTCGTTGATACTGGCCGTCTTTCTCGCCCACACCTTTATCGGCCCCTTTGGTCGTATGATCGGCGACGGCGTGGCCTTTGCGGTACGTTATCTGATGACCGGCAGTTTCGCCCCGATAGGCGCGGCGCTGTTCGGCTTCCTGTATGCCCCGTTGGTCATTACCGGCGTCCACCAGACAACGCTCGCTATCGATATGCAGATGATCCAGAGCATGGGCGGTACGCCAGTCTGGCCGCTGATTGCGCTGTCGAATATCGCGCAGGCCTCCGCCGTGGTGGGCATCATCATCTCCAGCCGTAAACACAATGAACGCGAGATCTCCGTTCCTGCCGCCATTTCCGCTTACCTTGGGGTAACCGAACCGGCGATGTACGGTATCAACCTGAAGTATCGTTTTCCGATGCTATGCGCGATGATCGGCTCTGGTCTGGCGGGACTGCTCTGCGGTCTGAACGGCGTCATCGCCAACGGTATCGGCGTGGGCGGCCTGCCGGGCATCCTGTCTATACCGCCGCGCTACTGGCAGGTGTACGGCATGGCGATGGTTATCGCGATCGTTATCCCGGTGATTCTGACCACCTTTATCTATCAGCGTAAGCATCGTCAGGGCACATTACAAATTGTCTAATTCTTCTTCGGGGCGCAGTTGCGTCCCAACGCACTTGCAGGAAACAACAATGACTATTCCCCTCTGGTGGCAAAACGGCGTTATTTATCAGATCTACCCGAAAAGTTTTCAGGACACGACCGGCAGCGGCACCGGCGATTTACGCGGCGTCACGCAGCGCCTTGACTATCTACAGCGACTCGGCGTAGATGCCATCTGGCTCACGCCGTTTTATATCTCGCCGCAGGTGGATAACGGTTATGACGTCGCAAATTATACGGCTATCGACCCGACCTACGGCACGCTGGATGATTTTGACGAGCTGGTCGCGCAGGCGAAAATACGCGGTATTCGCATCATCCTGGATATGGTGTTTAACCATACTTCTACCCAGCACGCCTGGTTTCGCGAAGCGCTGAACAAAGAGAGTCCATACCGTCAGTTTTATATCTGGCGCGATGGCACGCCGGATGTCTGCCCGAATAACTGGCAATCCAAATTTGGCGGCAGCGCCTGGCGCTGGCATAGCCAAAGCGAACAATACTATTTACACCTTTTCGCGCCTGAACAGGCCGACCTGAACTGGGAAAACCCCGCCGTGCGCGCCGAGCTGAAAAAGGTCTGCGAATTCTGGGCCGATCGCGGCGTGGATGGCCTGCGTCTGGACGTGGTGAATCTGATCGCCAAAGATCAGGATTTTCCTGACGATCCGACGGGCGACGGACGCCGCTTTTATACCGACGGACCGCGCGCGCATACGTTTTTACGCGAAATGAACCGTGACGTTTTTACGCCGCGTAATCTGATGACGGTAGGCGAAATGTCCTCTACCACGCTGGAAAACTGCCAGCAATATGCCGCGCTTAGCGGCGACGAACTCTCAATGACCTTCAATTTTCATCATCTGAAGGTGGATTACCCCAATGGCGAAAAGTGGACGCTGGCAAAACCTGATTATGTGGCGCTGAAAGCGTTGTTCCGCCACTGGCAACAGGGGATGCATAACGTCGCCTGGAACGCGTTATTCTGGTGTAATCACGATCAGCCGCGCATCGTTTCCCGCTTTGGCGACGAGGGTGAATACCGTATTCCAGCCGCGAAAATGTTGGCGATGGCGCTGCACGGTATGCAAGGGACGCCTTATATCTATCAGGGCGAAGAAATCGGCATGACCAACCCACACTTTACCCGCATCACCGATTATCGCGACGTGGAAAGTCATAATATGTTTGCCGCGCTACGCGCCGTCGGGCGCGACCCCGACGAACTGCTGGCTATTCTGGCCAGTAAATCCCGCGACAACAGCCGCACGCCGATGCAGTGGGACAACGGTAAAAACGCCGGTTTCACCCAGGGCGAGCCGTGGATAAGCCTGTGCGATAACTATACGGAGGTTAACGTCGAGGCGGCATTACGCGATGAAAACTCGGTGTTTTACACCTATCAAAAGCTGATTGCGCTACGTAAAACCCAGCCTGTACTGATCTGGGGCGATTATCAGGATCTCCTCCCGGATAGCCCATCAGTATGGTGTTATCGCCGCCAGTGGCAGGGGCAAGCCCTGCTGGTTGTCGCCAATCTGAGCGACCAGTGCCAGGAGTGGCATCCGCCGCATATCAAAGGACAGTGGCAGGCGCTACTGCATAATTATGGCGAGGTCGCCAGCCAGCCAGCCGCGATGACGCTCCGCCCATTTGAAGCCATCTGGTGGTTACAACGCTAACGCGACGTCCTTATACGGATAAACGCCACAAACCTATTGACACGGGCTGTGGCGTTGCTCCAGGTTACTGACTGTTTTTGTTGAATAATTAATCAGATTTTTCTTGCTATCTTTTACAAACGCTACAGCGCCCGCCATCTGTACGCTCTGATTTTTACCTTGTTCTACATCAATAAAATTGCAAACATCCTTGATGCAAATCACTACATATAGACTTTAAAATGCACGCCGACCCAATATGTTGTATTAATTGACTACAATTGCTACAACACCTGTTCACTCGACACAAGGTGAATTGTGGATAACCTGGGTCAGGATTGCGGGAAGTCGTTGGAAAAGAGATGAATAAACCTGTTATGGCTTCCCCGGCCTCTGTGGATAACCTGTTCTTACAAATATGGAGTGATCATGACACCGCATGTGATGAAACGAGATGGCTGTAAAGTGCCATTCAAATCAGAGCGCATTAAGGAAGCCATTCTACGTGCAGCTAAAGCAGCGGGAGTCGATGACGCAGATTACTGTGCCACCGTCGCAGAAGTCGTTAGCAGCCAAATGAACGCACGCAGTCAGGTGGATATTAACGAGATCCAAACTGCGGTTGAAAACCAACTGATGTCCGGCCCGTACAAACAGCTTGCCCGCGCCTACATCGAATACCGTCACGATCGCGACATTCAGCGTGAAAAGCGTGGTCGTCTGAACCAGGAAATTCGCGGCCTGGTAGAGCAAACTAACTCCGCGTTGCTCAATGAAAACGCCAACAAAGACAGTAAAGTCATTCCCACCCAGCGCGATTTGCTGGCCGGGATTGTCGCCAAACACTATGCCCGCCAGCACCTGTTGCCGCGTGACGTAGTACAAGCGCATGAGCGCGGCGATATCCACTATCACGATCTCGACTATTCGCCGTTCTTCCCGATGTTCAACTGTATGCTGATCGACCTGAAAGGCATGTTGACCCAGGGCTTTAAGATGGGTAACGCCGAGATCGAACCGCCAAAATCTATCTCTACCGCCACTGCCGTTACCGCGCAGATTATCGCGCAGGTCGCCAGCCATATTTATGGCGGCACCACCATTAACCGTATCGACGAAGTGCTGGCGCCGTTTGTCACCGAAAGCTATAACAAGCACCGCAAAACCGCCGATGAGTGGCAGATCCCGGATGCCGAAGGGTATGCGCGTTCTCGCACCGAAAAAGAGTGCTACGACGCCTTCCAGTCGCTGGAATACGAAGTTAACACGCTGCACACCGCTAACGGCCAGACGCCTTTCGTGACCTTTGGTTTTGGCCTCGGCACCAGTTGGGAGTCGCGTCTGATCCAGGCGTCTATTTTGCGTAACCGTATCGCCGGTCTGGGTAAAAATCGCAAAACCGCCGTGTTCCCGAAACTGGTCTTCGCTATCCGCGATGGTTTGAACCACAAGTTTGGCGATCCGAACTACGACATTAAACAACTGGCGCTGGAGTGCGCGAGCAAGCGCATGTATCCGGACATCCTCAACTACGATCAGGTGGTCAAAGTCACCGGTTCGTTCAAAACGCCAATGGGCTGCCGCAGCTTCCTCGGCGTGTGGGAGAACGAAAACGGCGAGCAGATCCACGACGGGCGTAACAACCTGGGCGTGATTAGCCTTAACCTGCCGCGCATCGCGCTGGAAGCAAAAGGCGACGAAACCGCATTCTGGAAACTGCTGGATGAACGTCTGGCGCTGGCGCGGAAGGCGCTGATGACCCGTATCGCCCGCCTTGAAGGCGTGAAAGCCCGCGTCGCGCCTATCCTGTATATGGAAGGCGCCTGCGGCGTGCGGCTGAAAGCGGACGACGACGTGTCTGAAATCTTTAAAAATGGTCGTGCGTCCATCTCTCTGGGCTACATTGGTATCCATGAAACCATTAACGCGCTGTTCGGCGGCGAGCACCTGTACGACAGCGAGCAGCTTCGCGCTAAAGGCATCGCGATTGTGGAGCGTCTGCGCCAGGCCGTGGATCAGTGGAAAGAAGAGACCGGCTACGGCTTTAGCCTGTACAGCACGCCAAGCGAAAACCTCTGTGACCGCTTCTGCCGTCTGGATACCGCCGAGTTCGGCGTGGTGCCGGGCGTAACCGATAAAGGTTACTACACCAACAGCTTCCACCTCGACGTGGAGAAGAAGGTCAACCCGTACGACAAAATCGATTTCGAAGCACCGTATCCGCCGCTGGCGAACGGGGGTTTCATTTGCTACGGCGAATACCCGAACATTCAGCACAACCTGAAAGCGCTGGAAGATGTCTGGGATTACAGCTATCAGCATGTACCGTATTACGGCACCAACACGCCGATCGATGAATGCTACGAGTGCGGCTTTACCGGCGAGTTCGAATGTACCAGTAAAGGTTTCACCTGCCCGAAATGCGGCAACCACGACGCCGCACGCGTCTCGGTTACCCGTCGCGTGTGCGGTTATTTAGGCAGCCCGGACGCGCGTCCGTTTAACGCCGGCAAGCAGGAAGAAGTGAAGCGCCGCGTGAAGCATTTAGGCAACGGGCAGATAGGTTAATCCTCCGTTTGCAATGCGTAAATGCCGGATGGCGGTGTAAACACCTTATCCGGCCTACAACCGCTGGCTATAGTTCCAATTTCATGAGTTTCCTCTAAGCAGTTGGTGTTGTAGCAAGGCGGCAAACGAACGAATCCCAGGGAGCTTACATAAGTAAGTGACCTGGGTAAGTGAGAGCGGCCAACGCCGCTACAGCGCCAAATGCAACGAGGAAACATGAACTTTCATCAATACTACCCCGTCGACATCGTTAACGGCCCCGGCACCCGCTGCACCCTGTTTGTGTCAGGGTGCGTGCACGAATGCCCTGGCTGCTATAACAAAAGCACCTGGCGGCTCAATTCCGGCCAGCCGTTTACCAAAGAGATGGAAGATAAGATCATTGCCGATCTGAACGACACGCGCATTCACCGTCAGGGGATCTCGCTGTCGGGCGGCGATCCGCTGCATCCGCAAAACGTACCGGATATCCTGGCACTGGTACAACGTATCCACACAGAGTGTCCTGGGAAAGATATCTGGGTGTGGACCGGCTACAAGCTCGATGAACTCAACGCCGCACAGATGCAGGTAGTCGATCTCATCAACGTGCTGGTCGATGGCAAATTTGTGCAGGATCTGAAAGACCCGGCGCTTATCTGGCGCGGTAGCAGCAACCAGGTAGTGCATCATTTGCGTTGATCGCTAAAGCCGTTTGTTTGCATCGTGATAGACGGCTGAATGTTCTCGCTTGCCGACCGCAACAACAAACACAATCACAACGTCATCCCGAACCTGGTACACCAGACGATAACCGGCCGATTTAAGCTTAATTTTATAGCAGTCAGGAAGACCGTTTAAACGGGCAGAGTCGATTCTGGGGTTCAATAGCACATCAGCCAACTTTTTCTTAAGCTGAGCCTTCACCGTATCGCCCAGCTTATGCCACTCTTTTAAGGCCCTCGGGTCGAATTCCAGTTCATAAGTCATCCAGACTAACCTTGATTCCCTTTTGCGGACTAGACAGCCTCTCCCGAACTGTCTGAATCAGTGCATCTTCACTGTCGCTAAGAGTGACGGTTTTCACTGGCATGCGCCCCGTTTCCGCGACGTACTGGAACAGTAATCGCACGGCTTCCGTTGGAGTAATGTTCAGTTTTTCCAGCACGGCATAAGCCTCATTTTTGAGTTTGTCATCCAGACGGACGTTCAGCGTGGCCATTATGCCTCCAGTAAAATCGAATGTGTAATGCAGTTTAGCATTACATTCGCATTACATCGAATTCTGGATAACGCCTCTCAAAAACGACTCACGCACTCCATCGCGACCGTTTTAAATTGCGTAAAATTCTGACACGCGCAGAGGCGCGTCATGGCGCGTTCGCGCAGGAAAGTGACGAAAATATCGTAGATGGCCATCGCCTCTTCATATTCACTTTTGCTGATGGCGAGTAAAAAAATAACGTGCGCCGTTTCGTCACCCCAGGCAATCCCCTGCGGTGCGAGCACCGTATAAACCACCGTTTTCTTCGCCAGCAGCCCCAGCGCGTGTGGCAAGGCAATCCCGTCGCCTAATAACGTACTGACGATAGCTTCACGTTCAATAACCGAATCGAGAAACGCCGCATCAACAAAGCCTTCCTCATGCAACTGATCGCACAGCGTTTTAAACAGCGTCTGTTGATCTATTTCCCCTTCCACAATGCGAAAATGCGAGGCATCGAAATATTTATCCAGCATCCACGGACGGGTTCTGTCCACCAGCACCAGCTTACCGATCTGCTCCAATTGATAGTCGGTAGGAAAGGGGGCGATCATAATGACCGGTTTATCTTTTTCGCCGATCCGCGCTGTGGAAATCACAAAATCCTCCACAATGCTGTCCCGCGCCTCATAGTCGCGTAGCGTCAGAGTGCGGGCAATCTCAATCTGCGGGTATTTCCGCGCCAGTACCGCTTCAATCATCCGCACCATCGCATTACCAGCATCGCACACCAGCAGTACCTGTGGCTGCCGCTGGTAGCCAATGTTGTAACTACGTTCCAGCCCAACGCCAATATGCAGCACCAGAAAACCGATTTCGTTTTCGCTAATGGTATACGGCGTGTATTTCCCCCAACTCGATATCGCCGCCAACGTCATATCCCACGCCATCGGATAGTGCTGCTTAATATTTTCCAGTAGTGGGTTGGGGATCATGATCTGGTAGCGCACGCGGGTGATCATCGTTTTGATGTGGGTCAGCAAGTCCGCGTGAAGCTGTTTATCATTCAACAGGTTATAGTTGTACTGGGTATTAATAAAATTGAGGATATAGCGCACCAGCGCCTCTTCATCATCGGCATTAATGGCGCTGGGGGCAATCTCCTGTACCTGGCGGGCGGCAATATGCACCTTCAGCCAGCTTACTTCCGGCTCCGACAGCGGCTTGTCGGCAAGCTGTTGTAGTAGCTCCGCAATCTCATGCGCCGCATGGCGCACTTTTTCATCGACCTCCTCTGCCACGCATTCCGATAACGGATACCCCTCGCGAATACGCCGTACCGCCACCGCGCAGTACAAACGCAGAAACAGCTCGCCCTCATCGGTCAGGCGGATTTGACAATGAGAGAAAATATCCGGCAAAAGAGACTGCAGCCGTTGAGACACCTCGGTGTTCAGCGTGGTACTAACGATTAACGGATGGGAGGGCTCCTGCTGCGCCAGCGTCCATAAAAGGTCGGTCAGACAGGCGCGAATCGCCATCTCTCCGCCAAACAATTTCATGCCATGACGCGGACGCGTTTCCAGCGTCAGATGATAACGCAGCAAATGCTCGCGCACGTCCGCCATATCGTTCTGCAACGTCGCACGGCTGACAAACCATTCATCTGCCAAATCCTCCAGCTTCAGCGAGAAGGCGGAGGTTAAAAAACGCGCCAGCAAATAGTGTATCCGCTCCTGGCTGGTGCGCGGACCGCGCGCCAGGGCGGGAGATTGCTGCGTTTGCAGAGATTGATAACGTGCCGGATCATCAATTTTGAGCTGATACCCGTTGCCGCGGCTGAGAGTAAATTGCGCGCCATGCGGCGTCAGCAACATGTTCAGCGCGGCGATATCCGCCCGAACAGTACGCGTGGAGACCGACAACCGCTGCGCCAGCTCGTCCTGCGGCAGCGTCTCGTTTTGCAGCATCGCAAATAGCTGCGCTAAACGTTGGTTGGGGAATCGCACGTCTCTCTCCTCATGATTAGCCGACACGCGACCGGACGATAGCGAGTAACTGACGCACATCGTCCGCACGGGTGTTGCCGCTCACCTTATCAATAATCGAACTATAAATGTGAGGAATGATTTTGCTTACACCTGCATCAAGGGCGATGTGCAGAATCTCGGCGAAGTTTTCCAGATCGATACCGCCCGTCGGTTCCAGCCAGAAATCATGGCGGGCGCAGGCGTCAGCCACCGCTTTATACTCGTCGCGACAGGTGAGTCCTCCCATCGGAAAGTATTTAACGGAGCTGCCGCCCATGTCTTTGAGTAGCGCAATCGCCGTTTCTATGGGTACGATGCCGTCCGGCGTGCGGCTGCTTAGCGGGCCGGTGGAAATTTTCACCAGCCCCGGCGTGCCGGTCGGCGAGACAAGACCGTTCACCACCGTCTCGTTTTGCCCCAGCAGCGCCCGGCTGGCCCCTACGCCGGTAAACACCTGGTTGACATGCTGCGGCTGTACCTGACGCGAGATTTCGCTCACCATCGCCGACTGGTTAGGATCGCCTGCCCCCAGTCCGACGGAGAGCGCATTGTCGATAAGCGCCGCATATTCACGCATATCCGCGACTGCGCTTGCCACATCCGGATAGTTTTTGGAGAGCACGCCAACCAGCACATGACCTTCCGCCGCCGCGTAGATTTCCCGGGCGTTATCTTTCGAACCGGCCAGTACGTTCAGGCAAACGCGATCGCGGTAAAAGTTAGGGGTCAGTTTCATGCTTGTTTCTCCTGATTAATCACCTCGCCAATACGACGCGCCACAATCGCTAACTGCGCGCGATCGACGCTGCGGACATCCGCTTCAATAATCCCTTCGTTGGCTTTGTATCCGCGAAAGTAAATCGCGTATTCCCCTTGCTTCAGCGCGTCGACCAGGTCGCCCGTGGCGATGCCGGTAACGGCTTCATCAAACTTAATTTCCGTGCGCGCGATGTCGCGTCCGGCGCTGTCCCACACCACGCGGGCGCTGACGCCGTTAAACGTGTTCAACGTGTCGATAAAGGGCGCCATTTTTTCTACCATCTCCGCGCCGCTCTCTTTTTGCGCCCGCAGGTACAATTCAATGGCGCAGGTCAGGCCAACAATTCCCTCTTTGCCGACCTTCATCGCCCGGCCAATGCCCGCTGACTGACGTTTTACCCACTCAACATACTGCGTTTTGCCAATCACCAGCCCGCTGGTCGGCCCTTCAATCGCTTTCGCGCCGCTATAGATAACGAGATCTGCGCCCACGCGGTAGTAGCACTGCAAATCTTCCTCCGCCGCCGCGTCCACAATCAGCGGGAGATTATGCGTGCGCGCCACCACCGCAGCCTGCTCCACGCTGAGCATACTTTTCTGTACGCAGTGGTGAGATTTGATATAGAGAATAGCCGCCGTGCGCGGCGTAATGGCCGCCGCCAACTGCGCGGCGGAACATTCGTTGGCGTAACCGGCTTCCACCAGTTTGCCGCCGCCCAGCGCCACCATCGTTCCCACCGGCGCGCCAAAGTTGACGTTGTGGCCCTTTGGCAGGACGATTTCGTTATTTTCAATCGGTGTAACGTGCAGGTTTTCCAGCAGCCAGTCGCTGTCCTGAACCAGTACCGCGGCAACCGACTGGGCAAGGCCCGCACTGGCGCAGGAGACTACCGTCGCCCCTTCCACCTCCAGCAATTTCGCAATGTACTCACCGGTTTTATTCACCAGATCTTTCATCTCGAAATACTGATTCATTCCGGCCATCGCCGCGTCTATCACTTCCGGGCGCGGCGTAGAGACGCCGAGCGCCGTCATACGTCCGGAGACGTTAATCACCTGTTTTAATTGATACTTCTCAAAAATCGAAGGCATGTTCCGCGCTCCCTTGTTCGGTCATATAGCCCTTGCCTGCGCGTATCGCGGCAAGCGGCGTCAGCAATTCTTCAGCCTGTAAGCTGTCGTTTTCCGCGTCTACCAACACGGTGGGCTGGCGTTTAAGCGTAAAGAGGGTCAGGTCGGCATCCAGACCAGGCTGAAGACGACCTTTGGTTTTCAGATTCAGGCTATCGGCGGCATTGGCCGTCACGCACGCAATGACCTGCGGCAGCGACATGCCGATGGCGAGGAATTTCGACATCACATTAGCCAGCGAATGCACCGGGCCATTGATGCGGTTACGGCAGTAGATATCGGAACTGATGGTATGCGGTAAAATCCCCAGGCTAATAGCGCGTTTCGCCACTGCAAAGCTCAGGCTGGCGGTACCATGTCCGACGTCCAGACGCACGCCGCGCGCCAGCGCTCGTGTCACCGAGGCGCGCAGCTCGCCTTCCGGCGTCAGAATACGGTTCGGCTTACCGTTGTAACAGTGGGTAATGATATCGCCCGCCGTCAGACGCTCCGCTATTTCGTCCAGATCCGGCGGGTTATTGCCAATATGTACCATCAGCGGCAGGTTGCCGTTTTCTTGCTGCATGGCTTTAGCGCGTTCCAGCGGCGTGATGCCGTTAACGCCTACCACGCTGCTGCTCATCCGCGCCTTGAGGCCGACGATAAAATCCGGATGGCGTTTTACCGCCTGCCGGACCGCATCGGCGTCAATATTGGCCATGTTAGCCAGCTCGTTTTGGGCAATAAGCCCAACGCGTGAAATATTTAATAGCGCATAAACGTCGGTGGCCGCATCACGGGTCAGGGTGTAAAAATCATCAATATCATCTGCGCCAGTGCTGCCTGCATCCACCACTGTGGTAACGCCAGTGGCAATACCCACGCTGTCCGGTTCGTCGTGATAAATCGGTGATGTCGGGTAGCAGTGAACGTGAGAATCAATCCAACCCGCACTAACGTAACACTCGCCGCGCAGGTCAATGGTTTTCAACGCCGGACCATCAACGTCACCCAACGCCGCGATTTTGCCATCTTGCAGGGCAATATTAGTCAGCGTGTCATCGACCAGACGCGCATGGCGCAGGAGTAAATCAAACATCGTTCTCTCCTTTGCCGGATGGCGGCGCAACCGCCTTATCCGGCCTACAAATCAACAATTAGCTAATCGCAACCGGGAAGATGGAACCGAGGATCATCGCGCCTAAAATCGCGCCGCCGGTAATCGGCTTCTGCCAGATATAAAACAGCAGCGCGCCCACCAGAGAGCCCAGACCAATGGGAATCGATGCCGTCATGGCGCTGAGGATAATCAACGGCCCCAGAAAACGGCCTGAAGTGTTACCGGCCCCCATCATGACGTCCGCCCCGTACGTGGAGTCGCTCTGATTAATGGTGAACTTACGCGCCAGAATAATGATGTAGCCAATCGCCAGGCCAATCACCAGACCGGTTATCAGCGAAGCGATAAAGTTCGCCACCGGGAAGACAAAGCCAGCCCCCAGCAGTAACGCCGGAACCCCTAAGCCCACGCCAGTCTGAATTGCCCCGCCGATATCCAGAATTCCGACCAGCGAACCTTCGATAATGCGGGCAAATAAAAAGCTGGCGCCGAAAGCGGCGACCGCGCCGTAGACGCCGGTATCCATCCCCGCTTTCAACATCGCCACAAAAGCGACTTCGTTAAATGCGCCGATACCGTACAGATAGTACATATGCGTCCCGGCGAAAACGCCGGAGGAGAGCAGGCCAACAAAGATCGGGAACGACCAGTCGGCATACCAAAAACCTTTATTCTCTTCCATTGTGGCCTCCGTTATTTGCCGCTGAGCGAGTTGTGGATCAGTTCAAGCCAGTTCGGTACCGTCATGTTGAAAGACTCGATCATTTTCATGTCGAAGCCGCGGAAGAAGCCGCTCAACACAAACAGCAAAACGATGGCGACCATCATCACTTTGGTGACATGGTTCCAGCCGCTCTCTTCTACGCCTTTACCGATCAAAATACCCAGTACCAGCCCCGGTACGGCGTTCCCCATGATGAGCTGCGCCGCGCCGCCGAAAACGGTGGCCCAGAAGCCCGATTTTTTACCGGCGTCGATCGCCGCTAACCAGAAGATCACAGGCATGACGATGTTGACCAGCAGGTTTGCCGCCGGTACCAGCACCTTAACCGCTGTCACCTGTAGCGCTTCTGGCACGGATGAGGCGGTCAGGTTAAGGAACGTCACGACGATCATGCCGATGACGGCGCAGGCGATCGCCATTTTTTTCGGGTCGTGCAGCGTCTCGCCGACGTTACGGTTTTTGATCATTAGCGCCGCCGCGCCCCAGTTAGGGATGATGCGGTGATCGACATCCTGGGTGAACGATCCGGCCGCCACAGACGACGCCCAGGCGTTAAAGAAGAAACCCAGCCCAAAGGAGAAGTGAGATGCCGGGTCGCCTTCACAAGAGTTGAGTTCGCCCAACGTACGGAACGCGCCCATCCCCTGCGTGGTTGGCGCGTGAAACATGCGTGCAGCCCCAGCGCCCACCCCTACGCCGACCAGCGCGCCGATAATGAGCGATTTAATTAGTATTATCAGGAACATAACTATGCCTTTTTAATAAAAATCAGCGTTTCGCGACGAAATCCACCCTGTCGAGATTGATGGCGGTCACGTTGACGGTCACATCCAGCTCCACGCTGTAAGTGCGTCGTTCCCGGCGCAAAAAGAAAAACAGAAAGGCCTCTTTACGCACCGACTCATGCGCCTGAACAATCCGCACATCCTGTGGCTCAATACGCAGTAAGATATACGGCGACTCTCTCATCACCGCCGACTGAACATGGTTCAGCGCATCGGCAAAGGCGCGTGCTTTGGCGTCGCCCTTGCCTTTTACTCTCACCGTGGTGGTGAATTGCTCTTTCATCATCAGGCGCCGTATTTCTTTTGCCACGCCTGCACCAGGCGCTCGCCGAGCTCTTCTTTATCCATAAAGCCGAAACCCAACACGTTGCAGCCTTCATTGATAGCGGTGACGCCTTCATCCACTGACCGCATTCCATATTTGGCTTTGTAGCCATGCTTGTTTTGCGCGGTGATAGCGCCCGCGCCGCCGCTGCCGCAAAATGAAATGCCGAAGGTGGCGTTTTCCGCTTTCATCACATCGCCCAGCTTCATGTCTGCCGCGACGCCCGGTACGACGACCGCGCGACCGCCCGCTTTTTCCACGCCTGCCGCCACTTTCTGGCCTTTACCCAGGCGATCGCCAATCACGACGGTAATCTGTTCCATTTTTTGCTCCTTAGAGGTTGTCTTTCGCGACTTCAAAATGTACCGATAATAGCCAGGCTTCTTCGTCAGGAAGGTTGCCAAACGCCGCCACGATTTCGCGGGCGAGCGCCATTGATTCGGCTGAGATTTCATCAAACAAGCTGGCATCGACTTCCGGTAAAGGCTCGCCGGTAATTGACCGGTGCGCCATCGCGCGAACGTGCGAGGTCAGCATTTGCGTCTGTACCGCATTGGGGACAATGTGATGCCGCCCCAGCAGGCCATCCACCTGCGTTAACACCTGTTCAGCCAGTTCGTTAATTCGCTCACCGGCATCGTGTTTTACTGCTCCGTTATCCACGCGTCTCCCCCCGTTAATGGCAATGAGATAAAACTAGCGGTAAGGGTTAAAAGTTTGTAGCGAGTTATTTTCCACCTCGAAGTGGAAACGCGAGTGGGATAGGTGATCTGCGCCACAGAAAAGGCGGCATTAATGAATTATCGCCGGGAAAGTGTGAGATCTATCGCGGCATAAAGAGGAAATAGCGTGGCAGAAACAAACAATGACGTTGTCGTATAAAGTGAGAAAGTGTGATGGGTATTACATTTTGCCGGATGGCGACCTGCGGATAAAGCGAAGCCGCCATCCCACAAAAATTAACGATACTTCTTATGATACGTATTGCGGGTGGTTTTTAGCGCTTCCGCCGCCGCTTTCGCTTCTTTAACGTTACCTTCGTTCGCCAGCTTCAGCGCGCCATCAATTTGGCCGACCAGAATGTCAAAACCGTGACGAAAATCCTTCATTTCCGGGCTATCCGGCGCTTTATCTTCCAGCTTTGGCGGCGTAGCTTTTTGAGCATCCAGCGCGGCCGCGCGCATTTTGGTTAATGCCGCTTTCAGTTCAGGGGCACTATCCGTTTTCTCAACAACTTTCAGGTTATCATTGAGAATATCCATATTATCTTCAAGATCGGCAGCAAAAACAGCCGAACCGAATACCAGCGATGACACAGCAAGAATAGCTAACAGGCTTTTACGCATTGCTCACTTCCTTTTTTATTATTAACGATAAGTGTAATACCCTGAATAATTCGAGTTGCAGGCAGCCAACGCGCCTGCAGCCTGAAGTATGACGGGTATTATTGTCCAGCGATTTTCATCTCCGGTAACAATACCGAACCACACTGTATATTACTGCGCGTTTCAATATCATCACCCACGGTGACAATATTACGCCACATCTCTTTTAAATTACCGGCAATGGTAATTTCACTTACCGGGTACTGGATTTCACCATTTTCAACCCAGAATCCCGCAGCGCCGCGGGAGTAGTCGCCGGTAATACCGCTGACGCCCTGGCCCATCAATTCCGTCACCACCAGGCCGGTGCCCATCTCTTTTAGCAATTGCTCAAAGTTCAGCCCCTGCCCGGCGATACGCCAGTTATGAATGCCGCCGGCATGACCGGTACTTTTCAGCCCCAGTTTGCGGGCGGAATAGTTGGTCAGCAACCATTGCGTCAGTACGCCATCCTTCACAATATCCCGGCGCTCCGTACGCACGCCTTCGCTGTCGAACGGTGAAGACGCCAGCCCTTTTAGCAGATGCGGGTGTTCTTCGATGGTTAACCATTCCGGCAGAATTTGTTTGCCCAGCGAGTCGAGCAGAAAAGTGGATTTACGGTATACCGCGCCGCCGGCAATCGCCCCGACCAGATGACCAAATAGCCCTGTCGCCACTTCATTGGCGAAAATGACCGGCGCTTTCATGGTGGAGAGCTTGCGCGGCGACAGGCGGGATAAGGTACGGCGCGCGCACTCGGCCCCGACCCATTCCGGCGCTTGCAGATCCGCCATTGCCCGACCGATGGTGTAAGCGTAATCGCGCTCCATATCGCCATTCTCTTCGGCGATGACGCAGCTTGAGAGCGAATGGCGCGTGGAGCAATATCCCTGCAACATGCCGTGGCTGTTGCCGAACACTTTAATGCCGTAATGGCTGTTAAAACTACCGCCTTCGGTATTGGTGATGCGTTTATCCGCCTTTAGAGAAGCCTGTTCCGCACGCGCGGCCAGTTCAATGGCTTCGTCTGGCGTAACCTCTGCCGGGTGGAACAAGTCCAGATCCGGCGCGTCAAACGCCAGCAGTTCTTTGTCCGCCACGCCTGCGCACGGGTCCGGCGACGTGTAACGCGCGATATCCAGCGCGGCCTGCACGGTACGGGCAATCGCCTGCGGGCTTAAATCCGTCGAAGAGGCGCTGCCTTTGCGGTTCTGGTGATACACCGTAATGCCCAGCGCGCCGTCGCTATTAAATTCGACATTCTCTACTTCACCATAACGGGTGCTGACGCTAATGCCGGTGGTCTTGCTGACGGCGACTTCCGCCCCATCCGATTTGCCTGAGGCTAACTCCAGCGCTGTCGAAACTGCTTCTTCCAGAATCTTACGCTGCGCTTCAACTTGTGAGATTACTTTCATTGCAAATGCCATAATGTAGAGAGAGTTTCTCTGAAGTCTAACAGAGAACCGTTTTTCAGTGCGCATCTTAACTGGTAACATTAGCCTCTTTTTTTAAGGAGCCTGACATGACAAAGCAGCCCGAAGACTGGCTCGACGACGTTCCCGGTGATGACATCGAAGACGAAGACGATGAAATTATCTGGGTCAGTAAAAGTGAAATTAAACGCGATGCCGAGGAATTAAAACGCCTGGGCGCGGAACTGGTGGATCTGGGGAAAAACGCGCTGGATAAGATCCCGCTGGACGCCGATCTGCGCGACGCCATTGAACTGGCCCAGCGTATCAAAATGGAAGGACGCCGCCGCCAGTTGCAGCTTATCGGAAAAATGCTGCGCCAACGCGACGTTGAACCTATTCGCCAGGCGCTGGACAAGCTGAAGAACCGCCATAATCAGCAGGTGGTGCTGTTTCACAAACTTGAGCATCTGCGCGATCGTCTGATCGTCGAAGGCGATGACGCGGTAGCCGAAGTACTGACCCTGTGGCCGCACGCCGATCGTCAACAGCTTCGTTCATTGATCCGCAATGCGAAGAAAGAGAAAGAAGGCAACAAACCGCCGAAATCAGCGCGTCAGATCTTCCAGTATCTGCGCGAGCTGGCGGAAAACGAAGGGTAATTTTACACGTTGGTAGCGTCTGCCGGATGGCGGCGCTGGCGCCTTATCCGGCCTACAGGAAGGTACGTATTGTAGGCCCGGTAAGCGCAGCGCCACCGGGCATTTTTTACTCCACAACCAGTGCTTTTTTCGTCAGCCCATCCAGCAATTTCTGATGGATGCCGCCGAAACCGCCGTTGCTCATCACCAGGATGTGATCGCCAGGCTGTGCGGTTTTCACCACCATTTCCGCCAGCGTATCGACATCGCCACTCCAGTGAGCAGGCTGTACGCAGGCTTCGGCGACTTCCGCCACTTGCCACGGAATATGCGGCGGCTGCAGCAGGAACACTTCATCCGCACGCCCTAACGACGGCGCCAGGTCATCCTTGCATAACCCCATCTTCATCGTGTTAGAGCGCGGCTCCAGCACTGCGATAATGCGCGCGGTGCCGCCCACTTTACCGCGCAGCGCCGCCAGCGTGGCCAGAATTGCCGTCGGATGGTGAGCAAAATCGTCATACACCGTCACGCCGTTCGCTTCACCGCGTAGCTCCAGACGGCGGCGGGCGTTAATAAATGACCCCAGCGCACTGGCAGCTTCTGCGGGCGCGACGCCCACGTGGCGCGCGGCGGCAATCGCCATCAGACCGTTGTGCATGTTATGTTCGCCGACCAGGCCCCATTTCACATCGCCGACTTTTTCGCCGTCCAGCCACACTTCCCACTCGGAAGCATCCGTAGTCAGCTTCTTCGCCTGCCAGTGTCCCTGCTCGCCCACCAGCTCTTGCTCGCTCCAGCAGCCCAGCGCCATGGTCTGTTTCAGGTTGATGTCGTTTTCCGGCCAGATGATGCGCCCCTGCCCCGGCACGATGCGCACCAGATGGTGGAACTGCTTCTGGATCGCTTTCAGATCGTCGAAGATGTCGGCATGATCAAACTCAAGGTTGTTGAGGATCAGCGTCCGCGGGCAGTAATGCACAAATTTAGAACGTTTATCAAAGAACGCGCAGTCGTACTCATCCGCTTCGATAACAAAGAACGGGCTCTCGCCCAGGCGCGCGGAAACCTCAAAGTTGCCCGGTACGCCGCCGATCACGAAGCCCGGTTTGTACCCGCACGCTTCCAGTATCCAGGTCGCCATGCCTGCGGTCGTGGTTTTGCCGTGGGTACCGGCGACCGCCAGTACCCAGCGATCGCGCAACACAAAGTCATGCAGCCACTGTGGACCAGACATAAAGGGAATGTTTTTTTCCAGCACCGCTTCCACGCACGGATTCCCGCGCGTCATCGCATTGCCGATAATCACCAGATCCGGCTGCGGATCGAGCTGGCTGGCGTCATAACCCTGGATCAGATCAATGCCTTGCTTCTCAAGTAAGGTACTCATCGGCGGATACACATTGGCGTCCGAACCCGTTACTTCATGACCAAGCGAGCGAGCCAGCATCGCCAGCCCCCCCATGAAAGTGCCACAAATTCCCAAAATATGAATGCGCATACGTCACTATCCTTTTTTTATCTGCGAGCCATTTTACGCACATGTCTGGCAAGTGAGAAACGCATTTCAGGTAAATCTGTACTTTGCTGGCGCGATTCACCTGAGCGCATCATCTGAAATGTTTGTTAAGATTGTTACGGTCGCTTTACTCCAATCAATTGCAGGGAAAGTGTTATGAAAACGTTAGGTGAATTTATTGTCGAAAAGCAGCACGAGTTCTCTCAGGCTACCGGTGAGCTCACTGCTTTGCTGTCGGCAATAAAATTGGGCGCCAAGATCATCCACCGCGATATCAACAAGGCCGGTCTGGTCGATATCCTGGGTGCCAGCGGTGCTGAGAACGTACAGGGCGAGGTTCAGCAGAAACTCGATCTGTTCGCGAACGAGAAACTGAAAGCTGCACTAAAAGCGCGCGATATTGTAGCGGGCATCGCATCGGAAGAAGAGGACGAAATCGTCGTCTTTGAAGGCTGTGAACACGCGAAATATGTGGTGCTGATGGACCCTCTGGATGGCTCTTCTAACATCGACGTTAACGTCTCTGTCGGTACGATTTTCTCGATTTATCGCCGCGTGACGCCCGTCGGCACGCCGGTCACCGAAGAAGATTTCCTGCAACCCGGCAACAAACAGGTCGCTGCGGGATATGTCGTGTATGGCTCGTCCACCATGCTGGTTTACACCACCGGCTGCGGCGTACACGCTTTCACCTACGATCCGTCGTTAGGCGTGTTCTGTCTGTGCCAGGAACGTATGCGTTTCCCGGAAAAGGGTAAAACCTACTCCATTAACGAAGGCAACTACATTAAATTCCCGAATGGCGTGAAGAAGTACATCAAATTCTGCCAGGAAGAGGATAGTTCAACAAGTCGCCCTTATACCTCACGTTACATTGGCTCTCTGGTGGCCGATTTCCACCGCAACCTGCTGAAAGGCGGCATCTATCTCTACCCCAGCACCGCCAGCCATCCGCAGGGAAAACTGCGTCTGCTGTATGAGTGCAACCCGATGGCGTTTCTCGCGGAACAGGCCGGCGGCAAAGCAAGCGATGGTAAAGAACGTATTCTGGATATCATTCCGGAAAGCCTGCACCAGCGCCGCTCGTTCTTCGTTGGCAACCGCCATATGGTTGACGATGTGGAACGCTTTATCCGCGAATACCCGGACGCGTAATCTTTACCACCATGCGGAATAACGCATGAAGCCGCCATTGGGCAATAACATGTCCGATGGCGGCGTTGCCTTATCAGGCCCGTGATTTTTCCGGTTCTTAACCTTTGTCGTTTATGCTCCGCAACGACGCGCCAGATGAGGCGGAAACGAAAACAAGCGAAGACTTTCGGCGTGAGTTGGCTATAATACTCGCCACTTGTTTGTCATAAATTCAAAGGAAACAGACATGAGCTTACTCAACGTCCCGGCGGGTAAAGAACTGCCGGAAGATATCTACGTCGTTATCGAGATCCCGGCTAACGCAGATCCGATCAAATACGAAGTTGACAAAGAGAGCGGCGCGCTGTTCGTTGACCGCTTCATGTCCACCGCGATGTTCTATCCGTGCAACTACGGTTACATCAACCATACCCTGTCTCTGGACGGCGACCCGGTAGACGTTCTGGTCCCGACGCCGTACCCGCTGCAGCCAGGCGCCGTCATCCGTTGCCGTCCGGTTGGCGTACTGAAAATGACCGACGAATCCGGTGAAGATGCGAAACTGGTTGCCGTACCGCACACCAAACTGAGCAAAGAGTACGATCACATTAAAGATGTGAACGATCTGCCGGAACTGCTGAAAGCGCAGATCACTCATTTCTTCGAGCATTATAAAGATCTCGAAAAAGGCAAATGGGTGAAAGTTGACGGTTGGGACAACGCCGAAGCGGCTAAAGCGGAAATCGTTGCCTCCTTCGAGCGCGCAGCGAAGAAATAAGTTCGCTTTTACATAAGCGTCAAGATAAAGGCTCTCATAGTAATGAGGGCCTTTTTATTGGCTAATGAATAGAACACAATTTTTATCATTATTAGTTTAACATTCACGGAATGAATAAGACTTTACCTTATTTTTTATTAAAAAGGGTTGAATACGCTCACATTTTCTCTAAAAAGCTTAAGATAATAATTGTTTTGTGAATGCCCGCAGACTCCTCTGGACTTACGCCCTAAATATTAGCAAGCGCCAAATTCTTATTTAGTGCATAGGCCCGATTACCTTTTTAATAAGGTATCCTAAGCTCTCCCTACCAATAACCGTATTTTTAATCCAACATAACATCCGCTCAAAACACACTTTTTAATATATTTTTAAGGGCTGCCATAATTATTTACTACTTTAAGAGATTATGATGAAAAATGATATATTAATTACCGGTGGACATATCATCGATCCCGCTCGTAATATTAATGAGATTAACAATTTACGCATCATTAACGATATTATCGTTGATGCCGATAAATATCCTGTAACTTCGGAGACCCGGATTATCCATGCCGACGGCATGATCGTCACTCCCGGTCTTATCGATTATCACGCGCATGTTTTTTATGACGCGACGGAAGGCGGCGTCAGGCCTGATATGTACATGCCGCCGAATGGCGTCACCACCGTCGTGGATGCAGGTTCTGCCGGTACGGCAAACTTTGATGCCTTCTACCGAACGGTGATTTGCGCCAGCAAAGTTCGAATCAAAGCGTTTCTGACCGTGTCGCCGCCGGGCCAAACCTGGTCACAAGAAAATTATGATCCTGACAATATTGATGAAAATAAGATCCACGCGCTGTTTCGCCAGTATCGCAACGTTCTTCAGGGATTAAAACTCAAGGTTCAGACTGAGGACATTGCTGAATATGGCTTAAAACCGCTGACTGAATCCCTTCGTATTGCCAACGATTTAAGGTGCCCCGTGGCAATACACTCGACTCATCCCGTCGTTCCCATGAAAGAACTTGTCTCCTTGCTACGCCGCGGCGATATTATCGCTCATGCGTTTCACGGCAAAGGTAGCACCATTCTTACTGATGAAGGCGCTGTCTTAGCCGAAGTCCGTCAGGCAAGGGAAAGAGGCGTTATATTTGATGCCGCCAATGGTCGCAGCCATTTTTCAATGAACACGGCACGCCGAGCCATCGCCAATGGCTTTCTTCCGGATATCATCAGTAGCGATCTCTCAACCATCACTAAACTCGCCTGGCCTGTTTACGCCTTACCATGGATTTTATCGAAATATTTAGCACTCGGCGTCGCGCTTACCGATGTCATTAACGCCTGTACCCATACCCCAGCAGTTTTATTGGGCATGGCAGCAGAAATTGGTACGCTGGCCCCTGGGGCATTTGCCGATATCGCCATCTTTAAATTAAAAAACAGGCATGTTGAATTTGCCGATATTCATGGTGAAACGCTCACGGGGACGCATGTGCTGGTACCACAAATGACCATAAAATCCGGTGAGATATTATTTCGTCAAATTGATTTTGGCGCGCGGCCAAACGGAGTTGAAAAATGACCTCAATGCAAAAATGGCTACGGATCGGCGCGACATTAATGTTCGGCCTTTTTGTTGCTTATCTTGACCGTTCTAATCTTTCCGTTACGTTACCTACGATTACACACGACCTGAATATTGATGGCGCAACGGCCAGCATTGTATTAACCATATTTCTTATTGGCTATGCCTTTTCAAATATTTTTGGCGGCGTATTTACCCAGCGATACGATCCGAAAAAAATAGTCATTCTGATGGTGCTAATCTGGTCGATTGCGACCGTTTTTGTCGGATTTACCTCGTCAGTGTACGTTATTTTGATTTGTCGGCTGGTGCTTGGCATTACCGAAGGCATTTATTGGCCGCAGCAGTCCCGCTTCGCCAGCGACTGGTTTTCAGACAAAGAACGGACGCAGGCGAACAGTATTATCCAGTATTATGGACAGTTCCTGGCATTAGGCCTGGGATTTATGATTTTGTCTCCGCTGGATGCTGCCTTCGGTTGGCGAAATGTTTTTATTATCACTGGTGTGATCGGCATTGTTGTTGTGGTTCCACTTTATATAACAATGCTGAAAAAACAGGAAGAAGCGCCTTATTATCGTGCGCCGGCGCCAACAGAGAAAACTAAACTTACCCTGGAATCGCTGGGCGGAACCCCCTTCCTACTCCTTATTTTTACCTACATCACTCAAGGGATGTTGTTCTGGGGAATTACGTTATGGATCCCCATGGTTGTCAATTCTCTCGGCTATACCGGATTCAGTAAAGCATTGGTCAGTTCTCTGCCTTATCTGACTGCGGTTATACTGGCAATCCCTATCTCATGGATCAGTGATAAGACACAAAAGCGTGTACTTATTGCTTCACTGGGCCTACTAATCCCCGGTGTGATGTTATTTCTCCTGCCATTTGTCGATGCGCCAGGCTTTAAAATCACGCTCATTACCCTGGCGATGGGTTATTATGCCGCCAGCTTTACCCCCAATATCTGGTCGATTATCCAGTCGAACGTTAAACCCCATGCGATTGGCCCAGCCTCCGGTATTATTAATGGCATCGGCGCCGGCGGCGGCGGTACGTTGGCAGGCCTAATGGTCGGCTATTTTTACCGGACAACCGGCAGCTATATGCAGGGATTTATGGTTCTCGGATGCATTGTTATCCTGGGCGGCGCGTCATTATTGATCTACGGCAGAATAAGAGCTCACCATGCCCGGCGCTAGCGTCATCGGCCAGAATGTAAAAAAACAACGCCACCCGAGGGTGGCGTGTTCAGTTCAGGGCTGGTTTCTGTCTAACCAGTCACCGCTTTCAATCAGAGTTAACCCATCAACAGGACGTTGATATACATACATCCATGCGCTGCCGTAAGGCGTCTGGATTAACTGGCGTGCGTATTCACCGCCCCTGGTGCGCAAAGCATCAAGTTCGGCCAGCGTGGCGTTATCAATTCGATAAACTTCTCCGTATACCGCTCCGTTTCCCGGAACTGCGCCTGGATAGTGGCCCAGACTATACAACTGGTAGTTATCGATACGGTAATCGCCAAGCAATTGGGCATTGGTCATCCAGTGACTGTTGCCTTGTTTCTGTCGTAAACTGCCATAGACAAATATTCGCATTGCTAAAACTCAAACTGATAGAGCAAATCAAGTGCCTGATCTACGCCAGACACTGCTTCCAGATATAGCTTAGGCATCAGGCGATAACGTAACGTGAGCGTCGCCAGAGAGTCAAATATCCCTACACCATACTTCACCTGTAGACCCGGCAGTACATAGCCGCTGACCACAACCTGGGACGAATCGCCCACCCCTTGCGTGTCCAGCGCCAGATTACTTACACCGAATGTCTCTCCGATTTTACCCACAACCTGACCACTTTGCGCAACCCCCAGGCCAATAAGCATGGAAGTCATTGCTGCGCTATCACTCTGATTGCTGTCCAACCCCTGCCCACGCAGCAGATAAGAAAGCGCTTCAGCCTGCGGCATCGCCGGATCGGAGAAGATTTCCGCTTTGGGTTCATCAGCAGTGCCTGTGACACGCACGCCCGCAATGACATCGTCTTCGGTGGCGTCAGGGTTACGGATCGCTTCGATATTGAGCAGCGGCTGATCCGGCGGGCCGGAGAACAGCAGCTCGCCTTTACGGACAAGCAGGTCCTGGCCGTAGGCGCGGAATCGGCCGTCAGGAATATTGATTTGACCATTCAGCCCCAGTCCCTGCTTATCCTGCGCGACTTTCAAATCGCCGGTCAAACGCGCTTTAAGCCCGAAGGCGTCGATGCGCACGTTGTTGCCGACGTGGACCGTCAGATTACTGTTGATGGGAATAGACGCTGTCTGCGGCGTTTCTGGTTGCAGGTCATTATTGAGCATAACCACATCGCTGGAGACGCCAACCGCACTCTCTGGCAGGTCGTGCACCACAATTCGCGCCCACGGAACGTCCACACGCCCATCCAACGTGAACAGCGAAGGCGTCGCGTCAAAGACCACATCCGGCGAGACATCCAGGCGCACCATCGGCGGAACGGTAATCCGCACCCGGCTGCCTTTCGCCGTCACCCGCGCGCGCCAGTTGTCAATCTGGCTCCAGTCGGCGTTACCGTTCAGGTTAATTTGCCCTTGTTGTGTTCGCACGATACCGGCGAGCGTCGAACGCGTACCGCTAAAGTTCATGGTGAGCTGGCTCGGCTGCATCTCAAATGGCATAAAGTTACCGTCAATATCCAGCGCGCTAAGCTGCAACTGACCAAACAACTGCGGGCTTTGCACATCGCCGCCCAGACGTAGCCTGGCGTTTAACATTCCTGCCGCTTTTTCGCCGCGCGAAAAGACAGGGTTGACCATCGTCAGATTGAGATTGCGCATGTTGACGTTACCGCCGAGATTGCGCCGCCCCTGAGGATCGGTTACCTGCACCTGGCCATCGAATTGACCATTGTTCGTCAGGCGAATCAGCCATCCCAGCTCGGCGCGATTATTGTGCAGATCGGCGCTGAGGTTCAGCGTCTCAAACGCGACCGGTAACGGCGCGTCATTGACGGTCTGCGTGACCTTCACATTACGACCGGAAAGCGTGACCTTCCCCTGCGGCAATCCCTCCTGGGTGGTGTCCCACGACACGTCCGCTTTCCCGCTAAAGATCCCGCTGGCCTGAGTGGTATCAGGCATAAATGGCTTCAGCATCGCCAGATCAAAGCGGTTGAGATTGACCACCGCCCGTCCTGCGGCGCCCGCATCAATGGTTTGCGGGATGCACAGCTCGGCGTTCGGGTTCAGCCAACAATGTGGCCCGATACTGATTTTCTGTTCTTTATTACGGTAGTCCAGCGCAATCGCGCGGGTCAACGACCATGGCCCCACTGGCGTCTGGAAACGGGTGTCGCTTAACGTCCCTTTCCAGCGCGCCGCCTCGCGATCAAAACTGCCTGTCAGGGAGAGTTGACCGGATACCGGTTCTCCCTGAACACGGAGCTGTAGCTGATGCTGCTTCTCGCTGCCTTTGGCGTCAAGCGTCACCAGATTGATGTTAACGTCGGGCTGCGAAATCCGCTCTACGCGAACGTTGAGATGGCCCGCTATTTGATCGGTGGATTTAATATCGCCCTCAATGCGCGCCTGGGCGACAGACAGCTCCTGCCAGCGCAAGCCGCGGGCGGTAATATCCGCCAACAGCTGCGGCGCTTCTACCGTACCGCGGACTTTAACGATTCCTTTTGCCATGCCGCCCAGTCCTGGCAGCGCATTATCCAGCCCTGGCGCATCGATGGCGGCGTCAAGATTCAGCTCCTTAACGCCAAGCTCGCCTTTTATATCGGCGCTGTTTGGGCCCAGCGCAAGGTGCAGCCCCGGGATCGTCCACTGCATGTAGCTGTTGCCCTTTAGCGTCCCGTTGACGTTAACGCTGTTCTGCTTCACATTGCCGGTCAGCTTGAGTTCCGGGACATCCATCTGCCAGGTGCCGCCGTAGAGGCTGCCTTTGGTTTTCATGACGCCGTTAAGCTTCGCGGGCCAGTCCGGGATCTCTTTAGCGGTATTGATGCCATTCAGCGTCAGTTCGCCACGCCAGCTAATCGCCTGCTGCCAGTCCACCAGCGCTTTCAGTTCGGTTTTTCCCTCCAGAGCGGCGATGGTAAGTTTATCGAGATTAATCTGCCGCTCATTCCCTTTGGCATCCAGCGTGATGGTCGCCGGCGGAATATCTTGTCCTTTCACGGCGGTTCGCATCGACAACGTATAGTCGGTCATCTTACCGCTCAGTTTGAGCTTCAGATCGTCAGCCTGAAACTGGGTATCACCCGTCAATGGCCAGGCAATGCGTTGGCTGACGACTTCAAGATTGAGCGGTAAACCGGCCTCCGCCAGCCGCGTCTGGGCGCGAAGCGCGACATCCATCGGCCCGGAAAGGTTCACCCCGACCTCCAGTTGTTCGCGTAACGCGCCGCCGACCTTGAGTTTTATCTTTTCACCCTTTAGCGGATCGATATTCAGCGTACTGTTGAGCGTAATATCAACCGGCCAGTTATTGGCGAGCTGCGCCGTACCGGAGGCTTTCACCGTGCCCTGGTTGGCGTCGATATCCAGAGTATCCAGCTTCATATTACCGTCGATACTGCTGACTTTAAGCAGCATCGTGCGCACCGTCAGATCGGTATCGCCGGTGATGCGTAGCTGCTCGCCGCGAAATGACTCGATATTCAGATTGAGCGGCAGGTGAACATCGGTCATCTCCGGCATTACTGGTTTTGCAAACAGATCTTTTAGCGTTTCGCCAAGCGGCTTTTCATCCGGTTGAGGTTTCTCGATTTTGGGTTCAACCACCTCTTCCTGCGCCACGTCAGCGACCTTCGGCAGCGCGATCAGCAATCCCTGAAGCCGCGTCGGTTTCAGGGTCAGGTTTTTCTCCTGCCATGCCAGCCCGGAGGTAAAATCCAGCACCGAAACGGTAGTGTCATCAATCTTGATATTGATGTTATTCAACGCCACGCGCGACAGCGTGATGGGCCAGGGCGTGGAGAGGTTCAGCGGTCCGCTTTCTTCCTCTTCTTGCGCCGGTTCGGAAGGCGGCATTTTTTTGCTGTCGATAGCGACATTAATGTCTTTTAGCGCCAGATCATTGACGCACAGGCTACTGCGCCACAGGCAATCAAGCCCGACGGCCAGATGAATTTCGCCCGCATTCACCGCAACGCCCGGCTGCTCATAGCGGATATTTTTTAACGATAAGTCCCGCCAACCGCCGGTGACCTGCCCAATCTCCAGCCCCGGCACCCAGCGGTTCGCCGCACTGAATACCAGATGCAGCCCCGTCGTCGTCCCGACCAGAAACGCAACGCTCGCCAGTAACACCACAATGAAAATCAACACGCCGAGGCTTATTTTCTTCCATAAACTCATAATTCAGGCCCCAGACCGATATAAAACTGTAAACCGTGTTCGTCTTTGTCGCCGACCGGTACGGCAAAATCGAGTTTGATAGGCCCAACCGGCGACGCCCAGCGCACGCCGACCCCGGTCCCGGTTTTGAAATCGCTACGGCGAATATCACTCACCGCCTCGCCGCTATCGACAAACACTGCCCCCCACCATTTGCCGGTGACGTTATACTGGTACTCCAGCGATCCGGTTGCCAGTTTTGAGGCGCCTTTAAGATTGCCGTCGCTATCTTTAGGCGAAATAGATTTGTATTTATAGCCGCGAATACTGCGGTCTCCCCCGGCGAAGAAACGTAAATCCGGCGGAACTTTGTCGAAATCACCGGTTTCTATCCAGCCCAAATTGGCGCGCATCACAAAACGGTGGCGATCGTACAAAGTCCGAATCCAGACGTTTTGCGCCTGCAGCACGGAGAAATCCACGTCGGAGCCCCAGGCCGTATTCGAATAGTCTACTGAATAGCGCTGCGAATCGCCCCAGGTTGGCATCAGTCCCCCTCGCGAGCGGGTTCGGCTGATCATCACGCCCGGGTAGAACAGCATGGTGGTATTGGTGACGTTCCCCTGGGTAAAGTGGTCGAAACTCCAGCGCAGGTTAATCGCCCGCTGCCAACCGCTGGAAAGGTCCCAGTAACGCGACACGGCAAGCGTGGTCGAGTCCTGCTCCGTATCATTCAAATCGGTACGTTTAAAACCGCCCTGTACCAGATAGTATTGCTCCAGCGGGTTTTTCAGCAGCGGCATTTTATAACTAAAATCCAGCACCTGTTCCGGCGCAGATATACTGGTGCTGGTGGTCAGACTATGACCGTAAGAGTTCATCCACGGTTTTTTCCACGACGCTTTCACGCGCGGCCCGACGTCGGTGGAGTACCCCACCCCGGTTTCAATCGTATTTTCGGTTCGCGGCGATACCACGCCTTTTAACGGCAGAATTTTTGTTTTACGCGATTTCTCAAATTCCGGCGCCACCACGACAGAATTAAACCATCCGGTAGCGGAAAGTCGGCGGTTTAGTTCCGCCAAATCTTTCGATTCGTACTCATCGCCCTCTTTAAACGGCAACAGATTTTGTAAATATTCATCACGAATCTGCGAACCTTCGAAGGTGACAGGTCCGAAGCGATAGCGCTCACCGCTATCATAATCAATATCCCAAAACGCCTGATGGCGGCCCAGAGCAATTCCCAACTGACTTTTAACGAATTCGCTGTCGAAATAGCCTTTACGTAGCGACACGCTGGTTAACGACTTTTTAAAATTGTCATAGTCTCCCTGGTTGAGCACCGTGCCGATTGCCGGACGCGTTTTCAGTAAGGCCAGATAATCTTTGTCCGTACGCGCGCCGCCGCGTAAAATGACTTCTGTACCGCCAATCAACACCGGCTGGCCGGGCGTAACCCTGGCGATTAATACCTGCCGTCCTTTCGCAGGCGGTGGAAGCAAGTCGAATTTGATAGTGGGTTCGTAATAGCCTAACGCTTTAAGCCCTTCGCGAATCGCATCATCAACTCGGGCGCGAAAGCGCCGATCCGGCGTCACCTCATCGCTCTGAATCGTAGAGAGCTGTGCGCGAACGTTTTTTTCCAGCTCTCCGGATAGCCCTTCGACTTTCAGACGAACATTTGCGGCTACCGCAGAACTGCTCAGGCACAGTAAGCTAACCCAACATAACTGACGGATATGTGGCACATTTTCTCCTGAATATCCCCTATTCCCACCCCTGGAAAAAATCACACTACCGCTCCGCGGCTTAACATAAAATCAACAATTGCGATTGAAAAGCAGACGACTGCCCAAATATTTCTTATGGTTAAATCCAGATACATTAATGTTGTTATTGTGTGCAAAGATGCGTCTCGTTACAACCTTAACGCCAATTAACGCTTTCGGGAGAATAGCTCATGAGTTTATTTGATAAAAAACATCTGGTTACTCAAGCAGATGCGTTACCAGGACGCAACACCCCGATGCCGATCGCCACTCTGCATGCGGTAAATGAACACTCTATGACCAATGTCCCTGCCGGGATGGAGATCGCCTACTTCGCTATGGGCTGTTTCTGGGGCGTAGAACGTTTATTCTGGCAATTGCCCGGCGTATATAGCACCGCGGCAGGATATGCAGGCGGTTACACGCCTAATCCAACCTACCGGGAAGTCTGCTCCGGGCAGACCGGCCATGCCGAAGCAGTACGGATAGTGTACGATCCTGCCGTTATCCGTTATGAGCAGCTTTTACAGACCTTCTGGGAAAATCACGATCCGACGCAGGGGATGCAACAGGGTAACGATCACGGTACGCAATACCGTTCTGCGATTTATCCCTTAACGCCGGAACAGAATGCCGCCGCTCACGCCAGTCGCGAGCGCTTTCAGGCGGCAATGGCCGCCGCCGGAGACCATCGCCCTATTACCACGGAAATCGCCCATGCGACGCCGTTTTACTACGCCGAAGATGAACACCAACAGTATCTGCACAAAAATCCATACGGTTACTGCGGGATTGGCGGGATCGGCGTTTGCCTGCCGCCTGACGCGTGACGACGCTGGCGTAGGGGGAACTTGTCGGAGTTGAAAATGAACCCTCTGGCGACTTTACAGTAGCTTACGCTATACTAGCCCTGAACTTATCGGCTCACTGCTACGAGCCGGTTTTCATTAAACGTTACCACACGGATTTATAAACTTCCCTTCCGAGGATCTGGCGTTTCGCCGGATAAGATATGTTAAACAGTATATTCATTATATTCTGCCTGATCGCTGTAAGTGCGTTCTTCTCCATCTCCGAGATCTCGCTTGCCGCATCACGTAAGATTAAACTTAAGTTATTAGCTGATGAAGGCAGTATCAACGCACAACGCGTATTGAAAATGCAGGAAAATCCCGGCATGTTTTTCACCGTTGTGCAAATTGGCCTGAACGCCGTCGCTATTCTTGGCGGTATCGTCGGCGATGCGGCATTTTCGCCCGCCTTTTCCGCCCTTTTCTCGCACTATATGTCGCCAGAACTCTCCGAGCAGCTGAGCTTTATTCTCTCTTTCTCGCTGGTGACGGGGCTGTTTATCCTGTTCGCGGATTTAACCCCGAAACGCATCGGTATGATTGCGCCAGAAGCTGTGGCTTTGCGTATCATCAACCCGATGCGCTTCTGCCTGTTCGTTTTTCGCCCGCTGGTGTGGCTGTTTAACGGCATGGCAAACAACATCTTCCGCCTGTTCAAAATTCCAATGGTGCGGAAAGACGACATTACTTCTGATGATATTTACGCAGTGGTGGAAGCCGGCGCGCTGGCGGGCGTCTTGCGCAAGCAAGAGCACGAACTAATTGAAAATGTGTTTGAACTTGAATCCCGCACCGTACCGTCTTCTATGACGTCGCGCGAAAGTATCATCTGGTTTGATCTGCACGAAGACGAACAAAGCCTGAAGAAAAAGGTCGCCGAACATCCGCACTCAAAATTTTTGGTGTGTAATGAAGATATCGACCACATCATCGGCTATGTAGACTCCAAAGATCTGCTGAATCGCGTGCTGGCGAACCAAAGTATGGCGCTGAATAGCGGCGTGCAAATTCGCAATACCTTGATTGTGCCGGATACGCTGACCCTTTCTGAGGCGCTGGAAAGTTTCAAAACGGCGGGCGAGGATTTCGCGGTCATTATGAATGAATACGCACTGGTCGTCGGTATCATTACGCTGAACGATGTGATGACCACGCTAATGGGTGACCTGGTCGGCCAGGGACTGGAAGAGCAAATTGTGGCGCGCGATGAAAATTCCTGGCTGGTTGACGGCGGCACGCCGATTGACGACGTCATGCGCGTGCTGGATATCGATGAGTTTCCGCAATCCGGCAACTATGAAACCATTGGCGGCTTTATGATGTTTATGCTGCGCAAGATCCCAAAACGTACTGATTCGGTGAAGTTTTCCGGCTACAAATTTGAAGTGGTGGATATCGACAACTACCGTATCGATCAGTTGCTGGTGACGCGTCTCGACAATAAAAGCAACGTACCGGCACCGAAACTGCCCGATGCAAAAGACAAAGAAGACAGCGCGGCCTGAAATCCGTTTGCCAGAAACATCAACGGCTCCTGATTCAGGAGCCGTTTTTTTTTACTTTTTTAACCTACTGCATAGCACTTTTGGTTACGCCATCTCAGTTTGCAGACGCATAACCTGACGGTTAACTTCAGACATCACAGACAAGTGCTGCTTGTCTCTCACTTTTGGGATAAGAATCTTACCCTTATCGAACTCAAAAGCGCCAACATCCTTGATATATAACCGTCCACGGAACAGGATCTTCACGTACTTCGCCACCTGTAGCGGGTTGTAGCGTTGGAAAATTTTCATTGTTGTCTCCTGCAGAGTATTACGCCCTTGCGGTGCCACAATCGGCCCAACAGTTTTAAGGCGCAAATTTTAATGCCATATGACTATAGACCATATCTACGTCGTTTCCAGTGTGCATAAGTATATTTACCTTTTGATTACAGTTATTCAGAATTATCTAAACATCAGCTCATTTTTCTCAGTATATGCCTTCATTTTTCACAGGAAGTGTGCGCCCGCCCGCAAACTGGCATCCCCTTTGCGGGAAAAAGCATCAATCGCACATATGATTAACTATCGGCCCAAAGTGGTCGGATCACCTGCAAAAAATAAAGAAGGAATGACCATGACCCTACGTAAAATTCTGGCGATGTCGTGTCTGCTACTCCCCATAATGGCTTGTGCGCATAACCTTGAAGATAACCAACGGGTGCCGCCGGTAGGCATTGCCGATCGTGGCGAACTGACGTTGAATAAAGATGAGTTTAGTTATAAAAACTGGAATAGCGCGCAGCTGGCGGGAAAAGTGCGCGTCCTGCTGCATATTGCGGGTCGAACGTCAGCGAAGGAAAAAAACGCCACGCTG
Organism: Salmonella sp. SAL04202; assembly: GCF_046550775.1. Lineage (NCBI taxonomy): Bacteria > Pseudomonadati > Pseudomonadota > Gammaproteobacteria > Enterobacterales > Enterobacteriaceae > Salmonella > Salmonella sp. SAL04202. Next base: position 45,617 of record NZ_JBGDXK010000003.1, on the reverse strand, counting down.
ATTGAAGCGATTAAATCCGCCAAGCTCCCGCATGACAGATACCAGACGACCACAATTGTGAACACCGATGATGCGATCCCAGGCTCCGGTATGTTCGTTCGTAGCAGTATAGAAAGTAATAAAAAGCTCTACCCGTGGTCGCAATTTATTGTCGACAGCAATGGCGTGGCGCGTAACGCCTGGCAATTAAAAGAAGAGGGGTCCGCCGTCATCGTGCTTGACAAAGACGGTCGGGTTCAATGGGTGAAAGATGGCGCGTTAACCCAGCAAGAGGTACAGCAGGTGGTCGACCTGCTGCATAAGCTCCTCAGTAAATAGTCACCCGGAAGCCGGGGTTAAGGAACGATTCACGAGGGGTATAGTCCAGCGTTTTTCCCTGCCAGTCGTGAACGTGCGCCCCGGCTGCAACGGCAATGGCATGACCTGCGGCAGTATCCCAGACGCTGGTCGGCCCAAATCTGGGGTAAAGCTGCGCCTGGCCTTCCGCCACAAGGCAGAATTTCAGCGAGGAACCAATAGAGGTGGTCTGATGTTCGCCAAGCTGTTGGAGATATTCGGTGAGTTCATCATCCGTATGCGAACGGCTAATCACCACCAGCGGCGGGCGGGCATCCCGCACCTGAATCTGCTTACGCACCCCGCACTCCTCTTTCCAGGCCTTACCTTCCGCCGCGTAGTACATCACTTTCAGCACCGGCGCATAGACCACGCCCAACACCGGTTTGCCCTGCTCAATCAGCGCGATATTGACCGTGAATTCGCCATTGCGCTTGATGAACTCTTTGGTGCCGTCGAGCGGATCGACCAGCCAGTAGCGCTGCCAGTGCTGGCGCACTTCCCAGGCAGGCGGATCTTCTTCTGAAAGCACCGGAATATCCGGCGTGAGCGTGCGTAACCCTTCGAGAATCACGGTATGTGCAGCGATATCCGCCGCAGTGACTGGAGAATCGTCCTGCTTGCGGGCGTACTCCATCGGTTTGGCTCCATCATAAACCTGCATAATGGCATCGCCCGCGTTCCGTGCAAGCTGGCATACTTGTTCTAACATTCTCCACCTCTTTATGACAGGGGCGTTAACTCGTTGTTTTACTTATACCCGATCGTTAAGGGTTCCGCCAACTGTGATACCGTCTGCGGTTTTGATAATACCTTTCATGGCATGATTCACCCTTCTGTGAACACTCGCAAAAAATCGGCCGGATGGGGCGGTTTCGCCTTCTTCTGGCGACGGTCGGAACGATATCGGGTTTCACTGTTTATCATCGCTATTTTTCACTATCCGGCTTTTCTATTGCGTTCTTAAAAGGTGCCTCTGATGATTAAGTTTAGTGCAACGCTTCTGGCTACGCTGATCGCCGCCAGCGTGAATGCGGCCACCGTCGATCTCCGTATCATGGAAACTACTGATTTACATAGCAACATGATGGATTTCGATTATTACAAGGATACCGCAACCGAAAAATTCGGATTGGTACGTACCGCAAGTTTGATTCATGCCGCCCGAAATGAAGTCAAAAATAGCGTGCTGGTGGATAACGGCGACCTGATTCAGGGGAGCCCTCTGGGCGATTATATGGCGGCAAAAGGGCTCAAAGACGGTGATGTTCACCCGGTCTATAAAGCGCTCAACACTCTGGATTACGCGGTTGGAAACCTCGGCAACCATGAGTTTAATTATGGTCTGAACTATCTGCATAACGCGCTGGCTGGCGCGAAATTCCCTTATGTTAACGCCAATATTATCGACGTTAAAACCCAAAAACCGCTCTTTACGCCTTATCTGATTAAAGAGACGAGCGTTATTGATAAAGACGGCAACCCGCAAACTCTGAAAATCGGCTATATCGGCTTTGTTCCGCCGCAAATCATGATTTGGGATAAAGCGAACCTGAGCGGCAAAGTTACCGTCAATGACATTACGGAAACCGCCCGGAAATATGTGCCCGAAATGCGCAAGAAAGGCGCTGATATCGTGGTAGTCATTGCTCACTCAGGCCTTTCTGCCGATCCGTACCACAGCATGGCGGAAAACTCGGTTTATTACCTCAGCGAAGTTCCCGGCGTCGACGCGATTATGTTTGGCCACGCCCACGCCGTCTTCCCCGGTAAAGATTTTGCCGACATTAAAGGCGCGGATATCGCCAAAGGTACGCTTAACGGCATTCCTGCGGTAATGCCTGGCATGTGGGGCGACCATCTGGGAGTGGTCGATCTGGTGCTCAATAACGACAGCGGCAAATGGCAGGTTACGCAGGCGAAAGCGGAAGCGCGGCCTATTTACGACGCCGCCGCTAAAAAGTCGCTGGCGGCGGAAGACAGTAAGCTGGTCGGTATTCTGAAAGCCGATCACGATGCCACCCGCGAGTTTGTCAGCAAGCCCATCGGTAAATCCGCCGATAACATGTACAGTTATCTTGCTCTGGTGCAGGACGATCCTACCGTACAGGTGGTGAATAACGCGCAAAAAGCGTATGTGGAACACTTTATTCAGGGCGATCCGGATCTGGCGAAACTGCCGGTGCTGTCCGCCGCCGCGCCGTTTAAAGTTGGCGGGCGTAAGAACGATCCTGCCAGCTTTGTCGAGGTGGAAAAAGGCCAGCTGACCTTCCGTAACGCCGCGGATCTTTATCTCTATCCGAATACGCTGGTGGTGGTGAAAGCCAGCGGCAAGGAGGTAAAAGAGTGGCTGGAATGTTCTGCCGGACAGTTTAATCAGATTGATATTCACAGCAACAAACCGCAATCGTTGATCAATTGGGATGGCTTTCGCACCTATAATTTCGATGTCATTGACGGCGTGAATTATCAAATCGATGTGTCACAGCCCGCCCGCTATGATGGCGAATGCCAGATGGTGAATCCGCAGGCGGAACGTATTAAAAACCTGACCTTTAACGGTAAGCCTGTCGACCCGAACGCTACGTTCCTGGTCGCCACGAATAACTATCGCGCTTACGGCGGCAAGTTTGCCGGCACGGGCGACAGCCATATCGCCTTTGCGTCTCCGGATGAAAATCGCGCCGTGCTGGCGGCATGGATTGGCGCAGAGTCAAAACGCGCGGGCGAAATCCATCCGGCGGCGGATAATAACTGGCTTCTGGCGCCAATCCACAGCGATACGGCGCTGGATATCCGCTTTGAAACATCGCCAGGCGATAAAGCCGCTGCCTTCATTAAAGCGAAAGGGCAGTATCCGATGAAGAAGGTTGCCGTCGATGATATCGGTTTTGCCATTTATCAGGTGGATTTAAGCAAGTAACGTGTGTCCCGTATGGCGCTGCGTTTATTCGGCCTGACTGGCAGGCCGAATAAAGCGCTAGCCGTCATCTGATAAACGGTCCCGCTGCGCCAATACCTGCGGCAAATTCAGTTCTATCCAGTCCGCCAGCGCGGCGACTTTATCACTCACCTGCTCGCCAAGCGGCGTCAGGCTGTACTCCACATGCGGCGGAACAACTGGATATGACACCCGGTTGAGAAATCCGTCCTGTTCAAGCGCCTGTAACGACTGCGCCAGCATCTTTTCACTCACGCCTCCCATCTTGCGGCGCAGGTCGCTAAAACGGTGTGTACCGTCGCGTAACGCGACCAGAATCAGTACGCCCCAGCGACTGGTGACATGTTTTAACACCTCACGGGACGGGCACTGTTCAGCAAAGAGATTGCCTTCACGCAACTGCCGGGAAAGAGTATGAGCGCGCATTGATACTTACCTTTTTGTACGTACTTACTAAAAGTAAGTTTAGGTGGTAGCGTAATAAAACACAAGACCAACACTGAGGAGTTCACCATGATTGCTATCACTGGCGCAACAGGCCAACTGGGCCAACACGTTATTGAAAACCTGCTAAAAACGACGCCCGCCAGTCACCTCGTCGCGATCGTCCGTAACCCGAAAAAAGCCGCCCCGCTCAGTCAGCGCGGGATTGCCGTTCGCCAGGCGGATTACGCTAACGAAGCCGCGCTGACCACCGCCTTACAGGGCGTTGATAAACTGCTGCTCATTTCATCCAGCGAAGTGGGACAACGCACCGCGCAGCACCGCAACGTTATTCAGGCCGCCATTGCCGCGAAGGTGAAATTCATCGCCTATACCAGCCTGCTACATGCGGATAAATCGCCGCTGGCGCTCGCCGATGAACATATTGAAACGGAAAAGATGCTGGCTGAGTCAGGTATTCCTCACACGCTATTACGTAACGGCTGGTATACGGAAAACTACCTGGCGAGCGTCCCTGCCGCGCTGAAACATGGCGTCTTTATTGGCGCGGCGGGAGAAGGGAAAATCGCCTCCGCAATGCGCGCTGACTATGCCGCCGCCGCCGCGCGCGTCATCTGTGAAGAGGGTCACGCCGGGAATGTCTACGAGCTGGCGGGTGATGACGCCTGGACATTAAGCCAGTTGGCGGATGAACTTACTCATCAGAGCGGAAAAAAAATCGTCTACCAGAACCTGAGCGAAGTCGATTTTGCCGCCGCGCTGAAAGGCGCAGGCCTGCCTGACGGACTGGCGGATATGTTGGCCAATTCTGACGCTGGCGCGGCGAAAGGCGGCTTGTTTGATGACAGCCATACGCTGCGTAAACTCATCGGTCGCCCGACGACGACGCTCACAGAAAGCCTTCGCTCCGTACTGTAAGTGTTAAAATTTAGTTAATTTATGTAGCATCCTCATAGACCTTCTCTGATAATGACGGAACGGTTTATGAGGAGAATCTGATGATTAGCGGCGTGCTATACGCCCTGCTGGCAGGGCTAATGTGGGGATTGATTTTCGTCGGCCCGTTAATCGTGCCGGATTACCCGGCCCTCTTACAGTCAATGGGACGCTATCTGGCGCTGGGGCTGATTGCCCTGCCGATTGCCTGGTTAGGTCGCACGCGGTTACGCCAGTTGACGCGCAAAGACTGGTCCACCGCCCTGTCGCTGACCCTGATGGGCAATGTAATCTATTACGCCTGCCTCGCCAGCGCCATTCAGCGAACCGGCGCGCCGGTGTCGACGATGATCATCGGGACATTGCCGGTCGTCATTCCGCTTTTCGCTAACATTCTCTATAGCCAACGAGACGGCAGATTATCCTGGCGGCGTTTAGCGCCCGCGCTGGCGCTTATCGGTTTTGGCCTGCTGTGCGTCAATATTGCTGAACTTAGTCAGGGATTGTCCGATGTTAGCGGCTGGCGCTATGGTTCAGGCATTGTGCTGGCGCTGATTTCCGTAGCGTGCTGGGCATGGTATGCGCTGCGCAACGCCCGCTGGCTGCGGGAAAATCCCGACAAACATCCCATGATGTGGGCAACGGCGCAGGCGCTGGTTACGCTGCCGGTCTCGTTAATCGGCTATGCGGCGGTCTGTCTGTGGCTGAGTATCCAGAAACCGCTGTTTACCCTGCCCTTTGGCCCGCATCCCGCGCTGTTTATCGGTCTGATGATCGCCATCGCGGTGCTGTGTTCCTGGGTGGGCGCGCTGTGCTGGAATATCGCCAGCCAAAAATTGCCAACCGTTATTTTAGGGCCGCTGATTGTTTTTGAGACGCTGGCGGGACTGCTCTATACCTTCATTCTGCGCCAGGAAATCCCGCCATTCCTGACGTTAAGCGGCATTGCGCTCCTGGTGGCGGGCGTGGTCATTGCCGTGAGAGCGAAACCGGAAAAAGCGACCGTCGTTCCGGTCACGGAACGCTAATTTCATACTCGCTTAAATTATACGCACCCCGAAAGAGTTATAGCCTCGCCTTAAAGATGCATTTAAAATACAACTTATATTATTGCAAATGAGGTAACGGCTATGGCTTATCGCGATCAACCTTTAGGCGAACTGGCGCTCTCTATTCCCCGCGCATCGGCGCTGTTTCGCCAGTACGATATGGATTACTGCTGCGGTGGAAAACAGACGCTGGCACGCGCCGCCGCGCGTCACGACGTCGATATTGACATCATTGAAGCGCAACTGGCGCAATTGGCTGAACAGCCCATCGAAAAAGACTGGCGCGCCGTTCCGCTGGCGGACATTATTGACCATATCGTTGTGCGCTATCATGACCGACACCGCGAACAACTGCCGGAGCTTATCCTGCAGGCAACCAAAGTGGAACGCGTTCACGCGGATAAGCCAAACGTCCCACGCGGCCTGACAAAATATCTCACCGCGCTGCATGAAGAGCTTTCCAGCCATATGATGAAAGAAGAACAGATCCTGTTCCCAATGATCAAACAGGGTATGGGTCGCCAGGCAACGGGCCCGATAAGCGTAATGGAAAGCGAGCATGACGAGGCGGGAGAGCTGGTAGACGTCATCAAACACGTCACCCAAAATGTAACGCCGCCGCCAGAAGCCTGCACCACCTGGAAAGCGATGTATAACGGCATTAATGAGATGATTGATGATCTGATGGAGCACATCAGCCTGGAGAATAACGTGCTGTTCCCACGCGCGCTGGCCGGGGAATAATCGCCAGCCGGGCATTTTGCCGGATGGCGGCTGTAAACGGCGCCTTATCCGGCCTCCAAATCAACGCTACGCTGTAAGCCCGGTAAGCGCCAGCGCCACCGGGCAAAACAATTAACGCATTCCCGCCATCCGTTTCTTACCTATCAACAGCCAGCCCAGACCCAACGCGATAAACCACAGCGGCGTCACGATCAGCGCCTGGCGCGTATCGTCTTCCAGCGTCAGTAATACCAGCACGAACGCAAAGAACGCCATACAGACCCAGCACATCAGCTTACCGAGCGGCATCTTATAGATGGATTTTTCATGCAGGTGGGGACGCTTTTTGCGGTACACCAGGTATGAACACAGAATGATGGTCCAGACAAACATAAACAGGATAGCCGAAACCGTAGTGATCATGGTGAATGCGCCAATCACGCTCGGGTTGACCATCAGCATAACCACGCCGCCCAGCAGGCAGATACAGGAGAAGGTCAGGCCTTTCGCCGGTACCGCGCGTTTCGATAGCTTAGCGAACGCTTTTGGCGCCACGCCTTCTTGCGCCAGGCCAAACAGCATACGGCTGGTCGAGAAGACGCCGCTGTTGGCGGAAGACGCCGCCGAGGTCAGCACGACAAAGTTGATCACGCTCGCAGCGGCAGGCAGACCCACCAGTACAAACAGCTCAACAAACGGGCTCTTATCCGGCACCACGGAACTCCACGGCGTCACCGACATAATGACAATCAGCGCAAAGACGTAGAACATGATGATACGGATCGGTATTGAGTTAATCGCGCGCGGCAGCGATTTTGCCGGATCTTTAGTTTCTGCGGCGGTAGTACCGACCAGCTCAATGCCCACGAAGGCGAATACCGCAATCTGGAAACCGGCAAAGAACCCGCTAATGCCTTTCGGGAACCAGCCGCCGTCATTCCACAGATGCGCGAAAGACGCTTCAACGCCTGTCGGCGATTTAAAGTGCATCGCAATCATCACCAGCCCGACCACAATCAACGCCACAATGGCGACGATTTTGACCATAGCAAACCAAAATTCCATTTCACCAAACATTTTAACGGTGGCGAGGTTGAGGCTTAGCAGCAGGATCACTACCGCCAGCGAGGCGACCCAATCGGAAAGGCCGGGAAACCAGAACTGCGCGTAGGCGGTAATCGCCACCACGTCAGCCATACCGGTCACCACCCAGCAAAACCAGTACGTCCAACCGGTGAAATATCCCGCCCAGGGGCCAAGCAGGTCGGAAGCAAAATCGCTAAACGATTTATATTCCAGATTCGAGAGCAGCAATTCCCCCATGGCGCGCATCACGAAAAAAAGCATAAAACCGATGATCATATACACAAAAATGATCGACGGTCCGGCGAGACTGATCGTTTTACCCGATCCCATAAACAGACCGGTACCAATAGCGCCGCCAATAGCGATAAGCTGTATATGACGGTTTGTAAGATTGCGCCGTAGCGACTGTTCAGCCGGAGCCTGTTCGTCGGCTGCGACTTTTACCTGATCTACCATGTTTTTCTTCCTGTACCTGTCTGTGTTGTGCGGGCTCTACGGCCTTTGGTCTATGATACGACGATCCTGTTATCAGGACTCATCGATATTAGGTAAGAATCGGCGGGATGAATACTAAGATTCAAATACAATGTTAATTTTATGTTTAAAATGAGTGTTATATCACTTTGATAATGCGAATTAGCTCACAAAAATACACGTAACGACGCCATTTGCAAAATAAAATATTGGCATCTGCTGAAGTCAGGGTTGCCGGATAAGGCGTTTACGCCATCATCCAGCAAACCCGGGGCGCTTAGAGAATTTCCAGCAGTTCCACTTCAAACACCAGGGTGCTGAATGGCGGAATAGATGCCCCGGCCCCACGCTCGCCATAGGCCAGCTCCTGTGGGATAGTCAGTTCCCATTTGGAACCTACCGGCATCAGAGTCAGCGCTTCAATCCAGCCGGCGATCACGCCATTTACCGGGAATTCAGCCGGTTCGCCGCGCGCGACGGAGCTGTCAAATACGGTGCCATCAATAAGCTTACCGGTGTAATGCACGCGTACGCGGTCGGTACGCGCCGGAATCGCGCCTTCGCCCTGCGTCAGAACGCGGAACTGTAAACCAGATTCAGTACTGTTCACACCGTCTTTTTCGCGGTTTTCTTCCAGGTATTTCACGCCTTCGGCCGCCATCGCTTTGAAACGCTCACGACGCACCGCGTCCGCACGCTCATGAATTTCACGCAGCGCACGATGCACCACATCAACAGGAACCGCCGGGTGTTTACCTTCCAGCGCATCAGCAATGCCTGCAACCAGCGCTTCAGGCAACAGCCCTTCAAGACCGGATTCGCTGAGCTGCTGCCCTACCTGCAAACCAATGCCGTAGCTCGCTTGCGCTTCAATAGTGTCAAAAGTCGGGGTGGCCATTATTTTTCCTTCATCGGATATCAAAAAAGTAGCGGGCAGCATAACAGCCACGCTTCTTCTGGTAAAACTTTGTCTCAGGGAGGATGACAAATCGCAGGGAAAAAGAAACAATAGATTATCCGTATTGATGTCACGAAAGCGGATAGCACTACCAGTATCATAGCGTTAGCCATCTATACTCTATGATTAAGGAACGAGATGCGGAGCAGGAGGTAAACCATGCCCGGGCGCTTTGAATTAAAACCAACCCTGGCGAAAATCTGGCACGCGCCGGATAATTTTCGCATCATGGAGCCGCTGCCGCCTATGCATCGTCGTGGCATTATCATTGCCGCTATCGTGCTGGTGATCGGTTTCCTGCTGCCCGCCAGCGAGACCAGCGACTCGCCTGTCGTCACGCGGGAAGCGCAATTGGATCTGCAATCGCAATCACAGCCGCCGACGGAGGCCCAGCTTCAGGCGCAGCTGGTCGCGCCGCAAAACGATCCGGATCAGGTGGCGCCCGTTGCGCCGGAACCTATCCAGGAAGGCCAGCCGGAAGAACAAAACCAGCCGCAAACGCAGCCTTTCCAGCAGGATAGCGGCATCGGTCAACAGTGGCGCTCGTACCGGGTAGAGTCTGGTAAAACTCTGGCGCAACTGTTCCGTGACCACGGGCTGCCCCCGACAGACGTTTATGCAATGGCGCAGGTAGAAGGTGCTGGCAAGCCGCTGAGTAATCTCAAAAATGGTCAAATGATTAAAATTCGCCAGAATGCCAGCGGGGTGGTGACAGGTTTAACGATAGATGGCGATAACGGTCAACAGGTGCTGTTTACGCGTCAGCCTGACGGCAGTTTTATTCGCGCACAGTAACGCCGGCTACGCCTTACCCCGCCTGTACCCTATTCGTTCAGGTGAAGCATTACCGCTTCACCTTATTCACCCACCAAATCCCCGAACACACCAGCACCAGCGCAATCATGTATTTCCACTCCAATATATTCTCGCCGAGAAAAATAGCCGAAAGAGCCGCGCCGGAAACCGGGATCAGAAAGTTAAACGGCGCAATCATCCCCACGCGATTATATTTGAGTAAAATGCTCCATAGCGCAAAAGCGACCGACGAGAGCAGTGTCAGGTAGACTAAAATCGCCACCGACGAGAAGCCATGTATCGTCAGCGTACCGCCAAAAACGTAACCGCCAATGACCAGTACCAGACCGCCAATCCCCAATTGATAGCCAGTCATGACCATCGGATCGACCGTCTGCGAGAGACGTTTGCCATACAACGTGGCCGCAGAAAGAATAAACGCCGCCAGCACCACGGAGCCTTCTCCCGGCAGATTAAAGCTGAAATCCAGGCCGTTGCTGACGTTCACCACCATGACGCCCGCAAAGCCCAGAATACAGCCGAGCGTTTTGTTGTAGCTCAATCGGTCGTTCTGATAAATAAAGTGCGCCAGCAATACGCTGAAGAATGTGCCTGTCGCGTTCATGATTGAGCCTTTCACGCCGGAGGTAAACGCAAGGCCGATATAGAAAAAGAGATATTGCAGCGACGTCTGGGTCAGCCCCAGTAACGTTAACTGAGCAAACTGGCGCGGACGAAACCGACCAATCGGTTTACGCTGAAGCAGCGCGAACAGTAGCAGCAACCCACCCGCAAACAAAAAACGATAACCAGCAAAAACAATTTTAGAAGGGATATCGTCGGTGGCTATCTGAAAGAGGTCATAACCACTTTTGATGGCTGGATAAGCGCTGCCCCATAGCAGGCAACAAAATGCGGCACACACATAAACGACGTTTTTGCGGGCAAACGGGGAGGCCTGGCGTTGGGTATCCATTCTTTCACCAAGAAATTAAAATAATGTTTTATTTTTGATTATCACGAAAAGAGGGGGAGATAGCCAGTCGAAAAGCGATGGGGTTAAAAAAGCAAAACGTCGGCGCTGGGCCGACGTTTCGTTGCTAGCAAAAACGAGAATGACTGATTACTCAGCAACCACGTTGATGATAACTTTTGCGAATACTTCGCTGTGAACCTGGAAGTTCACTTCGTGTTCGCCAGTGGTACGCAGAACGCCGTTCGGCAGACGAACTTCGCTCTTAGCCACGTCAACGCCAGCTGCAGTCACAGCGTCAGCGATGTCGCGAGTACCGATGGAACCGAACAGTTTACCTTCGTCGCCTGCTTTAGACGCGATAGTAACGGTTTCCAGGGCGTTGATTTTCTCTGCGCGTGCATTTGCAGCAGCCAGAACGTCAGCCAGTTTAGCTTCCAGTTCAGCGCGACGTGCTTCGAAGTATTCAACGTTTTTCTTGGTAGCCGGAACAGCTTTACCCTGTGGTACCAGGAAGTTACGAGCATAGCCCGCTTTAACGTTAACCTGATCACCCAGGCTACCCAGGTTTGCTACTTTATCAAGCAGAATAACTTGCATTACCTTATCCTCTCAAAGTCGTATTAATGGACCGTGACCGATTACTGATGGCGATCAGTGTACGGCAGCAGAGACAGGTAGCGAGCGCGTTTGATAGCGCGAGCCAGCTGACGCTGGTATTTTGCACGGGTACCGGTGATACGGCTTGGGACAATCTTACCGCTTTCGGTGATGTAGTTTTTCAGCGTAGCGATATCTTTATAGTCGATCTCTTGAACGCCTTCCGCGGTGAAACGGCAGAACTTGCGACGACGGAAATAACGTGCCATATGGCTAGTCTCCAGAATCTATCAATTCAATCTGCTCGGCATGCAGAACCATTTTGCTCAGACCGTTCTTTGCCTTGTGGCAAGAAATAAACCCCTGAACGGTTATGCGGCTGCCGACCGTTATACTGTGAGTAATGGCCTGGTTTTCGTGTCCGCTAACAATAACGGGCATTTGGCACCACGCCTGCCGGTGAAAGCCGGCTTCCTCTTGCACAGAACGATGCTCAAGCACGAACTGGCAATGCGGAATTCCTGATGGACTGACCTTTCGAAGGGGGGCCCTGCACACGGTGCCGGACAACGCCAGACGGTTGGTCATCAGAAATTACTCTTCAGAATCCCCAGCTTCAGCATCATCTGCGGTTTCGTTAGCGAAATCATCGCGACGCTCACGGCGCTCGTCTTTCGCTTTAACCATCGGAGAAGCTTCGGTAACAGCGTGCTTAGTACGCATAACCATGCTGCGGATAACGGCATCGTTGAAGCGGAAGGTAGTTTCCAGCTCATCGATCACTTCCTGCGGCGCTTCAACGTTCATCAGAACGTAGTGCGCTTTGTGCAGTTTGTTGATCGGGTAAGCCAGCTGACGGCGGCCCCAGTCTTCCAGACGGTGGATCTTGCCTTCTGCGCCAGTGATGGCAGCAGAGTAACGCTCGATCATGCCCGGAACCTGTTCGCTCTGGTCAGGATGGACCATAAAAACGATTTCGTAATGACGCATCGAATTGCTCCTTACGGATTATTCAGCCTCCTGTCTGGGTCAGCCGCGGCCCATGGAGGCAAGGAACGTGTTAAAGGTCGGCTGAAAAATGACGCGTTATAATACTGACACGCCCGGCGAAACTCAAGGCAATAGTTCGATTATTTATGTGCCTGCCGATCAGTTCTGAAATGTAAAAGATTAAGGATGAGATACCGACCTGTTAACCACCATAACAGCTAGCGAGTTGACGATTTATCAGGCATCAGCGGGAAATGCGGTAATTTTTTGAACAACTGCATCAGAAATGGTCGCTATCGCTCCTGCTGGTAGCGATTAAAATAACATCAGAGGTTCACAAAAAAGGAGGCAGGGCCAGGTCAGCAACCGCCGCCGAGGAGGTCACTATGTTCTTCCGTATTTTCCCCCTTCTGGCTGGATTTTTGCTCAGCGTAAATACAATGGCAGCCATTGAAATTGATAATCGTCAGGCCAGAAATATGGACGATATACAGAGCTTAGGCGTGATTTACATAAACCATAATTTCGCGACTGAAAGCGAGGCCCGCCAGGCGCTGAAAGAAGAAACTGATGCGCGAGGCGCAATGTACTACCACCCGATTTTGTTACGGGAGCCCGGTAGTAACGGCAACATGCATGCCAGCGCGGAGATTTATCGCTAGTATCAGGAAAATGCCATAGTTTTGCCCCCTGGTCAGGGGGCATTTTTTTTCGCTTATCGGGTTGTTAATGACACTTCGGCATCCGGCTCATGCGTTATGCGGTTTCGCAGATCGCGGCGCATTAATTCAATCACCCAAAACCAAAATACATGTCCCAGAATTTCAGAAGCGTACTCGTCAAAAGGAAGTTGTGTAAGCGGAGGCGTTAAGTTCAGCGCCGGGCAGAATATGCCATGCACGACAACCGTAACAATCAGCCCCGCCAGTATCCCCTGCCATAATTTAACTTTAGGGAAAATTTCCGCGACGACGCAGTAACCTATTGCGAATACCAGCGAAAAGATAATGTGAGTTACCATCACAGGGTTAATAACATGCTCAGAAAAGGTATAAACCGTTTGTGTTGGGTCAATGCCTAAATAATCCCGCAAAAAAATATACGGTGGATTAAACTCATCGCGCCCGCCGGAAAACGTTCGCGGCGGTAAAGGAACTTCCGCGCCCCATTTTACAAATGCTGAAATAATACCCGCTGCAAAACCAATTAACGCAGCTACTCCATACCGACGCCGCTGTGGGTCAGTTTTAACAAACAATCCGTTGATAGACACAGTAGTATGATTCTATAGAGTGTTATGAAAGAAGCTCCGGAATCTGACCAATTACATCCCTGAGGGATAGGATCCCGGAGCGTTGTTTTACTTCTGCCCGTAATACGCATTCGGGCCATGCTTACGCATGAAGTGTTTATTCATCAGATAATCGTCGATGGGATTCAGCGCCGGGTTAATACCGCGCGCAATCCACGCCATTCGCGCCACTTCCTCCATGACGACCGCGTTATGTACCGCATCGTGCGCATCTTTCCCCCAGGCGAACGGCCCGTGTTGATACACGACAATGCCTGGCGTATGCAGCGGTTCCACCTCGCCCAGCGTTTCGATGATCACCTTACCGGTGTTCAGCTCGTACTCGCCCTGCACTTCTTCTTCGCTTAACGCTCTGGTACAAGGAATATCGCCAAAGAAATAGTCCGCGTGCGTGGTACCGAGCGCCGGAATAGCCATCCCCGCCTGCGCCCATGCCGTGGCGTGGGTGGAGTGGGTATGAACGACGCCGCCAAGCGACGGATAGCGTTGATACAGCGCCAGATGGGTAGCGGTATCGGAAGAAGGACGATAACGTCCCTCCACCACTTTGCCATCCATATCCACCACCACCATGTCATCTACCTTCATGGTTTCATAGGCGACACCGCTTGGCTTAATCACCACCAATCCGCGTTCGCGATCGATAGCGCTGACGTTGCCCCAGGTAAACGTCACCAGTCCATAACGGGGCAAATCCATGTTAGCGTCAAATACCTGCTGCTTGAGCTTTTGCATTAGGCTGCCTCCACCAGACCGGCGCTGGCCATGCGCGCTTTCACCCAGTCACGCGCTTTCGCTACCTCTGCCGCCGGGTTCTCTGCTGTTTCGCTCCACATCTCAATCAGATAGGGCCCGCAATAGCCACTCTGTTTGAGCGTTTCGAAGCAGCGTTCGAAATCGACAACGCCTTCGCCAAACGGCACATTTTTGAACACGCCGGGTTTAGTATCTTTGACGTGTACCGCGACGATATGCCCGATTCCCGCCTGTAGCTCCATCTGTACGTCGTTATCCCAGGCAGACAGATTGCCGATATCCGGATAGAGCTGGAACCACGGGTTATTGAGGTAGTGAGCATAGCCCAGCGCTTTACTGATGGAATTCATCAATGGGTAGTCCATGATCTCCATCGCCAGCGTCACCTGGGCGCGGCTGGCCATATCAACGCTCTCTTTTAACCCATCGCGGAAGCGGCAACGCGTTTCGTCGTTGGCCTGCTGATAGTAAACGTCGTACCCCGCCAGTTGAATGACGCGAATCCCGACGTCCTGCGCAAACTGAATCGCTTTACGCATAATCTCCAGCCCCTGCGCCCGTACCGCGTCATCTTCGCTACCGAGCGGAAAACGACGATGCGCGCTCAGACACATGGACGGCACGCGCACGCCGGTTTCAGCAACCGCGCTCACCAGCGCCAGGCGCTGCTCGCGACTCCAGTCGAGCCGCGCCAGTCGGGCGTCGGTCTCGTCCACCGACATTTCAACGAAGTCAAAACCCAGCGTTTTCGCCAGCCGCAGGCGCTCCAGCCAGCACTCCCCGGCAGGGAGCGCTTTTTCATAGATGCCGAGCGGAATTTGTTTCGACAGCATAGCCGCTCCTTAGCCCCACAGTTGGGCAATGGAGCGTTTGAACTGCCGTGCGGCTTCTACCGGCGATTCGGCATCGCGAATGCTGCGCCCCGCGATAAAGACATGGATCGGAATGCCTTTGAACAGCGGCAGGTCTTCCAGCGCCAGTCCGCCGGTCACGGTCACTTTAAAGCCCATATCGGAGAGCCGCTTAATCGCGGTAATATCCGCCTCGCCCCACGCCACGCCTGCGGCCTGCGCGTCACGGCTGCGGTGATAAACCACTTGCTGAATGCCCGCATCGCGCCACTGCTGCGCCTGTTCCCAGGTCCAGTAACCGGTCAGTTCGATCTGCACGTCGCCGTTAAACTCTTTTGCCACATCCAGCGCGCCTTTTGCGGTGTTGATATCCGCACAGCAAATGACCGTCACCCAGTCCGCATTGGCTTCGAAACACATACGGGAGAGGATCTTACCGGCATCGGCAATTTTGGCGTCCGCCAGCACGATTTTGTGCGGGTAAAGCGCTTTCAGATCGCGAACCGCACGCACGCCTTCGCCCACGCACAGAATGGTGCCCACTTCGATAATGTCGACTTCTTCGGCAATCAGGCGAGTGGTTTCATAGGCGCTATCCATAGTCTGGTTGTCCAGCGCGACCTGCAACATTGGTAATGACATTTTCAATTCCTTCTTAAGCTGCCGCGTTGGTGCGGTCAATGAGATCCAGGACTTCCTGCGCAGTACGGCAGGCGCGTAAACGGTCGAAATTGGCTTCGTCTTCAAACAGGTTGACGATCTGCATGATGCCCACTTCCTGGTGAGTGTTGGCATCAACCGCCGCCATGGTGATCAGAATATCGACCGGGTCGTTATCTTCGTGATTAAACTCCAGCGGCTTTTTCAGCGTCACCAGAGAAAAACCGGTTTTCTTGACCCCTTCTTCCGGGCGGCCATGCGGCATCGCCAGGCCGGGGGCAATCACAAAATAGGGGCCAAACTGCTCAACGCCATCGAGAATGGCCTGGTAATAGCGCGGCTCCACCACGTCGGCAGCCACCAGTAAATCGACGCCGATCTTGACGGCTTCCTGCCAGGTATTCGCTTCAGCCTGCAGGCGGATAGAATTATTCTCCGCCAGTGAATCACGTAATTTCATGTTGCATCCTTACTTCACGTCTTGCGGGAAATGTTCTTTGATCACTTCCAGCAGTTTCGGGCCGAAGTCAGCAGGAGAGAGCATGTTACGCACGCCAACCACATATTTGTTGCCCGTCACGCTGATTTCGCCTGCAATATGGGTAGAAGCGATGATGATATCCGCGCCGCTCAACTCGCTTTTGTACTCGCCAACCGCGCAGCTGTTTACCGTGTGGTCAATGTTTGATTGGGTTAAAAACTGGTCCACTTTCATTTTCATGATCATGGAACTGCCCTGCCCGTTGCCACATACAGCCAGAATACGTACGGTCATAATCAAAACTCCTTATTAAGCAGACTGTTCTGCCAGTTGTTTTTCTGCATCTTCTTCTGCGCGCAGTGCGCGGCCAGCGAAGAACATATAAGCCAGTGCAATTACAATGATGACGGCCATAAAGGCGATACCGAGGGAGAAGAAGCCCTGCATCATCGGCGGTGCCAGAATCGACCAGTCCGCCATACCCATCCAGGCGCTCATCCCCGTGAGTTTCACCGCCCAGACGCAACCAAAGATTTCGATCATCCCCATCACCAGACAAATCTTCAGCGCCGCACGCCAGCCGCCGAAGTGGTTAGCGAACACGCCGATAGTGGCGTTAGAGAAGAACATCGGGATAAAGCCAGGAATAATCAGGATCGAGGAGCCGCAGGCAACCAGGATGCCAACCGCAATCAGCTGGCCGATGGTGCCCCACATAAAGCCCCAGACCACCGCGTTAGGCGCGAAGCTATAAATAGCCGCACAGTCAATCGCCAGTACTGCGCCCGGAATCAGACGCTGGGAGATACCGTTAAAGGCCTCAGAGAGTTCGGCGACAAACATACGCACGCCCTGGGTGATGATGAAGATCGCCACCGCAAAGGAGAAACCGGTTTGCAGGATATAGATTGTCCAGTGGGTTTTACC
Source organism: Salmonella sp. SAL04202 (assembly GCF_046550775.1). Lineage (NCBI taxonomy): Bacteria > Pseudomonadati > Pseudomonadota > Gammaproteobacteria > Enterobacterales > Enterobacteriaceae > Salmonella > Salmonella sp. SAL04202. The sequence goes on along the minus strand of NZ_JBGDXK010000003.1, from coordinate 28,325 downwards.
CGCCATCGCCTGTACGGTATCGATACCAAAGGAGAGCAGAATGGCACCAAAGAAGATGGTCATTACAATCGCCGTGGAGACGATGTTGTCATGGAAAATGTTCAGCCAGCCCGGCAGTTTGAGGTCTTCAACGCTTTCCTCTTTTTTGCCCAGGAACGGCGCGACTTTATAGGCAATCCAGGAAGCAAACTGCTGCTGGTGACCGATGGAGAAACCGCAGCCGTCCGTCACTTCCTGAGTCGGCTTGTACATCATGTTGGAGGTAATACCCCAGTACAGGGAAACCAGTATCGCCGTGCAGATAATGGTGGTCCACATGGAATAGCCGAAGATATAGAAAGAGACCGCAATCAGCCCCGCCTGCTGGAACATGATGTGCCCGGTCAACATGATGGTGCGAATACCGGTAATGCGTCGCAACAAGACGTAACAAATATTCAGCGCCAGCGCGAGCAACACCGCGTAGCCTACCCAGCTATACGCATCACCCATCCGTTCGATCGTTGCCATCATCGAAGCATAGGTATCGGAAATCGCGCCGTTGATGCCGTAAACCTCAGACATTTTCGCCACCACCGGTTTAAAGGTGCTGGTCAGAATGCCGGACCCGGCCTGTAGCAGCATGAAGCCAATGATGGTTTTGATCGTCCCTTTGATGATCACGCTGACGCTTTTACGCAGCAGGATATAGCCCAGGCAGGTCACAATACCCAGTAATAGCGGGGCATTGGTCATTACCTGATTAAAGAAAATGGTAAAGATGTTGTAGAGGATCTCCATAACGATCTCCGGTAGACGAGGTTGCTGAGTCACAGGCGCTCAGAATAATGTCCCTCCACTGTAATTTTCAAAAGTAATCACAACAAGATTGAATTTGATTAAATGTGACGTAGCGCGCAAATAATTAGCACACTTAATACATGGTTTACTTATAAATAACTCATTTCTTCATTAAAATAAGTAAAATCATAAAGATGAATACATCCCCATGATGCCAGAAAAGATTAAATTTTCTTCTGTCTGCGTTCTCCTCTACCCAAAAGTCAAAAAATAGCCCATTGCCTTCTTGAGAAAATAGTGTCAGGATTAATCAAAACAAATCACATTTTGAACTATTTTGAACAAACATGAAGGTAAATGCGATGAGTAAAGTACAAAGCATCACGCGTGAATCATGGATTCTGAGCACGTTTCCGGAGTGGGGAAGCTGGCTGAACGAAGAGATTGAGCAAGAGCAGGTCGCGCCGGGTACGTTCGCTATGTGGTGGCTGGGCTGTACCGGTATCTGGCTAAAATCTGAAGGCGGCACTAACGTATGCGTCGATTTCTGGTGCGGTACCGGTAAACAGAGCCACGGTAATCCGTTGATGAAAACCGGCCACCAGATGCAGCGTATGGCTGGCGTCAAAAAATTACAGCCTAACCTGCGCACCACGCCGTTTGTTCTCGATCCTTTCGCTATCCGTCAGATTGACGCCGTCCTGGCGACCCACGACCATAACGATCACATTGATGTCAATGTCGCGGCTGCCGTAATGCAGAATTGCGCCGATGATGTTCCGTTTATCGGCCCGCAGACCTGCGTGGATTTGTGGGTTGGCTGGGGCGTGCCGAAAGAACGCTGCATCGTGGTAAAACCGGGCGATGTCGTGAAAGTGAAAGATATTGAAATTCATGCGCTTGATGCCTTTGACCGCACTGCATTAATCACCCTGCCCGCCGATCAGAAAGCTGCTGGCGTACTGCCGGACGGCATGGATGTACGCGCGGTTAACTATCTGTTTAAAACGCCGGGCGGCAATCTCTATCACAGCGGCGATTCTCACTATTCCAACTACTACGCGAAACACGGCAACGAACATCAAATTGATGTCGCGCTCGGTTCTTACGGTGAAAACCCGCGCGGTATTACGGACAAAATGACCAGCGCGGATATTTTACGCATGGCGGAATCGCTGAATACCAAAGTGGTGATCCCGTTCCATCACGATATCTGGTCGAACTTCCAGGCCGATCCGCAAGAGATCCGCGTGCTATGGGAAATGAAGAAAGATCGCCTGAAGTATGGTTTTAAACCGTTTATCTGGCAGGTTGGCGGCAAGTTTACCTGGCCGCTGGATAAAGACAATTTCGAATACCACTATCCGCGTGGGTTTGACGATTGCTTTACCATTGAACCCGATCTACCGTTCAAATCCTTCCTGTGAGTCGATATCATGCCGGGATTACCCGGCATTTTTTCCATTTACTTTAGTATTTCCAGGCTATTTCAAATATCATCTTTTCAAATCAATTTGTATCGGAATAGCTCATGACTGAAGCACAAAGACATCAAATACTGCTGGATATGCTGGCACAGTTGGGCTTTGTTACCGTCGAAAACGTGATTGAGCGTCTGGGGATCTCCCCGGCGACAGCGCGCCGCGACATCAACAAGCTCGACGAAAGCGGGAAACTTAAAAAAGTGCGCAACGGCGCAGAGGCCATTACCCAACAACGGCCCCGCTGGACGCCGATGAATCTGCACCAGGCGCAAAACCACGATGAAAAAGTACGCATCGCGAAAGCGGCGTCGCAGCTGGTAAACCCGGGTGAAAGCGTAGTGATTAACTGCGGCTCCACCGCTTTCCTGCTGGGGCGCGAAATGTGCGGGAAGCCGGTACAAATCATTACCAACTATCTGCCGTTGGCGAATTATCTGATCGATCAAGAGCATGACAGCGTGATTATCATGGGGGGTCAGTACAACAAAAGCCAGTCGATTACCCTGAGCCCGCAGGGAAGCGAAAACAGTCTCTATGCGGGCCACTGGATGTTTACCAGCGGAAAGGGCTTAACCGCGGATGGCCTGTACAAAACCGATATGCTAACCGCCATGGCGGAACAAAAAATGCTCAGCGTCGTCGGGAAACTGGTCGCGCTGGTCGATAGCAGTAAAATTGGCGAGCGCGCGGGAATGCTGTTCAGCCGCGCCGATCAGATCGCTATGCTGATTACCGGCAAAAATGCCAATCCGCAGGTTTTGCAACAGCTTGAAGCCCAGGGTGTAAGCATACTCCGCGTTTAAAGATGCTGTCGGAAAAACGCTACCGTCGCCGACAACGCTTCTGGCGTAATGCGATGCCGCACGCCTGCGGCCCATAAACAGGTCACATGCTTATCCAGCTTCGCCCCGGCGAGCGCCTGCTGGAGCCGGAAGGTTTCGATAGCAGGCACCACGTCATCCTCCTGACCATGCCACAACAGAAGCGGCCTGTCGGCCAGTCGCTCTAACTGGTGTGTGACTTCCCATTCACGTAGCGGCGCGATGATATTGTCGAATTCCGCCTGCTGCGCCGGGTTCTGCGGGGATAACGGCGGGAAAAGCGTCCGGGCAAGCCCGGTAAAATAGCCCGACCCCATTAAACTGGCCCCGCATTTTACCTCTCGGTGACGCGTCATAATGCCCAGCGCCGTCATACCGCCCATGGATGCGCCGCCCACCGCCAACCGCCCGTCAAGTAGCCAGTTTTCCGCCTGAATCGCCGCACGTAACGTCGTAAATTCCTGCATGTTTTGGTGCAGAATCTGCCAGAATCGGTGTATTCGTCCCTGTGAGTCGCCGCCGAAGCGAGCGCCATGCTCCGGCGCATCCGGCATGACTACCCGGAATCCTGCCTGTGCCAGGGCAACGGCAAAATAACTATAAACCAGGCTGGAGGAGGTGAAGCCATGATAGAACACCACACAGGGAAGCGGCACGGCGCGTTTCCCTTCCGGGAAGGCATGTAGTACGACGCCTCCGGCTAATTGTCGTGTTTCAATCGCTATCATTATTCTCTCCTTTTTATCCGGTATGCCACGGAGAAATACTTAACGCAAGTTTATGGATAGCGCAATAATTCATAATGTTTGAGAACTGGGTTACGCTTTCGCAACGTTTTCATTCGAAAATCGCGTGACAGGTAACACTTCGGGAACATTCCCCCTAAAGGGAAATCAATAAGGCATTACACTATGATTATCAGGAAACGAGATAGAGTTATGCGTCGGTTTGCTTCATTGATAGCAGCGCTGTTATTAAGCGCGTGTAGCGTGCTGCAGGGTACGCCGCAACCTGCACCGCCTGTCGCCGATCACCCGCAGGAAATCCGTCGCGATCAAACGCAAGGACTACAGCGGATGGGGACCGTAAGCGCGCTGGTTCGGGGCTCCCCGGATGATGCAATAGATGAAATCAGAGCGAAAGCCGTCGCTGCGAAAGCCGATTATTACGTTATCTTAATGGTTGATGAAACGGTTGTAACCGGCCAGTGGTATTCACAAGCCATTTTGTATCGTCAATAACAGTAGATTGATTTTTAGTCAGTTTTACATTGCTTTGCGCCCCTATGCGTTTACCTGTGCACAATAAACAAACAGGTTTACCGTGATGGAGCGTCCTGTTAAATGCGGGGTATGTAATAAGGAGCTGACGATGAAACAAGAACTTGCCTTATCCTCACTGCTGCTTTCTGCCGGACTGGTGAGTACGACGGCACAGTCTGCCGAATTCGCCAGTGCTGACTGCGTAACGGGTCTGAATGAAATCGGCCTGATCTCGGTCAGTAATGTTGCAGGAAACCCACAGGATGTGGAGCGGATTATCGCCCTGAAAGCCGATGAACAGGGTGCGTCCTGGTACAGAATTATTCAAATGTATGAAGAACAACAGTCGGATAACTGGCGCGTACAGGCGATACTCTATGCCTGATGCCGCGTGGCTCGCGCCGGATGGCATGTACCACAGGCCAAACGTTACCGCAGTCCCCCGGTCGCCCTTAACAGTAAATCATTTTGTACCTGGGCAGACAGCGGCATTTCGCCGCGTGTATCCAGCATCATCTGACACCACGCTTGCGCCAGCGGCGGCGAGGCATGACGCAGCATTTCCGCTCCGCATCCCAGCAAGAAAAGCTGCTGCGTAATCTCTCTGCCCATTGCTTCGTCCGGTTTGCGTAAACGTTGCTGTAGCTGACGTACCGCGCGGTCGTAATGGCGATCCTGACCTTTGACTTCCGCAAAAGCTTCACTCAATACGTCATAGACGCCGTGTTGTTTTGTCAGCACCCGAAGTACATCCAGACACATGATATTGCCGGAACCTTCCCAGATACTGTTCACCGGCATTTCACGGTACAGGCGCGGGAGTTCGCTCTCTTCGCAATACCCCATCCCGCCGAGAACCTCCATCGCCTCAGCCACAAAAGGGATTCCCTGCTTACAGATGGCGAATTTCGCCGCTGGCGTGAATAATCGCGCCCATAATGCCTCTTTCGCCTCGCGACGTTGCTCCCAGGCGCGCGCCAGCCGAAACAAAAGCGCCGTCTGCCCCTCCAGGCATAGCGCCATACGACTTAAGGTTTGTCGCATCAACGGTTGTTCGATCAGCGGCTTACCAAAAGCCTGACGCTGATGAGCATGGTAAATTGCGACTGAAAATGCGCGCCGCATTAAGCCATGACTCCCGAGCGCGCAATCAAGACGCGTCATACCGCCTATCTTTAAGATATGCCGAATCCCTTCGCCCTCTTCTCCCAGCCGCCAGCCGACGGCATCCTGAAACTCGACTTCGGCGCTGGCATTAGATCGATTACCGAGTTTATCTTTCAGGCGCTCAAGACGAACAGAGTTCCGTTGCCCGTCTGGCAGGAAACGCGGCACAAAGAAACAGGATAGTCCTCCTTTTGCCTGCGCCAGCACGAGGTGCGCATCACTTTGCGGCACAGAGAAAAACCATTTATGTCCCACCAGCCGATATGAATCATCCGCCAGCCGCTCCGCGTGGGTCGTATTACTGAGTACGTCAGATCCGCCCTGCTTTTCCGTCATTCCCATGCCGATAAGCAGGCCCCGTTTTTGCCCGCCCGGCAGCAAATGCGAATCGTAGCGATCGCTGCGCAGCGGCGCCAGCCAGTCATGGAAAGTGGCGGGAAGCATCTGCAATAGCAACGGCGTCGCGGCAAAGGTCATCGTGACAGGACAGAGTGTTCCCGCTTCTACCTGAGCATGTAATACAAAACGCGCCGCCCGGGCGACAAAACTTCCCGCCCTTGCCTCTTCCTCCCAGGCCAGGTTATGTACCCGATTAGCGCAAAGCCCCTGCATCAACAGGTGCCAGGCGGGATGAAAGCGAACGTCATCCAGACGCTGTCCCTGGGGATCGTAACGTAGCAACTCAGGAGGATGCGCGTTCGCCAGACGCCCCAGTTCCAGTGATTCCGCCGTTCCCAGTTGTTGGCCAATGCTGGCGAGAAGATCGCTATCCCATCCCGCGCCTTCCCGGGAAACCGCTTCACACAGCGCGCCATCAGACAGGAATAAGTTACTGTTATTGAGCGGAGCTGGTTGATTAAAAACGGTATGTGTTTGCCAGGACATGGTGTCTCCCTCCTTCAATGGCGCTGAAGTCAAGTATGGTCATGACTGCGCCATTGACGCCGGAGCAAGATCACAAAAGTATGATTAACCGGCAATATAATGTGGGACGAAACGGGAAGTGTCTTTGGTAATTAGCGTATTGTCCTCGCGAATCCCCATCCCGGAGGCTTCATCGTCAATGATCCAACTGCCAATCAGCGTATAGCTATCGCCAAAGCGCGGCAAAGGCTGAAACGCCTGGTAAATCATCGGCTCGTCAGCGTAGTCGCCGTCGGCATGATCGATAACATTTTGCCGCTCGTCGAAAATCGTGACGTTGCCGCCTTCACGTGAATAAAGCGGCTTCCGCACGCTGCTTTCACCTGGCGCTGCGAGCGATTTTTCGCCCTCAAACCAGGCCGGCAGCAGATTCGGATGGCCAGGGAAAAAGCGCCACAATAACGGCAACAGCCCTTTGTTACTCAGAATACTTTTCCACAATGGCTCAATCCATTGCTCACGACGTTTTCGCAACAGCGGGCCGTTGTCGTCGCGCATCATCCACTCCAGCGGGTAGAGCTTAAAGGCGCGGCGAATCACGTTATCGTCCAGATCGGTCAGCACGCCGCCTACGCCAAGCCCCAGTTCTTCAATATAGATAAATCGCGTTTCCTGGCCCGCCTGCTGCGCGCAATCCTGAAGGTACAGCACCGTCGTGCGATCTTCGTCGGTATCTTCACAACAGCAAAAGTAGAGCGGTTCCCGACTGTACAGCTCGCTGAAGCGGGCGATCAGCCGCTCCTGTATCGCGTTGTATTGATCGGCATCACGCGGGATGGCGCCGCTACGACGGGCATCCTCCAGCCATAGCCATTGAAAGTAGGAGGACTCATAGAGCGACGTCGGCGTATCCGCATTGTATTCCAGCAATTTAACCGGATCTTTGCCGCACCAGACGAAATCCATCCGCCCGTAAAGCGAAGGATCGCGGCTGCGCCAACTTTCGGCGATGACATCCCAGTACAATGGCGGGATCGCCAGCTGCTGCATGATCTGCTCATCCCGGACGGCCCGCTCGACAACCTCCAGACACATCTGATGAAGCTCTGCGGTCGGTTTTTCGATCTGTTCTTCAATTTGCCGTAATGTAAAACGGTAGGCCCGGCTTTCATCCCAGTAAATTTCGTTATCGATAACATGAAAGTCAAAACCGTGATCGCAGGCGATCTTATCCAGATCCCGGCGTATCGGTACGTTATGTCGTAGCATGGTTAGCCTCCCCAGTGCCCGCGGGCGCTGGAAGAACGACCATAGCCGCCGCGGGAGACGGTGGACGCTTTCCGTGTGATATAACCAGGGCTGGTCGCGGTATCGCTTTTCCCTGTGCCGCTGCGCCACGCATAGTCGCCGGATGTGGTGCGCCAAACGGGACGGGAGACGTAGGATGAACCGCCGCTGCTATAGATATATTGTTCGTCACGGTTCTGGCGAATCGCGCGGCTGAGTAAAAAGCCGCTTAATACCGGAACCCAGCTCCGCTCGGTGATATCAAAGTAGCAATCGCCAAACTGCGACTGACAGCGCTCCTGCGTCAATTGCTTAGGCACATTAGCGTAAAATTCTGTTTTCGCATTATTCCAGCCGTCAGCGCAAACGCTGGCGCTATTGCCATCGTCAATACAGTCGTTCACCGTGGCGTAAAACGTCCCATCGCCGTCGTTGTCACTATTGCTGCCGTCACCGTACCCTTTCAGGAGAAAAAAGGCCGCTCCACCCATAATCGCCAGCGTCAGGTATTTTGGCGTGTAGCGATTTCGTTGCCGCTCAAAGGGATTGACCGGTTCGGCTATCCGTCTTATTGCCGAATGGCCTACGCCGGATGTGCTTCTGGATTTTCGTTTTTTTGCCATGATCTTCCGTTACCATGTCATACAGGCAGCGTTAAAAATACCGCCAGCCAGCGCTGCGGTTCCCATAAATAGCCCCGCCGCCACGTTGTGATTAATAATTTTTTCGCTCAGCGTAGGCATGTATAACCTTACGCAACCATAAATCAGCAGCTGAATAACCAGCGCAATGCCGCCCCAGGCAAAATAGTCCGGGATACTGACCGAGTTTATCGCCGCGCTGGATAAGGGGATGACATAGCCCAGCAACGTACCGCTAAAGGCCAGCGATGCCGCAGTATTGTTATTTTTTATCAACTGCCATTCATTATGCGGCGTTATCTTTGAGTAAATAAAAAGAAATACAATGACCATTGCCGCGCCAATAAAAAAATAGGCGCAGAAAGCCAGTAATGCGTCCAGTATATGCATAATTTCCCTGTATGTGCTTAACCAATAACCGTCAGTGAAGTGAGCGGGATATCCACGCCGAGGGCGCGTGAAAACACCCATTCAGGCTCACCGCGCTCGTTAAATGATTCTTCCCCGTTCAATAGAAGATACTCCCAGGCGTCATCCGTCACCTGGCGCTGGAAACCCATCGTAAAATTGTGAACGTCCCATTTCTCTGCCTGCTGATTTTCAACCTTTTCCAGCATGTAGACAGGTTCAATATTGCCCGGCTCTTCATGGTTAAAAAAGCGCTGCCAGCGCCGTTCTTGCCAGTTGAGCGTCATCGGCCCTATTGCCGCTGGCGCAATGGCTGAACGCCAGTGACGTTCCTCGTTAATACCGAAACTTTCCTCATATACAAAAAGTTTGATGTCATCAATGTCGTCAACATCCGTGCCGCCAGTGGTGTTAATTTGCAAAAACTCATCGCCAGAGGTGTAGTAGCGAAAAATCTGACTGCCGCCGCCTAAATCTATACGACTCGCTGCCGCGACAGTGTATTTTTCACCCGGTAGCTCCACCAGCAACGACGACTCCAGTAGCCGGAATGCCAGCGTATCCAGCGTGAAACCGGCGTTAAGATGTAATCCTAATGGTCCGCGAATCGGCGCTGGCGCGCTTGTTTTACCGAGCAAACGCTGAAAAAATTGCATCATAGGGGAACCTCTATCTCTTGCCATGCGACCTCTTCAGCCAGAATGCGATTGTCGTTGGGCATAATGCCATTTGAGATCGCGCATTCATGTGCCGTCTCGTATGAAAGCGACGAAGCCCAGCACGGTAGCGCGCTTTCGCGCTACCGATAACAAAGCAGATACTGCCCGATAAACAGGCCCAGCAAAGCGGGCCAGGTCAGTCTGGACAAATGACGCTGGCAGGTTTTGACAATCCACGTAAAGAGCATTATTCGCCTTGTTGACGCTGTAAACGCGCCAACACATCCTGAGCATTGCTTTTATTGGTTGCGCCAATACCCGCCTGCGCCAGTTTTTCATCCAGGTCGCGTCCATCGGCGACTTTTTCCAGCTGCGCGGCGGCATCCAGCCGGGCCTGGCGTTCAGCCTGACGCGTTTGTAAACGTTTAAGCGACTCCGCCGCCGTAGACACATTCGACGCGGCTCCGACGGTCGAGGTCGTCACCGCCTGCTGCGCGCGCTGCATGGCTTCTGTCGCCTTAACCACTTCAAGTTGCTGCTCAAACTGCGCAATCCGCTGGCCTGTCGCCGTTACGGCCTTCTCCACCGCATCGCGAGAGGCTTCCAGATTAGTCAGCACCTGTTCTTCGGCAAGAATGGCATTTTCCAGACGGGCTATTTCTTCCGCCACTTCGTTGAGTAAAGCGGCGTCGACATTCTTACTCATTGCCTCCAACGCTCGTGTTTCAAGGCTGGCTTTACGCTCACGTAAATCATTCAGCTTGTCATGGCTTAGCTTCACCCGCGCCAATAAATCCACTCTGGATTTACCCGCTTTATCCAGCTCGGCTTTTGCGTCGCGAATATGCTGCTCCAGCATACGTACACCCTGTGCTTCATCAATGGCTTCTTCTGCCTGAGCAACGAATGATTTACCTAACGTGAACAAACTTTTTAAAATTCCCATGTAAGCCGCCTGTATTATTCCTGTGAATAGACTTGTGTTATTTCAGCGATATCCAACGCATTTTCTACAAGCGTGGTGATTTCCAGCGTCACGTCGGCAAGCGACGAATTTAACGACAACGCGCCAAAAGCGACATAATATTCCTCCTGTTTTACCTGGGTAATACCGACCGAAGACAGCGGTAAAACCTTCTGATTTCTCAGTAAGAAAAGATTAAATTCCGCGGTATCTCTAATCGTATTTACCGGACAGATATAAGTCTCGATAACTATTTGTTGCGAGGTAAATAAAACCGCCAGTGGTAAATCGCCATAATCATTCATTTTTATTATTAATGAAGATTCATTATTTTCTATATCAATATCTAATTCGGCGATGTTGTTTAACGCATCCGCCAGCGTCCGTGGAGTCCATGCCATATTATTATCTCTATCTCTTTTTTATAAATAAAGGGAGTTACAGGGTAGGTTTTGCTTTTTATATTACCAGCCAAAGATAAAAAAAAACCATCCGATTATGGATGGTTTTTTCTTAAAAAATACTATTAGCGTCAGGTTCGCTGGCGAACGGCTTCAAACAGACAAATCCCGGTCGCAACAGAGACATTCAGCGACGACACGCTACCGGCCATAGGAATGCTGATCAGCTCATCGCAGTGCTCACGGGTCAGACGACGCATACCTTCACCTTCTGCGCCCATGACCAGCGCCATGCGGCCAGGCATTTTGCTCTGATACAGCGTATGGTCAGCCTCGCCCGCCGTTCCGACAATCCAGATATTCTCTTCCTGCAACATGCGCATCGTGCGCGCCAGGTTGGTGACGCGGATCAACGGCACGCTTTCTGCTGCGCCGCAGGCGACTTTCTTCGCCGTCGCGTTAAGTTGCGCGGAGCGGTCTTTCGGCACGATTACCGCATGTACGCCTGCGGCATCGGCGCTGCGCAGACAGGCGCCAAGATTATGCGGATCGGTGACGCCATCGAGGATCAACAAAAAGGGGCGATCGTGTAATGCGATCAGATCCGGCAGATCGTTTTCCTGATACTGCCGGCCTGGTTTCACGCGAGCGATAATACCCTGATGCACGGCACCGTCGCTTTTCTCGTCGAGATATTGGCGGTTTGCCAGCTGGATAACCACGCCCTGGGACTCAAGGGCGTGAATCAGCGGCAACAGACGTTTATCTTCACGGCCTTTTAAAATAAAGACTTCCTGAAAACGTTCAGGGGCGCGCTCCAGCAGGGCCTGCACTGCGTGGATGCCGTAAATCATTTCGCTCATTAATGTACTCATTGTTTACGTTTTGCCGGGGGCGCTACGCTTGCCCGGCCTACAGATAATTCACCCTCTTCTGTTTGAAGAGGGTATTGCTCACTCTGCCGCTTTTTTCTTCGCCGCACGCTTCGCTTTGGTCGCTGCGGCTATTTTCTGCGTTTTAGCCGATGGCTTTTTTGCTTTTCTCGCGTCTTTCTTCGCTGCTTTCGGCTTCGCTTTTTTCTCGCCGCGGAAGGCGCTATCAGGCTCGAAGTTAACTTTTTTACCTACCTGACGACGTTTACCGGCGTTTTTACTTTCACCTTTTTTCGCTTTTTCACGCGCCGTTTTGCCGACGTTACGCGGTGCGCGCTCGCTGGAGATCAGGCTAAAGTCAATTTTCCGTTCGTCCATATTCACCGCTTCGACGCGTACCTCTACCCGGTCGCCCAGGCGATATGTCTGTCCGCCGGACTCGCCAATCAGACGTTGCCCTACCTGATCGAAGCGATAGTAATCGTTATCCAGTGAGGAAACGTGTACCAGCCCATCGATAAACAGTTCATCAAGACGGACAAAGAAGCCGAAACCGGTGACGCTGGCAATCACACCCTTAAAGACGTTGCCTACCTGATCCAGCATAAAGTCACATTTCAGCCAGTCGGAGACATCACGCGTCGCTTCATCAGCGCGGCGTTCCGCCATCGAACAGTGCTGGCCGAGCTGCAACATCTCTTCCATCGAGTAGTGATAACCGCCCGTTTCTGTGGTGTTGCCCTTGTTCCCTTGCTCTTTAGCCAGCAGGTACTTAATGGCGCGGTGCAAAGAAAGATCCGGATAGCGGCGAATCGGCGAGGTAAAGTGCGCATAAGACTGCAACGCCAGGCCAAAGTGCCCGCGGTTTTCCGGATCGTAAATCGCCTGCTTCATTGAACGCAGCAGCATAGTTTGCAGCATTTCGGCGTCCGGCCGGTCGGCAATCGATTCAAGCAGTTCGGCATAATCGCGCGGTTCCGGTTTATTTCCGCCCGGCAGCTCCAACCCCAGCTCCGCCAGTACGGAGCGGAATGAGGTGATCGCTTCGGTGGTGGGTTTATCATGAATACGGAATAGCGCCGGCTCTTTAGCTTTTTCGACAAAGCGCGCCGCCGAGATATTCGCCATGATCATGCACTCTTCGATAAGCTTATGCGCGTCATTACGCTGGGTCTGTTCGATACGCTCAATGCGACGTTCGGCGTTAAAGATAAACTTCGCCTCTTCGCTCTCAAACGAGATCCCCCCGCGCTCTTCACGCGCTTTATCCAGCACTTTGTAGAGGTTGTGCAGCTCTTCAATATGCTTCACCAGCGGCGCATATTGTTCACGCAGATCCTGATCGCCCTGCAGCATATGCCAGACTTTGGTATAGGTCAGACGCGCATGGGAGCTCATCACCGCTTCATAGAATTTGTAGCCGGTCAGCCGACCTTTCGCCGAGATGGTCATTTCACAGACCATACACAGCCTGTCAACCTGCGGGTTTAGCGAACACAGGCCGTTGGAGAGCACCTCCGGCAACATTGGGACAACCTGTGACGGGAAGTAAACCGACGTACCGCGATTGCGCGCCTCGCGATCCAACGGCGTTGGCGGCCGTACATAATAGCTCACGTCAGCAATAGCGACCCACAAACGCCAGCCGCCGCCGCGTTTTTTCTCACAGTAAACCGCGTCGTCAAAGTCACGGGCATCTTCGCCATCAATAGTGACCAGCGGCAAATCGCGCAGATCGACACGACCGACTTTCGCCTCTTCCGGCACCTCTTCTTTCAGCCCGGCGACCTGCTGCTCTACCGCCTGCGGCCAGATGTAAGGTATTTCATGGGTACGCAGCGCCATATCAACCGCCATACCGGTGCCCATATTGTCGCCCAGCACTTCGACGATTTTCCCTACCGCTTTAGTACGGCGAGTTGGACGTTGGGTCAGTTCAACCACGACCACGAACCCCATCCGCGCGCCCATGACGTCTTCTGGCGGGATAAGAATGTCGAAGCTTAGGCGGCTGTCGTCCGGCACCACAAAGCCGACGCCCGCATCGGTGAAATAACGCCCGACTATCTGACTGGTTTTCGGTACCAGTACACGGACGATACGCGCTTCGCGGCGACCTTTACGATCGGCGCCCAGCGGCTGCGCCAGCACCTGATCGCCATGAATACAGGTTTTCATTTGCTCGCTGGAAAGATACAGATCGTCTTTGCGGCCTTCGACACGTAAGAAACCGTAACCGTCACGATGACCGATCACGGTGCCTTTCAGCAGGTCGAGGCGTTCCGGCAGCGCATAGCACTGGCGACGGGTAAAGACCAGTTGTCCGTCGCGCTCCATCGCGCGTAGGCGGCGACGCAAGGCTTCAAGCTGCTCTTCGCCTTCAATATTCAGTTCTACGGCCAGTTCTTCGCGACTGGCCGGTTTTTCACGTTTCGTTAAATGTTCGAGGATAAATTCCCGGCTCGGGATAGGATTCGCGTATTTTTCTGCTTCGCGTTCCTGGAAAGGATCTTGTGACATTGAGGTTCCTCCATTGTCATCTCTAATGAAGTTTACTTCACTCCACCAGTAATAATTTATAAAGCGGTTGATTCTCTTCAACCAAATCGGCAAGCGTGTAGTTATCCAGCTCCTTGAGAAAACTCTGCACGGCCTTAGAAAGCGCCTGTTTCAGACGACAGGCAGGGGTGATGTGGCAAAATTCGCTGCTACAGTTGACCAGTGATAAGGGTTCCAGCTCACGCACCACATCGCCAATACAAATAGTATTAGCCGGTTTACCCAGGCGGATACCGCCATTTTTTCCCCGAACGGCGGTGACAAAGCCCGCCCGGCTAAGCTGATTGATAATTTTGACCATATGATTACGGGACACGCCGTAGACTTCTGTCACCTCAGAAATGCTGGTCATTCGTCCATCTGGTAACGACGCCATATAGATTAGCGCACGTAAGCCGTAATCGGTGAAACTCGTTAACTGCACATCAACCTCAGGAAAAGGGAAAACGGGATATAACTTATCTGTATTGATGATAAACCAGCCACCTGTCAGGCTGCTAATTTATTTCGGTTCAGGAAGGAAAAAAGCGGGGAACAATGACGCATTTGAGCCGAAGGATGATGCAAAGCATCTTATCCGGCCAACAAATGCGTACTCATCATAGACCCGGTAAGCGTAGCGTTACCGGGCATCATCCATCAATTACGCGTCGAACGGATCGCGCAGAATCATCGTCTCAGTACGATCGGGGCCGGTAGAAATAATATCAATCGGCACGCCGGTCAGTTCTTCAATACGCTTGATGTAGTTCAGTGCCGCCTGCGGCAGACCGCTACGATCTTTCACGCCGAAGGTGGATTCAGACCAGCCCGGCATGGTTTCGTAAATCGGCTCTACACCTTTCCAGTCGTCAGCTGCCAGCGGAGTGGTAGTCACTTCGCGACCATCCGGCATACGGTAAGCCACGCAGAGTTTCACCTCTTTCAGGCCATCCAGCACGTCCAGTTTGGTCAGGCAGAAGCCAGACAGGGAGTTTAGCTGTACCGCACGACGAACGGCAACGGTGTCCAGCCAGCCGGTACGACGACGACGGCCGGTAGTGGCGCCGTATTCGTTACCCTGCTTGCAGAGGAACTCGCCGGTTTCATCAAACAGTTCGGTTGGGAACGGACCTGCACCTACACGAGTGGAGTAAGCTTTGAGGATACCCAGAACGTAATCAACATAACGCGGGCCCAGGCCGGAACCGGTCGCCACGCCACCTGCTGTGGTGTTAGAAGAAGTTACGTACGGATAAGTACCGTGGTCGATATCCAGCAGGGTACCCTGCGCACCTTCAAACATGACGAAATCGCCACGCTGACGCGCCTGGTCGAGCAGGTCTGAAACGTCAACAACCATAGAAGTCAGGATGTCGGCAACAGCCATCGTATCATCCAGAACTTTCTGGTAATCAACCGCTTCAACTTTGTAGTAGTTAACCAACTGGAAGTTGTGATATTCCATCACTTCTTTCAGTTTTTCAGCGAAGGTTTCTTTGTCGAAAAGGTCACCAACACGCAGACCGCGACGTGCCACTTTATCTTCATAAGCAGGCCCGATTCCACGACCGGTGGTGCCGATCGCTTTCGCGCCACGCGCTTTCTCACGCGCGTTATCCAGCGCAACGTGATAATCAAGGATCAGCGGACAGGCTTCAGACAGCAGCAGACGCTCACGAACGGGGATGCCACGGTCTTCCAGTTCTTTCATCTCTTTCATCAGCGCGCTCGGAGACAGCACAACACCGTTACCGATGATGCTGGTTACATTCTCGCGAAGAATACCTGATGGAATAAGATGGAGAACGGTTTTTTCACCGTTGATTACGAGAGTATGGCCTGCGTTGTGACCGCCCTGGTAGCGTACAACATATTTAGCCCGTTCAGTCAGAAGATCGACGATCTTTCCTTTACCTTCGTCACCCCATTGGGTGCCCAGTACGACGACGTTGTTACCCATTTTTCAAAATCACCGTTTGCTTAAAAATGGATTCTACCATCGCTTTTTCAGATATACAGCACTTTTTGCACTCAATCTGCGGCAAATCCGACCACTTTTTGCTCAGCCAATCGTTTTCCTCAACATGTAGTAGACCACAACTCCCGCGACCACAAGTCCGCCGCCAAAACGACGTAAAACATTTTCCGGCAGTTGCGCCAGTGCCGAAACCATTTTTTTCCATGCGCCGGGATACAGCATCGGTCCCAGCCCTTCGAGGACTAATACCAGAGCAAGCGCCAACCAGATTGTTGAATTCATTTATCGCCCTTATAAAAGAAAACCACCGGCATCCTTTGGATGCGGTGGTTTTGCTGGTCTAAAACCGCTGACGCTATTTTAGCGTGTCGTCGAACTCGGTGTCTTCATGTAGCGGAAGAAATCGCTGTCCGGGCTCAGTACCATCACGTCCTGATTACCTTCGAAGCTCTTCTCGTAAGCGCGCAGACTACGAATGAACGCGTAGAAATCAGGGTCCTGGCTGAACGCGTCGGCAAACAGCTTCGCGGCTTCAGCATCACCTTCACCACGCATGATACGCCCCTGACGCTCGGCTTCCGCCAGAGTTTTCGTCACCTCATAGTCAGCAGCCGCACGCAGTTTTTCCGCTTCTTCCTGACCTTGTGAGCGATGACGACGCGCGACCGCTTCACGCTCGGCGCGCATACGGTTGTAAATCGCCTCAGAAACCTCGGTCGGCAGGTTGATCTGCTTAATACGCACATCGACCACTTCGATACCCAACGCCGCCATACTGTTCGGGTTGATGACCGGTACTTTACCTTTGGTTTCCGCCGTAACGCGTTCCGCCGCTTCGGCAATCGCGTCATCCGCCGCCGGGGTCGCTACTTCATCATCGGTACCGGCTGAACCGGAGTTCAGCGCGTCGCGCACCTCCAGAGTCAGACGACCACGAGAATCGGTCACGATGTCTTTTACGTCCAGGCGACCAATCTCAGAACGCAAACGGTCCGAGAATTTACGTTTTAACAGCACTTCGGCTTGCGAAATATCGCCGCCGCCGGTCGCCAGATAGTAACGGCTAAAGTCGCTGATACGCCATTTGATGTAGGAGTCGACAATCAGGTCTTTCTTCTCTTTAGTCACAAAGCGATCGGCCTGGTTATCCATCGTCTGGATACGCGCATCAAGCATTTTCACTGATTCAATAAACGGGATCTTAAAGTGCAGACCCGGCGCGTAAACCAGCGGTTTGTTCTCATCGTCACGCAGAACTTTACCAAAACGCAGCGTAATGCCGCGCTCGCCCTCTTTGACCACAAAGACGGACATGTAGAGCACTACCAGCACGATGATGATAATCGCAATAACTGACTTACGCATCGTTATTCCCCCTGACGCTGGTAGTCGTTACGCTGCGCATTCGCGCGGCGTTGGTCCATAATATCGCCCTGATTTGAGGACGACGTGTTGCTTGCTCCGCTGGCGTTAGACTTTGTGGACGGCGGCAGGCGCAGCAGGTTGCTGGCGCTATTGTCGCTCTTTGCCGCCGGCGCATTCCCGCCTTTCAGCATCTGATCTAACGGCAGCACCATTAAATTACCGCTCTTGTCGTTAACCAGTACTTTACGGGTATGGCTCAGCACTTTTTCCATCGTTTCAATATACAGACGCTCGCGTGTAATCTGCGGCGCGGCTTTATATTCCGGCAAAATCTTCGCAAACCGGGCGACTTCACCCTGCGCTTCCAGGATAGTCTGGGTTTTATAGGCGCGTGCCTCTTCCAGAATACGCTGCGCCTGACCGTTGGCGCGCGGCTGAACTTCGTTGGTATACGCTTCCGCTTCACGAATGTACTGCTGCTCGTTTTCACGTGCGGCAATCGCGTCGTCAAAGGCGGCTTTCACCTCTTCCGGCGGACGCGCGGCCTGGAAGTTCACGTCCAGCAGGGTAATCCCCATGTTGTACGGTTTGATAGTCTCTTCCAGCTCGCGTTGGGTATCGCTACGAATAACGGTACGGCCTTCGGTCAGGATGCGATCCATCGTGTATTTGCCAATGACGCCACGCAGCGCGCTGTCGGTGGCCTGACGCAGGCTATCGTCCGGGCTGGTCACGCTAAACAGATATTTCTGCGGATCGGTGACGCGGTATTGCACGTTCATTTCAACGCGCACGACGTTTTCATCAGACGTCAGCATCACGCCTGACGCCGCCAGTTCGCGCACCGCTTCGACGTTCACCGGCGTAACGTCGTCAATAAATGTCGGCTTCCAGTTCAGACCTGGCTCTACCAGATGGCTGAATTTACCAAAACGCGTCACAACGCCGCGCTCGGCTTCTTTAATGGTATAAAAACCGCTGGCCGCCCAGATAATGACTACTGCCGCCGCGGCGATGGCGACAATACGGCCTCCCAGTTGCGGACGCGGGCCTTGCGATGAGCTACCGCCGCCGGAACCGGTGCCTTTACCGCCCCCAAAACCACCGAGTTTTTTACTCAGCTTACGGAAGATATCATCCAGATCGGGAGGTCCCTGATCGCGGCCACCTTTGTTTCCATTTCCCCCAGAGTTGCTGCCAGGTTTGCTGCTTCCCCACGGGTCGCGGTCCTGTCCGTTATTACCGGGCTGATTCCACGCCATGTTTGTGCTCCATATTTGTTATGCGGTGATCCCCGTTGTCTTTCGACCTCAGAGGATAAGGCGAAATTACTCCATGCTTCAGACGAACCGCCGTTACAGACATCATCTTTCAGGCTGCGTCCTGAGTGGCGGCTTTTTTACCCCAGGTCACTTCGTTGTGAGCTCCTGAAATTCTCTCAGCTACCGCTTCAATACGACCTGAATGACTTCGCGTCTAGATCACGTATTCGATCAACGCCGGTTCTTGTTTACAGAGGCGACGCCAGTCGACAATCGGCATTCGTACCTGCAGACTGACGCTACCGTCTTCCTCCATCCACTCTTTTTCTATTGCCTGAAGCTGATAAAACCGGCTTCTCAGACGCCCTTCCTGCGGCGGCAAACGCAGCGTATGCTGCGCCACCTCGCCGGAAAGACTCTCCGTCAAAGCCTGAAAAAGCTGTGGTATCCCCACGCCGCTTTGCGCTGAAAGCCAAACGCGGATGGGTTTATTCTCTTCATCTCTGTCGATACGCGGTTCAAAGTCGTCCAGCATATCGATTTTGTTCATCACCATTAAGGTGGGGATTTCGTGAGCGTCAATCTCTTCGAGAACGGTGTTTACCGCCTCGATGTTTTCCTGCACACGAACATCCGCCGCATCGACCACATGCAGCAGCAGCGTCGCCTGACGCGTCTCCTGCAGGGTAGCTTTAAAGGCAGCCACCAGATCATGCGGTAAATGGCGGATAAAGCCTACCGTATCCGCCAGAACGGTTTCACCGACATCCGCTACATCAATACGACGTAAGGTCGGGTCCAGCGTCGCAAATAGCTGATCTGCCGCATAGACCCGCGCTTCAGTGATCTGATTAAAAAGGGTGGATTTTCCGGCGTTGGTATAGCCCACCAGCGATACCGTCGGAACGTCGGCCTTGATGCGCGACTGCCGCCCCTGCTCACGTTGCTTCTCAACTTTCTCCAGGCGCGACTGAATCTGCACAATGCGATTACGCAGTAAACGACGGTCGGTTTCGAGCTGGGTTTCACCCGGACCGCGCAAACCAATCCCGCCTTTCTGACGTTCAAGGTGGGTCCAGCCACGCACCAGACGCGTAGCCAGATGGCGTAGCTGCGCCAGCTCAACCTGCAACTTACCTTCATGGGTACGCGCACGTTGGGCAAAAATATCTAAGATAAGACCGGTGCGATCGATAACCCGGCACTCGCACAAACGCTCCAGGTTTCGCTCCTGGGCTGGACTCAATGCATGATCAAACAATACGACCGCTGCGCCAGTCGCTTTCACGGCTTCCGCAATTTCAACTGCCTTACCTTCACCTACAAAGTACTTCGGGTGCGGTGCTTTACGGCTACCGGTAATCACCTGCATTGCTTCGACACCGGCGGAAGAGACCAGAGATTCAAACTCCTGGAGGTCTTCCATATCTTTGTCTTGCGAAAAATAGATGTGTACCAGTACCGCCTGCTCACCGGCATCATAACGGTCAAACAAGCGTAAACCCTCTTAATAACCAGCGGGGGCGATTATCCGACGCCCCCGACATGGATAAACAGCGCGTGAACTTATTCAGTCTCTTCGCTGTCCTGTTGCGCAGTAGAACCCTGCGCGTTGCTACCGTGATGGTAGTTATTGCTGGCGCCGCCACCGGCATTGTTGCTGTGATGGGAAACCGGGCGAGACGGGACAACAGTAGAAATCGCGTGCTTATAAACCATCTGGCTGACCGTGTTCTTCAACAGGATCACGAACTGATCAAAGGACTCGATTTGACCTTGCAGCTTAATACCATTCACCAAATAAATAGAAACTGGAACACGTTCCCGACGCAATGCGTTCAGGAACGGATCTTGTAAAGATTGCCCCTTAGCCATTCTCTTTTCCTTATATGCTTATTTGTACTTTGAACCTTTCGATTCTGAAAAATTGCGCACGATACGTCTCAATTGTACACATTCAGTCTGCGATAGCACCAACAACCTGTAATACTTCTTTTCGCGCCCGATCGGGATTCTCACTGTCAAGCCAGCGCACCCCTTCCCAACCGCGCAACCAGGTCATCTGGCGCTTCGCCAACTGTCTCGTGGCGCAAACACCTCTATAAACCATTTCATCATATGAGATTTCGCCCTCAATGTATGACCACATCTGGCGGTATCCCACACAACGGATGGAAGGCAAGTCCGTATGCAAATCTCCTCGGGCAAAAAGCGCCCGGACTTCTGCTTCAAAACCTGAAGCCAACATCTGATGAAAACGCAGTTCAATGCGCTGATGGAGCAGTTCACGGCTCGCCGGGGCGATAGCGAACTGATGCACCTGGTACGGTAGCGCGTCTCCTGACGTTTGCGTTAGCTCCGTTAAAGTTTTACCCGAAATGAAAAAAACTTCCAGTGCCCGGGAAAGTCTTTGCGGATCATTTGGATGAATTCGCGCGGCGGCAACCGGATCTATCTCCTGAAGTTGCTGATGCAACGCCTCCCATCCAAGCTCCGCTGCTTGCTGCTCTATCCGGGATCTGACTTCCGGATCTGCTGAAGGCAGCGGCGATAACCCTTCCAGCAATGCCTTAAAATACAGCATGGTACCGCCCACTAACAGCGGGATACGCCCCGCAGCGGTGATCTCCGCCATTTGCTCTAACGCGTCGCGGCGAAAATCCGCCGCCGAATACGCCTGCGACGGGTCGCGTATATCCAGCAGTCGATGCGGCGCCGCTTTCAGCTCATCGGCATTCGGCTTAGCCGTGCCAATATCCATTCCCCGATAAATGAGGGCGGAATCAACGCTTATCAACTCTACTGGCAAAACTTTACGCAGTTCTATCGCCAGCGCCGTTTTGCCGGAGGCCGTCGGCCCCATCAAAAATATCGCCTTAGGCAGGCTCGCCTTGCTTACATCATTCATGCTTCAGGGCGTTCATCGCCGAATGTAAATCAACAGGTTGTAACAGGCCACCCGGCGGCGCTTTTACCAGCTGCGGACATAGCCGCTCAACATCCGCCAGCAGCGATATGGCCTGCGCCATCGACCACTGCGGATGTTCGCTCTGCACATTACGCGCTATCCATTGTGCAATATTGACCGTTGCAAATGTGGTCTGTTGCGCCAGGTAGCCTATCAGTTCAGGAATCAAGATTTGTAAATTTTGTTGTCGTAAGGGTAAAGGCACTGCCCGAATGGTCACATGCTGCGCATCTGACTGAAATTCAATACCCAATTCTCCCAACAAAGATTGGGCTTTTTGCAGCGCGGCTTTTTCATCGGCGCTCACTTTTAAACGCAGCGGAATCAGCAACGGCTGCGCGCAAACCGGACTTTGACCCGGTGTAAGCTGCGCCTGACGCAGCCAACGCTCCGCAACCGGCAGCGACAAGAGCTGGATAGTCCCCGCGTGTTCCAGCAACGCACAGTCACCGCCGACTATCGTCAGTACGCGACCAAAACTCTGGCTATGTCCGTCAAGCGCAGGCGCAACCGGCTCCGGCGCGGGGCTCGTCGCCGGCGTCTGTAAAAGCGCGCGATAAACCTCGCCCTGCTGCTTCTGATAACCTGGCTGAGCGTGCGGCCAACCACCCGCGGACTGACGCCCGCCGTTGCCGCCCGATGCGCCGCCGGAATAACGCGGTGTCGCGGGCTCGCGCGCCGCAGTTGGCTCGGCGGGTACAGCAAAATGGTTGCGCCCGGCGGCGATACGGTTTTCCGGGACATGCCGCGGCGCTGGCGCAATCTCCTCCAACGGCAGCGTCGTTTCCGTCTGCTGTTGCAGGACGCTCAGCACCCCTTGATAGATGAAGTCGTGCACCAGCCGGGATTGATGAAAACGCACTTCGTGCTTGGCGGGATGAACATTGACATCCACCTGATGCGGGTCAATCTCCAGATACAGCACAAACGCAGGCTGTTGGTCCGCGCCCAGTTTATCTTCACAGGCCTGGCGAATGGCATGGTTGATCAAGCGGTCGCGCATCATGCGGCCATTCACATAACAGTACTGGATCTCCGTTAACGCCGTGGTGGTGTGATTCGGATCGGCGACCCAGCCGCGCAGGGTCAGATCGCCATGCTGCCACTCGATCGCCAGTGCCTGTTCGAGAAACGGCGTCCCGCAGATGGCGCCTAACCGGCGCTCTTTTTGCCCGTCCTTTGCGACAGCGCGATACTGCCGTACCAATTTGCCGTTGTGCGACAGGTTAAGCGTGACGTCAAAACGGGCCAATGCAATACGACGGATGATCTCATCGATGTGATTAAATTCCGTTTTTTCGGTACGCATGAATTTGCGCCGGGCGGGCGTATTATAAAAGAGATCCAGAACTTCCAGGGTGGTGCCGACCGGGTGCGCGGCGGGTTTTACCGTCACGTCCATGTCGCGCCCTTCCGCATACGCCTGCCAGGCTTCCGCCTGCTCCGCCGTGCGCGACGTTAGCGTCAAACGCGAGACCGAACTGATACTGGCCAGCGCTTCGCCGCGAAATCCCAGACTGATAATCGCTTCCAGATCGTCAAGCGAGGCGATTTTACTGGTGGCATGACGGGCCAGCGCCAGCGCCAGCTCCTCTTTTTTAATGCCGCAGCCATTGTCGCGAATACGAATAAGCTTCGCGCCGCCACGCTCGATGTCGATATCAACGCGGGTGGCGCCTGCATCCAGACTATTCTCTACCAGCTCTTTAACAACCGACGCAGGGCGTTCCACCACTTCGCCAGCGGCGATTTGGTTCGCAAGCTGCGGCGGCAGAACCTGAATCGGCATGAAATCTCCTTAATTCGCGGCGGTTATGGCGCCAGGCTGGTTGGTACTGGCCGTCTGGCCTGGGCCGCCCTGCGGCGCAGACTGGATCGGATGCGCTGCAAAGTACTTACGCAACCCCCGGTATATAGCGTCAGCAATCTGCTGCTGATAGCGGTCGCTCGCCAGCAATCGCTCTTCGCCGTGATTACTGATAAAGCCCGTCTCCACCAAAATGGACGGGATATCCGGCGAACGCAACACGCCCAGGCTCGCGTGTTCCGGGCGACGTTTATGCAGCGCCCCCACGCCGTCGAGTTGGCTTAGCACGTTCGTCGCCACATCATACCCTACCCGCTGCGAATGACCGAATTGCAAATCCAGTACCGCCTGGCTCAGGTAAGGGTCTGACTGACTGTTCGCCAGCACATCGCCAGCGCCGCCTAACAGTTCGGATTGCTTCTCATGCTGCTCAAGCCAGTTTGCCATTTCGCTGTTCGCGCGACGATTGGACAATACCCAGACGGAGGCGCCGGTGGCGTCGCGATTTGGCGCGGCATCCGCATGAATAGAGACAAGGAAGTTGGCGTTTTGCTTACGCGCCACATCAGACCGCCCCATCACCGAAATAAAATAGTCGCCGTCACGCGTCAGCACGCCTTTAAACATCGGATCGTTATTCAGCAATGTGCGTAACTTACGCGCGATGGCGATGGTGACATTTTTCTCGCGCGTACCGCCCGGGCCTATCGCGCCGGGGTCCTGGCCTCCATGTCCGGCATCAATAGCAATCACCACTTTATCGCCAGCGCCTGCCGACGCGCGCGCCGCAGGCCGCGTAACGGTATTGCTGCTGGTTATGCCGGTCAGGCGATCATCAGAAGATTTAAACGGATTACGGGCAGGCTCCGTCGGGCGGGGCGCGCTTTCAACCCGTTTCGCGACGACAGGCGGTGGTGGTGGCGGCGGAACATCGGCATTAATGGTGAAAATGACCGTATAGTTGCCGCCGTTTTGCCGCTTCACCGCCTCGGTTTTACCATTTTCCGTCAGATCGACAAGCAACCGTAAAGATTGCGCATCTTTCGGCGTTCCGGCACGGATCGTTTTCACCAGATTGTTACCGCTAAACTGAAGCGGCAGCCCCTGAATCACGCCGGTCTGCCTGATATCCAGCGCCACGGTACGTTTACCGTCCTGTGAGTAAGCATATTCCGGCTCGCCGATAAAACTCAGCGTAATGCGCGCCTGCTGCTCGCCGTTGGACACCTGAATATCAGAGAGACTGGCGGCGCCCGCGTGCGCGCACAGCAGGATTAAGGCTGCTATTACGGCATTTTTGATGCGATAAATCATCCCGCCACCTTTATAGCTAATCGGCTAAACGCGCCAGTAACGAATGACCCGATGAGGATACCGCGCTTACGCGAGCCTCACGCCCCTGCGCCTGGTAATCAATATGGATTTCGACGTCCGGATCGGGGAGAACGCCTTTACCTTGTTGCGGCCACTCCACCAGACAAATGGCGTCGTTGGCGAAATAATCGCGAATGCCCATAAACTCCAGCTCCTCCGGGTCCGCAAGACGGTATAAGTCGAAGTGATATACCATCATGTTATCAAGCGTATAAGGCTCTACCAGCGTATAGGTGGGGCTTTTTACATTACCGTTATGGCCTAACGCCTGTAAAAATCCCCGGCTAAACGTCGTTTTACCGGCACCTAAATCGCCATACAGATAAATAACGGTCGCGCCATTGCAGGCGTTGGCTACCCGTTGCCCCAGGTCTAGCGTCGCCTGTTCGTCAGGTAGCGGAATTACTCGATTCATCATGGTTTACGTCAATCACATCAGGGTTAACAATACGCCGCAGCGTAGTAAAAAGATCGGTCGCCAACATGCCGCGAGCGCCATAACGCGCTGCCAGTAAGTCCGCCGCCGCGCCGTGAGCCACACATCCCACACATGCCGCATCATACGGGGTAAACTTCTGTCCGAGCAATGCGCCGATGATGCCGGACAGGACATCGCCCATCCCGCCGCTCGCCATCCCCGCATTACCAGCGTCAATGATAGCCAGAGGGTGGTGTTCAGCGGCGATAATCGTTCCTGCGCCTTTTAACACGACCACGCCTCCGTACCGTTTTACCAGACGCTGTGCTGAAAGTAAGCGATCACTTTCAATTTCTGCCACAGAACATCCTAACAGGCGGGCAGCTTCTCCCGGATGCGGCGTAATCACGCGATTGTGACGTTTATCAGGATTGATTGCCAGTAGGTTCAACGCATCCGCATCCCACAGCATAGGTTTACGGACGTTTTCTACTTTCTGTAAGGCTTTTTTGCCCCATTCCTGCTGCCCAAGCCCCGGGCCGATCACCACAACGTCAGCCCAGGTCAGGCTCTCTTCCAGCGACTGAGGCGTGAGTTCATGTACCATCAGTTCCGGGCGGGCCGTCAGCAACGGCGCGATGTTTTCACCGCGAGTCAGTACTCTGACCAACCCAGCCCCCGTACGCAGCGCCGCCTCGCCAGCCATCCGAATTGCGCCCGCTGTTCCCTGGTCGCCGCCGATAATCGCCAGACGACCATGATCGCCCTTATGCGAGGTCGGTCGACGCGGCGTTAACCATTGCCCCAACTGCGTCGCGTCAAAACGCCGGAGCGGCGGCGTCTGGCTTGCCAGCCAGCCTTCCAGTCCCAACGCGTCATAATGCAGTATGCCAGTAACGTCACGCGCTTTGCCGGTCAGCAGGCCTGGTTTCAGGGCGATAAACGTGACCGTATGCGCGGCGCTTATCACCGCGCCAGGCGTGGCGCCCGTTTGCGCCAGCAGGCCTGACGGGATATCGACGGCGACAACCGGCGCAGGATGGGCGTTCGCCTGTTCAATCAGACCGGCTACCGGGTCGCGCGGTGCCTGGGCTATACCGGTGCCAAGCAGCGCGTCGATAATTAGATCCGTCGCTTCCGGCCAGATAATATCGGCAGCATGGATAATGCCGCCAGCATTCAGCCAGGCATCGCGCGCCTGCGCCGCTTCTTCAGGCAACGGTTTGTCGCTCTCCTGCGCCAGCAACGTTACGCTAATGCCCGCCGCTTGCGCTAGTCGCGCCACGACGTAACCATCGCCGCCGTTGTTGCCATGACCACACAACACCAGCCAGTGTCGGGTGTCAGGATAACTGTCACGGGCTACCCGAAATGCCGCGTCGCCAGCGCGCAGCATCAATTCATAGAGTGTGAGTCCAAAGGCATCCGCCGCATCGCGTTCCAGCCGTTTGATGTCATCGGCGGGCCAAATGGAGTGTGGTATACTTACAGGGTTTTTCTTCATGTTATGGTCCATCATGTCAAAGCCCCTCGATCTCAATCAGTTAGCGCAAAATATTAAGCAGTGGGGGGTGGAGCTGGGCTTTCAGCAGGTCGGTATTACTGATACCGATCTGCGCGCATCCGAACCTGCGTTGCAGGCGTGGCTGGACAAACAATACCACGGCGAGATGGCATGGATGGCGCGCCACGGTATGATGCGCGCCCGGCCTCATGAACTCTTACCCGGTACGCTACGTGTCATCAGCGTGCGCATGAACTATTTGCCCGCCAACGCCGCGTTTGCCAGTACGTTGAAGGATCCCACGCTGGGCTACGTTAGCCGATATGCGCTGGGGCGTGATTATCACAAGCTGTTACGCAGCCGCCTTAAAAAACTGGGCGAGCAGATCCAGCAGTACTGCGGTTCGCTGAATTTTAGACCGTTTGTCGACTCTGCGCCTATTCTTGAACGCCCATTAGCGGAAAAAGCCGGACTTGGCTGGACGGGTAAGCACTCACTTATCCTTAATCGGGAGGCAGGCTCATTCTTTTTCCTGGGGGAACTGCTGATTGATTTACCGCTGCCGGTCGACCAGCCGGTCGAAGAAGGTTGCGGCAAATGCGTCGCCTGTATGACCATTTGCCCGACCGGGGCGATTGTCGAACCGTATACGGTGGACGCGCGGCGCTGTATTTCTTATCTCACCATTGAGCTGGAAGGCGCTATTCCTGAAGCATTTCGCCCACTGATAGGCAACCGTATTTACGGCTGCGATGACTGCCAGCTTATCTGTCCGTGGAATCGTTACTCTCAGTTGACCGACGAAGCAGATTTTAGCCCACGCAAGGCGCTGCATAACCCAGATTTGGTTGAGTTGTTTAGCTGGAGCGAAGCGCAGTTTCTGAAAGTCACTGAAGGTTCTGCGATTCGGCGCATTGGTCATTTACGCTGGCTGCGCAATGTTGCCGTCGCGCTGGGGAATGCGCCGTGGAGTAATGCCGTCATTACGGCGCTGGAAAGCCGCAAGGGTGAGCATCCACTTCTCGATGAGCATATCGAATGGGCGATTGCGCAACAAATTGAAAAGCGCAACGCCTGCATCATTGAAGTGCAGCTACCGAAAAAACAGCGTCTGGTCAGGGTGATTGAAAAAGGGCTGGTGCGCGATGCCTGAATTATTCACAGGCTGTGTATAAAAATAAAAACACATTGCGATTCAAGAGGGAAAAAAGGAACAGACAATAACGCTAACGTTTTGAAATCTTATTTTTTCTATATTTTTCAGTAAATTATAGAAATTCTACGCGTCAGGTATAATTTTTTGCATTCCAGGAGTAATGGGCCGCCCTGTGGATAAGTCTGTTTACAAGGATCTGACGAAAGCGGAACAAAACGTGCCCCAACGCGATATTCGTTGTGGATAATTTTACTGCAGATAAGAATTGGAGCGGGAAACGAGACTCGAACTCGCGACCCCGACCTTGGCAAGGTCGTGCTCTACCAACTGAGCTATTCCCGC
>NZ_JBGDXK010000002.1:563774-711084 GCF_046550775.1 Salmonella sp. SAL04202 | reverse complement strand
GCGCAGCGATGCGTTGAGCTAACCGGTACTAATGAACCGTGAGGCTTAACCTTACAACGCCGAAGATGTTTTGGCGGATTGAGAAGACAACAATTTTCAGTTCAGATTCAGAGTCCGAAGGATTTTACGCTGAGACAAGGCGGCAAACGCAGCGACGGAAGGAGCATACAGAAGTATGTGACTGACGCTCGCAAGAGCAGCCAACGCCGTATCAGTGTAAAAGACACAGGACAGAGCACAAAGAATTTGCCTGGCGGCACTAGCGCGGTGGTCCCACCTGACCCCATGCCGAACTCAGAAGTGAAACGCCGTAGCGCCGATGGTAGTGTGGGGTCTCCCCATGCGAGAGTAGGGAACTGCCAGGCATCAAATTTAGTGTGCTGATATGGCTCAGTTGGTAGAGCGCACCCTTGGTAAGGGTGAGGTCCCCAGTTCGACTCTGGGTATCAGCACCACTTAATACGGTTAAAGTTCGGCATTTGAAAAAGAATTTGTCTGGCGGCAGTAGCGCGGTGGTCCCACCTGACCCCATGCCGAACTCAGAAGTGAAACGCCGTAGCGCCGATGGTAGTGTGGGGTCTCCCCATGCGAGAGTAGGGAACTGCCAGACATCAAATAAAACAAAAGGCTCAGTCGAAAGACTGGGCCTTTTGTTTTATCTGTTGTTTGTCGGTGGGCACTCTCCTGAGGAGGAGAAATCCGCCGGGAGCGGATTTGAACGTTGCGCAGCAACGGCCCGTAGGGTGGCGGGCAGGACGCCCGCCATAAACTGCCAGACATCAAATAAAGCAAAAGGCTCAATCGAAAGATTGGGCCTTTTTGCATTTATCTCTCTATGGAAAAAGTTATCGGGTAATGACGCCGACGCGTTTTAAACATCTTCGTAGAGTAGATAAAAACCGTTTTAGTCAACGTGATTTCCCACCATATATCCGCCTGAACCATAGAATGTGAACCGTGCTGAAGTGGATGTACAAACGGCTTTTACTTACGCCTCTAATAAGCAATAGAGATATTCGCTGAGGACTAAGAATCTGGCCCATTAGGCTATTTTATTTGCCAGTTTGGCCCTGGGACAGTGCTCAAAATCCTCATGTATTACGTGTATGCTCCGGTTTATATCCAGACTGTCTGTAATAATTACGCCTAATGACCACGCTCTAAGTCTTACTGTATAAAGCGTGTTTGTAATGCGGCTTACGATGCTATCAAGCTACAATTTTGTCTGCATCGGACAAGGAACAGAATAAATCCCATCGGGATGGGCGAGTAAGAAAAGAGAGCGTTTTACCGTGTTAACTTTCGGGGGACAGGCTGAATAGATTACGTCGCTGAGTATCCGTACGACCTTTATATTATTACTGAAAGCGCGGCATTGCCGCGCCTGCATGTATCATTTAGAAAGCGCAATGATACCCATCGTCAACCCTGCTACCGCCGCAGCGCCGCCAGCAATAGCGCCTGCTGTCTCCCAGTTATCCTGCGTTGTACCTTTCATACATGTATTGGTATGAACCAGCCGCCCTTGATCGTCATAAACCGGTACGCAGGGAGAATCATGTGCACAACCTGCCAATAAGGTGGTAAGCAATGCAACTGGAATTAGTCTTTTCATGGTGTTACCTCATTAATCAGCGTTTCGCGAAGTACAACAACGTAAATGCTGGCTCTAACCGCTGCGAAAACGAGAATTATTTTACCACCACAGAAAAAATGGCCGACATGAGGAATCATCTCAATTCATGTGAATTGTAAAAACTATGGAGAATGCAAAAGTAAGCGGAGAGGGAGGAATAGCGGAGATAAAGACGTACCGTTTAAAAAGGCGTCCGAAGACGCCTCTGTTTACCGGTTAATCATGATGGCGATTAAATCGGCGTTTTACAACAACGAAGAATACTGGCACGAAGAAGATAGCTAATAAGGTTGCGGTTAACATTCCCCCCATAACCCCTGTGCCTACTGCGTTCTGTGCCCCACTACCTGCGCCACGACTGATAACTAACGGCATTACCCCGAGAATAAAGGCCAGCGAGGTCATTAGAATAGGACGTAAACGCATACGGGATGCTTCCAGCGTCGCTTCAATCAATCCACGTCCTTCTTTTTCCATGAGATCTTTGGCGAACTCGACAATCAGGATGGCGTTTTTAGCAGAAAGGCCAATAGTGGTTAACAAGCCAACCTGGAAGTAAACGTCATTGTTCAGACCGCGCAATGACGCTGCAAGCAGAGCGCCAACCACGCCAAGCGGTACGACCAGCATTACCGAGAACGGAATTGACCAGCTTTCATACAGAGCGGCAAGGCAGAGGAAAACGACAATGAGTGAGATTGCGTACAGCGCCGGCGCCTGGTTACCTGACAACCGTTCCTGATACGACATACCTGTCCAGTCATAGCCAATACCGTTTGGCAGCTGTGAAGCCAGGTTTTCCATTAACGACATGGCTTCACCGGTACTTCGTCCGGGCGCTGCTTCACCGAGCAGTTCCATTGACGGCATCCCGTTATAGCGTTCCAGGCGTGGCGAACCATAAATCCACCGTGCTGAGCTAAAGGTAGAGAAGGGCACCATCTCGCCATTGGCGCTGCGTACATAAAGATTGTTGATATCTCCCGGCAGCATACGGAACTGAGCGTCAGCCTGAACGTATACTTTTTTCACTCGTCCGCGATCGATAAAGTCGTTAACGTAATAGCCGCCCAACGCCGCGGAGATGGTTTCGTTGATATCAGACAGCGAAACACCGAGCGCCTGCGCTTTTTCTTGATCGACATCCAGCTTGAACTGTGGCGTGTCTTCCAGCCCGTTCGGGCGTACGCGCACTAATAGATCAGGATGCTTCGCGACCATACCCAGGAGTTGATTACGCGCTTTCGTTAACGCATCGTGACCGAGCCCTCCCTGATCAATCAGTTCAAAGTCGAAACCTGTCGCGGTACCTAACTCGACAATTGCCGGCATGTTGAAGGGGAACACCAACCCGTCGCGAATCTGGCTGAAGGCGCGTGTCGCTCTGGCGATAACGGCTTCGACGCTATTTTCTTCACCGTTACGCTCTTCCCAGGGTTTAAGGCTAACAAATGCCATCCCTGAGTTTTGTCCCTGACCGCTAAAGCTAAAGCCGTTTACGGTAAACACGCTTTCGACGTTCGCTTTTTCATTATTCAGGTAGTAATGAGTGACTTGATCCAGCACTTTCTGCGTACGTTCTTGCGTAGCGCCAGAGGGGAGCTGAATCATGGTCAGGAATACTCCCTGATCTTCTTCCGGCAGGAAGGAGGTCGGGAGGCGTAAAAACAGAACCGCCATTCCGACTACAATAAGTAGATAGATAATGAGATAGCGACCCGTATTACGCACGATACCGCTTACGCTGTTAGTATAGTGGTTAACGCTGTGATCAAACCTGGTATTGAACCAGCCAAAGAAGCCGCTTTTTTTCTCGTGATGTTCAGCAGATACGGGTTTAAGCAGCGTAGCGCACAGTGCTGGCGTCAGAATCAACGCAACCAGAACGGATAGCGCCATTGCTGAAACAATAGTAATAGAGAACTGGCGATAAATTGCCCCGGTCGAGCCGCCAAAAAAGGCCATCGGGATAAATACCGCAGACAGTACCATCGCGATACCAACCAGCGCTCCCTGAATCTGCGACATGGATTTTTCCGTCGCCTCTCGGGGAGAAAGGTTATCCTCCATCATTACACGTTCAACGTTTTCTACGACCACTATCGCATCGTCAACCAACAGCCCTATCGCCAGTACCATACCAAACATCGTCAGAGTATTGATGGAATAGCCAAAGGCGGCGAGTACCGCAAAAGTGCCTAGCAACACGACAGGAACAGCGATGGTAGGAATCAGGGTTGCCCGGATATTCTGTAAGAACAGATACATTACCAGGAACACCAGAATAATCGCTTCAAACAGCGTTTTTACCACTTCGTGGATAGATATTTTTACGAAGGGCGTTGTGTCATAAGGATAAACCACCTTCATTCCCTGAGGGAAGAAAGGCTGCAGTTCCGCCAGTTTCGCTTTGATTGCGGTTGCGGTATCCAGCGCGTTAGCGCCGGTCGCCAGTTTAATACCGAGACCGGAGGCCGGTTTACCGTTAATGCGCGCTACAACGTTATAGTTTTCACCGCCAAGCTCAATACGCGCGACATCTTTGAGATGAACGACAGAGCCGTCGGTATTGACGCGCAACGTAACTTTGCCGAACTCTTCCGGATCTTTCAGACGCGTTTGGGCGATGATTGAGGCGTTAAGCTGCTGGCCCGGTAATGCTGGCGTGCCGCCCAGTTGGCCTGCCGCAATCTGGTCGTTCTGTACTTTTAACTGGTTGATGACGTCAACTGGCGTGAGCTGGTATTTATTTAGCAGATTCGCATCCAGCCAGATACGCATGGCGTACTGTGCGCCAAATAACTGAACGTCGCCCACACCATTCAGACGGCTGATAGAATCCTTAATGTTAGAGGCGACATAGTCAGAGATGTCGTCCTGGGTAGTGTTCGGATTATCTGAAACGAACCCGGCGACCATCAAAAAGCTGCTGCTGGACTTTTCAACGCTAATCCCCTGCTGCTGGACTTCTTGCGGCAGTAAAGGCGTGGCGAGCTGCAATTTATTTTGCACCTGAACCTGCGCGATATCCGGATCGGTTCCGGACTGGAAGGTCAGGGTGATGGTCACGCTACCAGCAGAGTCGCTGGTAGAGGACATATACATCAGGTTATCGATACCGTTCATATTTTGTTCGATAACCTGAGTAACCGTATCCTGTACCGTCTGCGCATCCGCGCCAGGATAGGTTGCAGAAATAGAAACCGCTGGCGGCGCAATGGTTGGATACTGCGCAACGGGAAGTTGCATTATTGCCAGTGCGCCAGCCATCATCAGGATAATGGCCAGAACCCAGGCGAAAATAGGACGTCTAATAAAAAAGTTTGCCATGTACGGTTACCTTATTGCGCCGTTTTCGCTGCAGGAGCATCGGTAGTGGCTTTCACCTGGACGCCCGGTCGCGCTTTTTGTAAGCCGCTGACGATGACCTTATCGCCCGGTTTTAACCCTTCGCTGATGAGCCATTTATCGCCAATAGCCTGCGCCGCCACGACATTGCGGGCTTCGACCTGGCTTTTATCGTTAACCACCATCACCATTGCGTCGCCGCGCGGCGTGCGGGTTACGCCCTGCTGGGGGACAAGGATGGCATTGGGCTGGACGCCTTCATCAATGCGTGCGCGAACAAACATACCGGGAAGCAGACTGTGTTGTGGGTTAGGGAAAACCGCCCTGAGCGTGATAGAGCCGGTGCTTTCATCTACGGTAACGTCGGAAAATTGCAGCGTGCCTTTAATCGGGTAGACCTGACCATTTTCCATTACCAGTTGAACCGTGCTACTGGCGCTGTCTTTATGCAGGTTACCTTGTTCGACGGATTGCTTGAGTCGCATAAAGTCGTTGCTTGATTGCGTCACGTCGACATAAATCGGGTCGAGTTGCTGCACGGTAGCCAGTTCAGTTGACTGACCATTAGTCACCAGCGCGCCTTCAGTCACATTAGATTTTCCTATACGCCCGCTGATGGGTGAGGTGACTTTGGTATACGCAAGGTTAATACGCGCGCTTTCAACAGCGGCTTTTGCCGCCACAACGGCGGCATCGGCCTGGCGGGCGTCGGCAATCGCCTGATCATATTCCTGTTGGCTGATATATTTTGTGCCGACCAGTGGAACATAGCGTTTGACCGTCAGGTGCGCGATAGCCGCAGCCGCTTCGCTTTTAGCAAGTTCGCCTTTAGCGCTGTCATAATCGGCCTGATAAGTGGCAGGATCGATCTGATAAAGCGACTGC
Organism: Salmonella sp. SAL04202; assembly: GCF_046550775.1. Taxonomy (NCBI): domain Bacteria; kingdom Pseudomonadati; phylum Pseudomonadota; class Gammaproteobacteria; order Enterobacterales; family Enterobacteriaceae; genus Salmonella; species Salmonella sp. SAL04202. The sequence goes on along the minus strand of NZ_JBGDXK010000002.1, from coordinate 705,215 downwards.
CCGGCCTCTACATCGCTACCTTCGGTGAAGTTTCTTTTAAGCACGATCCCGCTCACCTGGGGGCGAACCTCCGCAATGCGAAATGCGGACGTACGTCCGGGAAGTTCGGTCGTTACGGCTAGCGGCGCTGTTTCGACCACATGGACGGTGACTTGCGGCTCGCCGGCATGAGCCTGGGTATCTCCCTGGTCATTACAACCGGCCAGCAGCGCAGCAGAGAATATGATGAATGAGGGCAGGAGTGAAAACCTGGCATGTTTCGTCATTACTGTTCCTTAAAAAACCGAAAGCTCGTTATTCACCGGATAACGGTAAGGCGTTAACGCGCGAAAAATAGAATAGCAGTGGGGTATCCTACAAATTATTAGCTTGTGATGTAAGCAATACTTATTTTGGGATGGGGTTCACGGCACATAAAAGCAAAAAAAAAGAACTATTCCCTGTCGTTTCATAATGTCCCGATTAGTAAAATCATGATGTTGAATAACATAAATAGAAATATATATTTTATATGAATATGTTTTATTAATTTATTTGTTTTTATTATTGATTTGGCGATATTGTGCGAAATAAAAATAGCTGTCTCTCGTCTGACTAAAAAGGACATGGTAAAGTTGTTTTTTGTGCTGAGTATTTTATCAGCGTATTTATCGTTTTTATGGTCCAGGATATCTTAATTATGGCGAAGAAAACGAAGGCGGATGCGCTTAAAACGCGGCAACACTTGATTGAAACCGCTATTGCGCAGTTCGCTTTGCGCGGCGTTGCCAACACGACGCTGAATGATATCGCTGATGCCGCTGATGTCACGCGGGGCGCCATCTACTGGCACTTTGAGAATAAAACGCAGTTGTTTAATGAGGTTTGGTTACAGCAACCACCTTTACGCGAACTTATTCAGGATAGGCTTACGGGATGCTGGAATGATAATCCTTTACAGGATCTACGAGAGAAATTTATTGCAGCCTTACAATATATTGCGGCAGTGCCTCGTCAGCAGGCATTAATGCAGATTTTATATCATAAATGTGAATTCCATAATGGTATGATATCGGAACAGGCCATTCGGGAGAAGATGGGTTTCCATCATCAGTCGCTGCTTGAAGTATTACAGCGATGTATGGATAAAAAGCTGATCTCAGGCAGTCTTGATCTGGATGTCATATTAATTATTCTGCATGGTAGTTTTAGCGGAATAGTAAAGAACTGGTTAATGAATCCCACAAGTTATGATCTTTATAAGCAGGCGCCTGCATTAGTCGATAATGTATTAAAAATGCTAAGCCCGGATGGCAGTGTGAGGCAATTAATGCCAAATGAACAACAGGCGGAAGAAGCCTGAGATTATTTTGAGTTGATATTATATATTTACCTTGTGAATGTATTGGCAGGGTCCCGAATATCGCGAGCAATTTCCTCTGCCGTACGCGGCTTGCCAAGCAGGAACCCCTGAAGCGTATGGCATCCTAACTGGGTCAAAAATTGTTGCTGCGTTTCATTTTCTACCCCTTCTGCCACAATTTGCAGATTTAACGCTTTCGCCAGCGCGACAATAGCCGCAACAATGGTCGCGCCGTCGCCTGCCTCGCTGAGTTCATGTACGAAAGCGCGATCAATTTTTAGTTCGCACGCCGGAAGACGTTTCAGATAGAGAAGGCTGGAATAACCGGTGCCAAAGTCGTCAATAGAGGCCTTAACCCCCATTTCCGTTAATCTGGTGAGTATAGCGACGCTTTGCTCTGGCTTGTTCATCGCCGTGGTTTCGGTGATTTCCAGAATCAATAAATCGGGACGGATACTGTGTCGGGCCAGGCTCCGCGTAATGGTGTCCACAAGCCCGGGCTGCTCAAATTGTAAGGCGGACAGATTTACCGCCACTGACCATAAGTCGTATCCCTGTAAGTGCCACTCGCGGAGCTGTCGACACGCCTCGTCTATCACCCAGCTACCGATAGTGACGATAAGACCCGTTTTTTCCGCCAGCGGTAAAAACTGGTCAGGATTCAGTACGCCTTGTTTTGGATGATACCAGCGCAACAGGGCCTCAAATCCTACAATGGGGCCGGCAGGGGCCTGAAATTTAGGCTGATACACCAGCCTGAGCTCTTGTCTTTCCAGCGCCAGCCACAGGTCATTCATTAGCTGAAGTTGGGTTTGCGCCAGCATATTCATTGATGGCTGAAAGAAATGGTATCCGTTACGCCCTGTATGCTTCGTGTGGTACATCGCGGCATCGGCGTTGAACATCAGTTCCCGTTCGTTTTTTCCGTCCAGCGGATAGAGCGCTATTCCCACGCTAAGGGTGACGACCAGTTCATACGGATCTATCGTAAAGGGCGCATCTATCGAATGTACCAGCGCGCTGGCAAGGGAAGCCGCTTCGTCAGGCGCGCTGACTTCTGCAAGCAGCACAAATTCGTCGCCGCCAATCCGCGCCAGGGTAAACTGCCCGCTCAGCGGTTGGTTCAGACGATGCGTGACCGCTACCAGTAGCTTATCGCCGATATCATGACCATAAGCGTCATTAACGGCTTTAAAGCCATCCAGATCCATAAACAGTAGCGCGAAAGACGTGCCTTCCCGATTCGCTTTGCTGATGGCCTGTTCCAGACGATCCTCAAGAAGTACCCGGTTTGGTAAACGGGTGAGCGTATCATGCAGCGCCAACTGCGCCAGTTCCTGGTTCGCCTGCGCCAGCGAAGAGGCAAGTAGTGCGGTGCGGGCCTGAAGCCGGGCGTCAAATAAAGAAACCAGCAGAGTAATGCCCAGGATAGTCAGCGCGACCACGCTGACAAGAACAGCCAGCCAGTTGCTATCGACGCCACGATGCTCCATCGGCCAGTTTTGGGGAAAGTGTGCGGCCTTCATGCCGGCGTAATGCATGCCGGCGATAGCTATCCCCATTAATACCGCGGCGCCTGCTCGCCTCAGGGCGACATCTGTTCCCTCATGACGCAGGCGGAACGTGAGCCACAGCGCGCCGCAGGACGCCAGTAGCGCGATAATGATAGAGAGGGCAACCCACGCGCTATTCCAGACGATAATGGAAGCAAATTGCAGCGCCGCCATCCCGGTATAATGCATTGCGCTGATGCCCAGTCCCATCACCAGCGCGCCCGGTAGTAAACGGCGCAGGCGCAGTTTTTCAGCGCTAACCAGCCATAGCGCAAACAGGGAGGAGCCGATCGCGATCAGCATGGAGAGGCCGGTGAGGAACGGATCGAAGCGCATGTTCATCGCGTGATCCATCGCCAGCATCCCGACAAAATGCATCGCCCAAATACCGACGCCCAGCGCGAAGCCGCCGCCCATTAGCCATATTCTGGCGTTTGATCGGGCGCTTCCGGCTACGCGTCCGGCCATATTTAATGCGGTATAGGACGCAAAAATAGCGACAGCAAATGAAACCGCCACAAGGATGTGGTTGTACTCACTAACCGGCATGTATCATTAGCTCATTGGTTATGCAGGAAAAGAACAGGACGAGACAGTATCACCCCTTCTTTTATCCTCAACGTGTTTTAATTCCCTGTTTTTATAAGGGATAAAAGAAATCCGGGTGATAAATAATCATAGGTTAAATCGCCCGGTTCGCTACTCCAGATCGGTACAATTGATCAATTTAAGAGGGTTAACCGAGTCCATGTTTCGGCACTTATCCTGTTCAGTCGCCATCAATTCGATCCATTGCATCAAAAGCGCATCAAAAAGAAAAACGGAGACGGCAAAAACAACCAGCCACCAATACTTACGTATCATCGTCAAATCCTGTGTATTCATGCCCATGCGTGCTGGGAATATACATGAAATTTTGACGCTGAAAAGCGGACTTACAATGCTTTTACTTCTCTGAAGATAGCGCGTTTATCCCGACATTTCGCTGCTTTTTGGACAGGTTTTGTGTTTTTCTCTTTTTGACTTTTGCAAGTTCATTTTCTGAATAATGCGAAGTGACGCTCAATCTTCTGAGCCCCATTTTTACGTACTCATTATTGAGTTCAATACCGATAAACTTACGACCTGACGCCGCTGCGACAGCGCCTGTGGTGAAACTGCCTGCGAAAGGGTCCAATACGGTATCGCTCGGGTTAGAAGAGGCCAGTATGATCCGTTTTAACAGCGCGCTGGGTTTTTGCGTAGGATGGTTTTCATATTCATCCATCAGATAACGTACGCGAGGAAATGACCAGACGTTGCCCGGCACTTTTTTCTGATTGTATGGTTGGGGCGGGTTTTTTCGATAATCGATTAGCGCGCGCTTAGCGCCCGTAGTGGTTTCGACCAGAATCGCGTCACGATTAAAGGTATAGCTTTTCGGGTTCTTTACCATCATCAGGATCGGTTCATACATAGAACCAAAGTATTTTTTCGCCTGCACCCCGGAACTATCATAGGACCAGACGATACGGCTTTTGATGGTAAAAAGCGTTCGGCATTTGAGATCGATATACGGCATATTTTCTGTGCTATTCATGATGTACATGGTGCCGTGTTTCTTCAGTACGCGGTGGCACTCATCAATGCATTCATACAGCCAGGCCAGAAAAGACGCTTCGTCCCAGGATTCCACCATACCGTCGAAATCTTTTCCGATATTGTAAGGCGGATCGGCAAAAATTAAGTCAATGCTTTCAGAAGGCAGTTTTTTAAGTTCTGTTAGCGCGTCACCGTGAATAATCTTCTTCGATTCATCGCCAAAGTACTGAGGTTCACATTCCGCTTTCATGACCAAATTCCATGTGATGCGTATAAAAAAGGCGCTTCCCCATGCCGAGTAGCGCCTTTTTAAACAAGCAGTTAGCTAATCGAAATTAGTTCATGCCGTATTTTTTTAATTTTTTACGCAGCGTACCACGGTTGATGCCCATCATCAGAGCAGCACGGGTCTGGTTACCGCGGGTGTATTGCATCACCATGTCCAACAGGGGCTGTTCTACTTCAGCCAGTACCAGCTCATACAGGTCATTAACGTCCTGACCATTCAGTTGAGCAAAATAGTTCTTCAGTGCCTGTTTAACCGAGTCACGCAGGGGTTTTTGGGTTACCTGATCCTGAGAGTTAACGGTAGAAACGGTCAGTACGTCAGAATTTACGCGTTGTTCGAACATAGTTCTGTCAGCTCTTTATTTCTGTTTACGCAAAATTTTCGAAGTATGCCTCCAACGCCTCCAGCTGTTCGCTGGCGTCCTCAATAGCGTTGAATGTGCGCCGAAACTGGTCGTCTGGAGCGTGCTCCTGGAGATACCAGGAGACGTGTTTACGCGCGATTCGGTACCCTTTTGCCTGACCGTAAAAGTCATGCAGTTCCCGAACATGCGTGCAAAGCAAGCGCTTTACCTCTGCCAGCGGCAGCGGCGGAAGCAGCTCCCCAGTGTCCAGATAATGCTGGATTTCCCGAAAGATCCAGGGTCTTCCCTGAGCTGCGCGGCCTATCATCAGGGCATCCGCCCCTGTATAGTCGAGAACAGCTCTGGCTTTATGCGGGTTAGTAATGTCGCCATTCGCGATAATCGGAATGGAAACTTTCTGCTTAACTGCCCGAATACTGTCGTATTCAGCTTCTCCGTTGAACAAACAGGCGCGGGTGCGGCCATGGATGGTCAGAGCCTGAATACCACAATCTTCAGCCAGTTGGGCAATCTCTACGCAGTTACGGTGTTCCGGCGCCCAGCCGGTGCGAATCTTGAGAGTCACAGGAACGTCCACTGCGTTTACGACCCCGATGAGTATAGACTTCACTAAATCCGGGTACTGCAAGAGGGCTGAACCTGCCAGCTTACGATTCACTTTCTTCGCCGGGCACCCCATATTGATATCAATAATCTGGGCGCCGCTTTCCACGTTAATACGTGCGGCATCGGCCATCTCAACAGGGTCGCTACCGGCAATTTGCACCGTGCGAATTCCTGGCTCATCAACGTGCACCATCCGTAAACGAGATTTATCGCTTTCCCACACTTGCGGGTTAGAAGACATCATCTCGGATACTGTCAATCCTGCTCCCATCTCATAGCACAGCGTCCGGAAAGGTCTGTCAGTAATGCCAGCCATGGGCGCTGCGATCAGGCGATTTCTGAGCTGATATTGTCCGATGCGCATGAGTTAAGAAATGACCATACTGTGACTGCAAGGCGGCGTATATTACGCATTTTTTGCACGAGATGAAAGGCCAAACTTTGAACAATCCACTGTTGTAGATCAATGAATCGTGCTTAAAAACAGCAAAATAAATTTATAATTCAGTAAAATCATAGGGTTATTTATTGTCGACGGTTTTGTACGCGCTTACAAATTCCCGTAACTTCTCTCTATTTCTTCGTCCAGAAACAAGATAAGCGGAATAATCTGCTTTTTTTATAAGCTAATTACCCCAAATGAATGGGATCGCCGTCTCGTTTCAGGACAAGATCACTTCCCGCTGCGCGTGACTTTTCTCCATTGCCAGTCGGAAGGGGGCGCACAGATGCGCTTTTGTGTTCATGAATGGCACGGATAAATTTTTCCAGCTGCGTTGAAGAGAGGGTTAGCGGATGCTGCAGAACAACCCGGACAGCATTTACTAAGCACGAGGACGATGGCTGCGACCCGTTAAAACGCCAGTACCTTTTGTCCGCTGGTAGCAGCTGTTTATCCAGACGGATAGTGACAAAGAAGTTATTTCAGGCATTCATTTGATGAATTTAATGATGTCTCGGTGACAGAAAGGTGTTAAGGCAGTTGTGTGGAGAAAAGCGTGGCCGGGCGACCACGCTGACAAGAATTATTTTTTACGGCCAGTAATGCGGCACCATTCTTCTTTTTCGACGACCGGGTCGAGAGTGAAAAGCTCGGCGTAAGCATCGCAGACGCTTTCCGCCTGGCTGGCGAGAATACCTGAAAGCCCCAGCAGACCGCCCTCAACGGGCAGTACGCTGATTAACGGGGCCAGTTCGCGTAATGGGCCTGCCAGGATGTTAGCGACGACCACGTCGGCTTTCATGGCTTCTGGCTGGTCTTTCGGCAGGTACAGCTCCAGCCGGTCAGACACGCCGTTGCGTTCGGCATTATCGCGACTGGCCTGAATAGCTTGTGGATCGATATCAATACCAATCGCCTTTGCCGCTCCCAGTTTCAGCGCGGCAATCGCCAGAATGCCTGAACCGCAGCCAAAGTCGATCACGGTTTTGCCGTTGAGATCGAGCCCGTCCAGCCATTGCAGACATAAAGAGGTGGTGGGGTGCGTACCCGTACCGAACGCCAGTCCCGGGTCGAGCATCACGTTGACGGCATTCTCGTCCGGAATGTCGCGCCAGCTGGGACAAATCCACAGACGCTCGCCAAAACGCATCGGATGGAAATTATCCATCCATTCGCGTTCCCAGTCTTTATCTTCCAGTTGTTCGATTTTATGGGCAAATCCGGCACCCAGCAGCGGATGTTGCTCCAGAATAGCGACAACGTCTTTCATGTCGGTTTCGGCGTCGAACAGACCGATCACATCGGTATCGCCCCACAGACGGGTTTCGCCCGGCAATGGCTCAAAAACCGGCGTATCGTGCGTATCCTGAAAGGTAATGGAAACGGCGCCCGCTTCCATCAGCGCATCACTCAGCTCTTCAGCATTCGCGCCGGTGGTATTCAGTTTCAATTGGATCCATGGCATGGCAAAACTCTTTATTTATCAGTAGACAATACGGTGGCTTGCGAAGCGGAAGAGCCGAATCGGTTTCCGATCAGAAAAGCCAATAAACTTAACAGTAACGCGGGCACAATCGGATGAAAGCCCAGGTACTGAATATTAAATGTGGCAAGCAGGGCATATAGCACGCCGCCCACGATCATGGCGCTTAATGCGCCTGCCGCGTTTGCCCGCTCCCAGTAAAGGCCCAGTACCAGCGGCCATAAGAACACCGCTTCCAGGCCGCCAAACGCCAGCAGGTTGAGCCAAATGATCATCTCTGGCGGTTTCCATGCTGCCAGCAGCAACAGCGCGCCTAGCAGTAATGTAATCGCTGCCGACATACGCTTCAGCCGGATCTCATTTTGCATCTGATCGGGGCGCAGGTTGAGATAGAGATCTTTAATGATCGTCGCGGAACTTTGCAGCAGTTGGGCATTAATTGTTGACATGATCGCCGCCATTGGCGCAGCGAGGAAGATCCCGGCGGCAAACGGCGGCAAAACTTTCACCATTAGCGTTGGGATCACTAGATCCGGCACCGTCAGATCCGGAAGCACCGCGCGACCCAGCGCGCCGGCAAGGTGCATCCCGAACATTAAAATCGCCACGACAATCGTACCGATAATAATGCCCCGGTGTACCGCTTTACTGTCTTTATAGGAGATGCAGCGCACCGCCGTATGCGGCAGGCCAATCACACCAAAACAGACCAGTACCCAAAAAGAGGTCATAAAGGCGGGAGAAAGTATGTCATCGGCGCCCTGCGGCGTTACCAGTTTGGGGTCGAGAGCGTGCAGCGTGTCAACGGCCTGACTTAGACCGCCCGCCGCATGGATCACGCCCACCAGCAGCACTATCGTGCCGACCAGCATCACCAGGCCCTGTAGCGTATCGTTAAGTACGCTGGCGCGAAAGCCGCCAAACGCCGTATAGAGTGCGATACTGACGCCAAATATTAGCAGGCCGGTTTCGTAGGGAATTCCCGCCGCGGTCTCCAGCAGTCGCGCGCCGCCGATAAATTGTACGGTCATTGCGCCAATAAACGCGACCAATAAACTCAGGCTTGCCAACCACACCAGCAGGCGGCTTTGGTAACGAGCGAATAACATATCGTTAAGCGTGACGGCATTATAGCGACGCGCCAGGATAGCGAATTTTTTACCCAGAATACCCAGTGAAAGCCAGACGGCGGGAAGCTGGATCATCGCCAGCAAGACCCAGCCCAGACCGTATTTATAAGCCGCGCCGGGACCGCCGATAAATGAACTGGCGCTAATATAGGTGGCGGTAAGCGTCATCGCGAGCACGATCCCGCCCATCGAACGGCTGCCAAGAAAATATTCGTTTAAAAAAGTGCCGGCGGTACGCTTGCGCATAGCGTAAATCGAGACCCCGAAGACCACGATCAGATAGGCTACCAGCGGTAGAATGACCTCAAGCTGCATCGTCATCCTCCAGCGGAATGTCGCGATAAATGAATTTCACCATCGCCCAGCACAGCAAAATAAAGACCAGCGGCGTCAATAAGCAGGCCATCTCGAACCAGTGCGGCAGACCGGTAATTCCCGGAGAGTCTCCAGGTAAGTAAGCAGCCACTAACCATGCCGCCAGATAGCAAAGGGTCAGCCACAGCGCCCAGCGCGCCTCTTTATGGGCCTGAACAAAACGAGCGTCCATTTTTTGTCCCTTATGGGTGAAGAAAGCGGGAATTGTACATGATGGGGCATCGCTATCCCCAGAAATAAAAAAGGCCGGATTCACCGGCCTTTTGAGATTAACGTGCGATTACTTTTCCTGAAGACCGAGTTTTTTCTCCAGATAGTGGATGTTGGTTCCACCGTGCTGGAAGTGCTCGTCATTCATGATGCGGGTCTGCAGATCGATATTGGTTTTGATACCATCGATAATCAGTTCCTGCAGGGCATTTTTCATACGGGCAATCGCCACGTCGCGGTTTTCACCGTAGCAGATGAGTTTGCCGATCATGGAATCATAGTACGGCGGCACCGTGTAGCCCGCGTAGATATGAGATTCCCAGCGAACGCCAAAGCCGCCAGGCGCATGGAAGCGCGTGATTTTGCCTGGGCTTGGCAGGAAGGTGTTCGGATCTTCGGCATTGATACGGCATTCTACCGCATGGCCTCGAACGACAACTTCGTCCTGTGTGATCGACAGCGGCTGACCCGCCGCGATGCGCAACTGCTCTTTGATCAAATCGACGCCGGTAATCATTTCAGTCACCGGGTGTTCAACCTGAATACGGGTGTTCATTTCGATGAAATAGAACTCGCCGTTTTCGAACAGGAATTCGAACGTCCCTGCGCCGCGATAGCCGATGTCTACGCACGCTTTCGCGCAGCGTTCGCCGATATAGCGACGCAGTTCCGGCGTAATGCCTGGCGCCGGGGCTTCTTCAACCACTTTCTGGTGGCGACGCTGCATGGAACAGTCGCGTTCCGCCAGATAGATAGCGTTGCCCTGGCCGTCCGCCAGCACCTGAATTTCGATGTGGCGTGGATTTTCCAGGTATTTTTCCATGTATACCATGTCGTTGCTGAAAGCCGCTTTCGCTTCCGCTTTGGTCATGGAGATGGACTGCGCCAGTTCAGCATCGCTACGAACCACGCGCATACCGCGGCCGCCGCCGCCGCCGGACGCTTTGATGATCACCGGATAGCCAATACGTTTGGCATGAGCGCGGTTCGCATTCATATCGTCGCCCAGCGGGCCGTCAGATCCTGGTACGGTCGGCACGCCCGCTTTTTTCATCGCGGTAATCGCGGACACTTTATCGCCCATCAGGCGGATGGTGTCTGCTTTCGGGCCGATAAAGATAAAGCCGGAGCGTTCAACCTGCTCGGCAAAATTGGCGTTCTCAGAAAGGAAGCCGTAACCCGGGTGGATTGCCACCGCGCCGGTGATTTCAGCGGCGCTAATGATAGCCGGGATGTTCAGATAACTTTTTACGGACGGTGCCGGACCAATACAGACCGTCTCATCCGCCAGCAATACGTGTTTTAAATCGCGATCCGCGCTTGAGTGCACAGCGACGGTCTTGATGCCGAGTTCTTTACAGGCTCGAAGAATACGTAGTGCGATCTCGCCGCGGTTGGCGATGACAATTTTATCCAACATGTTCGCCTCGTTACTCGATGACGACCAGTGGCTCGTCAAATTCTACCGGTTGACCACTTTCGACCAGAATCGCTTTCACAGTACCTGCTTTGTCAGCTTCGATCTGGTTCATCATTTTCATGGCTTCAACGATGCACAGGGTATCGCCCACGTTCACTTTCTGGCCCACTTCGATGAACGCTTTCGCGTCCGGGCTTGGGGTGCGGTAGAAAGTACCAACCATTGGGGAGCGTACGATGTGACCACTGATTTCCGCTGCGGCAGGCGCTTCCATTGCTGGAGTAGCCGCTGGCGCGACAGCGTTAGACAGAGCGGGTTGCTGCATCATCGGCGCCGCATAAGCCTGCTGCATCACCGGAAAACCGGCGTTTGCCGTTGTGCGGCTGATGCGAACAGATTCTTCGCCTTCAGAAATTTCCAGTTCGGAGATACCTGATTCTTCAACCAGCTCGATCAGTTTTTTAATCTTACGAATATCCATGAGTGGGTTCCGTACTCTTTGTTTAGTGTGATTGTGACAGGCGTTTTAGCGCCGTCTGTAAAGCATGTGAATGACTGCCGCGGGTAAAATACCGCGCATCTTTGATTTGCCTGTTATGCCGTAGCACCCGAAGGTGAAATTCATGATTTGCCAGTCATTGTGTGGCTATCTTCTGCCATTTTCGGGCAAAAAACAAAATATACCTTCATTGCTCGATTGTCACCCTTTCTGCGAACGAAAATCGCCGTTGGGCAATGTAAAGTCGCACATTATAACTATTTCGTCGCAATTGGCAGCTAAATACTGGTCTTATCAGGGAAGATAATCAACCCGAAACATAAAAAGGACATTACCTGTTTTGCGTTTTGCAATCGACCGCACAGTTCACCGAACTAGCGCCACCACTGGCGAAACTTCCGGTAACGCAACGCTAAAAGGGCTAACGCTAATGCCGCGTAGATGACCGGTTGCGGTGATAAAATCTTTACCGACCACAGGTAATGTATGGGAGCCAGGATCGCGACAAGATAGACGACGTTATGCAGTGTTTGCCAGCGTTTGCCCAATTTACGCTGCGCAAATTGCGTTGAGGTCAACGTCAGCGCCAATAACACCAGCCAGCTAATGATCCCAAGCGTCAAATAAGGGCGTGAAATCAACTCGCTTCCTAACAACGCCAGGTTATGTATCCCCAGTTCCAGTAAGGCATAGCTGGTTAAATGCAGCGTAGCCCAAACGAAACACCATAATCCTAACAGGCGGCGTGTGCGTATCAATAATGGCTGTTTAGCGTAGCGCGCCAGCGGTGAAACCAGCAAGGTGGCGAGCAAAAATTTGAGCGCGGTTCTGCCGGTAAAGTGTTGGATATCCTTTACCGGGTCTGCGCTGAGTCCACCGTGATTTATCGCCCAAAAGAGCCACAGAAGCGGCAAAAAACCGGCAAGATGCAGACAAACTTTTAGCCAGGTTATCTGTTTTGCTGTCAGACGCACTTAAAAATTCTCCCGCAAATTGAGACCGCGATACAGCGAAGCGACTTCATTGGCATAGCCGTTAAACAGCAGCGTCGGCTGTCTTTGTACATCGAGGATACCGCCTGAACCAATAAAGCGTTCGGTAGCCTGAGACCAGCGTGGATGATCCACATGCGGGTTCACATTGGCGTAAAAACCATATTCGTTGGGAGCCGACAAATTCCAGGTGGTTGGCGGACGTTCGCGGGTGAGTTTAATGCTGACAATAGATTTAATACCTTTAAAACCATACTTCCATGGAACGATGAGTCGAATAGGCGCGCCGTTTTGCGGGGGTAACGCCTTACCATAGACGCCAACGGTCATCAGAGTCAGCGGATGCATGGCTTCGTCCAGACGTAGCCCTTCGACATAAGGGTATTTCAGTCCGCCGCCAATAAAGCGATCTTTCTGTCCTGGCATATCATCCGGCGCGTATAGCGTTTCGAATGCCACATATTTAGCGTGGCTGGTGGGCTGTGCCTGCGCGAGTAGCTTATATAAAGGGAAACCAATCCACGGCACGACCATGGACCACGCTTCGACGCAGCGCATTCGATAGATACGCTCTTCTAATGGGAAACGATGTGTTAAATCGTCGTAATCCAGCGTAAATGGCTTCGCGACTTCCCCGCTGATTTTCAACGTCCACGGTTCGGTTTTCAGACTTCCGGCATTGGCCGCCGGGTCGGCTTTATCAAGGCCAAACTCATAGAAATTGTTGTAGCCCGTCACCTTATCTTCCGGCGTTAACGCTAAATCGCTTCGCCAGGCGGCAGGCTGACTAAACTCAAGCGGTTTACCGGCAGGCGCTTTCGGACGATCGTTGCCTTTAAACCAACTGAAGAGATCGGCCTGCGCCGTTGAGGGTAAGGATAAGGCGGCCGCGCTGATGCCTAATGCTTTTAGCACCTGTCGGCGCTGCATAAAAAAAGCCGATTCCGCAGTCACATCGGCTTCTGTTAATGGACGTATCTTTTTCATCACAGACTCCCGGTCTACCCACCACAACATGGCGTGTAGTGAATATGACAGGGAGTGTGTCAATGTGTAAAAATAAATAGTTAATTAAGTGTAAATTTTTTTATACGTGACGTTATTTTATCTTCACCAGCGTACGGCCCTGAACCTGATTATTGATGATGGCATCGGCGAACTTCGGCGCATCCGCCAGCGTAATCTCTGTGGCGGCCTGAGCATAGAACGATTCCGGCAGATCCTTAACCAAACGCGCCCAGGCTTCTGCGCGACGTGCCGGTGGGGTCATCACCGAGTCCACCCCTTGCAAACGCACATTACGCAGAATGAATGGCATAACGGTGGTCGGCAGCGCGAAGCCGCCCGCCAGGCCGCAGGCGGCCACGCAACCGCCATAGTTCATCTGTGCCAGCACTTTCGCCAGCACTTTATCGCCAACGGTATCAATTGCACCGGCCCACAGCTGTTTTTCCAACGGGCGAGATTCAGCAAACTCATCGCGGCTGAGAATACGGTTAGCTCCCAGGCTCTTAAGATAGCCGTGGGTGCTTTCACGTCCTGATACTGCTGCAACCTGATAGCCCAGCTTATGCAGTAATGCAACGGCAGTGCTGCCCACGCCGCCGCTGGCGCCGGTGACGACAACCTCACCGTCTTGCGGGCGAATACCTGCATCTTCAAGCGCCATGACGCACAGCATGGCGGTAAAACCGGCGGTGCCGATGATCATGGCGTTACGGCTGCTCAGTCCCGCAGGCAGCGCGACCAGCCAGTCGCCTTTAACGCGTGCGCGTTCGGCCAGGCCGCCCCAGTGGTTTTCGCCCACGCCCCAGCCAGTCAGTAGTACTTCCTGGCCTGCATGAAAGCGAGGATCTTCGCTTGCGTGAACGGTGCCGGCGAAATCAATACCAGGAATCATCGGAAAATGACGGATAATTTTCCCTTTTCCGGTGATAGCCAGAGCATCTTTATAATTCAGGCTGGACCAGTGGACATCCACCGTCACATCACCTGCCGGCAGTTGACTCTCTTCGAGATGTTGCACGGATGCGAGGGTTTTACCGTCCTGCTGTTCTAAGATCAACGCCTGCATAACCTGTCCTCACTTTACATGGTAGATTGGAAAAATAGCTACGAAGACTATACTCGCTAATTAAAACGTGATGCCGATGCAACGCAATAAATTGCCAGATAGATCCATTTTGGTAGTATGCCTGCTTCATTGCGCGCCGTGGCGAATTCCGCCTTCAGATTCGCTTTTTCATACTGTTTATAACCGTCGGAGTTAACTCAAGGATGCGATTAACGACGAAATTCTCAGCTTTTATCACGCTGCTCACGGGGTTAACGATCTTCGTGACTCTGATAGGTTGCTCGCTAAGCTTTTATAACGCCGTACAGTATAAGTATGTCAGCCGTGTGCAGGCGACAGCGACAGCCATTGATACGCACCTGGTGACCCATGATATTGTCTCGCTGACGCCGCAAATCGACGAACTCATGATCGCTTCCGATATTGTGCGTGTCGATCTGTTGCAGGGGGAGCGCAGCGTCTACAGCCATTCTCGCGCCAGAGGTTATCGGCCAGCCGGCACCAGCGACATGTATCGCGAGCTGGTCGTACCGCTGATAAAACATCCAGGGATGTCGCTACGTCTGGTTTATCAGGACCCGATGGGTAACTATTTTCACTCACTGATCACCACGGCGCCGCTGACGCTGGCGATCGGTTTTATCGTTCTGATTTTGTTTTTATCGGTGCGCTGGCTGCAGCGGCAGCTTTCCGGGCAGGAGCTTCTGGAAATTCGCTCAACGCGTATTCTGAACGGCGAACGCGGGGCGAATGTCCGCGGTTCTGTTTACGAATGGCCAGCGCGCACCAGTAGCGCGCTTGATGTATTGCTTTCCGAAATTCAGTTTGCTCACGAACAGCGTAGCCGCCTGGACACCCTCATTCGCTCCTACGCCGCGCAGGACACCAAAACCGGACTCGGTAACCGTCTGTTCTTTGATAACCAGCTGGCGACGCTGCTGGAAGATCAGGAAAAAGTGGGAGTGCATGGCGTGGTGATGATGATCCGCTTGCCAGACTTCAATCTTCTGCGCGACAGCCTGGGAGGCAATCAGGCGGAAGAGCAGATGTTTATGCTTATCAATCTGCTATCGACATTTATTATGCGTTACCCAGGCTCGCTGCTGGCGCGTTATCACCGCAGCGACTTTGCCGTGCTGCTACCACATCGAACGCTGAAAGAAGCGGAAAGTATTGCCGGACAACTTTTAAAAGCTGTCGATGCGCTACCGGCTAACAAAATGCTCGATCGTGACGATATGGTACATATCGGCATTTGCGCCTGGCGCAGCGGACAGTCCACCGAGCAGGTGATGGAACATGCTGAAGCCGCGGCGCGGAATGCCGCCCTGCAGGGGGGAAATAGCTGGGCTATCTACGACGACACTCTGCCGGAAAAAGGGCGCGGCAATGTGCGCTGGCGCACATTGATTGAGCAGATGCTGAACCGGGGCGGACCGCGACTTTATCAAAAACCGGCGGTCACGCGAGAAGGTCGTGTGCATCATCGGGAATTGATGTGTCGCATCTATGACGGTAAAGAAGAGGTGAGCTCGGCGGAGTATATGCCGATGGTGTTGCAATTTGGTTTATCGGAAGAGTATGACAGATTACAAATTAGCCGCCTGATTACGTTGCTGGGCTACTGGCCGGATGAAAATCTGGCAATGCAGTTGACGGTTGAGTCGCTGATTCGTCCGCGTTTTCAGCGCTGGTTGCGCGATACGTTAATGCAGTGTGAAAAATCACAGCGAAATCGCATAATTATTGAACTTGCGGAGGCAGATGTTTGTCAACACATCAGCCGGTTACAACCCATCCTTCGCTTAGTCAATGCGCTTGGCGTTCGGGTGGCGGTGACACAGGCGGGTTTGACGCTGGTTAGCACGAGCTGGATTAAAGCGCTCAATGTGGAATTACTCAAGCTGCATCCGAGTCTGGTCAGAAACATTGAGAAGCGAACGGAAAACCAGCTTCTGGTTCAAAGTCTGGTAGAGGCCTGCGCGGGCACGCCTACGCAGGTTTACGCGACGGGCGTCCGTTCGCGCGGCGAGTGGCAGACGCTGACAAAACGCGGCGTGGCTGGCGGGCAGGGTGATTTTTTTGCCTCCTCCCAACTACTTGACACAAACGTGAAAAAATATTCGCAAAGATACTCGGTTTAACCTGCCGTTTAATTTGTTTTCACGTAGAATAACGCGCGCTGCGCCTCATGGGGGTGTGCTTGTCTGCTCGCCAGATTGTTGCAGCAAATATGCAGGTGAATGACCTTTGACAGGTTGCAAACGAAGGCGAGGATTGCTGCTGATTTTTTCAGCCCTGAGGGACTCAGGCCGAGATTTGTAACAAAGGAAACGAACTGCACTAATTTTCACCGTAGCAGATGATTTTTGCGCCTTGTCGCTGCTGCGTGTGGTTGGTAAAGTAAGCGGATTTTGTTTTCCGCCCCAGCTTTCAGGATTATCCCTTAGTATGTTGAAAAAATTTCGTGGCATGTTTTCCAATGACCTGTCCATTGACCTGGGTACCGCGAATACCCTCATTTATGTAAAAGGACAAGGCATCGTATTGAATGAGCCTTCCGTTGTGGCCATTCGTCAGGATCGTGCCGGTTCGCCGAAAAGCGTGGCTGCAGTCGGTCATGATGCGAAGCAGATGCTGGGCCGTACGCCGGGCAATATCGCTGCGATCCGTCCGATGAAAGACGGCGTTATCGCTGACTTCTTTGTGACCGAAAAAATGCTCCAGCACTTTATTAAACAAGTGCACAGCAACAGCTTTATGCGCCCAAGCCCGCGCGTACTGGTATGCGTGCCGGTCGGCGCGACGCAGGTAGAACGCCGCGCAATTCGTGAATCCGCTCAGGGCGCAGGCGCCCGTGAAGTCTTTTTGATCGAAGAGCCGATGGCGGCCGCGATCGGCGCAGGTCTGCCAGTTTCTGAAGCAACCGGTTCAATGGTTGTGGATATCGGTGGTGGTACCACTGAAGTTGCCGTGATCTCCCTGAACGGCGTGGTTTACTCTTCTTCTGTCCGTATTGGTGGTGACCGCTTCGACGAAGCCATCATTAATTACGTTCGTCGTAACTACGGTTCTCTGATTGGTGAAGCCACCGCAGAACGTATTAAACACGAAATCGGTTCCGCTTATCCGGGCGACGAAGTCCGCGAGATTGAAGTGCGTGGCCGTAACCTGGCGGAAGGCGTTCCACGCGGCTTTACTCTGAACTCAAACGAGATTCTGGAAGCGTTGCAGGAACCGTTGACCGGTATCGTCAGCGCGGTAATGGTGGCGCTGGAACAGTGTCCGCCGGAGCTGGCGTCAGACATCTCCGAGCGCGGTATGGTGCTCACCGGCGGCGGCGCGCTGCTGCGTAACCTTGACCGTCTGTTAATGGAAGAAACGGGCATTCCTGTCGTGGTTGCTGAAGATCCGCTGACCTGTGTGGCGCGCGGCGGCGGCAAGGCGCTGGAAATGATCGATATGCACGGCGGCGACCTGTTCAGCGAAGAGTAGTTGGATACGGGCAGGATTATCCCTGGATTGTCCTGCCTCTCCGACGCGAGAATACGCATAGCCTATGAAGCCAATTTTTAGCCGTGGCCCGTCGCTACAGATTCGCCTTATTCTGGCGGTGCTGGTGGCGCTCGGCGTTATCATTGCCGACAGCCGCCTGGGGACGTTCAGTCAAATCCGAACGTACATGGACACTGCCGTCAGTCCTTTCTATTTTATTTCAAACGGCCCTCGTGAACTGCTCGACAGCGTGTCGCAAACGCTGGCTTCTCGCGACCAGCTTGAGCTGGAAAATCGGGCGCTGCGCCAGGAATTACTGCTAAAAAACAGCGACCTGCTGATGCTGGGGCAGTACAAACAGGAGAACGCGCGGTTGCGCGAGCTGCTGGGGTCGCCGCTGCGTCAGGACGAGCAGAAAATGGTGACGCAGGTTATTTCAACGGTTAACGATCCTTACAGCGATCAGGTCGTTATCGATAAAGGCAGCGTTAATGGCGTATATGAAGGTCAACCGGTCATTAGCGACAAAGGCGTCGTAGGGCAGGTTGTCGCCGTGGCGAAACTGACCAGCCGCGTACTGCTGATTTGCGATGCGACTCATGCGCTGCCGATTCAGGTACTGCGCAATGACATCCGCGTGATTGCCGCCGGTAACGGCTGTACTGACGATCTTCAGCTTGAACATCTGCCCGCCAATACCGATATTCGCGTTGGCGATGTGCTGGTAACGTCCGGACTTGGTGGGCGTTTCCCGGAAGGGTATCCGGTGGCGGTGGTCTCCTCCGTCAAGCTGGACACTCAGCGCGCCTATACCGTCATTCAGGCACGTCCAACCGCAGGTTTGCAGCGTTTACGCTATCTGCTGCTGTTGTGGGGAGCCGATCGTAACGGCGCCAATCCGATGACGCCGGAAGAGGTTCACCGCGTCGCCAATGAGCGCCTGATGCAGATGATGCCGCAGGTGTTGCCTTCTCCGGATGCGATGGGGCCGCCGGCGCCAGTGCCGGACCCGGCGACGGGGATTACTCAGCCATCTGCGGGCCAGACGGCGCCGGTATCAACGCAACCATCGCCTTCGGGCGCGACCACGCCGCCTGCGCGTGCGCCGGGAGGGTAATGGTGGCGAGCTATCGTAGCCAGGGGCGCTGGGTTATCTGGCTCTCGTTTCTTATTGCGCTGTTGCTGCAAATCATGCCCTGGCCGGACGACATCATTGTTTTCCGGCCAAACTGGGTTTTGCTCATCTTACTGTACTGGATTCTGGCCCTGCCGCACCGCGTAAATGTGGGGACGGGATTTGTGATGGGTGCCATACTTGATCTCATCAGCGGTTCCACACTTGGCGTGCGCGCTCTGTCGATGAGCATTGTCGCCTATCTGGTCGCTCTGAAATTCCAGCTCTTCCGTAACCTGGCGCTCTGGCAGCAGGCGCTGGTGGTAATGTTGCTTTCACTGGCCGTGGACATTATTGTTTTCTGGGCCGAGTTTTTAGTGATCAACGTCTCTTTCAGACCGGAAGTGTTCTGGAGTAGTGTAGTCAATGGCGTGCTGTGGCCCTGGCTCTTTTTGCTGATGCGTAAAGTACGCCAGCAGTTTGCTGTGCAATAAAGGTCGATATGACAACTCTGTATCTTGCTTCCGGTTCCCCGCGTCGCCAGGAATTATTGACTCAACTTGGATTTTCATTCGAGCAGGTCGTGCCTGGTATTGAAGAGCAACGGCGTGCTCAGGAAAGCGCGCAGCAGTATGTTGTTCGGCTGGCGCGCGAAAAGGCGCAGGCTGGCGTGGCGCTGGTTCCCCGTGATCTGCCGGTGTTGGGCGCGGATACGATAGTCGTGTTAAACGGCGAGGTGCTGGAAAAGCCGTGCGACGCCGCTCATGCCGCAGAAATGCTGCGCTTGCTTTCCGGAAATACGCATCAGGTGATGACTGCTGTTGCGCTTGCGGACTCGCAGCAGACGCTGGATTGTCTGGTGGTAACGGAGGTGACTTTCCGCACGCTTTCTGCGCAGGATATTACTGGCTATGTCGCCAGCGGCGAGCCTTTAGATAAAGCAGGTGCATACGGTATTCAGGGGCGGGGTGGCTGTTTTGTCAGGAAGATAAATGGCAGCTATCACGCCGTGGTCGGCTTACCGCTGGTTGAAACGTATGAGTTGTTGAGTCATTTTAACGCACTGCGTGATAAAAGGGATAAACATGACGGCTGAATTGTTGGTAAACGTAACGCCATCGGAAACGCGCGTGGCGTACATTGATGGCGGTATTCTTCAGGAAATCCATATTGAGCGCGAAGCGCGACGCGGAATCGTAGGCAATATCTACAAAGGTCGTGTAAGTCGTGTACTTCCAGGTATGCAGGCGGCTTTTGTAGATATTGGGCTGGATAAAGCCGCATTTCTTCACGCTTCCGACATTATGCCGCATACCGAATGCGTGGCGGGCGACGAGCAAAAACAGTTTACCGTGCGCGATATCTCCGAACTGGTGCGTCAGGGACAGGATCTGATGGTGCAGGTAGTGAAAGATCCGCTCGGCACGAAAGGCGCGCGTTTGACCACGGACATCACGTTGCCCTCCCGTTACCTTGTTTTTATGCCCGGCGCGTCACACGTTGGCGTTTCCCAGCGTATCGAAAGCGAAAGTGAACGCGAGCGCCTGAAAAAGGTGGTGGCGGAATACTGCGACGAACAGGGCGGGTTTATTATCCGTACCGCGGCGGAAGGCGTGTGTGAAGAGGATCTCGCGTCTGACGCCGCCTATCTCAAGCGCGTCTGGACGAAAGTCATGGAGCGCAAAAAGCGTCCGCAAACGCGCTACCAGATGTATGGCGAACTGGCGCTGGCGCAGCGCGTGCTGCGCGATTTCGCCGATGCGCAGTTGGACCGAATTCGCGTCGACTCACGTCTGACCTATGAGTCGCTGCTGGAGTTTACCGCAGAATACATCCCGGAAATGACCAGTAAGCTGGAGCATTACAGTGGCCATCAGCCGATCTTCGATCTTTATGACGTGGAAAATGAGATCCAGCGCGCGCTGGAGCGTAAGGTTGAACTCAAGTCCGGCGGTTATCTGATTATCGACCAAACCGAAGCGATGACGACGGTAGATATCAATACCGGCGCGTTTGTCGGACACCGTAATCTCGACGACACCATTTTTAATACCAATATTGAAGCGACGCAGGCCATTGCCCGCCAGCTACGCCTGCGTAATCTGGGCGGCATTATCATTATCGATTTTATCGACATGAATAATGAAGATCATCGCCGCCGGGTGCTGCATTCGCTGGAACAGGCGTTAAGTAAGGATCGCGTGAAAACCAGTATTAACGGTTTTTCGCCGCTGGGACTGGTGGAAATGACCCGTAAACGGACTCGTGAAAGCGTGGAACATGTGCTTTGTAACGAATGTCCAACCTGTCATGGCCGCGGGACGGTAAAAACGGTGGAAACCGTCTGCTATGAGATCATGCGTGAAATTGTACGTGTTCATCACGCTTATGACTCCGATCGCTTCCTGGTTTATGCTTCTCCTGCGGTGG
Source organism: Salmonella sp. SAL04202 (assembly GCF_046550775.1). NCBI lineage: Bacteria > Pseudomonadati > Pseudomonadota > Gammaproteobacteria > Enterobacterales > Enterobacteriaceae > Salmonella > Salmonella sp. SAL04202. The sequence continues at coordinate 683,816 of NZ_JBGDXK010000002.1, read as the reverse complement.
CGGAAGCGCTGAAAGGCGAAGAATCACACGCGCTGGCGGAAGTCGAAATCTTTGTCGGCAAACAGGTTAAAGTTCAGGTCGAACCGCTTTATAACCAGGAGCAGTTTGACGTCGTAATGATGTAAAAGACCGCGACCCGTACGAGCATTTGCAGGCCGGATAAGGCGTTCACGCCGCCGTCCGGCAAAGCAAGGTTGTGAGTCGTATTTTTTGGCAGACAAGGAGAGACGCGTGAGGCGATTGCCGGGGATTTTATTGCTCACTGGAGCCGCGCTCATCGTCATTGCAGCGCTGCTGGTTAGCGGGCTGCGCCTGGCGTTGCCTCATCTTGACGCCTGGCGTCCAGCTATCCTGAATAAAATTGAGTCTGTGACCGGCGTGCCGGTGGCCGCCAGCCAACTCTCCGCAAGCTGGCAAAATTTTGGCCCTACGCTGGAAGCGCATAATATTCATGCCGCCCTGAAAGATGGCGGCGAACTGTCGATAAAACGCGTTACGCTGGCGCTGGACGTCTGGCAAAGCCTGTTGCATATGCGCTGGCAGTTTCGCGACCTGACCTTCTGGCAACTCAATTTCCGCACCAACACGCCTCTTCAAAGCAGCGACGGCGAAGGCATCGAAACCAGCCGTTTAAGCGATCTTTTCCTGCGGCAGTTCGATCATTTCGATCTGCGCGATAGCCAAATCAGTTTTCTGACGCTTTCCGGACAACGCGCGGAGCTGGCGATCCCACAGCTTACCTGGCTAAACGGCAAAGAGCGGCACCGCGCCGAAGGCGAGGTCAGCCTCTCCAGCCTGACCGGGCAGCACGGCGTGATGCAGGTGCGGATGGATTTACGCGATGACGACGGTTTGCTGAATAACGGCAGAGTCTGGTTACAGGCCGACGATATTGACGTCAAGCCGTGGCTGGGCAAATGGATGCAGGATAATGTGGCGCTCCAGACGGCGCGTTTCAGTCTGGAAGGCTGGATGACGCTCAGTAAAGGTGAAATCGCCGGAGGAGACGTCTGGCTGAAACAGGGCGGCGCAAGCTGGCTGGGCGATAACACGACGCACACGCTGTCTGTCGATAACCTGACGGCGCAGATTAGCCGCGAGCAGCCGGGCTGGCAGTTTTATATTCCGGACACACGGATTACGCTTGATGGTAAACCCTGGCCGAGCGGAGCCTTAACCGTGGCCTGGCTCCCGCAGCAGGACGTCGGCGGTGAGAATCACACACGTAGCGATGAGCTACGCATTCGCGCCAGTAATCTTGAACTGGCGGGGCTGGAAGCATTACGTCCGCTGGCGGCTAAACTGTCGCCTGTGCTGGGCGAAATATGGCAGGCTACGCAGCCGAGCGGAAAGATCGCCACACTGGCGCTGGATATTCCGCTACAGGCCACCGAAAAAACGCGTTTTCAGGCATCGTGGGAAAATCTTGCCTGGAAACAGTGGAAGCTGTTGCCCGGCGCGGAACATTTTTCCGGTACGCTGGCGGGAAGCGTAGAAGACGGGCAGATGAAGGTTGCGATGCAGCAGGCTAAAATGCCCTATGAAACCGTTTTTCGCGCGCCGCTGGAAATTGAAAACGGCGTCGCGACGCTTAGCTGGTTGAAGAATGAGAACGGCTTTCAGCTTGATGGCCGCGACATTGACGTCAAAGCAAAGGCGGTACATGCGCGCGGCGGATTCCGCTATCTGCAACCGACGGGCGACGAACCGTGGCTGGGTATTCTGGCCGGCATCAGTACCGACGATGGATCTCAGGCGTGGCGCTATTTTCCGGAAAACCTGATGGGCAAAGCGCTGGTCGATTACCTTAGCGGCGCGATTCAGGGCGGCGAGGCGGATAACGCCACGTTGGTTTACGGTGGTAACCCGCACCTCTTTCCCTATAAGCATAACGAAGGTCAGTTTGAAGTGCTGGTGCCGCTACGCAATGCGACGTTTGCTTTTCAACCCGACTGGCCGGCGCTAAAAAATCTCAACATTGAACTGGATTTCCTGAACGACGGCCTGTGGATGCGTTCGGATAGCGTCGATTTGGGCGGGGTGAAGGCCAGCAAACTCGCGGCGGCGATTCCGGATTATTCCAAAGAGAAACTGCTCATTGATGCCGATATTAACGGGCCGGGAAAAGCCGTTGGGCCTTATTTTGACGAGACGCCGCTAAAAGACTCGCTTGGCTCGACGCTGGCGGAGCTCCAGTTAGATGGCGATGTGAATGCTCGCTTACATCTTGATATTCCGCTGGACGGAGAACAGGTTACCGCCGAGGGTGATGTCTCGTTGCGTAATAACAGTCTGTTTATTAAGCCGCTAAACAGCACGCTCAAAAATCTGAACGGTAAATTCAGCTTTGTGAATGGCGCGCTAAAAAGCGGGCCGCTGACGGCAAACTGGTTTAATCAGCCGCTAAACCTGGATTTCAGTACGACGGAAGGGGCAAAAGCCTATCAGGTCGCCGTCAACCTGAACGGTAACTGGCAGCCAACGCGTATGGGCGTCTTACCGCCGCAACTGAATGACGCCCTGAGCGGCAGCGTGACGTGGAATGGTAAAGTCGGCATCGATCTTCCATATCACGCTGACACCACTTATCACATCGAGCTGAACGGCGATCTGAGAAATGTGAGTAGTCACTTACCTTCTCCGCTAAATAAACCCGCAGGCGAAGCCATTCCGGTGAACATTCAGGCTGACGGCAACCTGAAAAGTTTTGCGCTAACGGGGAGCGCAGGGAGTAAAAATCACTTTAACAGCCGCTGGTTATTAAATCAGAAGCTGACGTTGGATCGGGCTATCTGGACGACGGACAGCCGGACGATTCCGCCATTACCTGCTCAACAAGGCGTTGAGCTCAATCTGCCGGCGCTGGATGGCGCGCAGTGGCTGGCGTTATTCCAGAAAGGCGCGGTGGATAACGTGAGCAGTTCGGCCGAGTTTCCTCAACGCGTCACGTTGCGTACTCCCGCGCTATCGCTGGGCGGCCAGCAGTGGAACAATTTGAGCGTCGTTTCAGCCCCCTCGCTGAACGGAACAAAAATTGAAGCGCAGGGCCGTGAGGTGAACGCCACGCTGCTCATGCGCAACCATGCGCCGTGGCTGGCGAACATTAAGTACCTGTACTACAACCCTGGCGTCGCAAAAACGCACGCCTCGTCACCAACGCCGACATCGCCGTTGGCTTCGGCGAACACGATTAGCTTCCGCGGCTGGCCGGACTTACAGCTTCGCTGCGAAGAGTGCTGGCTGTGGGGGCAAAAATATGGGCGTATTGATGGCGATTTCGCCATCAAAGGCAATACGCTGACTCTGGCGAATGGCCTGATCGATACCGGATTCGCCCGTTTGAAAGCGAACGGCGAGTGGGTGAATGCGCCGGGTAATGAACGAACCTCGCTGAAAGGTAGTCTGCATGGTAGTAACCTCGACACGGCTGCCGGGTTCTTCGGCATCTCGACGCCAATCCAGAACGCGTCTTTTAACGTAGATTACGATCTGCACTGGCGAAACCCGCCCTGGCAACCTGATGAAGCCACGCTCAACGGGATTTTACGTACGCGTCTGGGCAAAGGCGAGTTTACTGATCTCAGTAGCGGCCATGCCGGACAGCTACTGCGGCTGCTCAGTTTTGATGCGTTGCTGCGTAAGCTTCGGTTTGACTTCAGAGATACCTTTAGCGAGGGCTTCTATTTCGACTCTATTCATAGTACCGCGTGGATTAAAGATGGCGTCCTGCATACTGACGATACGCTGGTGGATGGGCTGGAAGCGGATATTGCAATGAAAGGTTCTGTTGATCTGGTGCGTCGTCGTCTTGATATGGAGGCCGTTGTCGCGCCGGAAATTTCCGCCACAGTGGGCGTTGCCGCCGCGTTTGCCGTTAACCCGATTGTCGGCGCGGCGGTATTTGCCGCCAGTAAAGTGTTGGGGCCGCTATGGAGCAAGGTCTCCATTTTGCGATATCGCATTACCGGTCCGGTCGATGCGCCGCAGATCAACGAAGTTCTGCGCCAACCGATAAAAGAAAGCCAGCAATGATTTGACGGGGGCGAGGAATTGCCCCACTCTCAGTAAATAGTCATGCCGGACGGCGCTGCGTTTATCCGGTTTGTACAATCTAACAACGTAGTCCGGATAAGGCGTGAACCGCCATCCGGCAGAAATCAACGAGTAGCAAAAACGATGAGTCTGAACCTGGTAAGTGAACAATTGCTAGCGGCGAATGGCCTGAACCATCAGGATCTATTCGCTATTTTGGGCCAACTGGCCGAACGCCGTCTTGATTATGGCGACCTCTATTTTCAGTCGAGCTATCACGAATCCTGGGTTTTAGAAGACCGCATCATTAAAGATGGTTCATATAATATCGACCAGGGCGTTGGCGTTCGCGCCATTAGCGGCGAAAAAACCGGTTTTGCTTATGCTGACCAGATCAGCCTCCTGGCGCTGGAGCAGAGTGCGCAGGCAGCGCGAACCATTGTACGCGAGAACGGCGAAGGCAAGGTAAAAACGCTCGCCGCCGTAGCGCATCAGCCGCTCTACACCACCCTTGATCCGCTGCAAAGTATGAGCCGCGAAGAGAAGCTGGATATCCTCAGACGCGTTGACAAAGTGGCGCGAGAAGCCGATAAACGCGTGCAGGAAGTTAACGCCAGCCTGACCGGCGTATATGAATTAATCCTCGTGGCGGCGACCGACGGGACGCTGGCGGCGGATGTCCGTCCACTGGTGCGGTTGTCCGTTAGCGTGCAGGTGGAAGAAGACGGTAAACGCGAGCGCGGCGCCAGCGGCGGCGGCGGTCGCTTTGGTTATGAGTATTTTCTTGCCGATCTCGACGGCGAGGTTCGTGCCGACGCGTGGGCGAAAGAAGCGGTACGCATGGCGCTGGTTAATCTCTCCGCGGTCGCTGCGCCAGCGGGGACGTTACCGGTGGTTCTGGGCGCCGGGTGGCCGGGCGTATTGCTGCACGAAGCGGTCGGTCACGGGCTGGAAGGTGATTTTAACCGTCGTGGGACGTCTGTGTTTAGCGGTCAGATCGGCGAGCAGGTTGCCTCCGCGCTTTGCACCGTAGTGGATGACGGCACAATGATGAACCGTCGTGGCTCCGTTGCTATCGATGATGAAGGTACGCCAGGCCAGTACAACGTATTGATTGAAAATGGCGTGCTGAAAGGATACATGCAGGACAAGCTGAACGCGCGCCTGATGGGCGCTGCGCCGACCGGTAACGGGCGGCGCGAATCTTATGCGCATCTGCCGATGCCGCGTATGACGAATACCTATATGTTGGCGGGGCAGTCAACGCCGCAGGAAATTATCGAATCCGTTGAGTACGGCATCTATGCGCCTAACTTTGGCGGCGGTCAGGTAGATATCACCTCCGGCAAGTTTGTGTTTTCTACCTCGGAAGCGTATCTGATTGAAAACGGCAAAGTCACGACGCCGGTGAAGGGCGCGACGTTAATTGGATCAGGCATTGAAACGATGCAACAGATCTCCATGGTCGGCAATGACCTTAAGCTGGATAACGGGGTGGGGGTCTGCGGTAAAGAGGGTCAAAGTCTGCCGGTAGGCGTAGGCCAGCCGACGCTGAAAGTCGATAACCTGACGGTTGGCGGCACCGCATAACTGTCCGCCTTATCAGGCCTGTGGTGTGTGCCGCCCAGGCCTGATAAGCGCAGCGCCATCAGGAAATGTCTGCGTCGGGTGGCATCTGGCTACAATCGTCTTCAGCAATTACCCGGTGTTTTTATTTTTCTTTCCCTCGCCCGTGCATCCCCTGAAACAGGTGTGCGACATCGACAAAATAGTCAGTTAACGCGTTAATCACTACCTGCACTTTAAGCGGCAGCTTATCTTTTTCGGTGTACAGCGCGTACACCGGACGAGGATCGGACTGATAGCGAGGCAGCAGGATCTCCAGATCGCCACGATTGATCTCATCGATCACCCACATCAGCGGCACATAGGCGATTCCGGTTCCGGCGGTCAGCCAGCGTACCAGCGTCATCGGATCGTTAGTGACGAACCGCCCCTGTGGAATCAGTCGGGTAGAAATTCCTTCCGGCGCGATAAGTTCAAACTCATTATCCGGGCGCACGCTATATTCCAGCCAGGAATGGCTACTGAGATCGGCGGGTTTTTCCGGGACGCCGTACTGAGCGAGGTAGGGCTTGGCGGCGCACACAACCATCGGCATCGCGCCGAGTCGACGGGAAAACAGGCTGGAGTCTTGCAGCGCGCCCACGCGGATCACCACGTCCAGCCCGTCGGCAATTAAATCCGGGGCCGGAATTCCTGTCACCAGATTGACCGCCAGACCGGGATACTCTTTTAATAATTTTGCGGTAAGCCCGGCCAGCACATTTTGCGCCATGGTTGAAGAACAGCCGATACGCAATGTACCGATAGGCGTGTTATTAAAAGCGTAAAGCTGCTCGTGAACATCCTGCACTTCATGCAGCATACGACGACAGCCCTGATAATAGATTTTTCCAGCTTCGGTGAGCCCAATGCTGCGTGTGCTGCGGTTGAGCAATTTAACCTGAAGCTCATCTTCCAGTTTCGCCACAGTCTGGCTGATGGACGATACGCTCATTTGCAGCTGTCTGGCTGCGGCGGTAAAAGAGCCAAACTCGACAACTTTGGCGAATACCGACATTCGTTTTAATCGTTCCATTATTCACTCTGGCTTAAAAGTGATTTAGATCACATAATATAGATAACAGCATAACAATTACGTTAATATACTATTATTCGAATAAGAGCTATGTCGCTCTCGCCTGGCGTCTCTTGCCCTTCTCTGCGGCGATGTAGCTTAACAATCTATCGCCTGCTCTCTCTCAGAAATCAAGGTCAACATGAGTCTGTTTCCCGTTATCGTGGTGTTTGGTCTTTCCTTCCCACCGATATTTTTCGAATTGCTTTTGTCACTGGCTATTTTTTGGCTGGTGCGTCGGATGCTTGTGCCGACGGGTATCTATGATTTTGTCTGGCATCCGGCTCTGTTCAATACCGCGCTGTATTGTTGTCTGTTTTATTTAATATCGCGCCTGTTCGTTTGAGGTTGAAGTGAAAACACTAACAAGAAAACTCTCCCGTACGGCCATTACCCTCGTACTGGTTATTCTGGCCTTTATCGCCATTTTCCGCGCCTGGGTGTATTACACCGAATCTCCCTGGACGCGTGACGCGCGTTTTAGCGCCGATGTCGTCGCTATTGCCCCGGATGTCGCGGGCCTGATTACCCATGTAAACGTGCATGATAACCAACTGGTGAAAAAGGATCAGGTCCTGTTTACCATCGATCAGCCACGCTATCAAAAAGCGCTGGCGGAAGCGGAAGCTGATGTAGCCTATTATCAGGTCCTGGCGCAGGAAAAACGCCAGGAAGCCGGTCGCCGTAATCGCCTCGGCGTACAGGCGATGTCCCGGGAAGAGATCGATCAGGCGAACAATGTCTTGCAGACTGTACTGCATCAACTGGCTAAAGCCCAGGCGACGCGCGATCTGGCTAAACTCGATCTGGAACGCACCGTCATTCGCGCGCCTGCCGACGGCTGGGTGACTAACCTCAATGTTTATGCCGGTGAATTTATTACCCGCGGTTCCACGGCCGTTGCCCTGGTGAAAAAGAACTCTTTTTACGTGCAGGCCTATATGGAAGAGACCAAGCTGGAAGGCGTGCGTCCGGGATATCGTGCCGAAATCACGCCGCTTGGCAGCAACCGGGTATTAAAAGGTACCGTCGATAGCGTGGCGGCAGGGGTAACGAATGCCAGCAGTACCAGCGATGCGAAAGGGATGGCGACGATAGACTCTAACCTCGAATGGGTGCGTCTGGCCCAGCGTGTTCCGGTGCGCATCCGGCTCGACGAGCAGCAGGGGAATTTGTGGCCTGCCGGTACGACGGCAACCGTCGTGATCACCGGTAAGCAGGATCGTGACGCAAGCCAGGACTCCTTCTTCCGTAAACTGGCGCACCGGCTGCGCGAATTCGGTTAATCGTCATGGGCATTTTCTCCATTGCCAACCAGCACATTCGTTTTGCGGTAAAGCTGGCGTGCGCCATTGTGCTGGCATTATTTATCGGCTTCCATTTTCAACTGGAGACGCCGCGTTGGGCGGTGCTGACCGCCGCGATCGTGGCGGCAGGCCCGGCATTTGCCGCTGGCGGGGAACCCTATTCCGGCGCTATCCGTTATCGCGGAATGTTGCGTATTATCGGGACGTTTATTGGCTGTATCGCCGCGCTTATCATTATTATCTCTATGATCCGCGCGCCGCTATTGATGATTCTGGTGTGCTGTGTCTGGGCCGGTTTTTGTACCTGGATCTCCTCTTTAGTACGGATCGAAAACTCTTATGCGTGGGGACTGTCAGGTTATACTGCGCTGATCATTGTGATTACCATTCAGACGGAGCCGCTGCTCACGCCGCAATTTGCGCTTGAGCGCTGTAGCGAAATCGTCATCGGCATTGGCTGCGCTATTTTAGCGGATCTGCTTTTCTCGCCGCGATCGATAAAGCAGGAGGTTGATCGCGAACTGGACAGTTTACTGGTAGCGCAATATCAGCTAATGCAACTTTGTATTAAGCATGGCGACAGCGAAGAAGTCGACAACGCCTGGGGCGATCTGGTGCGACGCACGGCGGCGCTGGAGGGAATGCGAAGTAATCTGAATATGGAATCTTCGCGCTGGGTACGCGCTAACCGCCGCCTGAAAGCGTTGAATACGCTTTCGCTCACGCTGATTACGCAATCCTGTGAAACTTATCTTATTCAAAACACGCGGCCGGAACTGATTACCGATACATTCCGGGAACTGTTCGAGACGCCGGTTGAAACGGTACAGGACGTCCACAGGCAGTTAAAACGGATGCGGCGTGTCATTGTCTGGACCGGTGAGCGCGAAACGCCCGTCACGCTTTATAGCTGGGTAGGCGCTGCGACGCGCTATCTATTGCTTAAACGCGGCGTGATCAGTAACACCAAAATCAGCGCGACGGAAGAAGAGATCCTGCAAGGCGAGCCCGTAGTTAAAGTGGAATCCGCTGAACGCCACCATGCGATGGTGAACTTCTGGCGCACCACGCTTTCCTGCATTCTGGGGACATTATTCTGGCTATGGACCGGCTGGACATCGGGTAATGGCGCGATGGTGATGATTGCCGTGGTGACCTCGCTGGCGATGCGTTTACCCAATCCGCGCATGGTCTGCATTGATTTTATTTATGGCACTCTGGCGGCGTTGCCGCTGGGATTGCTCTATTTCCTGGTGATTATTCCCAATACGCAGCAAAGTATGCTGTTGTTATGTTTGAGCCTGGCGGTATTGGGGTTCTTTATCGGCATTGAGGTCCAGAAACGGCGTCTGGGGTCAATGGGGGCGCTGGCCAGTACGATTAACATTATTGTGTTGGATAATCCGATGACGTTCCATTTCAGCCAGTTCCTCGATAGCGCGTTGGGGCAAATAGTCGGCTGTATGCTGGCGTTTATCGTCATCCTGCTGGTGCGTGATAAATCCAAAGATCGAACCGGTCGCGTGCTGCTTAATCAGTTTGTTTCCGCTGCGGTCTCGGCAATGACGACCAACGTGGTACGTCGTAAAGAAAACCGTCTGCCTGCGTTATATCAGCAACTCTTTTTGCTGATGAATAAATTCCCTGGCGATTTGCCGAAGTTTCGCCTGGCGCTAACGATGATCATTGCTCATCAACGTCTACGCGACGCGCCGATACCGGTTAATGAAGACCTGTCAGTGTTCCACCGCCAGCTTCGTCGTACCGCAGACCATGTTATTTCCGCCGGAAGCGATGATAAACGGCGACGCTACTTTGGTCAGTTGCTGGATGAGCTGGATATCTATCAGGAGAAATTACGTATCTGGGAGGCGCCGCCGCAGGTGACGGAACCGGTTAAACGCCTGACGGGCATGTTACATAAATACCAGAACGCGCTTACCGATAGCTAACCCACAAGAACCGATGCCAAAAGCGTCGGTTTTTTTATGACTATACTTATTTGAGATACAAAAACAGCGCAAGAGTGCTCCGGGGCTAAAAGCGTTTCTGGAAGTGAAACCTCTGCATAATGATGCTTAGTAGTAAAACAGACAATTGTCTGTCGGGGATGGTGGCTGGCTATGAATGTCTATACTTTTGATTTTAATGATATTAAAAACCAAAGCGATTTTTATCGCGAGTTTACGCAGACGTTTGGTCTTGCCAGTGAGAAAGTAAGCGATCTTGATACATTATGGGATGCGGTAATGAGCGATATCTTACCCCTACCGCTAGAGATTGAGTTCGTTCACCTGCCTGATAAACTGCGCAGGCGCTACGGGGCGCTGATTTTACTCTTTGATGAAGCGGAAGAAGAGCTGGAGGGGCGGCTACGGTTTAATGTCCGGCATTGAAAAAGCATAAAAAAGCCCCCGACAGGCGGGGGCAAGTCGTCGGGTTAGACGACGAGGGTTTACTTATACAACTCGGCGGTGGCGTGCCAGTTATCACCTTCTTTTAATTCGATGATGCGATAGCTATTAGCGCCTGCTTTTTCGGCTTTAGCGACGATCTCCTGGCGCATATCCATTGGCGTACTGCCAATCTGCGAGACGGAAATGGTGCCCATCGGTTGCAGATTCTGCGCCTGTTCCGCGTTGACCTGATGTACTGCGGCATTTGCGCCGAAAGAGAGCAGAGTGGCCAGGCCGAGTGATGCGATAATGTATTTCGTTTTCATGGTCTTTTATTCCTTTATAGGGTCAACCTCGCGGATTAATGGGCTTTTCTTATGCGATATCTCCGCGAAGTAACGACACGTTATATGCGATGGCAGGTGAATTTTATTTGTACAGTTCGGCAGTGGCGTGCCAGTTGCTGCCGCTACGCGCTTCGGTAATGTGGTAGGCCGTAGCGCCTTGTTCATCCGCTTTTTTGCTCAGCATGGCGTTCATATCCATAGGCGATGAGCCGATAGCGCTGACTGAAACCGATCCGATTGCTTCACGGTTTTGCGCTTGCTCTGCGCTGATAGGTTCTGCGGCGAAAGCGCCAAAAGAGAGAACGGACAGAATACTTAATGTTGCAACAGTGGTTTTGATTTTCATGATTTTTACCTCGTCGAATTCCTTTACTGGGGTCTTTGTTTCGTGACCCTCATCACAAAATTAAGTATACACTAATCACGCGATTAATTAATACCACGCTAATTGTTTCTGCTTTTTAAAGACATTAAAAATTTTATTTTTTATAACGTTATGGAATTAAAATTGCTGTTTTTCGCCGCTGTCATTTAAAAAATAAAATAAAATCAATGTCTTAATAAATTTGACATTTTGTGCGTTTTTTTGATTTGTCATTCATGTGGTGAATGTTTAAGGGCATGATTTGCCAAATGATAGCTGTACAGGAAAGCGGCGAGGGGAGAGGACAAAAAGGTGCCTCCGCCGTACGACGACGGAGGAAGTGGGACTAAAGCTCTTGTTCAAAAAGTTCCAGAATGGCTTCGTACAGATCTCTTACGGAAAAGCCGCTGGCAGGCGTAGTGAAGATAGTATCGTCGCCGGCAATCGTGCCGAGAATACCTTCTGCTTTCCCCAGTGAATCCAGCAGGCGCGCGATGAGTTGTGCCGCGCCGGGGCTGGTATGAATCACCACGACAGCGTCGTTATAGTCGATATCCAGCACCAGATTTTTCAACGGACTGGATGTTGTTGGGACGCCCAGTTCAGCCGGAAGACAGTACACCATTTCCATTTTTGCGTTACGTGTACGCACTGCGCCGAACTTAGTCAACATGCGCGAGACCTTGGACTGATTGATATTTTCAAAGCCCTGATCCTGCAACGCGAGGACGATTTCGCCCTGTGAGCTGAATTTTTCTTCTTTGAGGAGCGCTTTAAACGCTCTTACTAGTTCTTCTTGTTTAGCCGAGCTTCGCATAAGTCACCCGTAATATGGCAGTAGAAACAACATTATTGTGCATACAGATGAATTTTTATGCAAACAGTCTGCCTTGTTTAAGGCTGAAATAATGTTATGAAAGAGCGGAATTTTATCAAATTTCGTTATCAAGAAACATGCCTGTGTCACGCCTCGCAAATAAGATTAAAAGTAAATTAATTGTTATCAAAATGATGTTGTTTTGAGAGGATAGTAGGGTATATTGTCACCACCTGTAGGAACGTTGCTCTCTGGTTGCAGTCGATCCGGATTACGCAAATTAAATGCATAAAAGCCAAAATTGCGCGACTCCGCATTCTTGATGAGTGAGGATTGTAATCATTGAATTTGTGAATTAAGGTCGCCGCCGCGGAGCAATAGACACTTAGCTAATCATATAATAAGGAGTTTAGGATGAAAGTCGCAGTCCTCGGCGCTGCTGGTGGTATCGGTCAGGCGCTGGCATTACTTTTAAAAAACCAACTGCCTTCAGGTTCAGAACTCTCCCTGTACGACATCGCTCCAGTGACTCCCGGTGTGGCCGTTGATTTGAGCCACATCCCCACCGCTGTAAAAATCAAAGGTTTCTCCGGTGAAGACGCAACCCCGGCGCTTGAAGGCGCTGACGTAGTACTGATTTCTGCGGGTGTGGCGCGTAAGCCGGGTATGGACCGTTCCGACCTGTTTAACGTTAACGCTGGCATCGTGAAAAACCTGGTGCAGCAGATCGCTAAAACCTGCCCGAAAGCGTGCGTGGGCATTATCACCAACCCGGTGAACACCACCGTTGCGATTGCGGCGGAAGTGCTGAAAAAAGCAGGCGTATACGACAAAAACAAACTGTTTGGCGTTACCACGCTGGATATCATCCGCTCTAATACCTTTGTCGCAGAGCTGAAAGGTAAGCTGCCAACGGAAGTTGAAGTGCCGGTGATTGGCGGACACTCCGGCGTGACGATTCTGCCGCTGCTGTCGCAGATTCCAGGCGTAAGTTTTACCGAACAAGAAGCGGCCGAGCTGACTAAACGTATTCAGAACGCCGGTACTGAAGTCGTCGAGGCGAAAGCTGGCGGCGGATCGGCAACCCTCTCTATGGGTCAGGCTGCCGCGCGTTTCGGTCTTTCACTGGTTCGCGCTCTGCAGGGCGAAAAAGGCGTGGTGGAATGCGCCTATGTGGAAGGCGACGGTCAGTATGCCCGTTTCTTCTCTCAGCCGCTGCTGCTGGGTAAAAACGGTGTAGAAGAGCGTAAATCCATCGGCACACTGAGCGCTTTCGAGCAACATTCGCTGGACGCTATGCTGGATACGCTGAAAAAAGATATTCAGTTGGGTGAAGATTTTATTAATAAATAAGCTGTTCCTGCCCGATGCCGGGGCTTTTGCTCCGGCTTCTTTGACTGTAAACAAGCCACGAAATCAAGTACTAAATCTGCTAAACTCCTCACGTCTTATCGGTTATTAACGAGAACGTCGTGAAAAAGATCCAAAGAACGCAAACCCGCGATCACATTACGCAAATGCTTCGCTATGAAATTCTTTCCGGCAATATAAAAGCGGGAGAAGAACTCGCGCAGGAAAGTATTGCGGAGCAGCTTGGTCTTTCACGAATGCCGGTTCGAGAAGCGCTACAGTCACTCGAACAGGAAGGTTTTTTAATCCGACTGCCCAACAGGCACATGCAGGTCGCGCATCTTGAGGCCGATCGCGTGAGTCATATTTTTCGCGTGATTGCCGCGATGGCCGCCGAAATGTTTTCGCTGATACCCAGCGAAGTAGGCGATGCCCTCCTGATACGTGCGCAAGCGCTGGCTGTCGCAGAAGATAAATCCTGCGAACTGGAGTGTCATGCGATGCTGATTTCTTATGTGAATAACCGCTATCTGGAAAAGGTGTATCAGCAGTTCCTGGACGGTTATGTCTCTTATGTTATTTTGCATCTGAAAAAAGATAATCAGGAGTCGGCGCAGCTTTTCGCTGAACTGGCTGACGTCATACGCCAGGGGCGGCGTGATGAGATTGGGCAAGTTATGCAGCGTTATTTCCTCTCTTTAGCAGAAATAATGCGTCAACATATGAAGGATTGGGAAAGTGCAGAAGCCTAAGTTAGGGAAGATTAAGCTTCTTTCAGCGAAAGAACAGGTCGCGGCAGTGCTGCGTAAAGCGATTCTTTCGAGGGAGTTAGTGGAAGGGCAGGAGATTACGTTAGAAGGCATTGCCAGAATGGTCGGCGTGTCCAGTATGCCAGTGCGCGAGGCGTTTCAGATTCTGGCGGCGGATGGGCTGATAAAAGTGCGCCCTAATAAAGGGGCGGTGGTGTTGGGCATCAATGAACAAACGATCCGTGAACACTATGAAATTCGCGCGCTGTTAGAAAGTGAGGCGGTGGCTAAAGCTTCTCGTCCTGGCACCGATATCTCGCGGATAGCCCAGGTGCATTATGCCGCTGAAAAGGCTCTCGCGGAAAATAACTCGGCGGAATACTCCGACCTGAATCAGGCATTTCATATGGAAATATGGAATGTTGCTGGCAACGAAAAAATGAAAATGTTGCTCTGTAATATGTGGAACGGCCTGTCGATGGGCCATAAGGTCACCGAAGAAGAGTATGCCGTGATTTCCATTCAGGAACATAAAAGTATTCTGCAAGCTCTTGAACTTCATGATGAAACATTGGCACGCCAGCGCATGCGCGAACACATTATTCGCTCAATGGAGAATATGCTGACCCGCTATGTTGGTGACCCTTCTGCCTGATCTTTTCGCCTGCGTGAGCATCGCAGGCGCTTCAACCAATTCTTCAATTCTATTAATCACGTCCAGTAACGATCTAACCACGATCTTGATGTAGATCCCACTCCTGCATCTTTCCTGAGAAACGATTTGACTTAGTTTTTGTATGGGAATAATTTCTCCCTGTCAACATTGGATACAATATCATATATCATTGATTGGATAATTATAAATATGGAACCCATTACCCTTACCTTATGTTTATTGGTGTTCGCTATCGTCATGTTTGTATGGGAAAAAGTGCCACTGGCCGTCACTTCCATGATTGTCTGCGTGGCCTTAGTGATCACCGGCGTTCTGAATATCAAACAGGCCTTTGCTGGCTTTATCGACACTAACGTCATCCTCTTTGTCGCGATGTTCATCGTGGGCGGCGCGTTGTTCGAGACCGGTATGGCAAACAAAGTGGGCGGCGTCATCACGCGCTTCGCGAAAACAGAAAAACAGCTGATCTTCACCATTATGGTGGTGGTGGGTTTGATGTCTGGCGTCCTTTCTAACACCGGTACCGCTGCGGTTTTGATTCCGGTGGTGATCGGCGTGGCGGCAAAATCGGGCTTCTCGCGTTCTCGTCTACTGATGCCGCTGGTTTTCGCCGCTGCGTTGGGCGGTAACCTGTCGTTAATTGGCGCGCCGGGAAATCTTATCGCGCAGTCTGCGCTACAGAATATTGGCGGCGGCTTTGGCTTTTTTGAATACGCAAAAATCGGTCTCCCGATGCTCATCTGCGGCATTCTCTACTTCCTGACTATTGGCTATCGCTTTCTGCCGAATAATGCGACCGGCGGTGAGGTGGGGAGCGTCGGGGAGCAACGTGACTACAGCCATGTTCCACAGTGGAAACAACGGCTCTCACTCGTGGTGTTGATCGCAACGATCCTCGGCATGATCTTTGAGAAGAAGATCGGTGTCAGCCTGGCCGTGACCGGTTGTATTGGCGCTCTTGTGCTGGTAGTAAGCGGCGTACTCACGGAAAAACAGGCCTATAAAGCCATTGATTCACAGACTATTTTTATCTTTGGCGGCACCCTGGCGCTGGCAAAAGCGCTG
Organism: Salmonella sp. SAL04202; assembly: GCF_046550775.1. Lineage (NCBI taxonomy): Bacteria > Pseudomonadati > Pseudomonadota > Gammaproteobacteria > Enterobacterales > Enterobacteriaceae > Salmonella > Salmonella sp. SAL04202. Next base: position 668,033 of record NZ_JBGDXK010000002.1, on the reverse strand, counting down.
GAAATGACCGGGGCAGGCAAGCTGGTTGCGGACTATGTAATCGGCATGCTGGGGCAAAACTCCTCACCGTTCATGTTGCTGATCGCCGTTTTCGCCTTATCCGTTGTGATGACCAACTTTATGTCCAATACCGCAACGACAGCGCTATTGGTGCCGGTGAGTTTGTCCATTGCCGCAGGCATGGGGGCCGACCCGCGTGCGGTTCTGATGGCGACGGTCATTGGCGGTTCCTGCGCCTACGCAACCCCTATCGGTATGCCTGCCAACATGATGGTGCTCTCCGCGGGTGGCTATAAATTTGTCGACTACGCTAAGGCCGGTATCCCCCTGATTATCGTTTCAACCATTGTCAGCTTGATCCTGCTGCCAATCCTTTTCCCTTTTCATCCGTAATTAACGGAAGCTGTTCTGACTAAGGAGCATTTATGAGCAAAAGTGAACAGATATCCCATATGACCGACGTTATGGCCAAGTTTGTGGGATATACCGGCAAAGTTTTGCCTGATGATGTCACTGCAAAACTGGAAGATTTGCATAAGAAAGAGACCAGTAAACTGGCCGACGTCATCTTTACTACCATGATTGAGAACCAGCGTCTGGCGAAAGAGCTGGATCGACCTTCCTGCCAGGACACCGGTGTCATTCAGTTTCTGGTGGAGTGCGGGACGAACTTTCCGCTGATTGGCGAGCTGGAAGCGTTGTTGCGTGAGGCGGTGATCAAAGCAACTGTAGATTCTCCGCTGCGCCACAACAGCGTAGAAACCTTTGATGAATACAACACCGGTAAAAACGTGGGTAAAGGTACGCCGACGGTCTTCTGGGAGATCGTTCCCAATTCCGACCAGTGCAGCATTTATACCTATATGGCAGGCGGTGGTTGTTCTCTGCCGGGGAAAGCGATGGTGCTGATGCCGGGTGCAGGCTATGAAGGTGTGACCCGCTTTGTACTGGATGTGATGACCAGCTACGGCCTCAACGCGTGTCCGCCGCTGCTGGTTGGCGTGGGCGTAGCGACCTCTGTTGAAACGGCGGCACTGCTATCGAAAAAAGCGCTGATGCGTCCGATCGGTTCGCATAACGAGAATGAGCGTGCAGCCTCGCTGGAAAAAATGCTGGAAGACGGCATTAACAAAATTGGCCTGGGGCCGCAGGGGATGTCCGGTAATACCTCCGTTATGGGCGTGAACATTGAAAACACCGCGCGTCATCCTTCTACCATCGGCGTGGCGGTAAACGTCGGCTGCTGGTCGCACCGTAAAGGGCATATCGTTTTCGATAAAGATTTGAATTACACCATTACGTCTCACAGCGGAGTGAATTTCTGATGACTAAAAAAATCCTGACTACGCCAATTAAAGATGAAGATTTAGCGGATATTAAGGCTGGCGATATTATTTATCTCAACGGTCATATTGTTACCTGCCGTGACGTAGCCCATCGCCGTTTAATTGAAGGTGGTCGCGAACTTCCGGTAGATGTTCGCGGCGGCGCTATTTTACACGCTGGCCCCATTGTCCGCCCAATTAAAGGCGAAGACGATAAGTTTGAAATGGTCTCCGTTGGACCAACCACCAGCATGCGTATGGAGAAATTCGAAAAAGAATTTATTGCGCAGACCGGCGTGAAATTAATTGTGGGTAAAGGCGGTATGGGTAAAGGTACCGAAGAGGGCTGTGCTGAACACAAAGCGCTGCACTGCGTATTCCCTGCCGGTTGTGCGGTTGTAGCCGCCGTGTGCGTGGAAGAAATTGAAGATGCCCAATGGCGCGATCTGGGGATGCCGGAAACGCTGTGGGTCTGTCGGGTTAAAGAGTTTGGCCCGCTGATTGTTTCTATTGATACCCATGGGAATAATCTGTTTGAACAGAACAAAATTATTTTTAATCAGCGTAAAGAGCTCGTCGCTGATGAAATATGCCAGAACGTAAGTTTCATCAAATAAACCTGATTACGTAAATTGCACGATAATGGTGGTAATACGTTATGACGATAATAATAACCAAGGGCTCTGGCCGGGGGCGGCTCAGGGAAATCCACCCTTATTATTTCATCGTCATAAATAGCCCCATTATCGTGCCTCCTGCCTGAAGGCTATTTTATGACTAATGCAGCTCTGCTATTAGGTGAAGGCTTCACCCTGATGTTCCTCGGCATGGGATTCGTGCTGGCGTTTCTGTTCCTGCTGATTTTCGCCATCCGCGGCATGTCCGCCGTGATTACTCGCTTCTTCCCGGAACCCGTCGCCGCGCCCGCACCGCGCGCCGTTCCCGCCGTGGACGACTTCACCCGCTTAAAGCCGGTGATTGCCGCCGCCATTCACCATCACCGCCTTAACGCTTAATTTCCGGAGGGATCCATGACTATTGCCATTACCGATGTCGTCCTGCGCGACGCCCACCAGTCCCTGTTCGCCACCCGCCTGCGCCTTGATGACATGCTGCCGATTGCCGCTCAGCTCGACGACGTGGGCTACGGGTCGCTGGAGTGCTGGGGCGGCGCCACCTTTGACGCCTGTATCCGCTTTCTCGGCGAAGATCCGTGGCTGCGCCTGCGCGAGCTTAAAAAGGCCATGCCGAAGACTCCCCTGCAGATGCTGCTGCGCGGCCAGAACCTGCTCGGCTACCGCCACTACGCCGATGACGTGGTGGAGCGCTTCGTTGAACGCGCGGTGAAAAACGGCATGGATGTGTTCCGCGTCTTCGATGCCATGAACGACCCGCGCAATATGAAAGCCGCATTACAGGCGGTGCGCAGCCACGGCGCGCACGCCCAGGGGACCCTGAGTTACACCACCAGCCCGGCGCACACCCTGCAGACCTGGCTGGATTTAACGGAGCAACTGCTGGAAACCGGCGTCGATTCCATTGCGATTAAGGATATGTCCGGCATTCTTACACCGATGGCGGCGTATGACCTGGTCAGCGAAATCAAAAAACGCTATGACGTGCGCCTGCACCTGCACTGCCACGCCACCACCGGGATGGCGGAGATGGCCCTGCTGAAGGCCATCGAAGCGGGCGTCGACGGCGTGGACACGGCGATTTCCTCCATGAGCGCCACCTACGGCCACCCGGCCACCGAAGCGCTGGTCGCCACTCTCGCCGGAACGCAACACGACACCGGGCTGGATATCCTGAAGCTGGAAAACATCGCCGCGTACTTCCGCGAGGTGCGCAAAAAGTATCACGCCTTTGAAGGCCAGCTGAAGGGCTACGACAGCCGTATTCTGGTGGCCCAGGTACCGGGCGGAATGCTCACCAACCTGGAAAGCCAGCTGAAGCAGCAGAACGCGGCGGACAAACTCGACCAGGTGCTGGCGGAAATCCCCCGCGTGCGCGAGGACCTCGGCTTTATCCCGCTGGTGACCCCGACCTCGCAGATTGTCGGCACCCAGGCGGTGCTCAACGTCCTGACCGGCGAGCGCTACAAAACCATTGCCAAAGAAACGGCGGGCATTCTGAAAGGCGAATACGGCCACACCCCGGTGCCGGTGAACGCCGCGTTACAGGCCCGCGTGCTGGAAGGGGGCGCTCCGGTGACCTGCCGCCCGGCGGACCTGCTGAAGCCGGAACTGGCTGAACTGGAAGCGGACGTCAGGCGCCAGGCGCAGGAGAAGGGCATTCAGCTTGCGGGAAACGCCATCGACGACGTGCTCACCGTGGCGCTGTTCCCGCAAATCGGCCTCAAATTCCTCGAAAACCGCCACAACCCGGCGGCGTTTGAGCCGGTGCCGCAGGCGGAAACCGCGCAGCCGGTGGCAAAAGCAGAGAAGCCTGCAGCTTCCGGTATCTACACCGTGGAAGTGGAAGGCAAAGCCTTTGTGGTGAAGGTCAGCGACGGCGGCGATATCAGCCAGCTGACGGCGGCTTCGTCTGCGCCGGTTCAGGCGGCATCCCCGGTTGCTCCGGCAGGCGCCGGCACCCCGGTCACCGCGCCGCTGGCGGGCAACATCTGGAAGGTGATTGCCACCGAGGGCCAGACGGTGGCCGAAGGCGACGTGCTGCTGATTCTGGAAGCCATGAAGATGGAAACCGAAATCCGCGCCGCGCAGGCCGGTACGGTACGCGGCATTGCGGTGAAGTCCGGGGACGCGGTCTCCGTCGGCGACACCCTGATGACGCTGGCGTAACGGAGAACTGAAATGGAAAGTCTGAACGCCCTGCTTCAGGGCATGGGGCTGATGCACCTTGGCGCAGGCCAGGCCATCATGCTGCTGGTCAGCCTGCTGCTGCTGTGGCTGGCGATTGCGAAGAAGTTCGAGCCGCTGCTGCTGCTGCCGATTGGCTTCGGCGGCCTGCTCTCCAACATCCCGGAAGCGGGCATGGCGCTGACCGCGCTGGAAAGCCTGCTGGCGCATCACGACGCCGGGCAGCTGGCGGTGATTGCCGCGAAGCTGAACTGCGCGCCGGACGTGCACGCCATCAAGGAAGCGCTGGCCCTTGCTCTGCCGTCGGTGCAGAGCCAGATGGAGAACCTGGCGGTGGACATGGGCTACACGCCGGGGGTGCTGGCGCTGTTCTATAAAGTGGCGATTGGCTCCGGTGTCGCGCCGCTGGTCATCTTCATGGGCGTGGGCGCGATGACCGACTTCGGCCCGCTGCTGGCCAACCCGCGCACCCTGCTGCTGGGGGCGGCGGCGCAGTTCGGCATCTTCGCCACCGTGCTGGGGGCGCTGACGCTGAACTACTTCGGCCTTATCAGCTTCACCCTGCCGCAGGCGGCGGCCATCGGCATCATCGGCGGCGCGGACGGCCCGACGGCGATTTATCTGTCGGGCAAGCTGGCGCCGGAGCTGCTGGGGGCCATCGCGGTGGCGGCGTACTCGTATATGGCGCTGGTGCCGTTAATCCAGCCGCCGATTATGCGCGCGCTGACCAGCGAGAAAGAGCGCAAAATCCGCATGGTGCAGCTGCGCACGGTGAGTAAGCGGGAAAAAATCCTCTTTCCGGCGGTGCTGTTGCTGCTGGTGGCGCTGCTGTTGCCGGACGCCGCGCCGCTGCTGGGGATGTTCTGCTTTGGCAATCTGATGCGTGAAAGCGGCGTGGTGGAGCGTCTGAGCGACACGGTACAGAACGGGCTGATTAATATCGTGACCATCTTCCTCGGGCTGTCGGTGGGCGCAAAACTGGTGGCGGACAAGTTCCTGCAGCCGCAGACGCTGGGCATTCTGCTGCTGGGGGTGATTGCGTTTGGTATCGGGACGGCGGCCGGGGTGCTGATGGCGAAGCTGATGAACCTGTGCAGTAAGAACAAAATCAACCCGCTGATTGGCTCCGCCGGCGTGTCGGCGGTGCCGATGGCGGCCCGCGTATCGAACAAGGTGGGCCTGGAATCAGACGCGCAGAACTTCCTGCTGATGCACGCGATGGGGCCGAACGTGGCCGGGGTGATTGGCTCGGCCATTGCGGCGGGCGTGATGCTGAAATACGTGCTGGCGATGTAATCCAATCTAACCGGGGGCAGTGATTCTGCTCCCGCAAAATGAGGACACAGTAATGAGTGAAATGGTTGCGTTTCGGCAAGGTACATCCATGCCATCCAGAGAAACCATCTTGCGCTATGTTGTTGAGACGGTGAATCAGATAACTGAGCTTGAGCCAGCGCTGCATTTGCTGCCGTGGTCCGGCGTCAACTCAGCAATACATGAGCAACGTTTTGCACAGTGTTACGACGAGGGGCTTTGTGCCGCACAGACGTCGGCACCGAATGTTCCGCAGGGGATTCTGCCATCAACCGATTGGGCTCAGGGTATCGGGTTACTCTGTTTTGCCGCAGGGTATATGAGCGCAGGCGAGCGGCCATTAACACACAATCAGTTATGCGATTTCGTCAAACAGGCGGCTGTTGGTTTATCGCCGATTGAGGGGGAGGCGGCGAGCGGTTTCTCGACGGTACGTAGTATTGCATTACCCGTATTCAGGCGATTGCAACGCGATGGTCACGCGTCTCGGGTCCTGCTGTTACAAACGTTGCTGCATCTGGTCGCCTGGAAAAGCGCATCGCAGTATGCGCGTCAACAGGCGCAACGACTGCTCTGGATGGGCGGCATTTTGGGGGAAGGGGGGGAGCATAGCCTGCTTGTACTGGATAAGGCGCTGCGTGAAGAAGCCGTCGGGGAGAAAAGTCTCCCCGCTCTGCTGATCTTCACGAGTTTCCTGGCGCATTTTCCGGCAGGGCCAGTCTTTATTGACTAGTCGTCGAACGACGCGGGCAAAAGCCGCGTCGTTTTAGTTCGACGCCGGGTATTCCTGCACCGTCACCTGGAACGTGAGCTGCTTATCATCCCGCATTACCACGACCGGAATGACAGAGCCCGGGCGGATTTCCGCCACCTGATCCATCGTCTCCAGTGCGGACACGGCGGGTTTATTATTGACCGAAATAATCAAATCATTAACCTGAATACCGGCAAGCGCGGCGGGGCCGTTTGGCGTCACTTCATTAACGACAATGCCCTGAATCGGGTCCATGCCGCTACCCTGCTGCGCGTGCAGCGGCGCGATTTCTCGTCCGCCAATACCGATATAGCCGCGAATCACGCGACCGTCGCGGATAAGCTTATCCATAATTTTCGTGGCTAGCTGGAAGGGAATCGCAAAACCAAGGCCTTCCGGCGTTTCGCCATCGTTACTCTTATCAAAAGAGAGGGTGTTGATCCCCATCAGTTCGCCTAACGAGTTGACCAGCGCGCCGCCGGAATTACCGTGGTTAATCGAGGCGTCGGTCTGGAGAAAATTCTGTCGCCCCGTCGGGTTCAGGCCGATACGACCCGTTGCGCTGATGATCCCCTGGGTGATGGTCTGTCCCAGATTATATGGGTTGCCGATAGCCAGTACGACGTCGCCAATATGCGGTGTACGCTTTGTATTAATCGGGATGGTAGGCAGCCCGCCAGTGGCGTTGATCTTCAGCACCGCCAGGTCGGTAAGCGAATCGGAGCCCACCAGTAGCGCTTCAAAGACGCGGCCATCCTGTAGCGCGACGATAATCTGATCGGCATCGTTAATCACGTGCTTGTTGGTAATAATATAACCGCGTTGATCCATGATCACGCCGGAACCCAGCGTGCGGATCTCCAGTTGATTATGCGCGGTACTGTTCATACTGCGGTTATAGACGTTGACGACGGCAGGCGCGGCGCGGCGAACCGCAAAATTATAACTGGCTGGCGTCTCATCGGTACTGTCGAATTGCGGGACGGCGATAGGATTAATTTTGCGCAAAGAAGGCATGACGGCCAACAGAATAGCGCCGACAATTAAACCTATTGCGACCGAACGTAAGAGCTTCACAAACATGATGGAGGCGTCGTTAAAAAAGGGAACGGCAGCAGCATACCATGAGTTAACCGGACATCACATCGCAGGCTGATGCCCGGTTTAAGACAGGATTAGCGCAGCAATAGATAAATGTTCTCGTTGCCGCGTACTACCTGAAGAGCAATGATGGACGGTTTTGCCGCCATCACTTTGCGCATTTCGGCGATAGAACTGATGCGATCGCGGTTAACGCCGATGATAACATCATCTTTTTGCAAACCGGCCTGCGCGGCAGGACTGCTTTTTTCGACGCTATCAACCTTAACGCCTTTCGTCCCGTCTTTCAGCTGGCCGTCGCTCAACGTCGCGCCTTGCAACGCCGGGGCGATCATTTCGGCGCTGGCGGAAGAAGAGGTATTGGAATCCAGCGTGACTTCCACCTCCAGCGGCTTACCATCGCGCAGCAGGCCCAGCTTCACTTTCGTGCCCGGTTCGGTGGTGGCGATACGTGAACGCAGTTCGGCAAAGCTATTCAGCTGCTTACCGTTAAGACTGATAATCACGTCTCCGGATTTCACCCCGGCCTTCGCCGAACCTGAATTGGGTAAAACCTCGCTGACAAAAGCGCCACGCTGAACGTTCAGTTTGAATGCCTTAGCGATATCAGCGGTCATTTCAGTGCCTTTAATTCCCAGCAATCCGCGTTTGATTTCGCCGAACTGAATCAACTGCTGCGCCAGCGTCTGCGCCATATTGGAAGGAATAGCAAAGCCAATGCCGATGCTCCCGCCCCCTGGCGCGAGGATCGCGGTATTAATCCCGATCAGCTCGCCGTTCAGGTTAAGCAGCGCGCCGCCGGAGTTGCCGCGGTTAATAGAGGCATCGGTTTGAATAAAGTTCTCAAGCCCTTCCAGATTAAGCCCGCTGCGTCCCAGCGCTGAAATAATCCCGGAGGTGGCGGTTTGCCCAAGGCCAAACGGATTACCGACCGCCACGGCGAAATCGCCGACGCGGAGTTTGTCGGAATCGGCGATGGCAATTTGCGTTAACTTGCTGGGGTTCTGAATTTGTAACAGAGCGATATCGCTCTGGTCGTCGCCGCCGATCAGCTTCGCGTCGAATTCGCGTCCGTCATTCAGTTGAATACTGATCTTCTGTGCCTGATTAATCACATGATTATTGGTTAATACATAGCCTTTCGCGGCATCGATAATCACCCCCGAACCGAGTCCTTCAAACGGCTGGGACGGCTGGTCTGGCAGATCCTCGCCAAAGAATTTTTTAAACTCCTCCGGCACTTTTTGGCTCTGGGCGGCGGTTCCCTCGACTTTTACGCTGACGACAGCAGGCAGCACTTTCTCCAGCATAGGGGCAAGGCTTGGCAGCGTCGCCTGGCCTGGCACCTGGCCTGGTATCGATGCAAGGGCTGGAAACGGTGCCGAAAGAGTTAATCCGACACTTAACGCTAATGCACTTAACAGCTGGGTGTGTTTTTTCATGGATGCTGCTCTCGTACCTTGAATGAACGGATAGACAATTCAAAACAGATTGATGTTATTGAATTTTCAGCCTGGTAACAATGATAATAGCTGGGACAGGAAAGATAGAGAGAGGGCGCAAGCGATGCGCCCGATAAATTTCTTAACGGCGTGCGATTAATCGCGCTTTGCGCCGCTACGTAACAGGCCAGACGCGCCTTCAGAATAATCACGTGGCATTTGTACTGGCGCCTGATCGTTGCTCGCCTCAGACTCCGCCAGACGGTTACGGAACGGATTCGACTCCGCAGACATTTCCGGCAGCAGGCTGCTGGAGCTTTTCGCCATATGCTGATACAGCTGGCGGTAATCATGCGCCATGGTATCCAACAGTTCCGCGCTGCGGGCAAAGTGGCTAACCAGCTCTTCACGGTACTCTTCCAGCTCAGCTTTGTTTTTTTCCAGTTCGTACTGCAATGCCTGCTGTTGACGTAACTTACGATTACCAAAACGCATGGCCACGGCACCAATGATGATACCGACGACTAATCCAATTAGCGCATATTCCCAGGTCATGAACATCTCCCGTTGTCTTATGTTTCCGTAGGGTGTTGGCTCCAGGCTCCATGCCCGCGCCTGATTATGCCACTATAACCGCTAATTCCGTAGAAGTGGAATCCCGACAGCATATCGCGTAGTGTAGAACGGCCTTTTTTTCGTCAGCCATGAACGACGGCACATCGATTTTCAAGGAATAACAATAACATTATGCAAAGCCTTTCCCCTACATCGCGTTATCTCCAGGCACTCAACGAAGGCACCCATCAGCCTGACGACGTACAGAAAGAGGCGGTCGACCGTCTGGAAACCCTTTATCAGGCGCTCACCGCGAAAAAATCGTCGGCTACGCCACCCGGCGGTCTGATAGCGCGACTGGGGAAATTATTAGGCAAAAACGAACCGGACGCGCAAATACCGGTTCGCGGGCTGTATATGTGGGGGGGCGTGGGTCGCGGCAAAACCTGGCTCATGGATCTCTTCTACTACAGCCTGCCGGGCGAGCGAAAACTACGCCTGCATTTTCATCGGTTTATGCTGCGCGTGCATGAAGAGCTTACCGCGTTACAGGGACAGATCGATCCGTTAGACATTATTGCCGATCGGTTTAAAACCGAGACGGACGTACTGTGTTTCGATGAGTTTTTCGTCACCGATATTACCGACGCCATGCTGCTGGGTGGTTTAATGAAAGCGCTGTTTGCACGCGGCATTACGCTGGTCGCGACCTCCAATATTCCGCCGGATGAACTCTACCGCAACGGTTTGCAACGCGCCCGCTTCCTGCCGGCTATCGATGCCATTAAACAGCACTGCGACATTATGAATGTGGACGCCGGCGTCGATTACCGGCTACGGACGCTGACGCAGGCCCATTTATGGCTAACGCCGCTTAATGATGAAACCCGGCGGCAAATGGATAAACTGTGGCTGGCGTTAGCGGGGGCCGCGCGCGAGCACGCTCCGACGCTGGAAATCAATCATCGCCCTTTATCCACCCTGGGCGTTGAAAACCAAACGCTAGCGGTCTCTTTCGCTACGCTGTGCGTCGAGGCCCGCAGCCAGCATGATTACATTGCGCTCTCAAGGTTATTTCATACGGTTCTGCTGTTTGACGTGCCGGTCATGACGCCGCTGATGGAGAACGAAGCGCGCCGCTTTATTGCGCTGGTGGATGAGTTTTACGAGCGCCACGTTAAGCTGGTGGTCAGCGCCGCCGCGCCGTTATATGAGATTTATCAGGGGGAGCGGCTCAAGTTTGAATTTCAGCGCTGTCTGTCGCGCCTGCAAGAGATGCAGAGTGCGGAGTATCTCAAGCGGGAGCATATGCCGTAAGCCGGACAAGCGCAGCGCCCCGGCATTGTGCGGTATCATATCTGTGCAACCTCCCCTACCGGAGGGGGAACCAGGCCTGAACAAAACCCGCGGCAAATCGCAAAAAGGGGTCGATCTTTGACCTGGACTTCTCTATAATCCTGCGACCCCACGTTACAAGAGAGTTTTTTCCCAAACTTTCTCTGTGCCGGCCAAACATATCCGAGGGGGTAGGTTTACCGGACTTTGTCGTGTGAACCTCAACTATTTAAAACGTTTGGGTGTTCACCAACGTGTAACTTATTTATTTGGGTAAGCTTTTAATGAAAACTTTTACAGCTAAACCAGAAACCGTAAAACGCGACTGGTATGTTGTTGACGCGACCGGTAAAACTCTGGGCCGTCTGGCTACTGAACTGGCTCGTCGCCTGCGCGGTAAGCACAAAGCGGAATACACTCCGCACGTAGATACCGGTGATTACATCATCGTTCTGAACGCTGACAAAGTTGCTGTAACCGGCAACAAGCGTACTGACAAAGTGTACTATCACCACACCGGCCACATCGGTGGTATCAAACAAGCGACCTTTGAAGAGATGATTGCCCGCCGTCCTGAGCGTGTGATTGAAATCGCGGTTAAAGGCATGCTGCCAAAAGGCCCGCTGGGTCGTGCTATGTTCCGTAAACTGAAAGTTTACGCGGGCAACGAGCACAACCACGCGGCACAGCAACCGCAAGTTCTTGACATCTAATCGGGATTATAGGCAATGGCTGAAAATCAATACTACGGCACTGGTCGCCGCAAAAGTTCCGCAGCTCGCGTTTTCATCAAACCGGGCAACGGTAAAATCGTTATCAACCAACGTTCTCTGGAACAGTACTTCGGTCGTGAAACTGCCCGCATGGTAGTTCGTCAGCCGCTGGAACTGGTCGACATGGTTGAGAAACTGGATCTGTACATCACTGTTAAAGGTGGTGGTATCTCTGGTCAGGCTGGTGCGATCCGTCACGGTATCACCCGCGCTCTGATGGAATACGACGAGTCCCTGCGTGGCGAACTGCGTAAAGCTGGCTTCGTTACTCGTGACGCTCGTCAGGTTGAACGTAAGAAAGTCGGCCTGCGTAAAGCACGTCGTCGTCCGCAGTTCTCCAAACGTTAATGGGGTTCTGCTTCGGCAGACAACTGTTAGCGAAAAAACCCGCTTCGGCGGGTTTTTTTATGGCTAAAGTCCGAATCCAGTCTCTTTTCCTCCCTATCTTTAGCATTATTCTCATCTTATTCATCTTTCATGCACGCTCAGAGAAAAGGAAGTCGCAGTGGGATTTTTTAACTCATTGTTTACTAAGAAAGAGTCGTTAATGCTGTCGAATAAATGGGAATTCTTTATAACAACGGTGGATGACCATGTTACGGGTATACGTGTGGATATCGGCGCCATTCAGGATGAAAAATTTGATCGCCTTATCCATACCGGGTTCTTACGTGTTCATTACACCAACTGTTATGAAAATGGTTTACCGCAGCCCGATGAAACACAGCGTTTAAATCGTATAGAGGACTGGCTTGATGAAAAGGGGAAGACGTTTCCGATCTGGCTGGTGGGTGTGGTTACCCAACAAGGCTGGCGCGATTTTGTGTTCATGTCGGAAGAGGATCTTAACTGGGAAAAGACGCTGGATAAATTGCTCGCTGGTGGCCCGGAAATCTCTTTTAGTTATAGAGAGAGTCACAATGATAAAGGAAACTTTTACCGCCAGTTCTTGTATCCAACCCGATACGACTGGAACTGGATACACGATTCCCGTGTGTGCCGGGGATTACAGGAACAAGGTGATGATCTGACGCTTCCGCGCGCTATTGATTATTATGCGACATTGCCTACAGAGGTCGCAGCGCGCGACCTGGCGCAAGATATTGCTGCATTACCGTATGGCATAACGCTGGTCAGTATTCGAATGAATGACCCGCAACAGGGGTTTATGGCGTCTTTTATCAGCACCGATGCTCCGCAACAATGGCATATGACAGAAATCACTTGCCAGCTTACCGATCTGGCTGAAAAACATGGCGGCAGTTTTGATGGCTGGGGCGCACCGGTAGTACAGGCATAACAGGCGAAAGACAATATCTCAGGTGGGGCGAGCATTTCAGACCAGGAATATCTCTTTTTCCTCATTTCCAGAATCGACTCACCACAAAGGTCACAAAATCTGGTAAACTATCATCCAATTTTCTGCCCAAATAGCGGGGAATGTTCATTTTTTGTCTCGTTTCTGAGCAATGATGGCTTTTTTCGCCCTGGGTGACATAACATCTGGCTGGTCACATTGTGGCTGGTAGCAGTAAAAATTCTGAATATACCTGGAGGTTTTCATGGCTGTCGCTGCCAACAAACGTTCGGTAATGACGCTGTTTTCTGGTCCTACTGACATCTATAGCCATCAGGTCCGCATTGTGTTGGCTGAAAAGGGTGTTAGTTTTGAGATCGAACATGTGGAAAAGGACAATCCACCTCAGGATCTGATTGACCTCAACCCGAATCAAAGCGTTCCGACACTGGTGGATCGTGAGCTGACCCTGTGGGAATCTCGCATCATTATGGAATATCTGGATGAGCGTTTCCCTCATCCGCCGCTGATGCCGGTTTATCCGGTCGCGCGCGGTGAAAGCCGTCTGTACATGCACCGTATTGAAAAAGACTGGTATACGCTGATGAACGTCATCGTAAACGGGTCTGCTTCCGAGGCCGACTCTGCGCGTAAACAACTGCGTGAAGAGCTGCTGGCGATTGCGCCGGTATTTGGTCAGAAACCGTATTTCCTGAGCGACGAATTCAGCCTGGTTGATTGCTACCTGGCGCCTCTCCTGTGGCGTTTACCGCAGTTGGGTATTGAATTCAGCGGCGCAGGGGCGAAAGAGCTGAAAGGCTATATGACCCGCGTCTTTGAACGTGATTCTTTCCTGGCTTCTTTAACCGAAGCTGAACGTGAAATGCGCCTCGGTCGGGGTTAACCTGTATGGATTTGTCACAGTTGACGCCGCGTCGTCCTTATCTGTTGCGTGCTTTCTACGAGTGGTTGCTGGATAACCAGTTGACCCCGCATCTGGTGGTGGATGTGATGCTGCCTGGCGTGCATGTCCCTATGGAATATGCGCGCGATGGGCAAATCGTCCTCAATATTGCGCCGCGGGCGGTAGGTAATCTGGAGCTGTCTAATGATGAAGTGCGTTTTAATGCGCGCTTCGGCGGCGTTCCCCGTCAGGTTTCTGTGCCTTTGGCTGCGGTGCTGGCGATTTACGCCCGTGAAAACGGCGCAGGCACCATGTTTGAGCCTGAAGCCGCCTATGATGAAGACGTTGTCAGCTTAAATGATGATGACAATACCGCAGGTGCGGAAAGCGAGACCGTGATGTCCGTCATTGATGGCGATAAGCCCGACCACGATGACGACAGTAGCCCTGATGACGAGCCGCCTCCGCCGCGTGGCGGACGTCCGGCGCTACGCGTAGTAAAATAATCAACAGGCCCTGAAGGGCCTGTTTTGTTTGGTCTCCTCGCGGGTTCACCCTGCTTTTGAAGCTGTGTTACGATAAGCTTGCTATTATTTGCCACCGACCACTCATGAATGGACGTTATGAACGCATTTGATTCGCAAGCAGAAGATTCACCGACATCCCTCGGGCGTAGTTTGCGCCGCCGTCCGCTGGCGCGTAAAAAACTGTCTGAAATGGTTGAGGAAGAGCTGGAGCAGATGATCCGCCGTCATGAGTTTGGCGAGGGAGAACAGCTACCGTCTGAACGTGAATTAATGGCCTTCTTCAATGTGGGACGTCCCTCCGTGCGTGAAGCGTTAGCTGCGCTGAAGCGTAAAGGTCTGGTGCAAATCAATAACGGCGAACGCGCCCGCGTCTCGCGCCCCTCTGCTGATACCATCATCAGCGAACTGTCGGGTATGGCGAAAGATTTTCTTACTCATCCTGGCGGCATCGCTCACTTTGAACAGCTACGGCTTTTCTTTGAATCCAGCCTGGTACGCTATGCGGCGGAACATGCCACCGACGAGCAGATCGCGTTGTTAACGAAAGCGCTGGAAATTAATAGCCAGTCGCTGGATGACAACGCGCTGTTTATTCGTTCGGATGTCGAGTTTCACCGGGTGCTGGCTGAAATTCCCGGCAATCCGATCTTTATGGCTATTCATGTTGCTCTGCTGGACTGGCTAATCGCCGCTCGCCCAAGCGTTCCCGATCGTGAGCTGCATGAACATAATAACGTGAGTTATCAACAGCATATTGTGATTGTTGATGCCATTCGCCAGCGAGATCCCGATAAAGCGGATCGCGCTCTGCAAACCCACCTCAATAGCGTTTCCGCTACCTGGCACGCGCTCGGTAAAAAAAGTCAAAAAATGCGGTAGCGATCGCGCCTCCGATCCCAGTTTAGTGAAGCAGATCGCACTATAAGCGTTCTGTATTATTTGCTGCTTATTTGATCTGGTATAACAGGTATAAAGGTAGGTAGTTAATATATTCATCATCCGTAGAGGTAGGTATGGCAAAAGCATTGCAAGGCGTAATGGCGGCGTTGTTGACCCCATTTGATCATCAGCAGCAACTGGATAGCGAAAGCCTGCGCCGTCTGGTGCGTTTTAACATCGGGCAGGGTATCGATGGGCTGTACGTTGGCGGTTCCACCGGGGAAGCATTCGTACAGAGCCTTGCTGAAAGAGAGCAGGTACTGGAGATTGTCGCCGAAGAGGCGAAGGGAAAAATCACGCTGATCGCCCATGTCGGGACGGTAAGCACCGCAGAAAGCCAGCAGCTTGCCAGCGCCGCAAAGCGTTACGGTTTTGATGCGGTCTCTGCGGTGACGCCTTTTTATTACCCTTTCAGTTTTGAAGAGCACTGTGACCATTATCGGGCAATCATTGATTCCGCAGATGGATTGCCGATGGTGGTATACAACATTCCGGCGTTAAGCGGTGTAAAACTTACCCTCGATCAGATCAATACGCTGGTGACCTTACCGGGCGTGAGCGCGCTGAAGCAAACCTCCGGCGATCTCTTCCAGATGGAGCAGATCCGCCGCGCGCATCCGGATCTGGTGCTGTACAACGGTTATGACGAAATCTTCGCTTCCGGCCTGCTGGCGGGCGCGGACGGCGGTATCGGCAGCACATACAACATTATGGGCTGGCGTTATCAGGGGATTGTTCAGGCATTACGTGAGGGCGATGTGGCGAAAGCGCAGCGTCTGCAAACCGAGTGCAATAAGGTTATTGATTTACTGATTAAAACCGGCGTATTCCGCGGCCTGAAAACGGTCCTGCATTATATGGACGTGCTATCGGTGCCGCTGTGTCGTAAACCGTTCGCGCCTGTTGATGAAAAATACCTGCCGGCGCTCAAGGCGCTGGCTCAACAACTGATGGAAGAAAAGGCGTAACAGCATAATGCCGGGGGCGCTACGCTTGCCCGGCCTACAACAGTGTGAGCGGTAGGCCGGATAAGGCGGAGCCGCCATTCGGCATAACGACAACAAAAATCGTCGGGAGAGTAAAATGAGTACTTCTACCCAGAACATCCCGTGGTATCGCCATCTCAACCGGGCGCAGTGGCGGGCATTTTCCGCTGCCTGGCTGGGATATCTGCTTGATGGTTTTGATTTTGTGTTGATTGCTCTTGTACTGACTGAGGTACAAAGCGAATTTGGGCTGACGACGGTACAGGCGGCAAGCCTGATTTCTGCGGCTTTTATCTCTCGCTGGTTCGGCGGGTTATTACTGGGCGCGATGGGCGATCGCTATGGGCGTCGTCTGGCGATGGTCAGCAGCATCATTCTGTTTTCGGTGGGAACCCTGGCCTGCGGGTTTGCGCCTGGTTACACCACCATGTTCATCGCCCGACTGGTGATTGGTATGGGCATGGCGGGCGAATATGGTTCCAGCGCGACCTATGTGATTGAAAGCTGGCCAAAACATTTACGCAATAAAGCCAGCGGTTTTCTGATTTCCGGCTTCTCCGTCGGCGCGGTCGTTGCCGCGCAGGTGTACAGCCTGGTGGTGCCTGTCTGGGGCTGGCGCGCGCTGTTTTTCATTGGCATTTTGCCAATTATCTTCGCTCTCTGGCTGCGAAAAAACATTCCGGAAGCGGAAGACTGGAAAGAGAAACACGCGGGTAAAGCGCCGGTACGTACGATGGTCGACATTCTTTATCGGGGCGAACATCGCATCATCAACATTTTAATGACTTTCGCCGCCGCCGCTGCGCTGTGGTTCTGTTTTGCCGGTAACCTACAAAATGCTGCGATTGTGGCGGGGCTGGGACTACTGTGCGCGGTTATCTTTATCAGCTTTATGGTGCAGAGCAGCGGTAAACGCTGGCCCACTGGCGTCATGCTGATGCTGGTGGTACTGTTTGCTTTCCTCTATTCCTGGCCGATTCAGGCGCTATTACCCACTTATCTGAAAACCGAGCTGGCCTACGATCCGCATACGGTGGCGAATGTCCTGTTCTTTAGCGGATTTGGCGCGGCGGTTGGTTGCTGCGTAGGCGGTTTTCTTGGCGACTGGCTGGGAACGCGTAAAGCATATGTCTGTAGCCTGCTGGCCTCGCAAATCCTCATTATTCCGGTCTTTGCGATTGGCGGCACAAACGTCTGGGTTCTGGGTCTGCTACTGTTTTTCCAACAGATGTTGGGGCAGGGGATTGCCGGGATTCTGCCGAAACTGATCGGCGGTTACTTCGATACCGATCAGCGCGCGGCGGGGCTGGGCTTTACTTATAACGTCGGCGCGCTCGGCGGCGCGCTGGCGCCGATCCTGGGAGCGCTGATCGCTCAACGTCTGGATCTGGGCACTGCGCTGGCATCGCTCTCTTTCAGCCTGACGTTTGTCGTGATCCTGCTTATTGGGCTTGATATGCCGTCTCGCGTACAGCGTTGGCTACGTCCGGAAGCGTTACGCACCCACGATGCTATTGACGACAAACCGTTCAGCGGAGCCGTACCGCTTGGCAGTGGTAAAGGTGCCTTTGTAAAAACGAAAAGTTAATCCGCTTGCCCGGTTTTAAACCGGGCAATATTTGTAAGGGAGTAGTATGTCGTTACTTGAACAACTGGATAAAAATATTGCCGCTTCTGGCGGCCTGATTGTCTCCTGCCAGCCCGTTCCGGGCAGTCCGCTGGATAAGCCGGAGATTGTAGCGGCAATGGCGTTGGCGGCGGAACAGGCGGGCGCGGTTGCGGTGCGTATTGAAGGCATAGACAACCTGCGTATGACCCGCTCGCTCGTTTCGGTACCCATTATCGGCATTATCAAACGCGATCTGGACGACTCTCCAGTGCGCATTACCCCTTTTCTCGACGATGTAGATGCGCTGGCGCAGGCTGGCGCAGCTATTATCGCCGTTGATGGAACCGCTCGGCAACGGCCGGTAGCCGTTGAGGCGTTGTTGGCGCGCATTCATCACCACCATCTACTGGCGATGGCCGACTGCTCATCCGTGGACGATGGTCTCGCCTGCCAACGGTTGGGCGCGGACATTATCGGCACGACAATGTCCGGCTACACCACCCCCGATACGCCGGAGGAACCCGATCTGCCCTTAGTCAAAGCGTTGCATGACGCCGGATGCCGGGTAATAGCCGAAGGGCGCTATAACTCGCCAGCACTGGCGGCGGAGGCGATCCGCTATGGCGCATGGGCGGTGACGGTGGGGTCCGCCATTACCCGTCTGGAACATATCTGTGGATGGTATAACGACGCATTAAAAAAGGCGGCGTCATGACTACGTTAGCAATTGATATTGGCGGGACTAAACTTGCCGCCGCGCTCATCGACAAAAACTTGCGCATTAGCCAGCGTCGCGAGCTACCGACCCCCGCGAGCAAAACGCCGGATGCGTTACGTGAAGCATTAAAGGCGCTGGTTGAACCACTACGGGCAAAGGCGCGTCAGGTAGCGATAGCTTCTACCGGGATCATTCAGGAAGGGATGCTGCTGGCGCTAAACCCCCATAATCTGGGCGGCTTGCTACACTTTCCGTTAGTACAAACACTGGAAGCGATCGCAGGCCTGCCGACGCTGGCGGTGAACGACGCGCAGGCGGCGGCCTGGGCCGAGTATCACGCGCTCCCTGATGATATCCGCGATATGGTATTTATCACCGTTTCAACCGGCGTTGGCGGCGGCGTTGTCTGTGACGGCAAGCTCCTTACCGGAAAAGGCGGTCTGGCCGGGCACCTGGGACACACCCTGGCGGACCCACACGGGCCCGTATGCGGCTGTGGACGCGTTGGCTGCGTAGAGGCCATCGCCTCCGGACGAGGGATGGCCGCGGCGGCGCGGGACGATCTGGCGGGATGCGACGCCAAAACCCTATTTATTCGCGCTGGCGAAGGTCATCAGCAGGCGCGACATCTGGTAAGCCAATCCGCGCAGGTAATAGCGCGAATGATCGCCGATGTGAAAGCGATTACCGACTGCCAGTGTGTGGTCATTGGCGGCAGCGTAGGGTTAGCTGAGGGATACCTGGAGCAGGTTCGCGCGTTTTTGATGCAAGAGCCTGCGCCTTATCACGTGGCGCTGAGCGCCGCTCGCTATCGGCATGACGCAGGATTATTAGGCGCTGCGTTGTTAGCTCAAGGAGACACATTATGATGATGGGGGAAGTACAGTCGTTGCCTTCTTGCGGGTTGCATCCGCGACTGCTGGATGCCTTGACTCTCGCGCTGGCGGCAAGGCCGCAGGAGAAAGCACCGGGGCGCTATGAATTGCAGGGCGACAATATCTTTATGAATGTAATGCAGTTAACGACGCAAATGCCGGCCGAGAAGAAAGCGGAATTGCATGAACAATACATTGATATTCAGCTACTACTAACCGGCGTCGAGCGTATTGCGTTTGGGATGTCCGGTGCCGCTCGCCAGTGCGAGGAGATGCATGTTGAAGAGGATTACCAGCTTTGTAGTCAAATTGCCGACGAGCAGACTATTACGCTGCAAGCGGGGATGTTTGCTGTTTTTATGCCGGGAGAACCGCATAAACCGGGATGTGCAGTGGGTGAGCCAGATGACATCAAAAAAGTGGTAGTGAAAGTACGCGCCAGTCTGCTGGCGGCCTGAATCTCTTGCCGGAGCAGTCTTCCGAACGCAGCCCCTTACGGGGCTGCGTGGTGAATGTGCCGGAGAGCGCGGGTATGACGGGTTAACGCTTAAACGTCACGGCTTCCGGCTGGGTCAGGTGCAGCGTCGTCTGGCTCGGCACCGTCTCGGCAATCACCCGCCCGTGGCGAATCGAGTAACGGGCAGGCGTCTGGCGACGTACCGCATCGAATCCATTCTCAGCGGGTAAGATAACCAGATTCGCGGCATTGCCGACGCTCAGACCGTAGTCCTGTAAATGCAGGGTTTTTGCGCTGTGGGTAGTGATTAGATTTAACCCGTCGTTGATTTGCCCATACCCCATCAACTGGCAAACGTGTAACCCCATATGCAACACCTGCAGCATATTGGCGGTGCCTAATGGATACCACGGGTCGAAGACGTCATCATGGCCAAAGCAGACGTTGATCCCCGCTTCCAGCATTTCTTTCACCCGCGTGACGCCACGACGTTTCGGGTAAGTGTCAAACCGTCCTTGCAGATGAATATTCACCAGCGGGTTGGCGACGAAGTTAATCCCCGACATTTTCAACAGGCGGAACAGGCGTGACGCATACGCGCCGTTGTACGAGTGCATAGCCGTGGTGTGGCTGGCGGTCACGCGCGCCCCCATGCCATCACGATGCGCCAGCGCCGCGACCGTTTCGACAAAGCGAGACTGCTCGTCATCAATTTCGTCGCAGTGCACATCGATCAAGCGATCGTATTTCTGCGCCAGTGCAAAGATTTTGTGCAGCGATTCAACGCCATATTCCCGCGTGAACTCAAAGTGCGGAATGGCACCAATAACGTCAGCGCCCAAACGCACGGCTTCCTCTAACAGCGCTTCACCGTTGGGATAAGACAGAATACCTTCTTGCGGAAAGGCGACGATTTGTAGGTCTACCCACGGCGCAACCTCTTGCTTCACTTCCAGCATGGCTTTCAGCGCGGTGAGCGTAGGATCTGAAACGTCAACGTGAGTACGAACGTACTGGATGCCGTTAGCCATCTGCCATTTCAGGGTCTGCATCGCGCGCGCTTTCACATCTTCATGCGTGAGCATTGCTTTACGTTCTGCCCAGCGTTCAATCCCTTCAAACAGTGTGCCGGACTGGTTCCAGCTCGGTTCACCCGCCGTTTGCGTGGTATCCAGGTGGATATGTGGCTCAACAAACGGTGGAATAGCCAGACCGCCTTCGGCATCAAGCACTTCGCCCTGCGGTAACGATGCGGCTTCCTGAGGCTCAATCCGGCTAAAGCGCCCGTTTTCAATCGTAATCTGCCATAATCCTTCGTGTCCCTGCAGACGCGCCTGACGAATGGTGATGTTATTGTTCTGCATGGCTGACCTCTGGTGATTTAGCAAGGCTGCGGTTGAAAAGTGGACTCAGCAGGATATAGCTGAAGACGCCGCCGAGTACGGCGTTGACGGGCACAATACCAGGAACATAATGTCCGGCGGCGATGCCCAGCGCGACGGAAAGAATAGCAATCCAGTTAACGGGAATAAAGCGCACGGTGTTGAAGTCGGCATAGCGGCGGCGGTTCAACAGATAGTCGGCAATAATCACTCCGCCAATCGGTGGGATGGCAGATGACAGGAACGTCAGCCAGCCGACAAAATTATTGTAAAGCCACAGCGCGCACACGGTACCGATAATCCCGTTCACCACCGACAGCGTACGGCTGGAAAGACCGGTAATATTGGCGAAGCCCAGACCCGATGCGTACAGCGCGTTATCGTTGGTGGTCCAGATATTCAGGCCAAGCACCACAATCGCGGGCAGCAGCAGCCCCTGCGCTATCATCACGTCAGAGATATCCGCCTGACCGACGGCGGCAGCGCCTGCCGCGCCAAAGATAAACATCAGCGAGTTGCCGAGGAAAAAAGCGACCATCGCAATCAGTACGGCGCTTTTGGCATGACGCCCGAAGCGGACGAAGTCGGCGGTCAATGTACCAGCGCTGACAAACGAGCCCACCACCAGCGCCAGCGCGCTGGAAAAATCCAGCGGCGTCTGCGGCACTATCGTTTTTAAATGCTCCAGCCCACCCACGCCGCTGACCGCCAGCCAGACGGAGTAGCTGCCCAGAATAACGATCGCGGGTACGGCAACGATAGACAAAATGGTCAGCGCCGAGATGCCGAAAAAAATGGTCAGGGTCATCAGTAGACCCGAAACGGCAATCAGGATATTGGCATCAATGCCCGTCGCTTTACTGACCGGAATAGCGAACATCGCTACGCCAACGCCAAACCAGCCTACCTGTGTGCCGCCAAGCAGCAAGGAGGGAAGCCATGAGCCTTTAACGCCAAAGGAGTAACGTGCAAGGAGGTGGGTGGAGAGTCCGGTTTTTGCGCCGATGTAGCCAAGAAATGCAGTGTAGATACCGAGGAGGAGATTACCGAAGAGAACTGCGAGGAAGAAATCATTATAAGAAAGACCGGTGCCGAGTGTCCCTCCGGTCCACATACTGGCGGAAAAAAACGTTAAACCCAACATGACAAACGTCAGTGGAATCACGCCCTTCCGCGCCGCCAGAGGGACGGGGCCCTGGCTATAATTGTTGTCCTGCGACACAACGCCTCCATGAATTTTGCCCAAAAAATCCGCCGCATAATATACAGTTCTCAGAATAAAGCAAACGTTTTCGTATGATATTTTTTTTGATAATTATTCATGGCATTAATGGTTCGTTAGTTTTTCTCCGTTGTCAGTGAGCCACCGCGTGTGAGTTGAGTTTCCAGCATGGTTTGCGAACGAATAAGTTCGTCTGTGAGTAATTTTTCGTCGGGCAACTGCACTTTGTACTCGCTCGCCATGATGGTGTTTGGCAGGCCAGTCAGCGCGTAATGCGCTTCCCCCGCGCCTTTCCCTGCGCACAAAACCAGGCCGACTGGCGGGTTTTCTCCGGGCATTGTCCAGTGTTCTTTGGCATAGTTCAGGTACATATTCATCTGCCCGGCATCCGCATAACCGAATTTGCCTACCTTCAGGTCAACGAGCAACAGGCAGCGCAAGCGACGATGGAAGAACAGCAGATCAACGCGGAACCAGCTATCGTCTATGCGTAGTCGGCGTTGGCGGCCAACAAAAGCAAAATCGTCACCAAGCTCCAGCATAAAGTCCATCAGGTGGCTGAGCAGCGCGTCTTCGAGATCTGATTCGGAATACTCGTCCTTCAGGTTAAGAAATTCCAGAATGAACGGGTCGCGTATGGCTTGCTCCGGCAAAACGTTTGGCTCGGCGGGTGCAGGTTGCTGCAACATGGCGGATTTGTCGTGGGACAGTAGCGTTCGTTCGTAAAACTGAGTGGCGATTTGCCTGTCGAGCTGCCGTACGGACCAGCCGTTACGTAGCGTCTCTTTCTCGTAAAAAGTGCGGGCATCGGGATTTTTTACCGACAAGAGGCGGACATACGCTGACCAGGGAAGAGGGAATGTTTTGGCGAGCGGTATGAGATTTGAAGATTCCGCAGACAGTGTCTGCGGAATTTCAATGTGTTGAAAACAAAGATAAAATGTACGAATTTGCCATAGGTTTCTGGTGGAAAAACCGCGCTTATAGCGCTGACTTAAATCTACCGATAATCGTTCGATAAGCTGGGTGCCATAGGCCGCTCGCGCTTCTCCTCCCTGTTCAAATTCGACAATACGTCGGCCAATTTCCCAGTAGGTGGCAGTCATAATGGCATTGATGCTGCGCACGGTCTCGGTACGTGCCGTATCGACCAGACGAATAATACCGTCATGAATTTGCTGATATTCATCAGACTGTGGCGCTAAAGTTGGATTCGTCATGTCATCCCTTACGTGATAGTTTCATTGTGAAATTAGAACGCTATCAATACGCTTCAGGCGTAAACGGATCAATCTATGAACGGATTTTACATGACATTACATCTCGATTTACGAGCGGGTTTCCAGAATCGGCAGGAGAGATATTGAGGAGAGGAATATCGGCTCCCCAGCCATCAGCACAAGGCATTAACCGGGGAGCCGGAAGGGTTATACTTCGAGGTAGTTCATAATCCCGTCAGCCGCTTTACGGCCTTCCGCAATCGCCGTCACCACCAGATCGGAACCGCGCACGATGTCGCCACCGGCGAAGATTTTCGGGTTGCTGGTCTGGAAAGCATTATCGCTGCGTTCCGGCGCGATAATTCGTCCCTGCGAGTCCAGTTCCACGCTGTGTTTCGCCAGCCATTCCATGCTGTGTGGACGAAAACCAAACGCCATCACCACCGCATCAGCCGGAACCACATGCTCGGAACCGGCGACGATCTCCGCCCGTCGACGGCCTTGGGCATCCGGTTCGCCCATTTCAGTGCGCACCATTTTTACGCCGCTCACTTTGCCGTTGGCATTGACTTCAATGCCCAGCGGTTGAACGTTAAACTGAAACTCGACACCTTCCTCGCGCGCGTTTTTCACTTCGCGTCTGGAACCCGGCATGTTCTCTTCATCACGACGATAAGCACAGGTTACGTGCGTTGCACCCTGACGAATGGAGGTACGTACGCAGTCCATTGCGGTATCGCCGCCGCCCAGCACCACCACGCGCTTTCCTTCCATGCTGACATATGGTTCGTCGCTGGTTTCGCCAAACCCCATGATCTGCTTCGTATTGGCGATCAGGAACGGCAGAGCGTCGAAAACCCCGTCCGCATCTTCATTTTCCAGCCCGCCGCGCATCGACTGATAGGTGCCGACGCCAAGGAATACCGCATCGTAATCTTTCAGCAGATCTTCAAGCTGTACATCACGACCCACTTCGGTATTAAGTTTGAACTCAATACCCATGCCGGTGAAGATCTCGCGACGACGGGTCATCACCTCTTTTTCCAGTTTGAAAGCTGGAATACCGAAGGTCAGCAGGCCGCCGATTTCCGGATGGCGATCAAAGACCACCGCCTTCACGCCGTTGCGGGTCAGCACGTCGGCGCACGCCAGCCCTGCCGGACCTGCGCCGATAATCGCTACCCGTTTGTCCGTCTGGCGCACGCCGGTCATATCCGGGCGCCAGCCCATTTCAAACGCTTTATCGTTGATATAGCGCTCAATGTTACCGATGGTCACTGCGCCGAACTCATCGTGCAGCGTACAGGAGCCTTCGCACAGGCGGTCCTGCGGGCAGACGCGGCCACACACTTCCGGCAGGGTGTTGGTCTGGTGCGATAGCTCAGCCGCCTCAAAAATACGCCCTTCGTTAGCCAGTTTCAGCCAGTTCGGGATGTAGTTATGTACCGGACATTTCCACTCGCAGTAGGGGTTCCCGCAGGACAAACAGCGATCCGCCTGGGCTTTCGCCTGACCTTCAGAAAACGGTTCGTAGATTTCAACAAACTCGATCTTACGGATCTTCAGCGGTTTCTTCGGCGGATCAACGCGCTGCAGGTCGATAAATTGATAAACATTCTGGCTCATTTCAATTCCTTACTGCGCCTGCACGCGCAATTCTGCCGCACTACGACTACGGTGGCCCAACAGGGCTTTGACATCGCTGGACTTGGGCTTAACTAACGCGAATTGGGTTGAGAAGCTTGACCACCTGGACAGGATCTCTTCGCCGCGTTGCGAACCAGTATGCTGCACGTGCTCGGTGATCAGACCGCGCAGATGCTCTTCGTGGATAGCCAGCGAATCAACGTCCAGTACTTCTACCAGTTCCGGGTTCACGCGTTTACGGAATTCGCCATCTTCGTCCAGCACATAGGCGAAGCCGCCGGTCATCCCCGCGCCGAAGTTAACGCCGGTTTTACCCAACACGCAGACGATGCCGCCGGTCATGTATTCACAGCCGTTGTCGCCGATGCCCTCTACTACGGTAATCGCCCCGGAGTTACGCACGCCGAAACGTTCGCCCGCGCGGCCCGCCGCGTACAGACGGCCACCGGTGGCTCCATACAGGCAGGTGTTGCCGATAATGCTGGCTTTATGACTGAGGAAGGCGGAACCTACCGGTGGTTTGATGGCAATCAAACCGCCTGCCATACCTTTACCGACATAGTCGTTGGCATCGCCAGTCAGATATAACTCTACGCCGCCCGCGTTCCACACGCCAAAGCTCTGGCCTGCGGTACCGCTGAAGTGTGCTTTAATCGGATCGGAAGCCAGCCCCTGATCGCCGTGGGTCTGTGCGATGTAGCCGGAAAGCGACGCGCCGACGGAACGGTCGGTGTTGCGGATGTCGAACCAGAAGGTTTTGCTCTGGCGCGCATCGACAAACGGTTTCGCCTGCTGCAACAGTTGCGCATTCAGCACGCCGTTATCAAACGGCGGGTTATTCTCGGTGCAGTACAGCGCTTTACCCGGATGAGGTTCAGCGGTTTCCAGTAGACGAGACAGCGCCAGCTTCTGCTGTTTAGCGGTGAAGCCCTCCAGCTCTTTCAGCAGGTCGGTGCGGCCAATCAAATCCACCAGGCGGGTCACGCCAAGCGAAGCCATCAGCTCGCGCACTTCGCGGGCGATAAATTCAAAGTAGTTGGTTACTTTGAACGGCAGGCCGTGATAGTGGTTCTTACGCAGTTTTTCATCCTGCGTCGCCACGCCGGTTGCGCAGTTGTTCAGATGGCAAATGCGCAGGTATTTACAGCCCAGCGCCACCATCGGGCCGGTGCCGAAGCCGAAACTTTCCGCACCGAGAATCGCCGCTTTAATGATGTCGACGCCGGTTTTCAGACCGCCGTCCACCTGCAGACGAATCTTGTGACGCAGACCGTTGGCGACCAGCGCCTGCTGGGTTTCAACAAGTCCGAGTTCCCACGGGCAGCCAGCATATTTCACCGAAGAGAGCGGGCTGGCGCCGGTACCGCCGTCGTAACCGGCGATAGTAATCAGATCCGCATAGGCTTTCGCCACGCCGGTCGCGATGGTGCCGACGCCCGGTTCGGACACCAGCTTCACGGAGATCATCGCCTTCGGGTTGACCTGTTTGAGGTCGAAAATGAGCTGCGCTAAGTCCTCGATAGAGTAAATATCGTGGTGCGGCGGCGGGGAGATCAGCGTCACGCCCGGCACTGAATAGCGCAGTTTAGCGATATACGGAGTGACTTTATCCCCCGGCAACTGACCGCCTTCGCCCGGTTTCGCGCCCTGCGCGACTTTAATCTGAATCACATCGGCATTGACCAGGTAGGCCGGCGTCACGCCAAAGCGACCGGAGGCCACCTGTTTGATACGCGACACTTTATTGGTGCCGTAGCGCGCCGGGTCTTCGCCGCCTTCGCCGGAGTTGGAGTTGCCGCCGAGGCTGTTCATCGCTTCCGCCAGCGCTTCGTGCGCTTCCGGACTTAATGCGCCGATAGACATGGCTGCGGTATCAAAGCGTTTAAACAGCTCACTGGCGGGCTCAACCTCGTCGATAGTCACCGCCTCGCCGTCTGGATGTATCGCCAGCAGATCGCGCAGCGTTGCCGCCGGACGCTCATTGACCAGTTTGGCGTATTCCTGATAATCGCTGTATTCGCCGCTCTGTACCGCCTGTTGCAGGGTACGCACGACATCCGGGTTATAGGCGTGATATTCGCCGCCGTGGACGTACTTCAGCAGGCCGCCCGGGCTAATGGGTTTGCGCGCCAGCCAGGCGCGTTTGGAGAGATTCAGCAGATCCTGCTGGAAGTCATCAAAGCTCGCGCCGCCGATACGGCTGACCACGCCCTGGAAGCACAGGTTTACCACATCATCGTGCAGCCCGACCGCTTCAAACAGTTTGGAGCAGCGGTAAGAGGCAATGGTCGAAATGCCCATTTTGGACATAATCTTGTACAGCCCCTTGTTGATGCCGTTACGGTAGTTCTGCATCACGGTACGGTAGTTTTTAGCGATGGCCTGGGTATCAATCAGGCGCCCCAGCGTTTCGTAGGCCAGGTACGGATAGATGGCCGTTGCGCCAAAGCCGAGCAGTACCGCAAAGTGATGCGGATCGCGGGCGCTTCCGGTTTCTACGATGATGTTGGCGTCGCAGCGCAGGCTTTGTTCTACCAGACGCGTTTGCACCGCGCCCACCGCCATCGGCGCGGGGACCGGCAGGCGATTCTTACCGATATTGCGATCCGAGAGGACCAGCAGCACGGTGCCGTTGCGCACCATCTGTTCCGCTTTATCGCACAGCGCCTTAACCGTCGCGTTCAGTGTGGTTTCGGTCACGTCGAAGGTGATATCCAGACGGTCAGCGCGATAATGCTCCTCTTTCATGGTGGTGAGCTGTTTGAAATCGGAGTACAGCAGAATTGGCGATTTAAAACTCAGGCGATGGGCCTGACCTTCCGCTTCGCAGAAGACGTTCATTTCGCGACCGATGCTGGTGGCGAGCGACATGACGTGCGCTTCACGCAGCGGGTCGATAGGCGGGTTAGTGACCTGCGCGAACTGCTGGCGGAAGTAGTCGTAAATAATACGCGGCTGGCTGGAGAGCACGGCAAAGGGGGTATCGTCGCCCATTGAACCGACGGCTTCCTGGCCGTTTTCGCCCAAAACGCGGATAACCGAGTCCAGCTCTTCGGCGCTGTAGTTAAACTGTTTCTGATAGCTGGCGAGCAGGTCATCGTCCAGTTCGCGGCTACCGACTTCTTCATCAGGCAGCTCTTCAAACGGCACCAGACGGCGAACATTCTTTTCCATCCACGCTTTATACGGATGGCGGCTTTTCAGATCGTCATCGGTTTCCGCGGAATGCAGAATACGTCCGCCGCGGGTGTCGATCACCATCAGCTCGCCTGGGCCGACGCGGCCTTTCTCGACCACTTCATCCGGCTGATAGTCCCAGATACCGACTTCGGAGGCGCAGGTGATCAGCTTATCTTTGGTAATGACGTAGCGCGCCGGGCGCAGGCCGTTACGGTCAAGGTTACAGGCGGCGAAGCGCCCGTCGGACATCACGATGCCTGCCGGACCGTCCCACGGCTCCATATGCATGGAGTTAAAGTCAAAGAAGGCGCGCAGATCCTGGTCCATATCCGGGTTGTTCTGCCAGGCGGGCGGCACCAACAGGCGCATGGCGCGGATAATGTCCATCCCGCCTGCCAGCAGCAGTTCCAGCATGTTGTCCAGCGAGCTGGAATCCGAACCGGTTTCGTTAACAAACGGCGCAGCGGACTGTAAATCCGGGATCAGCGGCGTCTGGAATTTATAGGTACGGGCGCGCGCCCACTGGCGGTTGCCGGTGATGGTGTTAATCTCGCCGTTATGCGCCAGGTAGCGGAACGGCTGCGCCAGCGGCCAACGCGGCACGGTGTTAGTGGAAAAGCGCTGGTGGAACAGGCAGATGGCCGATTCCAGACGCAGATCCGCAAGATCCAGGTAGAAGCGCGGCAGATCCGCCGGCATACATAGACCTTTATAAATGTTGACCAGGTTCGACAGGCTGCATACGTAGAAATCTTTGTCGTCCTGCAGACGTTTTTCAATGCGTCGGCGGGCGATAAACAGACGGCGCTCCATATCACGCGGACGCCAGCCTGCCGGAGCGTTGACAAAAATCTGCTCAATACGCGGCAGAGAGGAGAGGGCGATTTCACCGAGCACGCCTTCATTGGTTGGCACATCGCGCCAGCCGACAATCGACAGGGTTTCCTGCTGTAATTCTTCTTCGACAATATGGCGTGACGCGGCGGCCAGTTCAGGATCTTTATTCAAAAAGATCATCCCGACGGCGTAGTTTTTGGCTAAGCGCCAGCCGCGCTCTTCGGCCACGATGCGAAAGAAACGGTCAGGTTTTTGTAACAGCAAGCCGCAACCGTCGCCGGTTTTACCGTCGGCAAGGATCGCGCCACGGTGCTGCATCCGGGCCAGCGCGTGTATGGCGGTACGCACTACCTTGTGGCTAGGTTCGCCTTCTATGTGGGCGATCAGGCCGAAACCACAGTTATCCTTCTCAAGGGATTTATCGTACAACATATCAGTGAACCTCCCCAGGCTCTACGGGACGCTCTCCCAACCGACGGCGCGCGGGCACAGCAAGAGCATGGCGACGGGGCTGGCGCATCATACGCTTACCTCGCATTCGCCCTCTTTGTGTCCTTTGCGCATTGGTAAATACGGTTAAGAGGGAATCTCAATTACTGCATAAATATGATGAGCAGACGGCTCATCCAGAAAGCTTCCAGCGGATCCCCAACTTATCGGGAATCCACACCCAGGTCAAATGGCAAACTGATTTATGCAAAAGTGTGCTGTAGCACAGATAACTTTTTGAATCTGTTGAAATTAAAAGGTTTTTTATAGAAGGGCTGCTAATACGGAGCGGCAGAAAGCCTGTGATCTGTCTCACTATAAGAGCCGCTCGCCAGACGTTATCTGACCTTGCTTTTTCAAAAATATTGGCATTTTATGCTGTTTTAAGCGTGAGCAGTATTGAATGCTACTGTTTTTATCGATGACCCAGCAAACGCTGAAAAAAGAGGGGAATATCAGGAAAAATCATCAGCGGGATTATGAATGAAATATCGTTTATTTTGCTTGATTATGCAATGGATAAAAGCCTTCCGGGACGATTGATCCAGGTCATCGCCAAAGGAGACTAAAAATGGCAGGCTTTGGCCTCTTTTTAAGAGGCGGTCTATCAGATTATGCAGTTACAGAAATTAGTCAATATGTTTGGTGGGGATCTTTTACGTCGGTATGGGCAAAAGGTTCATAAGCTGACGCTTCATGGCGGTTTTAGCTGCCCTAACCGCGACGGCACCATCGGGCGTGGCGGTTGCACCTTCTGTAATGTCGCCTCTTTTGCCGATGAGGCGCAGCAGCATCATTCGATTGCCGAGCAGCTTGCGCATCAGGCGCATCTGGTGAACCGCGCTAAACGCTATCTGGCCTATTTCCAGGCCTACACCAGCACCTTTGCAGAAGTGCAGGTGCTGCGTTCCATGTATCAACAGGCGGTCAGCCAGGCCAGTATCGTCGGGTTATGCGTCGGTACGCGTCCGGATTGTGTCCCGCAGGCAGTAGTAGATTTACTGTGTGAATATAAAGATCAAGGCTACGAGGTGTGGCTGGAACTGGGATTGCAAACCGCACACGATAAAACCCTGCGCCGAATTAACCGCGGGCATGACTTCGCCTGCTATCAGCGTACCACCCGGATTGCCCGGGAGCGCGGGCTGAAAGTGTGCGCGCATCTGATTGTGGGGCTGCCGGGCGAAGGGCAGGCAGAATGCCTGCAAACCATGGAGCGTGTGGTGGAGACGGGCGTTGACGGTATTAAACTGCATCCGCTGCATATTGTGAAAGGCAGTACGATGGCCAAAGCCTGGGAAGCGGGGCGGCTGAACGGCATCGAACTGGACGACTACACGCTAACGGCAGGTGAGATGATTCGTCATACGCCGCCGGAGGTAATTTATCACCGAATTTCAGCCAGCGCTCGCCGTCCGACGCTGCTTGCCCCGCTGTGGTGCGAGAATCGCTGGACGGGGATGGTTGAGCTGGACAAATACCTGAATGAGCATGGCGTGCAGGGCTCTGCGCTGGCCCGTCCCTGGATACCACCTGTAGCGTAGCGTGATGAGGGGCGCTACGCATATTTCGCACAATATTCAACGCGGTTCCCATAATTGGGTATTATGTGCGAAGTTGTGGTGAAGGAATCCTCTATGAAGCAAATTCGTATGCTGGCGCAATACTATGTCGACCTGATGATGAAATTGGGTCTGGTGCGCTTTTCCATGCTCCTGGCGTTGGCATTGGTGGTGCTGGCGATTGTCGTGCAGATGGCGGTGACCATGGTGCTGCATGGTCAGGTTGAAAGTATCGACGTTATTCGTTCCATCTTTTTTGGCCTGTTAATTACGCCCTGGGCGGTCTATTTCTTATCCGTTGTTGTTGAACAACTGGAAGAGTCAAGGCAGCGACTGTCGCGTCTGGTGCAAAAGCTGGAGGAGATGCGCGAGCGCGATCTCAAGCTTAACGTACAGTTGAAGGACAATATTGCCCAGCTTAATCAGGAAATTGCCGATCGCGAAAAAGCGGAAGCGGAGCTGCAAGAGACATTTGAACAGCTAAAAGTAGAAATTAAAGAGCGTGAAGAAGCGCAAATCCAGCTAGAACAGCAATCCTCTTTTCTGCGCTCCTTTCTGGACGCCTCGCCGGATTTGGTTTTTTATCGTAATGAGGATAAAGAATTTTCCGGCTGTAACCGCGCAATGGAATTGCTAACCGGCAAGAGCGAAAAACAGCTGGTGCATTTGAAGCCGGAAGATGTGTACTCTCCCGAAGCGGCGGAGAAAGTCATTGAAACCGATGAAAAAGTATTCCGCCATAACGTCTCCCTGACCTACGAACAGTGGCTGGATTACCCGGACGGACGAAAGGCCTGCTTTGAAATTCGTAAAGTGCCTTATTACGACCGTGTCGGTAAACGTCATGGCCTGATGGGATTTGGTCGTGATATTACCGAACGTAAGCGTTATCAGGACGCGCTGGAACGCGCCAGCCGCGACAAGACCACATTTATCTCTACCATCAGTCATGAGCTGCGCACCCCGCTTAACGGCATCGTCGGTTTAAGCCGCATCCTGCTGGATACCGATCTCACCGCCGAACAGGAAAAATACCTTAAGACAATCCATGTCTCCGCCGTGACGTTAGGCAATATTTTCAATGATATCATTGATATGGATAAGATGGAGCGGCGTAAGGTTCAGCTTGATAACCAACCGGTTGATTTCACCAGCTTTATGGCCGATCTGGAAAACCTTTCCGGTTTGCAGGCGCAGCAAAAAGGGCTACGTTTTGTGCTTGAGCCGACGCTGCCGCTGCCGCACAAAGTCATTACCGACGGAACGCGTCTGCGCCAGATTTTATGGAATTTGATCAGCAATGCGGTGAAGTTTACTCAGCAGGGCCAGGTGACGGTGCGGGCGCGCTATGATGAAGGCGACATGCTGCACTTTGAAGTGGAAGATTCCGGGATCGGCATTCCGCAGGATGAGCAGGATAAAATTTTCGCCATGTATTATCAGGTAAAAGACAGTCATGGCGGTAAACCGGCGACGGGGACCGGTATCGGGCTGGCGGTCTCCCGTCGGCTGGCGAAAAATATGGGCGGCGATATTACTGTTTCCAGTCTGCCGGGCAAAGGATCGACCTTTACGCTAACGGTTCATGCGCCAGCGGTGGCGGAAGAGGTGGAGGACGCCTTTGATGAAGACGACATGCCGCTGCCCGCGCTGCATGTTCTGCTGGTCGAAGATATTGAACTGAACGTGATCGTGGCGCGTTCGGTACTGGAAAAACTGGGTAACAGCGTGGATGTCGCGATGACCGGCAAGGCGGCGCTGGAGATGTTCGCGCCAGGCGAATATGACCTGGTCTTACTGGATATTCAGCTACCGGATATGACGGGTCTGGATATTGCCAGAGAACTGACCCGTCGCCACACGCGGGAAGATTTACCGCCGCTGGTAGCGCTTACGGCTAACGTTCTGAAAGATAAAAAAGAGTATCTGGACGCTGGTATGGACGATGTGCTGAGTAAGCCGCTGTCGGTGCCGGCCTTAACCGCGATGATTAAAAAATTCTGGGATGCCACCGATAAAGAGGAGAGTACCGTGACGCCTGAAGAGAGCGATAAAGCGCAAGCGCTGCTGGATATCCCGATGCTGGAACAGTACATCGAGTTGGTTGGGCCTAAATTGATCACCGACGGTCTCGCGGTGTTTGAAAAAATGATGCCTGGCTATTTAAGCGTGCTGGAGTCCAATCTGACGGCGCGTGACAAAAAAGGCGTTGTTGAGGAAGGGCATAAGATTAAAGGCGCCGCCGGTTCGGTAGGGCTGCGTCATCTGCAACAACTTGGCCAGCAAATCCAGTCGCCGGATCTTCCCGCCTGGGAAGATAATGTCGCGGAATGGATTGAAGAGATGAAGCAGGAGTGGCAGCACGATGTCGCGGTGCTGAAAGCCTGGGTGGCAAACGCGGAAAAAAAATGACCCCGGTTTGACCGGGGTGCGCGAATACTGCGCCAACACCAGGGAAATCGTGGCTGCGCCGTGCTTATTATGATGATGTCAAAGGCGCAGTCCTGTTTTCAGGCCGCACGCAGTTAAGATAGCAAATCCTAAATGATTTGTTACATGAATCATTTAAATGTGTGAAGCGTAGCATTTTAATCAAAATTATTAATGGGCTTGAGTCGGTTGCAGGAGGATGTTCACCATGAAAAAAATTGGCGTAGTGCTCAGCGGATGCGGCGTCTATGACGGCGCCGAAATTCATGAGGCCGTTCTGACGCTGTTGGCCATTGCCCGCAGCGGCGCGCAGGCTGTCTGCTTCGCGCCGGATAAACCACAAGCGGATGTTATTAATCACCTGACCGGCGAAGCGATGGCGGAAACGCGTAACGTTCTGATTGAGGCGGCGCGTATTACGCGGGGCGATATTCGTCCCCTGTCCCAGGCTCAACCAGAGGAACTGGATGCGCTCATTGTGCCTGGTGGTTTCGGCGCGGCGAAGAACCTGAGTAATTTCGCCAGCCAGGGGAGCGAATGCCGGGTGGATAGCGATGTCGTCGCGCTGGCGAAGGCCATGCACCAGTCCGGCAAGCCGCTGGGATTCATCTGTATCGCGCCCGCAATGTTGCCGAAAATCTTTGACTTCCCGCTACGTCTGACAATAGGGACGGATATTGATACCGCTGAAGTACTTGAAGAGATGGGCGCCGAACACGTACCTTGCCCGGTTGATGATATCGTTGTGGACGAGGATAACAAGGTCGTGACCACCCCTGCCTATATGCTGGCGCAGGATATCGCTCAGGCGGCAAGCGGCATTGATAAATTAGTGTCGCGCGTGCTGGTTCTGGCGGAATGAGCAAACGACGCATCGCGCCGTTAACGTTTTTGCGCCGTCTACTTTTACGTATCCTTGCTGCGCTCGCCGTCTTTTGGGGCGGCGGCATTGCGCTGTTTAGCGTGGTTCCGGTGCCTTTTTCGGCGGTGATGGCGGAACGGCAGATTAGCGCCTGGCTCGGCGGAGAGTTCGGTTATGTGGCGCATTCTGACTGGGTCAGTATGGCGGATATCTCGCCGTGGATGGGGCTGGCGGTAATTGCGGCGGAAGACCAGAAGTTCCCTGAGCACTGGGGCTTTGATGTTCCGGCGATTGAAAAAGCGCTGGCGCATAATGAGCGGAATGAGAGCCGTATTCGCGGCGCCTCTACGCTTTCGCAGCAAACGGCGAAAAATCTCTTTTTATGGGATGGACGCAGTTGGCTGCGCAAAGGTCTGGAGGCCGGGCTAACGCTGGGCATTGAAACTGTCTGGAGCAAAAAGCGCATCCTCACGGTTTATCTGAATATCGCGGAGTTTGGCGATGGTATTTTTGGCGTGGAGGCTGCGGCACAACGGTATTTTCATAAACCCGCCAGTCGCTTGAGTATGTCTGAAGCCGCGTTGCTGGCGGCGGTATTGCCAAATCCGTTACGCTATAAGGCGAATGCGCCTTCCGGCTATGTGCGTAGCCGGCAGGCGTGGATTATGCGCCAGATGCGCCAACTGGGCGGGGAATCTTTTATGACGCGCAACCAGCTTAATTAATTTTGTCGAATGGCGGCGCGAACGCCTTATCCGGCCTGCGATCTGTGTCGTCCAGGCCTGATAAGCACAGGTCATTAAGCTTAGTGAGAAGTAAGCGCCAGCCGTTTCTTGTCTTTTGGCTGCGCGTCCCTCTCCAGGGCAACGGCCAGCGCAGGCTGGGCGATAAACCGCTGCCACACTCTCTCCAGTTTGCGTTCACAGCACCATGTTGACCAGGTCGCCAGCGGGATAAAGGTACTTTCCCCCAGATTGTCGCAAACCACCGGAACCACTTCTGACTCGCTGATACGCTGGCACAGGATATTTTGCGGCTTCAGCGACATCGTCACAATATGGTTATCCAGCAGGTAACGTTTCAGTTTTTTCAGTAGCCGCCGCAGGACAGCGACATCCTCTTCATAACGACATTGCGCGGCGAACTCGGTCAGGGTAATAGAGGGCGCGCCGTTGAAATCGGTAATCATGTCGTAGACATAGCCGGTGCCGCAATCGGTTTCTACCGTGCCGTAATAACGGGGGATAGCGCTCCAGTCCGTCAGGTAGCGGGACAGATGCGCATAGTAGCTCAGTTCACGCCGAATCTCTTTATCACCGCCGTGGTCACGGTTGTAAATAACTTTTATGCAACGCCGGGCATTATCCGGATGCGTATAGCATTTACGATGTCGACCGGCGCCCAGCGGAGTCTGTTCGGATAAAAGGATCATGGCAAGTCCTGGAAAAATTTATTCACATAAATTTAGTATGGACAAAGAACTTAAACAAAACTTAAACGAAATTTTTTAAGGTTTTCTTAATGTTTTTATGCATAGGTAAAGCGCACGAAATGTACAAATATTACGAAAGAGTGGGGCTGCGGGACAAGTGGCAGGCAGGCGTAACACGCCCGGTTTTGGGGTGACTGTCATCAAATACCGGGACGGCGTTGGGGGAAATAAGGTATAGAGGGGGAGGTTTAGTCTTCGTCAAAGCCGGAATTGAACAGCGCGATAACCGCCGCCAGCGCTTCAACTTCTTGCGGGCCGGTGGCTTCAATTTCGATCTGACGCCCTTTGGCGGAGTCGAGCATTAACAGCGCGATGACGCTGTTTGCTTCCGCTTCGGTGCCTTCGTCATTGCGTAATAGCACCTCGGCGTCAAAACCCTGCATCAGTTCGAAAAGCTTCATGGCAGGCCGGGCATGCATGCCCAGCTTATTGGTGACTTCAACAGTTTGCTTTACGGTCATGTTTTGCGTTTTTCCAGCGTGCGATGGCGAGACTGGACATTTTTACCGCGCGAGCGGAAGTAGTCTGCCAGCTGTTCTGCAATATACACCGAACGGTGTTTCCCGCCGGTACAACCGATAGCGACGGTAAGGTAGCTGCGGTTGTTGGTCTCCAGCATCGGTAACCATAGCTCAAGATAGCTGCGAGTCTGATAGATAAAATTGTGAACTTCTGTGTGTCGGTCAAGAAACGCGGCTACCGGCTTATCAAGCCCGGTCATGGGGCGCAGTTTTGGGTCCCAGTGCGGGTTGGGCAGAAAGCGGACATCGAACACATAGTCCGCATCAATCGGGATACCATGTTTAAAGCCGAAGGACTCAAATACCATCGTCAGTTCGCGCTCGCGTTTGCCCAACAGCCGGGTACGCAGCATCTCCGCCAGCTCATGGACGGACATTTCTGAAGTGTCGACGATCAGATCCGCACGTGAGCGTAACGGCTCCAGCAAGTCACTCTCTTTATCGATCGCACTCTCTAAAGAAAGATTTTTGCTGGAAAGCGGATGCAAACGGCGCGTGTCGCTGTAGCGGCGAATCAAGGTATTGCGGTCGGCATCAAGAAACAGCAATTGCGGCGAGAAAGCGCCAGGCAGATTATTCATCGCCTGTTCAAAAATCTCAGGTGATTCAGGCATATTGCGCACATCAATGCTGACGGCGGCGGAAATCTGGCGATCGGCCAGCGTTCGCGCCAGATCGGGCAACAGCACGACGGGGAGGTTATCCACGCAGTAAAATCCCATATCTTCCAGCGCGCGCAGAGCGACAGATTTACCTGATCCGGAACGCCCGCTGACGATCATCAGTACCATGTACCGTTTCTCCTCACAACGACAGAAATAAATGCCATTGAGTTGTTATGCCTCATTCTGCTCACCTTCGGTGTCAGTAATGATTTGATACAGCTCTTCATCATTCAGCGCCGCGCGCAGGCGGCGGCAGATCGTTTTATCCGCCAGACGTTTCGCCACCAGCGACAGCGTGTGCAGATGCGTTTTAGTTTGATCGGCGGGCACCAGCAGGGCGAAGAGGAGATCGACCGGCTGGTTATCGATGGCGTCGAACGCGATCGGCGTTTCGAGCTGAACGAACACGCCGACGGCGCGTAAGGTATCTTCTTCCAGTTTCCCGTGCGGGATGGCGATACCATTACCAATACCGGTACTGCCCATTTTTTCGCGTGTCAGAATGGCTTCAAACACGACCTGAGGAGGTAAACTGAGCTGTTTTGCCGCCAGTTCGCTGATGATTTCCAGCGCGCGTTTCTTACTCTGACAATGAACGCCGCTACGCGTACACTCCTGGTTAAGTACACTGCTCAGTTGTAGAGTCGTATCGTTATTTATCATAATTTCACCTAAGAACCTGTCCTGTCAGGTTGATGGCCAGGTTCGGAGCGCTAACTGTACAAATGGCCCGTTGTGTCACACAACAGGCCGTCCTGCACTGGCTAACTGCCCGGACAATTAGTGTTGTTTCAGTTTATCTTTATGCCTGGTTAACTGCCTTGCCAGTTTATCAATCAAGCCGTCAATGGCGGCATACATATCCTGGCCTTCCGCGCTGGCGTGAATTTCGCCGCCGTTAACGTGTAGCGTCGCATCCGAGATATGCGTGACCTTCTCCACTTTCAACACCACGTATACCTGATTAATCCGCTCAAAATACTGTTCAAGTTTGGCGAATTTTGTCGTCACAAATTCACGCAGGGCTTCAGTAATTTCGACATTATGTCCGGTGATATTGAGCTGCATAGTGTCTTCCTTATCGGTTGGGTCAAACCAGCTGTTTGCGTTGGTTTGACGGCGGAATGGATAAAGACTCTCGGTACTTCGCAACAGTGCGGCGCGCCACCATGATACCTTGTTCTGACAGCAGAGAGGTTAACTTGCTGTCGCTCAGTGGTTTCGCGGGGTTTTCCGCCGCAATTAACTTCTTCACCAGCGCGCGAATCGCGGTGGAAGAGGCTTCGCCTCCGCCTTCGGTATTGACGTGGCTGGAAAAGAAATATTTGAGTTCAAAAATACCGCGCGGGCTGTGCAAATACTTCTGCGTGGTCACGCGGGATATAGTGGATTCGTGCATCTCGACGGCCTGGGCGATATCCGCCAGTACCATCGGTTTCATATATTCTTCGCCCTGTTCAAAAAAGGCTTGCTGTTGCTCGACGATGCAGCGACTGACGCGCAGCAGCGTGTCGTTGCGGCTTTCAAGGCTTTTTATCAGCCATTTCGCATCCTGTAAATTACTGCGGATGAACTGGCTGTCGGCATCGTTGCGCGCGCTATTGCACATGGCGGCATAGTGCTGGTTAATCTGTAAACGGGGAATACTGTCGCTATTAAGCTCCACCGTCCAGCGACCGTTATGCTTGCGTACCAGCACATCCGGGATAACGTACTCCGGCTCGCCGGTCTGGATCGATTGACCGGGTCTGGGATCGAGCGACTGAATCAGGTTTACCGCCTCTTTCAGCACCTCTTCTTTCAGTCGGGTAACGCGCATCAACGTGCGGAAATCGTGGTTGGCCAGCAGATCAAGGTGATCGCAGATAATAAGCCGCGCCTCTTCCAGCCACGGCGTGGATTTGTCGAATTGTGAAAGCTGGATCAGCAGACAGTCGCGAAGATCTTTTGCCGCGACGCCTACCGGATCAAAACGCTGAATACGCTTCAGGACGGCTTCAACCTCATCGAGATCCACCTCTACATCGCCCATGCTTTCGCGAATTTCGTCCAGGGATACGGTGAGATAGCCGGTATCATCTACCGCGTCGACAATGGATGTCGCAATAGCGCGATCGGTGTCCGAGAAGGGCGTTAGCTCAACCTGCCACATCAGATAATCCTGCAACGACTGCGTCGTTTCGCCCTGATAGACAGGCAGCTCATCGTCGATATAATCGCCGCTGGGGCCGGACGGCGTCCCGGCGGTGTAAATTTCATCCCAACTGGCGTCAAGCGGCAGCTCTTCCGGCATCTCTTTTTGTTCGAGCGCGTCGGCGGTATCGAGAGGATCGTTATCCTGAGGTTGCTGAGTGTCGATTTCGTCATGAAGATCGGTTTGCTCAAGCAGCGGGTTATTTTCCAGCGCTTGCTGGAGTTCCTGCTGAAGTTCCAGCGTAGACAACTGCAACAGACGGATGGCCTGTTGTAGCTGAGGCGTCATCGCCAGTTGTTGGCTAAGCCTGAGTTGCAAACCTTGCTTCATATTCAGAGTCGTTTTCTCCCGCTAGAGCAGCATAGCCCTCTACCCTATCAGAGTCTGAAGTCTTCCCCAAGATATACACGCTTAACGTGTTCGTCTTGCAGGATTTCTGTCGGCGTACCGTGGGCAATAAGGTGGCCCTGGCTCACGATATAGGCACGTTCACAGACTGCCAGCGTCTCACGGACGTTATGGTCGGTGATCAGCACGCCGAGCCCGCTATCGCGCAGATGCTCGATAATGCGTTTGATGTCGATAACGGAAATCGGGTCAACGCCGGCAAAGGGTTCATCCAGCAGGATAAATTTGGGATTAGCGGCCAACGCGCGGGCAATTTCTACACGACGGCGTTCACCACCGGACAACGCCTGTCCCATGCTGTCGCGCAGATGCTCAATATGAAACTCTTCCATCAGCTCGTTGGCGCGGTCTTCTCGCTGTTCTGCGGTCAAATCGTCACGAATTTGCAGTACCGCCATCAGGTTATCAAATACGCTGAGACGGCGGAAAATAGAGGCTTCCTGCGGCAAATAGCCGATACCGCGGCGCGCGCGCGCGTGCAGCGGCAGCAGACTGATATCTTCATCATCGATGATGATATTGCCCGCGTCACGCGGCACGATACCGACGACCATATAAAAGGTGGTGGTTTTACCCGCGCCGTTTGGACCGAGCAGCCCGACAATCTCCCCGGAGTTAACGGTCAGACTGACATCTTCCACTACGCGACGGCCTTTATAGGCCTTCGCCAGATTCTTTGCAGTTAATGTTGCCATAACGAATTAGTTACTCTTCTTTTGCGCCGGAGTCTGGCCTTTGTTTTTGTCTTGCAACTGCGACGGCACCAGAACGGTGGTGACGCGTTTGCCTTTCTCGCTGAAGGCCTGCATTTTCTGCTCTTTCACCAGGTAGGTGATTTTGTCGCCGGTAATGTTGCTGTCAAGCTGCTCCAGATAAGCGTTGCCGGTCAGCACCACAAAATCTTTCGCCAGCTCGTAATGCATATGGGAAGCGTGGCCTTTCACCGGCTTACCGTTGTCCTGCATCTGGTAGAAGGTGGCCGGATTGCCGTAACCGTCGATCACCTCTTTCCCCTGTTCGCCGCCAGGGCGGGTAACCACGACTTTATCGGCGTTGATCTTAATCGTGCCCTGGGTCATTACCACGTTGCCCGTAAAGGTCACGACGTTGCCTTGCATATCCAGCGACTGTTGATCCGAGTCAATATGAATAGGCTGTTCGGTATCGCCCGTGACGGCGAAGGCCGGAATGCTGGCGGCCAGCAGCGAGCCGGCAAGCATAAGATTAAGGCTGAGTTTGTTTGTTTTGAATTTCATAAGAGGTTCTAACCTTTTCAATCAGCTCGGCGTTC
Organism: Salmonella sp. SAL04202; assembly: GCF_046550775.1. Classification (NCBI taxonomy): domain Bacteria; kingdom Pseudomonadati; phylum Pseudomonadota; class Gammaproteobacteria; order Enterobacterales; family Enterobacteriaceae; genus Salmonella; species Salmonella sp. SAL04202. Next base: position 626,898 of record NZ_JBGDXK010000002.1, on the reverse strand, counting down.
TTGCTGCGTAAGTTACCGCGCATTTTCAGTCCGCTGGAGTTAAATGTTGTGCCGTATAACGTCACCAGATCGTTCGAGGTAACATCCTGCGTCACCAGATTAATCTGCGCGTTATCGGTGGTAATTCTGCGTAATTGAGCGTCAGGCACCAGGGCGTTGACTTCAACATGGCCATACAGATAGAGCATCCGATCGTTAGTCAATTTGGCTTTATCGGCCTTGATCGACCATGTCGGCACTTTATCCTTATCAAAGGTGGTTAATACCGGTTGCGTAAACCATGAGACCGCCTGATCGGAAAAATATTCAACGTGCTGCGCGATCAGACGATAGCTCAACGCGCCTTCCGGACTGTACACGACGGTATCCGTATGCTCGCTTTTATACGTGGGATCGTTGCTGTTGACCATCACGGCAGCAGGATCGTCTTTATCCGCCAGATTGATACCAATCAGTACCAGAATGGCCAGCGACAGTAGAATGATAACCCAACGTCTGGTTTTACTCATATCGATTGCCCTTTGGCCTCATCCAGCTTGCCCTGCGCCAGCAGCAGCAAATCACACACCTCACGTACCGCGCCGCGCCCGCCGGCAATGTGCGTCACATAGTCAGCGCGGGGGATCAGCAGCGGATGCGCATCCGCAACGGCAACGCTTAACCCCACTTTTTCCATCACCGGCCAGTCAATCAGATCATCGCCGACATAGGCAACATTTTCCGGCGCAATGGCCAGTTTTTCCAGCAGATCGCTAAAGGCGAGCAGCTTATTCGACTGTCCCTGATAAAGATGGACAATCCCCAGCGTGGCGCAGCGATCTTCTACAAGTTTAGCCTTTCGTCCGGTAATAATGGCAACCTCGATATTGGAGGTCAAAGCACAGCGAATACCATAGCCGTCACGAACGTTGAAAGCCTTCAGCTCTTCGCCGTTATTGCCCATATAAATCAGGCCGTCAGACAATACGCCATCCACGTCCAGGATGAGCAGGCGGATATTCTCCGCTTTGGTCATGACATGGGTGCTGACGGGGCCATAACAGGTCGCAAGCGACGCACCTGCTTTACTCATCGTTAATTATCCTTGAGTTTCTACACGACGCCTGCACGCAGGAGATCATGCATATGTAACACACCGAGTAACTGGTCGCCATCAGCAACCAGTACGGAGGTGATATGGCGGGACTGCATTAAATTCAGCGCATCGACGGCGAGAATACCGGGACGCACGCGAATGCCCCCTGGCGTCATCACCTCGGCGATCCCCAACTGGCGCATATCGCCGCCCATATCGAACACGCGACGTAAATCGCCGTCGGTGAAGATACCGTCGATCTTCATGGATTCATCGCAAATGACGGTCATACCGAGATTTTTACGCGTAATTTCTAACAGCGCATCACGCAGGGTGGCATGTTTATTAACATGCGGGATCTCATCGCCAGTATGCATAATATCGCTTACGCGCAGCAGTAGCTTACGTCCCAGCGCGCCGCCAGGATGCGACAGAGCAAAATCCTCGGCGGTAAAGCCGCGCGCTTTTAATAACGCCACGGCGAGCGCGTCGCCCATCACCAGCGTTGCGGTGGTACTACTGGTAGGCGCCAGGCCTAACGGACACGCTTCTTTGGGCACTTTAACACACAGATGCACATCTGCCGCACGCGCCATGCTGCTTTCCGGTCGCCCGGTAATGCAAATTAACGGCACGTGCAGACGTTTAAGTACCGGTATTAGCGCCGCGATCTCGCTGGATTCGCCGGAGTTGGAGATAGCGATAACCACATCCTGCGGCGTAACCATCCCCAAATCGCCGTGCGCGGCTTCGCCCGGATGTACAAAAAAGGAAGAGGTGCCGGTACTGGCGAACGTGGCGGCCATTTTCCGTCCGATATGACCGGATTTTCCCATCCCCATGACCACCACTTTTCCGGTGCAGTTGAACATTTTTTCACAGGCCAGGGTGAAATTCTGATCGATGTATTGATCAAGCTCCGCCAGGCCTTCACGTTCAATTTCCAGGACCTCTTTGCCTGCCTGCTGAAAGTCAAACCCCGGTTGCAACGCTAAATGCGACATAATCCGTTTCCAGTTATCCAACAAGAAGTGGCGATAGCCAATAGAGCATCGCCAGCCATACGATAAACCCGCCGGTCAGCAGTATACCTGCGCCCCGACCAATCTGACGCGGATGCCGCCAGCAAAGTAAAGCGAAAACCACGCTAACCAGCAACATCACGCTATAATCACGCCCAAACGCCAGCGGATTGATCTCCCCCGGCGCGATCAGCGCAGGCAGTCCCAGCACGATAGCGAGATTAAAAATATTGGCGCCAATGAGATTACCAACGGCAATATCATTTTCGCCTTTTCGCACGCCGGCAATCGCCGTCGCCAGCTCTGGCAGACTGGTGCCGACGGCGATGACTGTCAGACCGAGCGTTAATTCACTCATGGCGAAATAGTTCGCCAGCACCGTAGCGTTATCGATTACCATGCGCGTCGCCATCGGCATGATGACCAGCGCAATGCCCAGCCATAAGAACGCGACGGGGAGCCCGCCTTCGCGCGGCAGCTCCGCCAGTTGTTCGCGGGTGAGGCTGTCATTCCCCTGGCGTTCGGCCAGACGCGCGATTTTAACAATGAATAACAGCCATAGCACAGCCAGAAGCAGGAGAAAGATACCATCACTGCGACTTAACTGTCCGTCATGCAGTACGGAACCGGCTACCACGCTAACAAATAACATTAATGGCAATTCGCGACGTAGAACATCGGAATGCACGGTAAATGGACGAACCAGCGCCGCCAGCCCTAAGATCAGCAAAATATTGGTGATGTTAGAACCGAGCGCCGCGCCGACGGCCAAATCGAGCTGACCGTGTAGCGATGCGGCGGCCGACACAATAATTTCCGGCAGCGAGGTGCCGATACTCACGACCGTCATCCCGATGATCAGCGGGGGAATACCGAATGTACGGCATAAAATAGAGGCCGCAAACACCAGACGATCGGCGCCGTAGGCCACCAGAAGCAAACCAATTATGAGTAGCGCCATCGCTAAAAGCATCTAAAGTCCTTTCTTCAGGTATACTCGCCGGTCCCCTGGAAGGGATATCTGGAAGCCGTAACGAAGTCCTAATTTTGACTTTATGCGGCTAAAAAGTAAAACGAATGCCAGCTTTCGCTAACCCTGTCAGTTAATATTCTGTAATTATGTCGAACCCATGGTTAAATTCAGCGCCATGGTTACCTCAACAAGGCAATACGAAGGATGAATCAATGGGTCAGTCTGCGGCCAATTTAGTCGATATGCGCGACGTCAGCTTTTCCCGTGGCGAACGCTGCATTTTCGATAATATTTCCCTGACGGTGCCGCGCGGGAAGATCACGGCGATCATGGGGCCGTCGGGCATCGGTAAAACCACGCTGTTGCGCCTGATTGGCGGACAGATCCCGCCGGATAAGGGCGAGATCTTATTTGATGGCGAGAATGTGCCGGCCATGTCCCGTTCGCGGCTCTACACCGTCCGCAAACGTATGAGTATGCTGTTTCAGTCGGGAGCGCTGTTTACCGACATGAACGTGTTTGACAATGTGGCCTATCCGCTACGGGAGCACACCAATTTACCCGCGCCGCTGCTAAAAAGCGTCGTGATGATGAAACTGGAAGCTGTCGGGCTGCGCGGCGCGGCAAAACTGATGCCTTCCGAGCTCTCCGGTGGGATGGCGCGCCGCGCCGCGTTGGCGCGCGCCATTGCTCTGGAACCGGATCTCATCATGTTCGATGAGCCGTTTGTCGGCCAGGACCCGATTACCATGGGCGTTCTGGTGAAGCTGATTTCAGAATTGAACAGCGCGCTGGGCGTGACCTGCGTGGTGGTCTCGCATGATGTGCCAGAGGTGCTCAGTATTGCGGATCACGCCTGGATCATGGCGGACAAAAAAATCGTCGCTCACGGTAGCGCTCAGGCGTTGCAGGAGAATACGGACCCGCGCGTGCGTCAGTTCCTTGACGGTATTGCCGACGGGCCGGTTCCGTTCCGCTATCCGGCGGGCGACTATCACCTTGATTTACTCGAAACAGGGAGTTAAGCCACTCATGCTGTTAAATGCGCTGGCAGCACTCGGACACAGCGGGATCAAAACCGTCAGGACGTTCGGGCGCGCCGGGTTAATGTTATTCAATGCGATTATCGGTAAGCCGGAGTTTCGCAAACATGCGCCGCTGCTGGTGCGCCAGCTTTATAATGTGGGCGTCTTGTCGATGCTTATCATTATTGTCTCCGGCGTATTCATCGGTATGGTGCTGGGGCTGCAAGGCTATCTGGTTCTGACCACTTACAGCGCGGAGACCAGTCTTGGCATGTTAGTGGCGCTTTCGCTGCTGCGCGAGCTGGGGCCGGTGGTCGCGGCGTTGCTGTTTGCCGGGCGGGCCGGGTCGGCGTTGACGGCGGAAATCGGCCTGATGCGGGCGACGGAGCAGCTCTCCAGTATGGAGATGATGGCGGTCGATCCATTGCGCCGGGTGATTTCGCCGCGCTTTTGGGCGGGCGTGATTTCATTGCCGCTACTGACCATTATCTTTGTGGCGGTCGGTATCTGGGGCGGCTCGCTGGTCGGCGTAAGCTGGAAGGGAATCGACGCCGGGTTCTTCTGGTCCGCGATGCAGAATGCCGTCGACTGGCGTATGGACCTGGTGAACTGTCTGATAAAGAGCGTGGTGTTCGCCATTACGGTAACATGGATTGCGTTATTCAACGGTTATGACGCAATACCGACTTCTGCCGGGATTAGCCGGGCAACGACGCGTACCGTGGTTCACGCATCGTTGGCCGTTCTGGGGCTGGATTTTGTGCTGACCGCACTGATGTTTGGGAATTGAGTTCATGCAAACGAAAAAAAATGAAATTTGGGTAGGCGTTTTTTTGCTGGTAGCGTTGCTGGCGGCGCTGTTTGTTTGCCTGAAGGCGGCAAATGTGACCTCTATGCGCACGGAGCCGACCTATAAGGTTTATGCGACCTTCGATAACATCGGCGGTCTGAAAGTGCGTTCCCCGGTACGCATCGGCGGGGTGGTTGTCGGGCGGGTTGAAGATATCTCGCTTGATCCGAAAACATACCTGCCGCGCGTAACGCTCGACATCGAAGAGCGTTATAACCATATTCCCGATACCAGCTCGTTGAGTATTCGTACTTCCGGACTGCTGGGGGAGCAATATCTGGCATTAAACGTCGGTTTTGAAGATCCTGAGCTGGGAACGTCTATCCTCAAAGATGGGAGTACGATTCAGGACACCAAGTCTGCAATGGTGCTGGAAGATATGATTGGCCAGTTCCTTTATAACAGCAAAGGCGACGACAATAAGAATTCTGGCGATGCGCCAGCCGCAACGGAAGGTCATACTGAAGCCACAACGCCCGCGGGCGAAACGAAATAATCTCAGGAGAATTGAGGCATGTTTAAACGACTGATGATGGTGGCCCTGCTGGTCATTGCGCCATTAAGCGCAGCAACGGCAGCGGATCAGAGCAATCCTTATAAACTGATGAACGAGGCGGCGCAGAAAACTTTTGATCGCCTGAAAAACGAACAGCCGAAAATTCGTGCCAATCCGGATTACCTACGCGACGTTGTTGAGCAGGAACTTCTGCCGTACGTGCAGGTAAAATATGCCGGCGCGCTGGTGTTGGGCCGCTATTACAAAGAGGCGACTCCGGCGCAGCGTGAAGCCTATTTTGCCGCGTTTCGCGAATACCTGAAACAGGCCTACGGTCAGGCGCTGGCGATGTACCACGGTCAGACTTACCAGATAGCGCCTGAGCAACCGCTGGGCGATGCGACCATTGTGCCTATCCGTGTAACGATTATCGATCCCAACGGTCGTCCGCCGGTACGCCTGGATTTCCAGTGGCGCAAAAACACCCAGACCGGCAACTGGCAGGCGTATGACATGATTGCGGAAGGTGTCAGCATGATCACCACCAAGCAAAATGAGTGGAGCGATCTGCTGCGTACTAAAGGCATCGACGGCCTGACCGCACAACTGAAATCTATCTCTCAACAGAAAATTACTTTGGACGAGAAACAGTAATGACGCCGCAACTCACCTGGACGCGTGAGGCGGACACTCTGGTGCTGGCGGGAGAGCTGGATCAGGACGTGTTGGCGCCGCTATGGGACGCGCGCGTAGAAGCGATGAATGGCGTTACCCGTATCGACCTGAGTCAGATCTCCAGGGTAGATACGGGGGGACTGGCGCTGCTGGCGCACCTTGTGAACCAGGCAAAAAAGCAGGGCAATGCCGTGTCGCTGTCTGGCGTTAACGACAAGGTTTACGCGCTGGCGCAATTATATAACTTGCCCGAAGACGTACTTCCCCGTATGTAATGAATGCCGGATGGTTTATCCGGCCTACACTTCGCATGATCCCCGTAGGCCGGATAAGTTGCGTTAGCAGCACCATCCGGCACTTTTACCGCGCTGATTTATCAGCGTAATCTTTTGCTTATTTAAGACGGCGCGACTTTGCTCTAAGATGTTGGGCTGTTTTCACTATTTGACGAATAAAGAACCCATGGAAAATCATGAAATTCAGAGTGTGCTGATGAATGCCCTCTCCCTCCAGGAAGTCCACGTCTCCGGCGATGGCAGTCACTTTCAGGTTATTGCCGTGGGCGAGATGTTTGACGGCATGAGCCGGGTCAAGAAACAGCAAACGGTCTATGGGCCGCTAATGGAGTACATTGCGGACAACCGTATCCATGCCGTATCGATCAAAGCATATACCCCGGCGGAATGGGCGCGCGATCGTAAACTTAACGGATTTTAAGCTACGGGTAACCTGCCGGTAGCGGAGATGAATGCTTAACTGAGAATACAATAATGGATAAATTTCGTGTACAGGGGCCAACGACGCTCCAGGGCGAAGTCACAATTTCCGGCGCCAAAAACGCCGCGCTGCCGATCCTGTTCGCCGCTCTGCTGGCAGAAGAACCGGTAGAGATCCAAAACGTTCCAAAACTGAAAGACGTGGATACGTCGATGAAGCTCTTGAGCCAATTAGGCGCGAAAGTGGAACGCAATGGATCGGTACATATTGACGCCAGCCAGGTGAACGTGTTCTGCGCGCCTTATGATCTGGTTAAGACCATGCGCGCCTCGATATGGGCGCTGGGGCCGCTGGTTGCCCGTTTTGGTCAGGGACAAGTCTCTCTGCCGGGGGGCTGTACTATCGGCGCGCGTCCGGTTGATCTGCATATTACCGGTCTGGAACAACTGGGTGCGACCATCAAGCTGGAAGAGGGCTACGTAAAGGCCTCCGTCGAAGGACGTCTTAAAGGGGCGCATATCGTGATGGATAAGGTCAGCGTCGGCGCGACCGTCACCATTATGTGTGCCGCCACGCTGGCGGAAGGGACGACCATCATTGAAAACGCCGCGCGCGAGCCGGAAATTGTCGACACCGCTAACTTCCTGGTTACGCTGGGGGCGAAGATCGCCGGGCAGGGCACCGATCGTATTACGATCGAGGGCGTAGAGCGTCTGGGCGGCGGCGTTTATCGTGTGCTGCCGGATCGTATCGAAACGGGGACTTTCCTGGTGGCGGCAGCGATCTCTCGCGGCAAAATCATCTGCCGTAACGCGCAACCGGACACTCTGGACGCAGTACTGGCGAAACTGCGCGATGCTGGCGCGGATATCGAAGTGGGCGAGGACTGGATTAGTCTGGACATGCACGGCAAACGGCCGAAGGCGGTCAATGTCCGTACCGCGCCGCACCCGGCATTTCCGACCGATATGCAGGCGCAGTTCACGTTGCTGAACCTGGTGGCGGAAGGGACGGGCTTTATCACTGAAACCGTCTTTGAAAACCGTTTTATGCACGTGCCTGAACTCAGCCGCATGGGCGCGCGTGCGGAAATTGAAAGCAATACCGTCATATGCCATGGTGTAGAAACGCTCTCTGGCGCCCAGGTCATGGCGACAGATCTGCGGGCATCTGCGAGCCTGGTGCTGGCGGGCTGTATTGCGGAAGGCACGACGATTGTGGATCGCATTTATCACATCGATCGCGGTTATGAGCGCATCGAAGACAAACTGCGCGCGCTAGGCGCGAATATTGAACGCGTGAAAGGCGAATAACCTTCTGTACGCTGAATAACCCCCGCGAACGCGATGCGGGGGTTGTTTTACAGGCACTTACTCTACATTCTGTTTGTTTTTATTACGCGCTCTCATAAGCCGCGTTCTGTCGATAAACTCATGCGTGCGCGGATCGTGATAACGCGATGGCCAAATAACCCAGGGTTCCGTTCCCAATGCTTTCGCGATAATCAACTCTCCTTTCGGCCACGGGCGCGTTAATGCATTGGCCAGCGTGGATGAACTCAATCCATTCCGGCGTGACTCAGCGGCCATTGAAGTCCCTTTTTTACGTAGTCCGGCAATGATATCGGCCGGATGCCAGTCAATAAGCTTGCTTTCCATACATCCATCACTCCTTAGGTTAATCACTTACGGTTTTAACAACCCGACGACGTTCGATACTATAACGCTTCGTGAAGGAATGTTCTAAAAAGTTCATGTAAGTGGCGGCAATATTCAGAATATGCCAGGGGAAGTCCTGGACGAGTATGTGAAAGACAGGCGATAGGGTATCTGGAGTTTATTAGAACTTAATGGGATATCCCGCGCAGTACGCGGGATAAGAGAACGGCATTAACGATCGCGCTGCACCGCGATGTGTGCGAGACCGATTAGCGCCTCACGCCATGGGGTATCCGGCAATATCTGCAACGCGGATATCGCTTTGTCGGCTTCTTCTTCCGCTCGCTGACGCGTCCATTCCAGCGAGCCGCAGGTGGTCATCGCTTCCAGAACCGGTTCCAGAAGATGACGGCCATTACCTTGTTCAATAGCGGTACGGATCATCGCTGACTGTTCTGGCGTACCGTGGCGCATGGCGTGAAGCAACGGTAAGGTAGGTTTGCCCTCATTGAGGTCATCACCCACATTTTTACCGAGATGCTCGCCGTCGGCACTGTAATCCAGCAGATCGTCAATGAGCTGGAAAGCCGTACCAAGGTAGCGGCCATAGTCCTGCAACCCTTTCTCTTGCTCAGGCGTACAACCGGCAAGAATACCGGAGCACTGGGCGGCAGCTTCGAACAGACGGGCCGTTTTACTGTAAATCACCCGCATGTAATTTTCTTCGGTAATGTCCGGGTCATTCACGTTCATCAATTGCAGCACTTCGCCTTCTGCAATCACGTTGACCGCTTCCGACATCACTTCCAGCACTTTTAACGAGCCGAGGCTGGTCATCATCTGGAAGGCGCGGGTATAGATAAAGTCGCCGACCAACACGCTGGCGGCATTACCGAAGGCGGCATTTGCCGTCGCTTTGCCGCGACGCATATCGGATTCATCCACCACATCATCATGTAGCAGCGTCGCCGTGTGGATAAACTCGATCAGAGCGGCGATAGTCACGTGCGCGTTACCCTGATAACCCACCGCGCGCGCGGCAAGAACGGCAATCATCGGACGAATGCGTTTTCCGCCGCCGCTAATAATGTAATATCCTAGCTGATTAATCAGTTGAACGTCGGAATTAAGCTGTTCAAGGATTGTCGCATTGACACCCGCCATATCTTGCGCGGTTAACTCGTTGATTTTTTCTAAATTCATCGCAAAAGCCGGGCTTATCGCCCCGATTATCCCATGTCTGAATGAGGTAACGTAGGGTTTATGGTTAGAAATATACCCTGATTGTACTGAAAAAACGCCGCAGATAAACGTTACCGTATGCGTTGTGTTTTTTTTCTTCATGTATTGATGGTAGCACTTGTCAAAGCCGTGCAATTTGCGTAATATTCGCGCCCTATTGTGAATATTTATAGCGCGCTCTGAATCATTGAAAGGTGTGCGCGGAAGCGGAGTTTTTTATGTACGCGGTTTTCCAAAGTGGTGGTAAACAACACCGAGTAAGCGAAGGTCAGACCGTTCGCCTGGAAAAGCTGGACATCGCAACTGGCGAAACTATCGAGTTCGCTGAAGTTCTGATGATCGCAAACGGTGAAGAAGTCAAAATCGGCGTTCCTTTCGTTGATGGCGGCGTAATCAAAGCTGAAGTTGTTGCCCACGGTCGTGGCGAGAAAGTTAAAATCGTTAAGTTTCGTCGCCGTAAACACTACCGTAAGCAGCAGGGCCATCGTCAGTGGTTCACTGATGTGAAAATTACCGGCATCAGCGCTTAAGATTAGGGGAGCAGATTAAATGGCACATAAAAAGGCTGGCGGCTCGACTCGTAACGGTCGCGATTCTGAAGCTAAACGTCTGGGCGTAAAACGCTTTGGCGGTGAAGCAGTTCTGGCAGGCAGCATCATCGTTCGTCAACGTGGTACTAAATTCCACGCTGGCACCAACGTTGGTTGCGGTCGTGACCACACTCTGTTTGCTAAAGCAGACGGTAAAGTGAAATTCGAAGTTAAAGGCCCGAAAAACCGTAAATACATCAGCATCGTTGCTGAGTAAGTTTTTTGTGGTCCGGTAACGGATGAAAGCCCCGCACCTGTTGCGGGGCTTTTTACATTCGATGGCCGACTAAAATATACCCGTGTGGCTGTGCGAATGCCGTTAACGGGTCTTTGCAGGGAACACGGCATGAAGCAGCAGGCAGGCATTGGCATTCTTTTAGCGCTCACTACCGCGATGTGCTGGGGAGCGTTGCCAATAGCAATGAAGCAAGTGCTGGAGGTGATGGAGCCTTCAACTATTGTCTTCTACCGCTTCTTAATGGCCAGTATTGGCCTCGGGGCGATACTGGCAGTAAAAAGAAAGCTGCCGCCGCTGCGTATTTTTCGTAAGCCGCGTTGGTTGGTGTTATTGGCGATAGCGACCTGCGGACTGTTCGGTAATTTCATTTTGTTCAGTTCTTCCCTGCAATATTTAAGCCCAACCGCGTCGCAGGTTATCGGCCAGCTCTCGCCGGTTGGCATGATGGTCGCCAGCGTCTTTATTCTGAAAGAAAAGATGCGCGGTACGCAGGTGATTGGCGCGCTGATGTTATTGAGCGGGCTGGTGATGTTTTTTAACACCAGTCTGATCGAGATTTTTACCCGACTGACCGACTACACCTGGGGCGTTATTTTTGGCGTAGGCGCGGCGATGGTGTGGGTGAGCTATGGCGTGGCGCAAAAAGTATTATTGCGACGTCTGGCCTCGCAGCAGATCCTGTTTTTACTGTACACTTTATGTACGATAGCGCTCTTGCCGCTGGCAAAACCGATGGTGATAGCGCAACTGAGCGACTGGCAGCTCGCCTGTTTGATTTTCTGCGGGCTAAATACGCTGGTAGGATATGGCGCCCTGGCGGAAGCGATGGCGCGTTGGCAGGCGGCGCAGGTGAGCGCGATAATCACGCTTACACCGCTATTTACCCTGCTGTTTTCAGATCTTTTATCTATGGCCTGGCCCGATTTCTTCGCCAGACCGATGTTAAACCTTTTAGGTTATCTCGGTGCGTTTGTCGTGGTTGCGGGCGCGATGTATTCCGCCATTGGTCATCGTATTTGGGGCGGTTTACGCAAGCATGAAACGGTGGTTTCGCAACCCCGCTCAGGCGAATGATTTACGGAGAATAAAATGAAGTTTGTTGATGAAGCATCGATTCTGGTCGTTGCAGGCGATGGCGGTAATGGCTGTGTGAGCTTCCGCCGCGAAAAATATATCCCGAAAGGCGGCCCGGACGGCGGTGATGGCGGCGACGGCGGCGACGTCTGGATGGAAGCCGATGAAAACCTGAATACGCTGATCGATTACCGCTTTGAAAAATCGTTCCGCGCTGAACGTGGTCAGAATGGCGCGAGCCGCGACTGTACCGGTAAACGCGGTAAAGACGTGACCATCAAAGTGCCGGTCGGTACGCGCGTTATCGACCAGGGAACCGGTGAAACGATGGGCGACATGACCAAACACGGTCAGCGTCTGTTGGTCGCGAAGGGCGGCTGGCATGGGTTAGGCAATACCCGTTTTAAATCCTCGGTTAACCGTACGCCGCGCCAGAAAACCAATGGTACGCCGGGCGATAAGCGCGACCTGCTGCTGGAACTGATGCTGCTGGCGGATGTCGGGATGCTGGGGATGCCAAACGCCGGTAAATCAACGTTCATTCGCGCGGTATCGGCAGCAAAACCGAAAGTCGCGGACTATCCGTTTACCACGCTGGTGCCGAGCCTGGGCGTGGTACGTATGGACAGCGAAAAGAGTTTTGTGGTGGCCGACATTCCGGGGTTGATCGAAGGCGCGGCGGAAGGCGCGGGCCTGGGGATTCGCTTCCTGAAGCACCTCGAACGTTGCCGCGTACTGCTGCACCTCATTGATATCGATCCGATCGACGGTTCCGATCCGGTGGAAAACGCCCGTATCATTATTGGCGAACTGGAAAAATACAGCCAGGATCTGGCGGCTAAACCGCGCTGGTTAGTGTTCAACAAGATCGATCTGATGGATAAAACCGAAGCGGAAGAGAAAGCGAAAGCGATCGCCGAAGCGTTGGGCTGGGAAGGGAAATACTATCTGATTTCCGCTGCCAGTCAGCTAGGGGTGAAAGATCTCTGCTGGGATGTGATGACCTTTATCATCGAGAATCCGATCGCGCAGGCTGAAGAAGCAAAACAGCCGGAAAAAGTCGAGTTCATGTGGGACGATTATCATCGCCAGCAGCTGGCTGAAGTGGAAGAAGACGCAGACGATGACTGGGATGACGACTGGGATGAAGACGACGAAGAAGGCGTCGAGTTCATCTACAAACGTTAATCTCGTAGCCGGATGGCGCTTACGCTTATCCGGCCTATAAAAGCCAACGGGCCGCATTTGCGGCCCGTTTTATTATGTTCGTTGTAGGCCGGATAAGACGCGTTAGCGCCGCCATCCGGCAATAATGCACTCAGTTATTCTGATAAATATCCTTGTACAATCGACTCTCGAAGCGTACCAGCGGAATACGTCGATTACGCTGATCGGCAGGTGGAACCGCGTAGCCGGACAAATACTGTACAAATGCCATCCGTTGCCCGCTTGCGGTGGTAATAAAGCCCGCCAGATTATACACGCCCTGCAGTGACCCGGTTTTCGCTGAAACCTTACCGTCTACGCCCGCCTGATGCAGCCCGGCGCGGTATTGTAATGAACCATCATAGCCCGCCAGCGGCAGCATAGAGATAAAGTTAAGCTCATTATCGTGTTGGGCGATATATTGCAGCACCTGCATCATCGTGGCGGGAGCGATCAGATTATGGCGAGAAAGACCGGAACCGTCGGCAATAATGGTATTGCCGATATCAATTCCCGCCTGTTGGCGCAGGATCTGGCGAACGGCATCCGATCCCGCCCGCCAGGTGCCAGGCACGTTAAACCTGACATGACCAATCATCCGAAAAACAGTATCGGCGATCATGTTGTCTGACTTTTTCAGCATAATCTTAAGCAGATCGTGCAGTGGCGCCGACTGTTTACTGGCGACGATCGTTCCGGGCTCGTTAACCTGCGTCTGGCGCAGCAGCGTGCCGCGGTAAGTTATCCCGGCCTCTTTCAGTTCCTGCTTGAGGATCGCGCCCGCGTAGCTGGCGCCGTCCTGAATAGCAAAGGCCAGCGGCAGCGGGTCGGCGCGCTGTGGTAAACAGCCGGTAAGCGTATAACGGTTCAAATCGCCAGGCACAACATCCAGCTCGCAATACTGCGCGTCTGCCGAACCGCGCGGCAGAGTCCGTACCTGGCTGAACATCGTTACCGGATAATAAGAGGCCACGCGAATAAAGGCTAAATCGTTTGGTTTTTGCGCGCTATAAAGCGACACAGAAAAACAGTTGCGGTCAACAATGGCGGCGGCGGGAGGCGCGCTGAAACACTGCGTCAGGTCGTTCCACGGCCAGCCTGGCGCTTTATCGTGGCTGGCGAAAATCGACGTGTCGATAAGCACATTGCCGTCGATTTGCGTGACGCCTGACTTTTTCAGCGTCGCGACCATATTGCGAATATCCTGACGTTTTAGCGTTGGATCGCCACCGAAGCGCGCAATTAAGTCACCTTTCAGGATACCGTTATCGACGTTGCCTTTAGTCTCCAGCGTGGTCGTAAAACGGAAATCCGGGCCGAGTTGAATCAGCGCCGCCAGCGCGGTAATCACTTTTTGGGTACTGGCGGGAAGCGCCATCTGCTGACTATGATAATCAATAGCCGGCGCGGGCGCGCCAATCTTTTGCACCATCAGCGCGAGGTTGGCGCCGGCCGGAAGCTGTTTGATGTATTCGTCAATATTCGCGGCCTGAACGCTGAACGCTATACTGGTGGTCAATCCGATGATAAATCTGGAAAATCGCATAATCTCGCGCTAACACCCTGGAAACAAGCCGTCATACTACGGCGCAACGCCCTAAAAAGTAAACGATGACCCATAGGGAACTCCAGGGTAAAATGGTTATCAAAGAGGAAATTGTAGCTGACCTGGGACTGCGCGCCCGGGTTGGTGTTTTTTTGCTTCTGACCCTGGTATGGCATATGCCGGGGCTGGCTTAGCAGCCGGGGTAGAGTTCATTGCCCCCTACAGGAATGTTCAAGAGGTATAACAAATGCAAGCTATTCCGATGACCTTACGCGGAGCCGAAAAACTGCGCGAAGAGCTGGATTTTCTGAAATCTGTGCGCCGTCCTGAAATCATCGCCGCTATCGCCGAAGCGCGCGAACATGGCGATTTAAAAGAAAACGCGGAGTATCATGCTGCACGCGAACAGCAGGGTTTCTGCGAAGGGCGCATTAAAGATATCGAAGCAAAACTGTCGAATGCGCAGGTGATTGACGTTACCAAAATGCCGAACAATGGTCGCGTGATTTTCGGCGCTACCGTCACGGTGCTGAACCTGGACACCGACGAAGAGCAGACCTATCGTATTGTTGGCGATGATGAGGCGGATTTTAAGCAAAATCTCATTTCGGTAAACTCGCCAATCGCTCGCGGCCTGATCGGCAAAGAGCAGGATGACGTCGTGGTGATTAAAACGCCTGGCGGCGATGTGGAATACGAAGTGCTTAAAGTGGAATACCTTTAAGTAGTACTCAATACGCAAATTGTTGGTGTATTGTAAAGAAAGGAAAAAGGCCGCATAGCGGCCTTTTATCAACGGAGAGAGCGTGGCATTTTGCTTTCCTGCTCGTGGAAAACCCCTCGTTTTACACAGATTTTGTGTTCGACTTTAGGATATCCTTAACGCGGCAGCGAGATTTTACGCTCTTTAGTTGGGCGATACAGCACCAGCGTTTTACCGATGACCTGTACGTTACAGGCGCCGGTTTCGCGCACGATAGCGTCCACGATCAAGGTTTTTGTTTCGCGATCTTCCGAGGCGATTTTCACCTTGATAAGTTCATGGTGCTCTAACGCTTGTTCAATCTCGGCCAGTACCCCTTCGGTCAAACCATTATTGCCAAGCATAACAACAGGCTTGAGCGGATGTGCCAGACCTTTTAGGTGCTGTTTTTGTTTAGTACTCAGATTCATCGTATATTTTTGCTTACGTTGGGATTGAAAACGGGTCATTCTACCGCCATCTCCCTTATATCGCCAAATAGGCGTGTAGAAATTTACGCCATTGGCTACGATGAACTGCCCCGACGGGAAAGTTAAATGACAGGTAAAAAGCGTTCTGCCAGCTCAAGCCGCTGGCTTCAGGAACACTTTAGCGATAAATATGTTCAACAGGCGCAGAAAAAGGGGCTACGCTCCCGTGCCTGGTTTAAACTTGATGAAATACAGCAAAGTGACAAACTTTTTAAGCCGGGAATGACGGTAGTCGATCTCGGCGCTGCGCCAGGAGGCTGGTCACAGTATGTGGTCACGCAGATTGGCGGCAAAGGCCGCATCATCGCTTGTGATCTTTTACCTATGGATCCTATCGTTGGTGTGGACTTTCTTCAGGGCGATTTTCGTGATGAACTTGTCATGAAAGCGTTACTGGAACGCGTGGGTGACAGTAAAGTACAAGTTGTCATGTCGGATATGGCACCAAACATGAGCGGAACACCGGCGGTGGATATCCCCCGCGCCATGTATCTGGTGGAGCTGGCGTTAGAGATGTGCCGCGATGTGCTGGCGCCAGGCGGAAGTTTTGTAGTGAAGGTGTTCCAGGGCGAAGGTTTCGATGAGTATCTAAGGGAAATTCGCTCCCTGTTTACGAAGGTTAAAGTTCGTAAGCCGGACTCTTCGCGTGCGCGTTCGCGTGAAGTGTACATTGTAGCGACCGGGCGAAAGTGATAACCGGCAGATTTCAGACGTAAGGTTTGAAAGAAACTGGATATAGAGTATCCTGACGCTGTTTTTAACACAGTTGTAATAAGAGGTTAATCCCTTGAGTGACATGGCGAAAAACCTAATACTCTGGCTGGTCATTGCCGTTGTGCTGATGTCAGTATTCCAGAGCTTTGGGCCCAGCGAGTCTAATGGCCGTAAGGTGGATTACTCTACCTTCCTGCAAGAGGTCAATCAGGACCAGGTTCGCGAAGCGCGTATCAACGGACGTGAGATCAACGTTACCAAGAAAGATAGTAACCGTTACACGACTTACATTCCGATTAATGATCCGAAGCTGCTTGATAACCTGCTGACTAAAAACGTCAAGGTTGTTGGCGAACCACCTGAAGAGCCAAGCCTGCTGGCTTCTATCTTCATTTCCTGGTTCCCGATGCTGTTGCTGATCGGCGTCTGGATCTTCTTCATGCGTCAGATGCAGGGCGGCGGTGGCAAAGGCGCCATGTCGTTCGGTAAGAGCAAGGCGCGTATGCTGACGGAAGATCAGATCAAAACCACGTTTGCTGACGTTGCGGGTTGTGACGAAGCAAAAGAAGAAGTGGCGGAACTGGTTGAATACCTGCGTGAACCGAGCCGTTTCCAGAAGCTGGGCGGTAAAATTCCGAAAGGCGTCCTGATGGTCGGCCCGCCGGGTACCGGTAAAACCCTGCTGGCAAAAGCCATTGCGGGTGAAGCGAAGGTGCCATTCTTTACGATTTCCGGTTCTGACTTTGTGGAAATGTTCGTCGGTGTCGGCGCGTCTCGAGTGCGTGACATGTTCGAACAGGCCAAGAAAGCGGCGCCGTGCATTATCTTCATCGATGAAATCGACGCCGTAGGCCGCCAGCGTGGCGCAGGTCTTGGCGGCGGTCACGATGAACGTGAGCAGACGTTGAACCAGATGCTGGTTGAGATGGACGGCTTCGAAGGTAACGAAGGTATTATCGTTATCGCGGCAACCAACCGTCCGGACGTCCTTGACCCGGCGTTGCTGCGTCCAGGCCGTTTCGACCGTCAGGTTGTGGTCGGTCTGCCGGATGTTCGCGGTCGTGAGCAGATTCTGAAGGTGCATATGCGTCGCGTACCGTTAGCGACGGATATTGATGCGGCGATCATTGCGCGCGGTACGCCGGGCTTCTCCGGTGCTGACCTCGCGAACCTGGTGAACGAAGCGGCGCTGTTTGCGGCTCGTGGTAACAAGCGCGTTGTGTCGATGGTTGAGTTCGAGAAAGCGAAAGACAAAATCATGATGGGCGCCGAACGTCGCTCCATGGTGATGACGGAAGCGCAGAAAGAGTCGACCGCGTACCACGAAGCGGGCCACGCGATTATCGGTCGCCTGGTGCCGGAACACGATCCGGTGCACAAAGTGACGATTATCCCGCGCGGTCGTGCGCTGGGCGTGACCTTCTTCCTGCCTGAAGGCGACGCGATCAGCGCCAGCCGTCAGAAGCTGGAAAGCCAAATCAGCACGCTGTACGGTGGCCGTCTGGCGGAAGAGATTATCTACGGCGTTGAGCATGTTTCTACCGGCGCGTCGAACGACATTAAAGTCGCGACTAACCTGGCGCGTAACATGGTCACCCAGTGGGGCTTCTCGGAGAAACTCGGTCCGTTGCTGTACGCGGAAGAAGAGGGCGAAGTGTTCCTCGGCCGTAGCGTCGCAAAAGCGAAACATATGTCTGATGAAACTGCGCGTATCATCGACCAGGAAGTGAAAGCGCTGATTGAACGTAACTACAATCGCGCTCGTCAGATCCTGACTGACAATATGGATATTCTGCACGCGATGAAAGATGCGCTGATGAAATATGAAACCATCGATGCGCCGCAGATTGATGACCTGATGGCGCGTCGTGAAGTGCGTCCGCCTGCGGGCTGGGAAGATCCAAACGGCACCAATAACTCTGACAGCAATGGTACGCCTCAGGCGCCGCGTCCGGTTGATGAACCACGCACGCCGAACCCGGGCAACACGATGTCAGAGCAGCTGGGCGACAAATAAGCGTTTGTTGTACAACATTATGTTTAGCGCTCACCGAAACCCTGGGGCTTGCCCCGGGGTTTTTCTTTTTTAACTCACCATAAATAAAACAGGGATTTTGACCATGAAACTCTTCGCTCAGGGCACCACGCTCGATCTCACTCATCCGCATGTTATGGGTATCCTGAACGTAACGCCGGATTCGTTCTCAGACGGCGGTGCGCATAACACGCTGATTGAGGCGGTGAAACATGCGAATTTAATGGTGAATGCCGGGGCGACAATTATTGATGTGGGGGGGGAATCAACGCGACCAGGCGCGGCAGAAGTGAGCGTGGAAGAAGAGCTGGATCGCGTTATTCCGGTACTGGAAGCAATCGCGCAACGTTTTGAAGTGTGGATTTCTGTGGATACCTCTAAACCCGAGGTGATCCGTGAAGCGGCAAGGGCGGGCGCGCATATTATCAATGATGTCCGTTCGCTCTCCGAGCCCGGCGCGTTGGAAGCGGCAGCGGAAACCGGCTTGCCGGTCAGTCTTATGCACATGCAGGGCAACCCCAAAACCATGCAGGAGGCGCCGAAATATGACGATGTCTTTGCCGAGGTGAATCGCTACTTTATTGAGCAAATAGCACGTTGTGAGAAGGCCGGCATCGCAAAAGAGAAATTGTTGCTCGACCCAGGATTCGGTTTCGGTAAAAATCTCTCTCACAATTATACCTTACTGGCGCGACTGGGTGAGTTTCATCATTTTAACCTGCCGCTGCTGGTGGGCATGTCACGTAAAACGATGGTTGGTCAGTTACTTAACGTGGGACCATCAGACCGTCTGAACGGTAGCCTTGCGTGCGCGGTAATTGCCGCGATGCAGGGCGCGCAGATCATTCGCGTCCATGACGTCAAAGAAACCGTAGAGGCAATGCGGGTGGTGGAAGCCACTCTGTCTGCAAAGGGAAACAAACGCTATGAGTAATCGTAAATATTTCGGTACCGATGGGATTCGCGGACGTGTAGGCAATGCCCCCATTACACCTGATTTCGTGCTTAAACTGGGTTGGGCTGCCGGAAAAGTGCTGGCGCGTCATGGCTCGCGTAAAATCATTATCGGTAAAGATACGCGTATTTCCGGCTATATGCTGGAGTCCGCGCTGGAGGCGGGCCTTGCCGCTGCGGGGCTGTCGGCCTCGTTTACCGGACCTATGCCAACGCCAGCCGTCGCCTATCTGACGCGGACTTTCCGCGCGGAGGCGGGTATCGTTATCTCGGCTTCGCATAACCCGTTCTATGATAACGGCATTAAATTCTTCTCTATCGACGGTACGAAACTGCCTGACGATGTGGAAGAAGCCATCGAAGCCGAAATGGAAAAAGAGATCACCTGCGTAGACTCCGCCGAGCTGGGGAAAGCGAGCCGCATCGTCGATGCCGCCGGACGCTATATTGAGTTCTGTAAAGGCACCTTCCCGAACGAACTGAGCCTCAACGGCCTGAAAGTGGTTGTGGATTGCGCCAACGGCGCTACCTACCATATCGCGCCGAATGTGCTGCGCGAGCTGGGCGCGACCGTTATCGCTATTGGCTGTGAGCCAAACGGCGTCAACATTAACGAAGAAGTGGGCGCGACCGACGTGCGCGCGTTGCAGGCGCGCGTGTTGGCGGAGAAGGCGGACCTCGGCATCGCGCTTGACGGCGACGGCGACCGGGTCATCATGGTTGACCATGAAGGCAATAAAGTCGATGGCGATCAGATCATGTATATCATCGCGCGCGAAGGGCTGCGCCAGGGGCAACTGCGCGGCGGCGCGGTGGGGACGCTGATGAGCAATATGGGGCTGGAGCTGGCGCTCAAGCAGCTTGGCATTCCGTTTGCCCGGGCGAAAGTGGGCGACCGCTACGTGCTGGAAAAATTGCAGGAAAAAGGCTGGCGCATCGGCGCGGAAAACTCTGGTCACGTTATTCTGTTGGATAAAACGACCACTGGCGACGGTATTGTAGCGGGGCTACAAGTTCTGGCGGCGATGGTGCGTAATCATATGAGTCTGCACGATCTGTGCAGCGGTATGAAAATGTTCCCGCAGATTCTGGTTAACGTGCGTTACACCGCCGGTAGCGGCGATCCGCTGGAAAATGAAGCGGTGAAAGCGGTAACGGCAGACGTAGAAGCCACACTCGGCAATCGTGGGCGGGTACTGCTACGTAAATCCGGTACCGAACCGCTGATTCGCGTGATGGTGGAAGGCGAGGATGAAGCGCAGGTTACGGCATTCGCCCATCGTATCGCGGATGCGGTAAAAGCCGTTTAAGCGTTTAAGTGACTAAAAAGGCGGCGGTTGCCGCCTTACGGCCCGCAAAAAACAACGCTTTTGCTGTTTTTTTCCGCAGTTGATACAATGCGCTTAAATTGCCCTTGCGAAGGTCATTCGCTTTGGTTAGTATTCACACCCGCTTCAGTGGGAAACAGTAAAAATCCCGCTTTATTGGTAGAAGCATTGGTACGCGGCAACTCCGCAAGGAACAGGTTGATTATGTACGAAGCTCTTTTAGTTGTTTTCCTTATTGTGGCAATTGGCCTTGTAGGTCTGATCATGCTGCAGCAAGGTAAAGGCGCTGATATGGGAGCCTCCTTCGGAGCAGGCGCTTCCGCTACGCTATTTGGTTCAAGTGGTTCTGGTAACTTCATGACCCGAATGACGGCGGTATTGGCGACGCTGTTCTTCATCATCAGTCTGGTGTTGGGTAATATCAATAGCAACAAAACCAATAAAGGAAGCGAGTGGGAAAATCTGAGCGCGCCGGCGAAGACCGAGCAGACTCAACCTGCTGCACCGGCCCAGCCGACCAGCGATATCCCGCGCTAATAGCAGTATCCGTGCCGAGGTGGTGGAATTGGTAGACACGCTACCTTGAGGTGGTAGTGCCCAATAGGGCTTACGGGTTCAAGTCCCGTCCTCGGTACCAATATTCCGAAAGAAAGACGCTGAAAAGCGTCTTTTTTTTCGTCTGTTGAAACTGCTCTCAGAGAGGAGGTTGAAGCACGCTTACACGCGTCCCTGGCATGGCCCCGTCAATACGTTGAGATAGCCCTACATACATACTCATGTATGTCCTCTCTGGTGATCTCCCTGCGTCAGGTTCACTCCACCGATTACGAGATCATCTTCGTTCATTGAAGCCAGTAGTTGCTCAGCTATAATCTGAAATGCTTGTATCTGTTATCCCCCTCCATATCTTTTGCTCAAGTAGTTTTATCTAATCTTCCTTTGCACTGAGCCGAATATCTAAGGAAGAGATTAATGAGTTTATTTTTCGATCGTGCTGGATTGATTGCTGAATTGCGCACATCCAATTTGAGCTCTGCTATTCAGGAGAAAGTCGTGCAACAGGCACGTGCTGCTATTGCATTTAAACGTTGTCTGCGGGATATGGAAACAGTAAAGGTGGGGGCATCGCGGTTGGGCGGTCTACCCGACTGGCCATTAGGACAAAGCTGGCCTATACGAAAAAAATCGGTTAATGCCACATCTCGCGTACTAAAGCTGAAAGCTGAAAAAACGCGAAATGCCAGGTTTGTTCATGAAATGAAAATGAGTTATGAGCTGCTCAATGAAGGGCGTAAGCTGCTTGGGCAGCCAGCGGAAGATTTTGACGAGGAAAAGTATCGGTTAGTGCAGCAGCGGTTATTAACCGAAATTGACATCCGCATAGAGAATCAGTTGGTTGATTTTCCGCTTGCTTTCGTTGCCCAACTAAACTTGAGTGACCTGGCGTTACTCCCGGGGTTTGATCCACTGCTTCCCAGGCGGGGGTTATTGAGCTTCTTTGTCGATGTTACCTGGGAAGATCGGCAGCCCTTTGTTTTCTGGCACGATGTTGAGGTAGATACATTAAGCACGCTAGCTGTGCCAGATGACTTGCTGGCTTTTTACAATAAGATTGAATTTCGTGAACCATGGCAATTGTGTACACAGGTTGAGTGCCTGGAACCTCTTTCCGTTATCAGTGTTTCGTCAGTCTGCGAGGGGTTAAGCGTTACGCAGCAGAAAGCGTATGAATCATGGTATGACGCGTTAAGTGATTACGAACAGGACAACCCGTATCGAGTTGATGCCTGCTATTCCGGCGATCTTCTGGGAGGGTGGACAATTCCTCTCCAACGTAGTGTGGAAGATGAACTGAATCAAAATGATACAAGGTGGCGACAGCTTTTTAGCTGGGATGAAGAAATTCATTCTACAACAGCATTACTGGCTGTCGCTGGGCCGGATTTTGGCGGGGGCATTGACTATATAATGATGACTGAAAAAGACATGGCTGCACAATGCTTTGACAGGGTGCGAAATGTTGTCCAGTTAGATTAACCGGCAAATCAGCCATTTGCATCAACCTGGGGTGATATTCACAAAAAAGGCCGCTTTCGCGGCCTGTTGCATCAACGACGCGGGCTTATTTGCCTTTGTTTTCCAGATTCTCAACCTGCGGCAGACCGGTCGCGGAAGAGGCGGTTAACAGACCGGCTTTCGCGTAGCCGAACAGTTTCTCGCGGGTATCGGTAATGTCCAGATTACGCATGGTCAGCTGACCGATACGATCGTCCGGTGAGAACACGGAATCGCCTTTTTCCATGGTCAAACGTTCTGGCTTATAGGTCAGATTGTCGGACACGGTGTTCAGGATGGAGTAATCGTTGCCGCGACGCAACTCGAGTGTGACCTCACCGGTAATCTGGCTGGCGACCCAACGTTGCAGGCCATCACGCAGCATCAGCGCCTGCGAGTCGAACCAGCGGCCCTGATACAGCAGTTTGCCCAACTGACGACCATGAGAGTGATATTGCTCAATGGTGTCTTCGTTGTGAATACCGGTCAACAGACGCTCGTAAGCGATGTGCAGCAGTGCCATTCCGGGGGCTTCATAAATACCGCGGCTTTTTGCTTCAATGATGCGGTTTTCAATTTGGTCGCTCATACCCAGGCCGTGACGGCCGCCGATGCGGTTTGCTTCCAGCATCATCTCAACATCATCGCTGAAGGTTTTGCCATTCAGCGCTACCGGATGTCCTTGTTCAAAACGGACGGTCACCTCTTCTGCCGGGATCTTCACGCTCTCGTCCCAGAACTTCACGCCCATAATCGGGTTGACGATCTTGACGCTGGAGTTAAGAAACTCCAGATCTTTCGCTTCGTGCGTCGCGCCGAGCATGTTGGAGTCGGTGGAGTAGGCTTTTTCGACTGACATCTTATAGTCGAAACCGCAGGCAATCATAAATTCAGACATCTCATGACGGCCGCCCAGCTCATCGATAAAGTCGGTATCCAGCCACGGTTTGTAAATCTGTAATTCAGCATTCGTCAGCAGGCCGTAACGATAGAAACGTTCAATATCGTTGCCTTTATAGGTACTGCCGTCGCCCCAGATATTCACGCCGTCTTCTTTCATCGCGGCGACCAGCATCGTGCCGGTCACGGCACGGCCCAGCGGCGTGGTATTGAAATAGGTCAGTCCGCCAGTCGTATTATGGAAAGCGCCGCACTGAATCGCTGCGATCCCTTCTGCAACCAACTGCTTGCGGCAATCAATCAGGCGAGCATTCTCTGCGCCATACTCCATTGCGCGACGAGGAATGGCGTCATAGTCATCCTCATCCGGTTGTCCCAGATTCGCAGTATAAGCATATGGGACAGCTCCTTTTTGTCGCATCCACAGCAGCGCGGCGCTGGTGTCCAGACCGCCGGAAAAAGCGATACCAATACGTTGACCTGCTGGAAGATGCTTAAGAATCGTCGTCATAGAATAGAACCCTGCTTGATTGACTGATAATGAGATCGGTTTCTGCTTTAGTGCATTTTTATGCAAAATAAATGAGTTTTCATTTAATCATCTTTTAGCAGAGACAGGAAGCGTTTAGTGAAGGTTTACTGAAATAACGTTGTGAAATGCGTGTATAAGCCGGAGAGATGGGATGAGTATAACGAAGAGTGATATTCATTCATCTGCATATTGGGAATAGGGTTGACATAACTCATGCCTGGTCACTATACTGTGCGCAGATTTTACGTCCCGTCCTCGGTACCAAATCCCAGCAGTATTTGCAAATTTTGCCCAAAACGAGTAGAATTTGCCACGTTTCAGGCGCGGGGTGGAGCAGCCTGGTAGCTCGTCGGGCTCATAACCCGAAGGTCGTCGGTTCAAATCCGGCCCCCGCAACCACTTTCCCTTAGAGTTCTTTTTCAAATATACTGTGAAGATTATGTCCTTCGTAGCTGGATTTGAAAAAAATTCTTTCGGAAGGTACACCAGACCGCCGTTGCGGTTATAGGGTTCAGTTATCTAAAGCCCCGATTTATCGGGGTTTTTTGTTATCTGACTACAGAATAACTGGGCTTTAGGCCCTTTTTTTATGTCTTGGGGGTGGGCTTGTCCACATTAGAGCAAAAATTAACAGAGATGATTACAGCGCCAGTTGAAGCCTTAGGCTACGAGCTGGTCGGCATCGAATTTATTCGCGGTCGCACATCCACACTGCGCATCTATATTGATAGTGAAGATGGCATCAATGTTGATGATTGTGCTGATGTGAGCCACCAGGTAAGCGCGGTGCTGGACGTTGAAGATCCTATCTCCGTGGCTTACAACCTTGAAGTCTCGTCACCGGGTCTCGACCGTCCTATGTTCACTGCCGATCATTATGCGCGTTTCCAGGGTGAAGAAGTCGCGCTGGTTCTTCGCATGGCGGTACAGAACCGTCGCAAGTGGCAGGGCATTATCAAAGCGGTGGACGGTGAAATGATTACCGTCACAGTCGAAGGCAAAGATGAAGTGTTCGCGCTGAGTAATATCCAGAAGGCGAACCTGGTTCCCCACTTTTAACAGTCTGGATGAGGTGAAAAGCCCGCGATGAACAAAGAAATTTTGGCTGTTGTTGAAGCCGTCTCCAACGAAAAAGCGCTGCCACGCGAAAAAATTTTTGAAGCGCTGGAAAGTGCGCTGGCGACAGCAACAAAGAAAAAATATGAGCAGGAGATCGATGTTCGTGTAGAAATCGATCGTAAAAGCGGTGATTTTGATACTTTCCGTCGTTGGTTGATCGTTGAAGAAGTGACCATGCCGACGAAGGAAATTACGCTGGAAGCGGCGCGTTTTGAAGACGAAAGCCTGAATGTCGGCGACTATGTTGAAGATCAGATTGAATCTGTCACCTTTGACCGTATCACCACGCAGACTGCGAAACAGGTTATCGTACAGAAGGTCCGTGAAGCTGAACGCGCGATGGTTGTCGATCAGTTCCGCGACCAGGAAGGCGAAATCGTCACTGGCGTGGTGAAGAAAGTGAACCGCGACAATATCTCTCTGGAAATTAAATCCGAAGGGATGGCCGGTAACGCTGAAGCGGTGATTCTGCGTGAAGATATGCTGCCGCGCGAAAACTTCCGCCCTGGCGACCGTATTCGCGGCGTGCTGTACGCTGTTCGCCCGGAAGCGCGTGGCGCGCAGCTGTTCGTCACCCGTTCCAAGCCGGAAATGCTGATCGAACTGTTCCGCATCGAAGTGCCGGAAATCGGCGAAGAAGTGATTGAAATTAAAGCGGCGGCTCGCGATCCGGGTTCTCGTGCGAAAATCGCAGTGAAAACCAACGATAAACGTATCGATCCGGTCGGCGCTTGCGTGGGGATGCGCGGCGCGCGCGTTCAGGCGGTCTCTACCGAACTGGGCGGTGAGCGTATCGATATCGTGCTGTGGGATGATAACCCGGCGCAGTTCGTCATTAATGCGATGGCGCCGGCAGACGTCGCGTCTATCGTGGTGGACGAAGATAAACATACCATGGATATCGCCGTTGAAGCCGGTAATCTGGCGCAGGCGATCGGACGTAATGGTCAGAACGTCCGCCTGGCTTCGCAATTGAGCGGCTGGGAACTCAACGTAATGACCGTTGATGACTTGCAGGCTAAACATCAGGCTGAAGCACATGCCGCTATCGAGATCTTTACTAAATATCTTGATATTGATGAAGAGTTCGCGACCGTTCTGGTAGAAGAAGGTTTCTCCACGCTCGAAGAACTGGCCTATGTGCCAATGAAAGAACTGCTGGAAATTGACGGCCTTGATGAGCCGACCGTTGAAGCACTGCGCGAGCGTGCTAAAAACGCACTGGCCACTCTGGCGCAGGACCAGGAAGCAAGCCTCGGTGATAACAAACCGGCTGACGATCTGCTGAATCTGGAAGGATTAGATCGCGATATGGCTTTCAAACTGGCGGCTCGTGGTGTTTGTACGCTGGAAGATCTCGCCGACCAGGGCATTGATGATCTGGCTGATATCGAAGGGTTGACCGACGAAAAAGCCGGTGAGCTGATTATGGCTGCCCGTAATATTTGCTGGTTCGGCGACGAAGCGTAATAAACTGTAGCAGGAAGGAACAGCATGACAGATGTAACCCTAAAAGCGCTGGCCGCAGAGAGACAGGTTTCCGTGGATCGCCTGGTACAGCAGTTTGCTGATGCAGGTATCCGGAAATCTGCTGACGACTCTGTGTCCGCACAAGAAAAACAGACTTTACTGGCGCACCTGAACCGCGAAGCGGTTTCTGGTCCCGATAAACTGACGCTGCAGCGTAAGACGCGCAGCACCCTGAACATTCCAGGTACCGGTGGAAAAAGTAAATCGGTACAAATCGAAGTCCGCAAGAAGCGCACCTTTGTGAAACGCGATCCGCAAGAGGCTGAACGCCTGGCCGCGGAAGAGCAGGCGCAGCGTGAAGCGGAAGAGCAAGCCCGTCGTGAGGCAGAAGAACAGGCCAAACGCGAGGCGCAACAAAAAGCTGAACGCGAGGCCGCAGAACAAGCTAAGCGTGAAGCCGCTGAAAAAGCGAAACGTGAAGCTGCGGAAAAAGACAAAGTGAGCAATCAACAGACTGACGATATGACCAAAACCGCCCAGGCCGAAAAAGCCCGCCGTGAGAATGAAGCTGCAGAGCTGAAGCGTAAAGCGGAAGAAGAAGCACGTCGCAAACTCGAAGAAGAAGCGCGTCGTGTAGCAGAAGAAGCTCGCCGCATGGCGGAAGAAAACAAATGGACCGCAACGCCTGAGCCAGTAGAAGACACCAGTGACTATCATGTCACCACTTCTCAGCACGCGCGCCAGGCCGAAGACGAAAACGATCGTGAAGTAGAAGGCGGTCGTGGTCGTGGCCGTAATGCAAAAGCGGCGCGTCCGGCGAAAAAAGGCAAACATGCCGAATCCAAAGCCGATCGCGAAGAAGCGCGTGCTGCGGTTCGCGGCGGTAAAGGCGGCAAGCGTAAAGGGTCTTCTTTACAGCAAGGCTTCCAGAAGCCCGCTCAGGCCGTTAACCGTGACGTGGTGATCGGTGAAACCATCACCGTTGGCGAACTGGCGAACAAGATGGCGGTGAAAGGCTCTCAGGTCATCAAAGCGATGATGAAGCTGGGCGCCATGGCCACCATCAACCAGGTCATCGACCAGGAAACCGCACAGCTGGTTGCCGAAGAGATGGGCCACAAAGTTATCCTGCGTCGTGAAAACGAACTGGAAGAAGCGGTAATGAGCGACCGTGATACCGGCGCTGCGGCTGAACCGCGCGCACCGGTTGTGACCATCATGGGCCACGTTGACCACGGTAAAACCTCTCTGCTGGACTACATTCGTTCCACGAAAGTAGCCTCTGGCGAAGCGGGCGGCATTACCCAGCACATCGGTGCTTACCACGTTGAAACTGACAACGGGATGATCACCTTCCTGGACACCCCGGGCCACGCCGCGTTTACTTCCATGCGTGCTCGTGGTGCGCAGGCAACGGATATCGTGGTTCTGGTGGTTGCGGCAGACGACGGCGTGATGCCGCAGACTATCGAAGCTATCCAGCACGCGAAAGCGGCAGGTGTGCCGGTCGTGGTTGCGGTGAACAAAATCGATAAGCCGGAAGCCGATCCGGATCGCGTTAAGAACGAACTGTCCCAGTACGGCATTCTGCCGGAAGAGTGGGGCGGTGAAAGCCAGTTCGTTCACGTGTCTGCGAAAGCGGGTACCGGTATTGACGAACTGCTTGATGCTATCCTGCTGCAGGCCGAAGTTCTGGAACTGAAAGCGGTACGCAAAGGTATGGCGAGCGGCGCGGTGATCGAATCCTTCCTGGATAAAGGTCGTGGTCCGGTGGCTACCGTTCTGGTACGCGAAGGTACGCTGCATAAGGGCGATATCGTGCTGTGTGGCTTCGAATACGGTCGCGTGCGTGCGATGCGTAACGAACTGGGTCAGGAAGTGCTGGAAGCGGGTCCGTCCATTCCGGTGGAAATCCTCGGCCTGTCCGGCGTTCCGGCTGCGGGTGACGAAGTGACCGTGGTTCGCGACGAGAAGAAAGCGCGTGAAGTGGCTCTGTATCGTCAGGGTAAATTCCGTGAAGTTAAACTGGCTCGTCAGCAGAAATCTAAACTCGAGAACATGTTCGCCAACATGACCGAAGGCGAAGTTCACGAAGTGAACATCGTGCTGAAGGCCGACGTACAGGGTTCTGTGGAAGCGATCTCCGACTCTTTGCTGAAACTGTCTACCGACGAAGTGAAAGTGAAGATCATCGGTTCTGGCGTAGGTGGTATCACCGAAACCGACGCGACCCTGGCTGCGGCGTCCAACGCCATTCTGGTGGGCTTCAACGTTCGTGCCGATGCCTCTGCGCGTAAAGTGATCGAATCTGAAAGCCTGGATCTGCGTTACTACTCCGTCATCTATAACCTGATCGACGAAGTGAAAGCGGCGATGAGCGGTATGCTGTCTCCGGAACTGAAACAGCAGATCATCGGTCTGGCTGAAGTGCGCGATGTGTTCAAATCGCCGAAATTCGGCGCGATCGCGGGCTGTATGGTTACCGAAGGTACGATTAAACGCCATAACCCAATCCGCGTACTGCGCGACAACGTGGTTATCTATGAAGGCGAGCTGGAATCCCTGCGCCGCTTCAAAGATGACGTTAACGAAGTCCGTAACGGCATGGAATGTGGTATCGGCGTGAAGAACTACAACGACGTTCGCGTTGGCGATATGATTGAAGTATTCGAAATTATCGAGATCCAACGTACCATCGCTTAATCTTCGTCGTCTTTTGGGCCGCAACGGCGTTGGCTGCGCTCGCTCACCCCGGTCACATAGTTATCTATGCTCCCGGGGATTTACGAGCTTGCCGCCTTGTTGCAATCCAAAATCCTTAGAAGATGATTAGGCGTAGGCCGGGTAAGCGAAGCGCCACCCGGCAAGAAATTTAAAAAGGGGCTTATGGCCCCTTTTTTGTCTTTATTCTGGAGAATTTATTATGGCGAAAGAATTTGGTCGCCCTCAGCGCGTAGCGCAAGAGATGCAAAAAGAGATCGCAATCATCCTGCAGCGCGAAATTAAAGACCCGCGCCTGGGTATGATGACCACCGTTTCCGGTGTCGAAATGTCCCGTGACCTGGCCTATGCCAAAGTGTTTGTCACTTTTTTGAACGACAAAGATGAAGACGCAGTAAAAGCGGGCATCAAAGCGTTGCAGGAAGCGTCTGGTTTCATCCGCAGCTTGCTGGGTAAAGCGATGCGTCTGCGCATCGTACCGGAACTGACCTTCTTCTACGACAACTCGCTGGTGGAAGGGATGCGTATGTCCAACCTGGTGACTAACGTGGTGAAACATGACGAAGAACGTCGTGTGAACCCGGACGACAGCAAGGAGGACTGATGAGTCGTCCTCGTCGTCGTGGCCGCGACATTCACGGCGTTCTGCTGCTGGATAAGCCGCAGGGTATGTCCAGCAATGACGTGCTGCAGAAAGTTAAGCGCATCTACAATGCCAACCGCGCCGGGCATACCGGCGCGCTGGACCCGCTGGCGACCGGCATGTTGCCGATTTGCCTCGGCGAAGCGACAAAATTTTCGCAGTACCTGCTGGATTCTGACAAACGCTATCGTGTTATTGCCCGTCTGGGGCAGCGCACGGATACCTCTGACGCCGATGGTCAAATCGTGCAGGAGCGTCCGGTGACTTTCAGCGCTGAGCAGCTTGCGAGCGCGCTGGAGACCTTTCGTGGGGATATCGAACAGATTCCCTCGATGTATTCGGCGCTGAAGTATCAGGGCAAGAAGCTGTACGAATATGCCCGCCAGGGTATCGAAGTGCCGCGCGAAGCCCGCCCGATTACCGTCTATGAGCTGCTGTTTATTCGCCATGAAGGTAACGAGCTGGAGCTGGAAGTTCATTGCTCCAAAGGCACCTATATTCGTACCATTATTGATGATTTAGGTGAGAAACTGGGCTGTGGCGCGTACGTAACGTACCTGCGTCGTCTGACGGTCAGCAAGTATCCGGTGGATCGTATGGTGACGCTGGAGCATTTGCAGACGCTGGTAGCACAGGCGGAACAGCAGGGCGTTCCGGCGGCGCAGTTGCTCGATCCATTATTGATGCCAATGGACAGTCCAGCTTCGGACTATCCTGTTGTTAATCTGCCGTTAACATCTTCGGTATACTTCAAAAATGGCAACCCGGTTCGTACCACGGGCGCGCCGTTGAAGGGACTGGTTCGTGTGACGGAAGGTGAAGACGATAAATTTATCGGTATGGGCGAAATTGACGACGAAGGCCGTGTCGCGCCTCGTCGGCTGGTAGTAGAGTACCCAGCGTAATGTCGCTTCGTCTTGCGATAAGAGAGCGCTGCGAGTAGAATACCGCCGCTTAACGTCGCGTAAATTATTTAACAGTTTACGCGGCGTACACTGGGATCGCTGAATTAGAGATCGGCGTCCTCTCATTCTTAAATACTTTGGAGTTTTAAAATGTCTCTAAGTACTGAAGCTACAGCTAAAATCGTTTCTGAGTTCGGTCGTGACGCAAACGACACCGGTTCTACCGATGTTCAGGTTGCTCTGTTGACTGCACAGATTAACCACCTGCAGGGTCACTTTGCAGAGCATAAAAAAGATCACCACAGCCGTCGTGGTCTGCTGCGTATGGTTTCTCAGCGTCGTAAACTGCTCGACTACCTGAAACGTAAAGATGTTGCACGCTACACCGCGCTGATTGAGCGTCTGGGTCTGCGTCGCTAATTCTTTCGAGTTTCAGAAAGAGGGGGCCTTCATGGCCCCTTTTTTCCAGCAGATGGCAGCAATTCGCTGGAAACTAATGTATTGTTGCTATGAATGATCTTCCGTTGCAGAGGTTCGCGCGGCTAATGAGAGGCTTTACCCATATCAGGGTTAGGGTTGTCATTAGTCGCGAGGATGCGCAGAAGATCGGGTATTAACGACGGCGCGTATTATGCCGTCAAAAATTGGAAAGGATATTATTTTGCTTAATCCGATCGTTCGTAAATTCCAGTACGGTCAGCATACCGTTACGCTGGAAACTGGCATGATGGCGCGTCAGGCCACTGCCGCTGTTATGGTAAGCATGGATGACACCGCCGTATTCGTTACCGTTGTCGGCCAGAAAAAAGCCAAGCCAGGCCAGGACTTCTTCCCACTGACCGTTAACTATCAGGAGCGTACCTACGCTGCTGGTCGTATCCCGGGCAGCTTCTTCCGTCGTGAAGGCCGTCCAAGCGAAGGCGAAACCCTGATCGCGCGTCTGATTGACCGCCCGGTTCGTCCGCTGTTCCCGGAAGGCTTCGTTAACGAAGTGCAGGTTATCGCGACCGTCGTTTCCGTTAACCCGCAGGTTAACCCGGATATCGTGGCGATGATCGGCGCATCCGCTGCGCTGTCGCTGTCCGGCATTCCGTTCAACGGCCCAATCGGCGCGGCGCGCGTAGGTTACATCAATGACCAGTACGTGCTGAACCCGACCCAGGACGAGCTGAAAGAAAGCAAGCTGGACCTGGTGGTTGCCGGTACCGAAGCGGCTGTGCTGATGGTGGAATCCGAAGCTGAACTGCTGAGCGAAGACACTATGCTGGGCGCGGTGGTATTCGGTCACGAGCAGCAGCAGGTTGTTATCCAGGCGATCAACGATCTGGTGAAAGAAGCCGGTAAACCGCGTTGGGACTGGCAGCCGGAAGCCGTCAACGACGCGTTGAACGCGCGTGTTGCTGCGCTGGCTGAATCTCGTCTGAGCGACGCGTACCGCATCACCGATAAACAAGAGCGCTATGCTCAGGTTGACGTAATCAAATCCGAAACCATCGAGCAGCTTATTGCAGAAGATGAAACTCTGGATGCTAACGAGCTGGGCGAAATCCTGCACGCTATCGAGAAAAACGTGGTGCGTAGCCGCGTACTGGCAGGCGAGCCGCGTATTGATGGCCGTGAAAAAGACATGATCCGTGGTCTGGACGTGCGCACTGGCGTACTGCCGCGTACTCACGGTTCCGCTCTGTTTACCCGTGGTGAAACGCAGGCGCTGGTTACCGCAACTCTGGGTACTGCCCGTGACGCGCAGGTGCTTGATGAACTGATGGGCGAGCGCACTGACAGCTTCCTGTTCCACTACAACTTCCCTCCGTACTCCGTAGGCGAAACCGGCATGGTCGGTTCTCCGAAGCGTCGTGAAATTGGTCACGGTCGTCTGGCGAAGCGCGGCGTGCTGGCAGTGATGCCGGACATGGATAAATTCCCGTACACCGTTCGCGTAGTGTCTGAAATCACCGAATCCAACGGTTCTTCCTCTATGGCTTCCGTGTGCGGCGCTTCTCTGGCGCTGATGGACGCTGGCGTGCCAATTAAAGCCGCCGTAGCAGGTATCGCTATGGGTCTGGTGAAAGAAGGCGACAACTACGTTGTACTGTCTGACATTCTGGGCGACGAAGATCACCTGGGCGATATGGACTTCAAAGTGGCGGGTTCCCGCGACGGTATCTCTGCGCTGCAGATGGATATCAAAATTGAAGGTATCACCAAAGAGATCATGCAGGTTGCGTTGAACCAGGCTAAAGGTGCGCGTCTGCACATCCTGGGCGTGATGGAACAGGCGATCAACGCGCCGCGCGGCGATATCTCTGAATTCGCGCCGCGTATCCATACCATCAAGATCAGCACGGACAAGATCAAAGACGTGATCGGTAAAGGCGGTTCTGTGATCCGCGCGCTGACTGAAGAGACCGGCACCACCATCGAAATCGAAGATGACGGTACTGTGAAGATCGCGGCGACCGACGGTGAAAAAGCGAAATACGCTATCCGTCGTATCGAAGAGATCACCGCAGAGATCGAAGTCGGCCGTATCTACAATGGTAAAGTGACCCGTATCGTTGACTTTGGCGCGTTTGTTGCCATCGGCGGCGGTAAAGAAGGTCTGGTTCACATCTCTCAAATCGCGGATAAGCGTGTAGAGAAAGTGACCGATTATCTGCAGATGGGTCAGGAAGTCCCGGTTAAGGTTCTGGAAGTTGACCGCCAGGGCCGTGTACGTCTGAGCATTAAAGAAGCAACCGAGCAGTCTCAACCTGCGGCTGCGCCGGAAGCTCCGGCGAGCGAACAGGCCGAGTAAGGTAGCCTTTTGCCCTCCGCAGTGCGGAGGGCTTTAGACCTGGCTGGACGCCTTGTTGAGCCACCGGGGAACAGGACGTTCATTCAATCGTTGTCTTCGGGAGTGGGAAATGAAGCCTTTTTTGCGCTGGTGTTTCGTTGCGACAGCACTTACGCTTGCAGGATGCAGTAATTCCGCCTGGCGTAAAAGTGAAGTCCTCGCAGTACCATTGCAACCGACTTTACAGCAGGAAGTGATTCTGGCGCGTATGGAACAGATTCTTGCCAGTCGGGCTTTAACCGATGACGAACGCGCACAGCTTTTATATGAGCGCGGAGTGTTGTATGATAGTCTTGGTTTGAGGGCATTAGCGCGAAATGATTTTTCACAAGCGCTGGCAATCAGACCGGATATGCCTGAAGTATTCAATTACTTAGGCATTTATTTAACGCAGGCAGGCAATTTTGATGCTGCCTATGAAGCGTTTGATTCTGTACTAGAGCTTGATCCAACTTACAACTACGCGCACTTAAACCGCGGTATCGCATTGTATTACGGCGGCCGTGATAAGTTAGCGCAAGATGATCTGCTGGCGTTTTATCAAGACGATCCCAATGATCCTTACCGCAGCCTGTGGCTGTATCTTGTTGAGCAGAAGCTTAATGAGAAGCAGGCGAAAGAAGCGTTAAAAGCACGCTTCGAAAAATCGGATAAAGAGCAATGGGGATGGAACATTGTCGAGTTCTACCTGGGCGACATTAGCGAAGCAACGCTGATGGAAAGGCTCAAGGCGGACGCAACGGATAACACCTCGCTCGCTGAGCATCTCAGTGAAACCAACTTCTATTTAGGTAAGTATTACCTAAGTCTGGGGGATTTGGACAGCGCCACGGCTCTGTTCAAACTGGCGGTGGCCAACAACGTTCATAACTTTGTTGAGCACCGATACGCATTGTTGGAATTATCGCTCCTGGGCCAGGACCAAGATGACCTGGCAGAATCGGACCAGCAATAGCTGACGAACATATCAGCCCGTAATCTTTTTGATTGCCATCACCTTCGCGGGTGAGGGCGTTGTTGTTCGTTAATACACCTACTTTGAGCCGGTTCACACTTTTCAATGAAAATTGCAGATCAATTTCATGATGAGTTATGTAGACTGGCCGCCATTAATTTTGAGGCACACGTACTACATGGCTGAATTCGAAACCACTTTTGCAGATCTGGGGCTGAAGGCTCCTATCCTTGAAGCCCTTACCGATCTGGGTTACGAAAAACCATCTCCAATCCAGGCAGAGTGCATTCCGCATCTGCTGGGCGGTCGCGACGTGCTGGGCATGGCCCAGACCGGCAGCGGCAAAACCGCAGCGTTCTCTTTACCGCTGCTCAACAATCTTGATCCTGAGCTGAAGGCACCTCAGATTCTGGTGCTGGCGCCAACCCGCGAACTGGCGGTACAGGTTGCCGAAGCCATGACGGATTTCTCTAAACACATGCGCGGCGTAAACGTGGTTGCCCTGTACGGCGGTCAGCGTTATGACGTGCAGTTACGCGCCCTGCGTCAGGGGCCGCAGATCGTTGTCGGTACGCCGGGACGTCTGCTTGATCACTTAAAACGCGGCACCCTCGACCTCTCTAAACTGAGTGGTCTGGTGCTGGATGAAGCCGACGAAATGCTGCGTATGGGCTTCATCGAAGACGTTGAAACTATTATGGCGCAGATCCCGGAAGGTCATCAGACCGCTCTGTTCTCCGCCACCATGCCGGAAGCGATTCGTCGCATTACCCGCCGCTTTATGAAAGAGCCGCAGGAAGTGCGCATTCAGTCCAGCGTGACTACCCGTCCTGACATCAGCCAGAGCTACTGGACTGTCTGGGGCATGCGTAAAAACGAAGCGCTGGTGCGTTTCCTGGAAGCGGAAGACTTTGATGCGGCGATTATCTTCGTGCGTACCAAAAACGCGACCCTGGAAGTAGCAGAAGCGCTGGAACGTAGCGGCTACAACAGCGCCGCGTTGAATGGCGATATGAACCAGGCGCTGCGTGAGCAGACTCTGGAACGCCTGAAAGATGGTCGTCTGGACATCCTGATCGCTACCGACGTGGCGGCACGTGGTCTCGACGTTGAACGTATCAGCCTGGTGGTGAACTACGATATTCCGATGGACTCCGAGTCCTACGTTCACCGTATCGGTCGTACCGGCCGTGCGGGTCGCGCCGGTCGCGCGCTGCTGTTCGTTGAGAACCGCGAGCGTCGTCTGCTGCGCAACATCGAACGCACCATGAAGCTGACCATTCCGGAAGTGGAACTGCCGAACGCAGAACTGCTGGGCAAACGCCGTCTGGAAAAATTCGCCGCGAAAGTTCAGCAGCAACTGGAAAGCAGCGATCTGGATCAGTACCGTGCGCTGCTGGCGAAAATCCAGCCGTCTGCTGAAGGTGAAGAGCTGGATCTCGAAACGCTGGCTGCCGCACTGCTGAAAATGGCGCAGGGCGAGCGTCCGCTGATTCTGCCGCCGGATGCGCCGATGCGTCCTAAGCGTGAATTCCGTGACCGTGACGACCGTGGTCCGCGCGATCGTAATGACCGTGGCCCGCGTGGCGACCGTGAAGAACGTCCGCGTCGTGAACGTCGTGACGTTGGCGATATGCAGTTATACCGCATTGAAGTGGGCCGTGATGACGGCGTTGAAGTTCGTCATATCGTGGGCGCTATCGCTAACGAAGGCGACATCAGCAGCCGTTACATTGGTAACATTAAGCTGTTCGCGTCTCACTCCACCATCGAGCTGCCGAAAGGTATGCCGGGCGAAGTGCTCCAGCACTTCACGCGTACCCGCATTCTGAACAAGCCGATGAATATGCAGCTGTTGGGTGATGCTGTTCCGCACGCGGGCGGCGAACGTCGCGGCGGTGGTCGTAGCTTCAGTGGCGAGCGTCGTGAAGGCGGTCGTAATTTCAGCGGCGAACGTCGTGAAGGCGGTCGTGGTGATGGTCGTCGCTTCAGCGGCGAACGTCGTGAAAGCCGTGGTCCGCGTCGTGATGACTCTACCGGTCGCCGTCGTTTCGGCGGTGATGCGTAACTCACGCTGACCTGCGCATTCACAGCGTAAAGTAAAATATACAGCCCCGATCGTCACAATCGGGGCTTTTTTTATTTCTTTTGTACTCGTGTACTGGTACAGTGCAGCGTATTGAGAGATAGTCACATTATAAATGACTGGAGAGAGAGCTGAATGGCAACACTTACCACCACCCAAACGTCACCTTCGCTGCTTGGCGGCGTGGTGATTATCGGCGGCACCATCATTGGCGCGGGGATGTTCTCCCTGCCGGTGGTCATGTCCGGGGCGTGGTTCTTCTGGTCGATGGCGGCGCTGGTTTTTACCTGGTTTTGTATGCTGCACTCCGGGCTGATGATCCTCGAAGCCAACCTTAACTACCGCATAGGTTCGAGTTTCGACACCATCACTAAAGACCTGCTGGGCAAAGGCTGGAACATTGTCAACGGCATTTCTATTGCCTTTGTGCTCTACATCCTGACTTACGCCTATATCTCGGCGAGCGGCTCAATTCTGCATCATACCTTTGCTGAGATGTCGCTGAACGTTCCGGCGCGAGCGGCAGGTTTTGCCTTTGCGCTGCTGGTGGCGTTTGTTGTGTGGCTGAGTACGAAGGCGGTCAGCCGGATGACGGCGATTGTGCTGGGCGCGAAAGTGATTACTTTCTTCCTGACCTTCGGCAGCCTGTTAGGGCACGTTCAGCCTGCCACGTTGTTTAACGTGGCTGAAAGCCACGCGTCATATACGCCGTACCTGCTGATGACGCTGCCATTTTGTCTGGCCTCTTTTGGTTATCACGGTAACGTACCGAGCCTGATGAAATATTACGGCAAAGATCCGCGCACCATCGTCAAATGCCTGATTTATGGGACGTTACTGGCGCTGGCGCTCTATTCCGTCTGGCTGCTGGGGACGATGGGCAACATCCCGCGTCCGGAATTTATCGGCATTGCGCAGAAAGGCGGCAATATTGATGTGCTGGTACAGGCGTTGAGCGGCGTGCTGAACAGCCGCAGCCTGGATCTGCTGCTGGTGGTGTTCTCTAACTTTGCGGTCGCCAGTTCCTTCCTTGGCGTGACGCTGGGGCTGTTTGACTATCTGGCGGATCTGTTTGGCTTTGATGACTCGGCAATGGGGCGTTTTAAAACGGCGCTGCTGACCTTCGTACCGCCGATTGTCGGTGGCCTGCTGTACCCGAACGGTTTTCTGTATGCCATTGGTTATGCAGGGCTGGCCGCGACGATCTGGGCGGCCATTGTGCCTGCGCTGTTGGCGCGTAAATCTCGCAAGCGCTTTGGTAGCCCGAAATTCCGCGTCTGGGGCGGCACGCCGATGATTGTACTGATTCTGCTGTTTGGCGTCGGGAACGCACTGGTGCATATTTTATCGAGCTTTAATTTGCTGCCGGTGTATCAGTAATTGAACGAGCCGGATGAGCTGTTTTCATCCGGCAATATTTCACAAGTCCGCGAAATGGTATCAAATAAAACCCTGTTTATTATAAAGTTCTTCGGCGAGTGCTTCCCCGTGTTCATCGAAAAAAGCATCGGCGATAGTTAAATTTTCTGCCTTAGGATTTGCCGTTATTCTGCTACCATTGGCGTCAAATTCGAGCGCGATGGCGATCTCCGAACCCCACCAGTAATAATAAATTAGCGCAAAATTATTTTCCCCTGGCGTAATAAATTTCTCGATTCCCCGCACACAGGCCATGAGTGGCATGAAGATTTCATAGCTCTCTGAGAGAAATATGTGATCCATCGTGACTATCTGTGTTTCTTTATTAAAGTTGATATGTTCAGCATAAATATTCTTTTCACTTTCACCAGAATTACATGCGGCAAGATTGTTAAGCATTTTTGCAGGCTCGCCGTACAACCTTTGCTCCTCAGTAAACCATGGCAACCAGTCTTCATAGTCTTTAATATTTGTTGCCGGTGAATGGAAAAATTTCTTGAGGTTACTCTCGGTAATATGTGCATGAAGAAAAAAGGAGGCAGGTTCACTCATGATGATTTTCTCTGGTAATAAGTCGATTTATTCATATCCCTGTTCGGTTATGATAAAACGGTTACTATTTTATAAAAGTACAGAACTGGACCTTTCCTCTATTTCCTGTCATAGGAAAATATATACTTGAACTGGTTTAGAATAAGCGGAATACGAAAATGGGGCGTAAAGGACTACTCGCTATTGTATTATTGAGCCTGTTTATCGCTTTTATTTTAAAATTTTTCTGGCTCACTCCGTACGATGAAGACGTTTACCTGCCAGTGGAAAAACCTGTCGTATCGTCTTTAAAAATCATTCACCCCGGCGACCAGTTATTTATCCGCATTCTGAAAGCGGAAGATAAGCTGGAACTGTGGGCAAGCGCCAATAACAAGCCTTACGAACTCTACAAAACCTGGACTATATGCGCATGGTCTGGTGGCTTAGGGCCAAAACATAAACAGGGAGATGGTAAAAGCCCGGAAGGCTTTTATGCCACCAACAAAGGGTTGCTTAACCCAAACAGCCGCTATCATCTGGCATTTAATATTGGCTACCCGAATGCTTA
This sequence comes from Salmonella sp. SAL04202, assembly GCF_046550775.1. Classification (NCBI taxonomy): domain Bacteria; kingdom Pseudomonadati; phylum Pseudomonadota; class Gammaproteobacteria; order Enterobacterales; family Enterobacteriaceae; genus Salmonella; species Salmonella sp. SAL04202. The sequence goes on along the minus strand of NZ_JBGDXK010000002.1, from coordinate 587,504 downwards.
CGATCGGGCAAATGGCTACACCGGTGATTTCATTATGGTTCATGGGAACTGCGTTTCGGCGGGTTGCTATGCCATGACCGATGCCGGTATTGAAGAGATTTATCAACTGGTGGCGCAGGCGCTAAACAGCGGGCAGAAGAGCGTGCCTGTCCATATCTTCCCATTTACGATGAATGACAAAAATATGCGCCAGGCGCAAGCATGGCCGGAATATAATTTCTGGCGTATGTTGAAGCCCGGCTATGATTACTTCGAAAAAAATCGCCGATTGCCAACCATCACCGTTGAAAATCGGCGTTATAAAATCAGCCCAACAACTCTTCCTTAACATCCATCGCTAAATCAAACGAATGCAGGCGTGCCTGGTGGTCGAAAATCTGCCCGTTTACCATAATTTCATCCGCCTGGGTCTCCCGCAGGATGGATTCCAGCCCGTGGCGGACTTTCGCTTTATCACCGACCAGCGACATACTCAGCGCCTGCTGCACGCCATACTGCTCGGATGGCGACCAGAAGGTCTCCATATTCTCAACCGGCGGCGGCAGTTGGCCGGTTTCCCCACGGCGTAGCTTCACAAAAGCCTGCTGCATGGAGGTAAACAGGAATTCGGCGTCGCGGTTGCTGTCGGCGGCGATAATATTGATACACACCATCGCGTACGGTTTTTCCAGCCGCGCTGAAGGTTTGAACTGGGTACGGTACAGATGCAGCGCCTGGAACAACATATCCGGCGCGAAATGCGAAGCAAAGGCGAACGGCAGGCCAAGCTGGGCCGCCAACTGTGCGCTATACAGGCTGGAGCCCAACAGCCAGACCGGGATCTGCTCGCCGTAGCCGGGCACCGGGCGCACATGCGGATTAGGATCGCGAGCGTCGAACCAGTCCACCAGCTCTGCGACATCGCGTGGAAAGTTATCGATATCGCCGCTCATATGGCGACGCAGCGCGCGCATCGTCGGCTGATCGCTACCCGGCGCGCGTCCCAATCCTAAGTCGATACGTCCCGGGTAGAGCGTATTCAGCGTGCCGAACTGCTCGGCAATCACCAGCGGTGAATGGTTAGGCAGCATCACGCCGCCGGAGCCAAGATGTAATGTTGTGGTATTGGCCGCCAGATAACCAATCAATACCGAGGTCGCCGCGCTGGCGATACCGGTCATGTTGTGATGTTCCGCCAGCCAGTAGCGGTGATAACCGCGCTTTTCGGCCAGCCGTGCGAGATCAAGCGAGTGCGTGAAGGCTTCTTTTGCCGAAGATCCTTCAGGGATCGGCGCCAGATCCAGCACCGAGAACGGAATAGTTTTGTCAGTCATAACGGCTCACTTTGTTACCGATTAATCTTTTAATACTGCATTAAAGATTAGCGAATGTTGTTAACAAAGTGAGCTTTATGAGACTGACGGCAAAACAATGCCCGATAGCGCTGCGCTTATCGGGCCTACGGGAGCGCTATTTGTAGGCCGGATAAGGTATTGATGCCGCCATCCGGCTAGGCCTGTAGCTCCAGCCCGGCCAGCCGCTTCCAGTAGCCGTTACAGTCGCTATGCGCGGCAAGCGGTAATGGTGCGCCGCCGTTTTCGTTAGCGCGAAAGGCATCAAGCATGGCAAATGTCTCCGTCCCCAACGGCGACAGCCGCACGATATCGACCAATCCCTGCATCGACGTCAGTTCGTTGCCAAGGTTATAGACATAGCCGCTCATGGTCTGAATACCGTTAAGCACAAACACCTGCTGATTCTCTTGCGAGAACACGTCACGACCGTTTGGATACTTGATACAGCAGGTTTCGCACTCATCTTTCGGGCGGTCTTCCGAACGGGCGGTAAAGCAGCGAGCGGAGTAGGCCAGCGGCAGATGGCCGTAGCTCAACACTTCCACTTCAAACTGATTGCGGATGCCCAGTTCATCGCACTGATTAAGCAAATTCACCAGCCAGTCGCGAGACAGCTCCACTGGCATACACCAGCGTACCATGCCTTCTTTCAGCAACCGGCGCAGCGTGACCGCGTTGTAGCAGTTCAGCGCATGGCCAGCGACAAACGGCAGTTTGCGCTCGGCGCACAGATTCACCACGCCAAGATCGCTGGCTTCCAGCAGAAAATCGCCGTTGTCCACATAGCGTTTCAGCTCGCTTAATTCAGATGACGCCTGTACCAGCGCCAGGGTGGAGAGCGCCACCTGCTTACCGCTGGCGGCGAGGGATTTCGCCATTTCCAGCCAGTCGCCGACTTTGGTCGCGCGACGCTTGCTGCACACCGCTTCGCCCAGATAAATGACGTCAGCGCTGCTTTTTGCGGCCTGCTGATAAAAATCTTCCAGCGTCTCTTTCGGCCAGTAATAAAGCACCGGTCCTAAGGAATATTTCATAGCTCCTCTCACTGCCATTTACGGTGATATGCGCCAAGCGTGGTTTGAGTGCCTTCGGACATCGCGCCGAGCGTCTCCATCCAGTCGCGCTGTGGAACGAAGTTTTGCGGGGCGGCTTTGCAGCGATCGATCGCCTGGCGCCACACTTTCGCCACCTGGCTGACGTAGGCCGGGCTGCGCTGGCGGCCTTCGATCTTCACCGAAGCGATGTTCGCCGCCATGAGCTCCGGCAGCAGTTCCAGCGTGTTCAGGCTGGTTGGCTCCTCCAGCGCGTGATAGCGCTCGCCGTCCACTAAATAGCGGCCTTTACACAGCGTTGGGTAGCCTGCGTTTTCGCCATCCTGGTAACGGTCAATCAGGACATCATTCAGGCGCGATTCCAGCCCCTGCGGCGTTTGCTGCCAACGGACAAAGCGGGCGGGAGAGCAGGCGCCGACGGTATTGGGCGACTCCCCCGTCAGGTAGGAAGAAAGATAGCAGCGACCTTCCGCCATAATGCACAGGCTGCCAAACGCGAATACCTCCAGCGGCACCGGCGTGACGCGGGCCAGTTGTTTTACCTGGTGAATCGACAGTACACGCGGCAGTACTACGCGGTGGACATCAAAGTTGCGGTGATAAAAGCGAATCGCCTCTTCGTTGGTTGCCGAGGCCTGAACGGAAACATGGCGCTCAATATGTGGGTAACGCTCTGCGGCATATTCCAGCATAGCGAGGTCGGCGAGAATCAGCGCGTCGGCGCCAAGCTGCGCCGCCATATCCACGGCGCGCTGCCAGCGAGCATAGCCGTCCGGATGCGCAAAAGTATTAATGGCGATGTGTAATTTGCGGCGATGCTGGTGAACAAAACTCACCGCTTCCTGCAATTTTTTTTCGGTAAAGTTAAGGCCGGCAAAATGACGGGCATTGGTATCGTCTTTTAACCCGATATAAACGGCGTCAGCGCCGTTTTCGATGGCCGCCTTCAGCGCCGGGAGATTTCCGGCAGGGCAGAGCAGCTCCATAATTTATCCTGAGGGTTACGTCTGAGACGCAAAATTGTTAACGAACAGGGATTTTAGTTAACCTTGCTGCGACAATTTTTGATTTAAGGCAGTTAAAGGCGTATTGGTAACACCAATAATGGGGTAGAAAATCAGACCCAATTGTTGATTTACGCCGCCATGTGATTTATTGGATATGGCAAAATAACAGGACTATTGAAACAGGGAGTAAAGCTCGTGTTAGATAAACTGCGTTCACGCTTAGTCCATGCTGGCCCGTCTCTGATGAGTGTACCGGTTAAACTGACGCCCTTTGCGCTAAAGCGCCAGGTTCTGGAACAGGTTCTGAGCTGGCAGTTTCGTCAGGCGCTGGCCGATGGAGAGCTGGAATTCCTCGAAGGTCGTTGGTTAAGCATTCATGTTCGTGACATCGACTTAAAATGGTATACCACAGTTGAAAATGAAAAATTGATCGTTAGCCAGCAGGCGGATGCTGACGTCAGTTTTAGCGCCGACGCCAGCGATCTGCTAATGATAGCAGCCCGTAAACAGGACCCGGATACGCTCTTTTTCCAGCGTCGACTGGTCATTGAAGGCGATACTGAGTTAGGGTTGTATGTGAAGAATCTGATGGACGCCATCGAACTGGAGCAGATGCCGAAAGCGTTACGCGTTATGCTGCTGCAACTGGCGGATTTTGTTGAGGCGGGTATGAAAAACTCGCCGGAAACCAAACAGACCTCGGTAGGTGAACCATGCTAATTCGAGTAGAAATTCCCATTGATGCGCCTGGTATTGATGCGCTGTTACGCCGTTCATTCGAAAGCGATGCGGAAGCGAAGCTGGTTCACGATTTGCGTGAAGATGGTTTTCTGACGCTCGGACTGGTGGCCACGGATGATGAAGGTCAGGTGGTGGGCTATGTCGCCTTTAGCCCGGTTGATGTGCAGGGCGAAGATTTACAGTGGGTCGGCATGGCGCCGCTGGCGGTCGATGAAAAGTATCGCGGGCAAGGGCTGGCGCGCCAGTTAGTGTATGAAGGGCTGGATTCGCTCAACGAGTTCGGCTACGCGGCGGTCGTGACGCTGGGCGATCCGGCGTTATATAGCCGCTTCGGTTTTGAACTGGCCGCACATTACGATCTTCACTGCCGTTGGCCCGGTACGGAAAGCGCTTTCCAGGTACACCGTTTGGCTGAGGATGCGCTGGAGGGCGTGACGGGGCTGGTGGAGTATCACGACCACTTCAATCGTTTTTAAGCACCGGCGTTTGCAGGCTGGACAGCAGCGCCTCAAACGCTTCGCGTTCCGTCACAAGGCGCTCCTTCTGGCGCTTTGTGAGCTGTTTGATGCGATACTCTATGCGCAGGGCCAGCGAGCGATCGCCGACCTGCGCCGCAAACGCCAGCGTTAACTCGCCTTTTCCCCGTAATGCTTTTGCGCCTTTTCCCGTTTGATGCTGCCTGTAACGACGCGCCACATCGGTGGTTATTCCGGTGTAAAGCGCATTGTCTGCGGTACGAATCAGATACAGATACCAGGGTGTCATTGTCGCCATCAGCATGATAATTTTCAGGTTCCCAGTATAAGCGAGAATAAAGATGGACACACTTACCGCTATTGGCCGTTGGCTGGCGAAACAACACGTGGTGACCTGGTGCGTACACCATGAGGGAGAGCTGTGGTGCGCCAATGCGTTTTATTTGTTCGATGCGCAAAACGTCGCGCTGTATCTGTTAACGGATGATAAAACCCGCCATGCGCAAATGTCCGGCGCGTGCGCGCCAGTTGCGGGAACGGTCAATGGTCAGCCGAAAACGGTGGCGCGCATTCGCGGCGTGCAGTTTAAAGGGGAAATTCGCCGTCTGGAGGGGCAGGAGAGCGACGCCGCGCGTAAAGCTTACCTTCGTCGCTTCCCGGTCGCCAGGGTGCTGCCAGCACCGGTATGGGAAATCCGGCTGGATGAAATTAAATTCACCGACAACACGCTGGGGTTTGGTAAAAAACTGCACTGGTTACGCGACTCACGCGCCCAGCAGGCGTAGCGCCTCGCGGTTAAATGCCGGCAGGTCGTCAGGCGTGCGGCTGGTCACCAGCTGATCTTTATCGACGACGACTTCCTGATCGTAAAATTCCGCGCCCGCATTCTTCACATCGATAATAATCGGTTTCACCGCCGTGAGTTTGCGACCACGAATGACATCGGCGCTGATCAACAACTGTGGGCCGTGGCAAATGGCAAAAACCGGTTTACCGCTGTTAACGAAATCGCGGGTAAAATCCACGAAACGGCTGTCGCCGCGCAGGTAGTCCGGCGAATGACCTCCCGGCAATAGCAAGGCGTCGAACTCGTCGGGACGAACGTCATCAATAGCCTTATCAATAGTGACGCTGGCCTCGCCTTTTTTTCCTTTCACCGTTTTACCCGCCTCTTTGTCGATGGTGATGACCTCATGGCCGGCCTGACGGAATTCTGCTGCCGGCGAGGTAAATTCTGAATCTTCAAATTCATCGGTAATCAAAACGGCAATTTTCTTACTCATGCGTTTCCTCCGCAGTGGTGGCGTCGGGTAAGGCAAATTTTCCACAATGATGGATACTTACCTCGTAGACTATTAAGCCTGGTCGATAGGGCCGAGAGTGCAAGGTGGACAAATCTGTAAAGGAGCGAGGATGAGTCAGGTACTGATTACCGGCGCGACCGGACTGGTCGGCGGACATCTGCTGAGAATGTTAATCAACACGCCGCAGGTGAGCGCTATCGCCGCGCCGACGCGTCGCCCGCTGACGGATATTGTCGGCGTTTATAACCCTCACGATCCGCAGCTTACCGATGCGTTAGCTCAGGTGACCGACCCGGTAGATATTGTTTTTTGCTGCCTGGGCACGACCCGGCGTGAAGCGGGAAGTAAAGCGGCGTTTATTCATGCGGATTATACGCTGGTGGTTGATACCGCGCTGACCGGACGTCGACTGGGTGCGCAGCACATGGTGGTGGTCAGCGCAATGGGAGCAAACGCGCACTCTCCGTTTTTCTACAATCGGGTGAAAGGAGAAATGGAGGAGGCGTTAATCGCACAAAATTGGCCTCGTTTGACGATTGCCCGGCCTTCTATGCTGCTCGGCGACAGAACAACGCGGCGGGTGAATGAAACGCTTTTCGCTCCGCTATTCCGGCTGTTGCCAGGAAACTGGAAATCGATTGATGCGCGGGATGTGGCGCGGGCCATGCTGGCGGAAGCGCTGGCACCAGCACAAGAAGGCGTGACGATTCTGACCTCATCGCAACTGCGGGAAAAAGCGGAATAGCGAAGCCGGATGATTTACCGGATGGCGACGCGGTTTACACATTCTTATCGCCACCCGGCACACCGGTTACTTAATATACGTAAAGGCGGTGGTCACGCGTTTCACGCCGCTCACCCGGCTGGCGATGTCCGCTGCCGCTTTACCTTCACGTTCAGTCACCAGGCCCAGCAGGAACACTTCGCCATTTTCGGTGGTGACTTTCACGTTTGACGATTTTACCTGATCGCTGGTCAGTAGCTGTGAGCGAACTTTCGTGGTGATCCAGGTATCGTTAGAGGCGGTCCCCAGGCCGATAGGCTGACCCTGGCGAATCTCGTTATAGACCTCGGTGGTGCCTTCAACGCCCATCGCTATCTGTTTAGCGCGTGCGGAGAGTTCGCTGTTTGGCGACTGGCCCACTAACAAAACTTTGCCCTGATAAGCCGTGACATTGATGCGCGTCTCTTTTTTGATTTGCTCATCTTTCGACAGCGCGCTGCTGACACGCAGTTCCAGCGTTCCGTCATCCACCTGGGTGCCCACGCTACGCGGGTCGGTTGCGGCTTTGGTGCCGACGGCTGCCGTACCCACTACCGCGGCGGCGACGCAACCTTGCAATAGCAACGCAGAAATAAGGACTGCGAGCGGCGAAAATGCCTTCATGTGTACTCCTTAATCATCCTGGTGAGGAAAAAGCGTGTTATCGATCAAATCGCACAGGCAGTTTACCGTCAGCATATGCATTTCCTGAATGCGCGCGCTGTGGTGTGAAGGGATACGAATTTCGACATCCTGCGGCCCTAATAGTCCGGCCAGCTCACCCCCGTCATACCCGGTTAGCGCCACAATGGTCATGTCACGTGTGACGGCTGCTTCAACGGCTTTTACGATATCGCGACTATTACCACGCGTAGAGATCGCCAATAAAACATCGCCTGCATGTCCCAGCGCCCGGACTTGTTTTGCATAAACTTCATCGTGCAGGCGATCGTTAGCGATCGCAGTTAAGACCACATTATCGGTATTTAGTGCAATGGCGGGTAAACTGGGTCGCTCCGTTTCAAAGCGGTTAATCATGCTGGCAGCAAAATGCTGTGCGTTGGCCGCGGACGTCCCGTTTCCACAACAGAGGATTTTGTTGCCGTTAAGCAGGGAATGAACCAGCGTCATGGCGGCGCGGGAAATGGCATCCGGAAGCGCTTCCGCCGCAGCAATTTGAGTTTGAATGCTTTCTGTAAAGCAAACTTTGATTCTTTCGAGCACGCTAATCCTTAAAATCTTCAATTATGAGTGGTCGTTAAACGCATCCCGAAACCACTCAATCTCATTTCCGGTGAAGGCTAACACATCGAACCGACAATCCACAGTATCAAAACTCCCATTCTGGCGGGCGAGCCACAAGCGGGCAGTATGTAATAATTTGTGTTGCTTGCTGCGGGTCACACTGGCCGCCGCGCCGCCATAAAGCCCGGAGCGCCGATAGCGGACCTCAACAAAAACCGTCGTTTTTCCGTCGCGCATGATCAGATCGATTTCGCCGCCGCGCTCGCGCACGTTGGCGGCGATAAACCGCAGTCCTTTGCTTTCCAGCCAGCGACGCGCGGCAGCTTCCCACGCGTCGCCAGCCTGTTTACGCGTTAGCTGGCGGGAACAATCTCCCCTTGCTGGTATTTGAGCCATGATAACTTCCTGTTAATCACACAATCCGGGCTGGCGGTTAATGCGCCGGTATTACCATTGATCTCAAATCCCTGCACCTGACGCATCTGCGAAAAGTGGTTCGCCAGCGTCCAGGCATCCACGCCCATGGCGTACATCCGCGCCAGAGAATAGTCGTTATGTACAGCGCTCAGCGCCTGCTGCATCAACGGCATATTGCCGCCTGCCAGCATAGGAATTTCACTGTATTGCAAACCCTCCATTTCCAGACGGAAGTCGGGGCCGGAGGTGCCTTGCGCGCTGCGAGAGCTGGCATACAGCGTCGCGCCGCTCTGGGTGCCGTTACGCATGGCGATCATCGGTTTGATAAAGCCAATCTCTTCCGGCGTAGCCAGAATATAGACCGCGTCTACGCGTCCGCCGCTGGTGATTTGCGCGTCGGTCGGCGGCGCAGGGATGGTCAGACCGCCAATGGTGACGCCAGGCTGCGCAGGCACGCTGGCGGCGACCGGGCTGCCCGTCAACGCGATACCCGCGCCGCCGTTCACGCCCATTTTCAGCTCGGCTACGGAGCCGAATTTTTGCTGTAACACGATGCCGCCGCCCAGTTTTTGCCACTCCTGGGTGAAGGCGTTCGCCACGCGATCGCCAAGCGTGCTGCGTGGGATCAACAGCAGCGGCGACTGCTTGCCCTGGTCATAAATATGATGCGCCGCATCACGGGCTTCATCTTCTGGAGAGAGCGCGAAATAGCAGATATTAGGGAAGCTACGTACCGTTTCCGGCTGGTTGAGTGCCAGCACGTTGAGCGGCGTGTTGCTTTTCATCAGCGCTTCCACATTGTTTTTCAACAGCGGCCCGACCACGATACTGGCGCCGTCTTGCTGAACCTGAGCAAGCACCTGATCCAACGGCTGGGAAGAGGTATCGTAGATTTTTAATTCAGCGGAGGGATCCGCCGGCGCGCTTGTTGTAGCAGGGGGAGTTTGTGGCGCGCTGACTGGCGTAGCGGACTGGGATGGAGCGTCATCAGTCAGATCGCTCACCGAGGCCTGCGACGGACTGGCGACGCCGTTGGTCATTTGTGGCTGCGTCTCCTCCACGCCAGGTTCTACCGGCGCGTCAGGCGCGGCGGCAGGCTGCATCTCTACCGCCTGGGTGCCGAGGTTTTTCGCGGCTTCGAAACCTTGCTGGATGGTACGGCCAAACACGGCAGCCTGACCGTTCAGCGGCAGCAGCAGAGCGATTTTGCTGGTGGAAGCCGGTTTGAAACGTTGTACATTGACGAGCTGCGTCGGCAGCATTTTCGCCCCCGGATTTTGCGGGTAGCGTTTTTGCCAGTCGGCGATCCCGGCTTTCAGCATGTCCGGATCGTTGCGGTTGTCAAACCAGACGCGTTGCAGATCCAGCCAGCCCTGAAGCACATTTTCATCGGCGTTGATAACCAGCGTCCTGGCCTGATCCGGCGTCATGGCGGAGAGCGCCTGCCAGGTGGCGTCGATATTTTTTTGTTTATCTTTCGCCGCCAGTAGCGGTTCCTGGGCGATTAACGCCCGCAACAGGGTAAGCGACGGGCGTCCCTGGCTGGCAACGATCTGCGCCTGCCAGTAACGCGCTTGCTGATTTGGCGCAAAGTCGGCGGGTTTTAGTTTATCCAGCAAGGCCTGCGCGCCTGCGACATCTTTTTGCGCCAGTTTGATTTCTACCGCTAATAAAGACTGTTCGCGACGCTGGGTATCGTTCAGATTTTGCGGGAGTTGGTTGAACAGGTCGACGGCCTGCTGGCTTTTTCCTTCTTTCAGCAGTGCATGAATGGCGAGTAATTGCCAGTTGGTCTTGCTATCATCTGCGCTTTGCTGCATCTGATGCAGGTAAAAGGCGGAGTCAGCTTGCGCTGAACCCTGCATATAGGCTGCGCTTTGATCTGGCGCCTGGGTGCCGCACCCGGCGAAAAGTAGCGCAGCCAGGACGACAGGCAGCGCGCGCGCGGCGTTCAAACGAGAAAATGTTGAGGGTACCATACTGTATCCAGTGATATTTTTTTACGCAATGCTCAATATTAAATCGGCAATACGGACGACACAATGAAACAAAACGAATCGGCGGATAATTCTCAGGGCCAACTCTTTATTGTACCTACTCCTATCGGTAATCTGGCGGATATTACCCAGCGTGCGTTGGAGGTGTTACAGGCTGTAGATCTGATTGCCGCCGAGGATACTCGTCACACCGGTTTATTGCTGCAACATTTTGGGATTAATGCCCGATTGTTCGCGCTGCACGACCATAACGAACAACAAAAAGCGGAAACGCTGGTCGCGAAGCTAAAAGAAGGGCAGAACATTGCGCTGGTTTCCGACGCCGGTACGCCGCTGATTAACGATCCGGGCTACCATCTGGTGCGTACTTGTCGCGAAGCGGGCATCCGTGTGGTGCCGCTACCGGGGCCATGTGCGGCGATTGCCGCCCTGAGCGCCGCAGGTCTGCCATCCGACCGTTTCTGCTATGAAGGCTTTTTACCGGCGAAATCCAAAGGTCGCCGTGATGCGCTGAAAGCGGTTGAAGCGGAGCCACGAACGCTGATTTTTTATGAGTCAACCCACCGCCTGTTAGATAGCCTGGAAGATATCGTCGCGGTATTGGGAGAATCCCGTTATGTGGTGCTGGCGCGTGAGCTGACCAAAACCTGGGAAACCATTCACGGCGCGCCGGTCGGCGAGCTGCTGGCGTGGGTCAAAGAAGATGAAAACCGTCGCAAAGGCGAAATGGTGCTGATTGTCGAAGGCCATAAAGCGCAAGAAGACGACCTGCCCGCCGACGCGCTGCGCACGCTGGCGCTGCTACAGGCAGAACTGCCGCTGAAAAAAGCGGCGGCGCTGGCAGCAGAAATTCACGGCGTGAAGAAAAATGCGCTGTATAAGTATGCGCTGGAGCAGCAGGAAGAATAAAAGCGAGCGCCCGGGAACCGCCTTTTATCGCCATCGCGTTAATACTCAATCAGGTGATTGATGTGGGTAAAGTGATGGGGGCATTGGGCGGTGATAGCGGACCGGACCTTTCCTTCGGGCTTACTCTCGCGATCAGCAACGCATAACCGACTCCTTTTTAGACGATCATTAGTTCCACGCCTGTTTTCGCTAATGCCGCTTTATCCTGTTTGCTGATGGTGTCATCGGTTATCACACAGTTGATCTTGTCCATCGGCAATACCTGGTTAAAGCCGCGACGGTTAAATTTGGTCGCGTCCAGTACCGCGATAACTTTGTGTGCCGCCGCCGCCATGACGCCGCTAATGGAATAACCTTCGTTAAACGTGGTAATACCGTTTGTCGCATCAATGCCATCCGCCCCGACAAACATGACATCGGCGCTGATGCCGTGTAGCGATCGTTCCGCAATCGTGCCGTGCATTGAGTGGGTTTTATGCCGTACCGTACCGCCGCAGACCACCAGCGTGAGATCTTTATTTTCTGATAGCGTAAAAGCGGCAGGCAAGCTGTTAGTGATCACCGTAATATTGCTTTTTCGCGCGAGCGCTTCCGCAATCAGTAATGTTGTGCTCCCGCTATCCAGAATGATGGTCATTCCTTCTTCAACCATTGCCGCAGCTGCCTGGGCAATCCGCTTTTTCGGATCGCTGGCGAGTTGATACCGATCTTCCAGAATGACTTCCTGATTGTCGCCTTCCGCCAGATGACTTCCCGGTTTTGCCGCGCCGCCATGAAAACGGGTGACAAGGCCTTTCTCTTCCAGCAGACGCAGGTCAGCACGGATAGTCACTTCAGAAATACCAAAGGTATTTGAAAGGTCCATCACCAGCACGCTGCCTTGCGTATTAATCAGGTCGACAATTTTATTTCTTCGCTCAAATGAGTTCATATTGATTTGCCTGATAATTAACTGTAACTAGTTTAAACGAAGGATTGCGAAAGGTGAACGCTAAATTTCGAAAGGAAATGTGAGCCAGCGCAGGTTGCTGGCTCGTACCATCAGGAAAGTTGAAGTAAGATTTTGCCCTGCATGGGCGCGCCATTAAGCGCTTTGACTGCTTCTGCAAAGCTTTCCGCATCGCCGCGATGGGCAATGAGAGGGGTCAGTTGAAGACGTTTTTCAGCCAACAGGCGCGCTGCGGTTTCCCATTCCTCTCCTGGCCATGGCGCGGAGTAGTTCATCCAACTGCCGAGGAGCGTGAGCTCTTTACGCAAAATTAACCCGAATGTACGCGTTGTCAGGGTGAGATCGTGATGTAACGTCCCCACCAGCGCCAGTTGCGCGCGCGGCCCGGCGATATCGATAGCCAGCGAGACGGTCTGGGGAGTTCCTGCCGTTTCGAGAACCAGTTGATCAAACTGAATGTCGGACAACGCGGTCTGGATGTCGTCGGCGGTCATTTCCCGGCTATTACAGGTATGCGTTGCGCCGAGCGCTTTCGCCAGTTCCAGTTTCTGCGGATTGATATCAATCGCCGTTACGCTTCGCGCGCCCAGTTCCCGCGCGCACTGTAAGGCCAGCAGGCCAATTGTCCCGGCACCAACGATAATTACGTTTTTCCCCTCGCAGCCCTGCGCCAGATGAAAGGCGTGTAAGCCCACGGTAATCGGTTCGATAAACGCGCCATCTTCAATCGGCATATCAGACGGCAAGCGGAAAAGATTGGCCCGTTTGACCACCACATATTCCGCATTACCGCCTTCGCTGCGCGATCCTACAAACTGATACTGTTTGCATAAAGAAAAGTAACCGCGTTCGCATTGCGGACAGTGAAAGCAGGGAAGAAGCGGGACACAAGCGACGGCATCGCCGGGCTGCATATCCGTTACGCCTGTGCCGTAGGATTCAACGTAGCCGCTGAATTCATGACCTAACGTAATAGGATAATAATGGGCGCCCTGCGCGAAAATACGCGGGATATCCGACCCGCAAAGCCCTGAGCTAACGACTTTGACCAACACATCGTCCTCGGCTTGCAGTTGTGGTAAGGGACGTTCTTCAACGCGCACGTCTCCCTCAGCGTGAATAACCACTGATTTCATAACATTCTCCAGGAAGGTGAGGGGAGCGATTGCTCCCCTAAAATTAAGAGGCGATTTGACTTTGCTGTAGCGCCGTGGCTTTCTCAGCCGCGACAAATTGTCGGGCGCGACGCCAGGTCAGCAGTACGCCGGCCAGATAGATAATGGCAATGACGGCGAAGCCGACGATATTCTGCCAGGTAAAAAGTTGAATCAGCAGCCAGGTGATGGGAGAACCGCCCTGATCCAGCGAGGCGACTTGTCCGCCAGCTTTTAGCGCTCCGGCATTGGCAGCCAGTTGGGTATGCAGGCCAATCGTCTGGGTGGCTATCCACAGGGTGATACCCATAATAATGACACCTGAAATCAGCGTGCGGAACAGGTTGCCCTGGTGTACCGCGACCGCCATCGCAATAAAGAAACCGATGGTGGCGAGGTCGCCGAACGGCAGCACCTGGTTTCCCGGTACTAAGACGGCAATCAGGATGGTCAGCGGAATGAATATCAGGCTCGCGGAGACAACAGAGGTATGACCGAGCAGTAGCGCTGGATCAAGGCCTATCAGGAACTCCTGCCCGCCAAATTTGGCCTGTAGACGTTTACGCGCATGTTTCGCGATAGGCGTTAGGCCATCCATAATAGGTTTAATGACGCGTGGCATAAGCAGCATCACCGCTGCGGTTTTGACCGCCAGTTGCAGAACGGCTTTGGCGTCGTAGCCTGCCAGTACACCAATCACCAGCCCCATCACGAAGCCGACAGTCACCGGCTCGCCAAACGGTCCGAAGCGTTTCTGGACATCGTCTGCGCTAAAGTGAATACGATTGAGGCCCGGAATTTTTTCGATAATGGTATCAACGAGCACCGCCACGGGGCCCAGGTATGCGGATGAACCGTGTGGGATTGCAATCCCCTCCAGGCCAAAATAGTCGCGGGTATCTTTGGCAAACCAGTCCCCCAGTTTGTAGACAAAGGCGGCATGAACCACAACGCCCAGAATCCCCAGCCAGTATGAACCGGTCGCCAGATGCAGCATGGCGCCCGTGAAGGTCATGTGCCAGATATTCCAGATATCGACATTCACCACGCGGGTCATGCGGGTCACCAGCATCAGGACGTTAACCCCGATGGCGACAGGGATCGCGACCAGCGCGATTTGTGACGCCCAGGTCATGGGCGATGAACCTGGCCAGCCGACGTCAATAACGTGGAGATTGATTTGGAAATGTTCCGCCATGGCTTTCGCCGCGGGGCCGATAGAATCCAGCATCAGGCCGATGACCAGACCAATACCCACGAAGCCGATACCAATATGCAAACCCGATTTAAAACAATCCCCAAGCTTCATTCCCAGCAGTTTAGAGAACACGATGATCACCAGAGGCAACATCACCGTTGGGCCTAAGTCGAGGATATAACGCATTATTTCGCTAAACATACGTTACCCCATGAGAATGGACAGAATTTTTTGCTGTAATGCTTCAATACCCACGCCGGAAACAAAAGGCATACCGTGAACGACGGGAATATCGCCAAAGGCGCGATCGACCCTGGCAGTGGTACAGATAAGATCGGCGCCGTCCATATAGGTTTCGATTTCGGTGACCCGGCATTGCACTAAGTCGAGCTCAATATGGTTGGCATCACATAGCTCTTTAATTTCTTCCGCAGCCATCGTTGAGGTTGCAACCGCACCGCCACAGGCCACAATTACTTTACGTTTCATAGGGTATTCCTCATTATTATCAATTTATTATCAAACCTGGACGCACTGCTCAGGCTCAAGGATGGTTTCCTGAAAGCGTATCGCCAGTTCGGCATCCGGCGCGCTTAACAGGGCATCGAGGGTGCTTGGGTTCTGTAGCTCACTAAACAGGCGGCGCAGAAGTTTTAGCTGTGCCGCCGGGTTTTCAACGATTAAGGCGATGATTAACGAAACAGCAATCTCTTCGTCATCATCCGCCTGTTGAAACATGACCGGCTTATCTGGACGAATCAGATAGATAGCGGGTGATTTCGCATGAACCGCCTCGCAATGAGGGATAGCGACGGCGTGACGCTCCAGCGCAATGCCGGTAGGAAAAGACGCTTCACGTTCCACCAGCGCCTGCGGATAACTATCATGTACCACGCCTTTCGCCAGCATCTCTTTGCCAATGTGCGCCAGCGCCTGTTGGCTCGAGTCGAATGTGATTCCGGTTCGGACAAATAGTTGGCTCATAAATTCTCCATTATTCAGGCGACATCCGGCGTGCAACCGAAGCGATAAGCGCGCAGAACATCCTGAATTTTGTCAATAATCAGGTTATGCGGCGTGGGGGTGAGCACGCCCTCAGACAGGCGTTCAAACTGTACGGGCATAAACTGGCTAATTAATCCCAGCGGCAATGTGACGTTATTCAGATTGGCGATTAACTTCTCTACGCTTTGACGAATACGCGGGTGCGGCCAGTAATAGCGAATACGGTCAGACAAACTAAAGTGGATGTCGACCATCGCCTGGCTCCAGGTTGGACGGTAGTATTTTTTCCAGTAGCCCGGTTCGTTTAGCATAACTTCATCAATGACCTCCAGTACCCGACTACGTTGTTCCGGGGAGATCAGCTCGTTTTCCATTTGCGCAAGTGCGAAAATGGCTTCGCGCAGCGCGAAAGTGAGCGCCGGGCCGACCTTCAGAATGGCGTAATGATCGCGTACCAGCGCACGGTAGGCCTGTCGCGTCTGATAATCAGTCGAATGCGCTTCATAGACCATCGGCGTTTCTTTTATCCAGTCGGAAAGCGCTTTAGCGGCCTGCGGTTGATAGTGGATAATCTGTGTATGGTCGAATTCTACGCCCGGCTGTACGACAATCGCGATAACCCGGTTCAATGCCTCATCCAGCCCCAGGACGCGAAAAGCAGCCTGATGCGTTTGCAGCGTGCGGGCTGCATCCTGTTCGCGGGTAACATGCACGGCGTTAATGGCGCTGGCTTCCCCGCCCGGAACCGGAACTTCAGTGCCGATAACATAGGTTAAATGGCGTTTTTGTTCGTCGGTCGCCGTCGTTTCCGCTGCCTGGCAAAGCAGGGCGGCGCGTTTAGCGACAACCATTGGGTCCAGCGGCGTCGGGTCGTCAGCGCAGGACATAGAGGCATCAAGATGGATTTTGCTAAACCCGGCAGCGACGTAAGCCTTAATGAGTTCGACAGATTTTTCCATCGCCGTATCTGCAGGTTCGTTTTGCCAGCAGTTAGGTCCCAGGTGATCGCCGCCTAAAATAAGCCGTTCTCGTGGAAAACCCACTTCCTGGGCGATGCCATAGACAAAATCACGAAAGTCAGCCGGTTTCATGCCGGTATAACCGCCAAACTGATTAACCTGGTTAGAGGTCGCTTCGATCAGAACTTTGTTCCCGCTATTCAGATCAAAACGTAATGCGGATTCAATCACCTGCGGGTGTGCTGAACATACGGAACAGATCCCTATCTGTTCCCCTGCTTTGTGACGAGAAATTATTTCTTTCACTTCTGGCTCCGATATCTTTTGTTTATCTTCATAATATTTTTGGTTTGAAGGCAAAGGATAATAATGGCTTTCGTGATCCAGCTATGAAAACGCCCTTTGCCGTGCTAAATCCGGGGGCTTTAGAGCTTCCCTTCACAACCGCAGTCGGCAATCACTTTACGTACAACCTCTTTCATGGCCGCTTTCGCCGGGATCATGTAATGGCGGGGATCGCTGGCCTCTGCGTGTTGCGTTAAATAGTTTTTAAGCGCGCCAGAAAAGGCGATTTTAAGCTCGGTGGCGACGTTAACTTTGCAGATGCCCAGCGAAATAGCGCGGGTAATATCGCGGGTCGGCAGGCCAGAGGCGCCGTGAAGG
Source organism: Salmonella sp. SAL04202 (assembly GCF_046550775.1). NCBI lineage: Bacteria > Pseudomonadati > Pseudomonadota > Gammaproteobacteria > Enterobacterales > Enterobacteriaceae > Salmonella > Salmonella sp. SAL04202. The sequence goes on along the minus strand of NZ_JBGDXK010000002.1, from coordinate 570,331 downwards.
ACTAAGGGGACATCAACCCGCTGACGAATTTCCGTCAGTCGTTCAAAATCAAGTTTTGGTTCAGCGGTGTAGAGGCCGTGAGCGGTGCCGATAGCAATGGCTAACGAGTCGATACCCGTTTTTTCTACAAATTCCCGGGCCTGTTCCGGATGGGTATAAAGCGCATCTTTACCGTCAACGATAAGATCGTCTTCCTGCCCGCCGAGACGCCCAAGTTCAGCTTCAACGCTGACATCGTAGCGATGACAGTAATCAACCACGCTTTTCACCAGCGCAATATTGTCGGCAAAGGGGAAATGCGACCCGTCGATCATGACCGAGCGTACCCCGGCGGCGACTTTCATTTTGATGTCGGCCAGTTTTTCATGATGATCGAGATGTACCGCGAGAGGATGGTTCCAGCTTTTCGCCAGTTCTGCGGCGATAGCCACGATATTACCGACGCCTGCGTAGCTAAAGGTGCCTGGCGTACCGGCGACAATCAGCGGAGAGCGCAATTCTGCGGCGGTTTCCACCACCACTTGCAATGTCTCCAGGTTGTGGATGTTAAACGCCGGCACAGCATAGCCTTCCTGCTGCGCCTTCTTTAGCATTGTTCTGCCTGAAATGATAAACATCCTTCCTCCGAAATCTTTCGTTTGTTTTCTTTGAAAGAATTTATAGGCTTTCGGAATGTTTTTTTGTGATTTTGATCTGATAAATGAAAGTTTCGAAATAAAATGGAAGTTATCGAAAGTCAGGAGTAAAAAAAGCATGTCGGGCAGACATACTTCAGGCTACAGACTAAGGGCGAAAAAATACCGGGTAGCGCTGGCGCTTACCCGGTCTACAGATTATGCGGTTATACCCTGGTCGGAGAAGGGTACTGACTGGATCAGGTCACTGGCGCCGGGTTAAATATCGCCAGTTGGTTATGTAGGCCCCACTGGTCCGAGAAAGTCTTTTTCCGGCCGCTGGCGACATCGAGAATAAAGTGAAACAGCTTCCAGCCCACATCTTCGATTGTCTCTTCACCCGTGGCGATGGTGCCTGCATTGATATCCATTAAGTCATACCAGCGGTTCGCCAGCTCGGTACGCGTCGCCATTTTAATGACCGGCACCGCCATCAGCCCGTACGGCGTGCCGCGTCCGGTGGTAAAGACCTGTACGGTAATGCCGGAAGCGACCTGCTGCGTGCCGCAGACGAAATCGCTGGCGGGCGTCGCGGCGTAAATCAGGCCGCGTTTGGTGGGGCGTTGGCCCGGCGACAATACTTCGACAATGGCGCTCTTACCCGATTTAGCGATAGAGCCCAACGCTTTTTCCACGACGTTCGCCAGACCGCCTTTTTTGTTGCCAGGGGACGGGTTAGCGCTGCGATCGGTTTTCCCCATATCAAGGTAGTTATCGTACCAGGCCATTTCATCCAGCAGGCGTTTACCCACGGCTTCGTTGATGGCGCGCGGCGTCAGAAGATGAATGGCATCGCGCACTTCGGTGACCTCCGAGAACATGACGGTCGCGCCGCAGCGTACCAGCAGATCGGAAGCATAACCCACCGCCGGGTTTGCCGTGACGCCGGAAAACGCATCGCTGCCGCCACACTGCATCCCGACGACCAGCTCGGAGGCCGGGCAGGTTTCGCGCTGGCGTTGGTTCAGTTTCGTCAGATGGCGTTCGGCGACCCGTAAAATATCGTCGACCATTGATTTAAAGCCGACATGCTGCTCGTCCTGTAAACGCACAATACTGGCGCTTTCAACGGCGATGGCGGGAACATCCTCGGTGCCTTCCAGCAGTCGTTCCGGCTGCAGTTTTTCGCAACCGAGGCCAATCACCATCACTTCGCCGCCAAAATTGGGGTTGAGCGCGATATTATGAATCGTGCGAATCGGCACGACCGCCGCCGGCGCGTTGATTGCCACGCCGCAGCCGTACAGATGGTTTAGCCCTACAACGCCATCGACATTCGGGTATTTGGGCAGGAGATCGCGCTCAATCACTTTCACCACATAATCGACCACGCCCGCCACACAGTGCACGCTGGTGGTAATGCCAAGCAGATTTTTGGTGCCGACGCTGCCATCGGCGTTACGATAGCCCTCAAACGTATAGCCTTCCAGCGGCGGCAGCGGTTCCGGTACTTTGGTCGCCAGCGGTAGCGTATTCAGCGGCGGCGCTTTTGGCAGTTCAACCAGCGACTCGTCGATCCAGCTTCCGCGCGGGATGTCGCGTACCGCATAACCGATGACTTCGCCATAACGGATGATTTCGCCGTGAGCGGGGATATCCGTCAGAGCAACTTTATGGCCTTGCGGAATATGTTCAGTCAGTTCCAGGCCATCCGGAAAACGTGTTCCGGCTTTAAGACCGTGGTCATTAACAATAATTGCGACATTATCGGTTTCATGTACTTTTATATAAAACGCCGATGGCGATTCCTGGCGAATTTCGATATTGGCCATTGTTCAACATTCTCCAGCCTGGATGATAGAAATAGGATTATCTATTTTGGTTATGGTTAAATCGTTAAATCTCAATATAAGAAATAAAGTTCATGCATAATGAAATAAGAATGACAGGAGTATAAATATAAGAATGTGATCCAGATCACCGCAAATTATGAAATTTTTTATGTAGGCCGGGTAAAGCGTAAATGTGTGCATTAGCGCCCAGTATCATGGGCGTATGCTCAAAAATAAGCGTTAAATAATCCCTTTTTAATGAGCGTTTGCACAATGATTATCCGCCATAGGCTGTTTATACTGAATGGCGAATTCAGTGTATCTGACGAGTTATTTGAAAATACCATGATAATAATAAAAGACGATAAAGATATCAGAACGGTATATTGTGCTACAGGATGTGTACCACGTTAGAAATAGAATGCGGAGACCCATTCTGATTTCAGATAAGCATTTTATTGTCGTTGCTATAAGTTATGGTGGCGGCATCACATGTAGAGAATTAAAGAAATAAGCGAAGGTATAAGCGATGAATAACGCTATTTTCCCGAATAAGTTTAAAGCGGCGCTGGCGGCGCAACAGGTGCAGATTGGCTGCTGGTCTGCACTGGCAAGCCCAATCACCACCGAAGTTCTTGGTCTGGCGGGATTTGACTGGCTGGTGCTGGATGGCGAACATGCGCCGAACGATGTGACCACCTTAATTCCGCAGTTAATGGCATTGAAAGGCAGCGCCAGCGCGCCTGTGGTACGTGTGCCAACCAATGAACCGGTCATTATCAAACGGATGCTGGATATTGGGTTTTATAATTTCCTGATCCCCTTTGTTGAAACGCAAGAGGAAGCGGCTCGCGCCGTCGCCTCGACGCGTTACCCGCCGGAAGGCATTCGCGGCGTCTCCGTTTCTCACCGCGCGAATATGTTCGGTACGGTGCCTGATTACTTTGCGCAGTCGAACAAAAACATCACCATTATTGTTCAAATCGAAAGCCAGTTGGGTGTCGACAATGTTGATGCCATCGCCGCAACGGAAGGCGTTGATGGCATTTTTGTCGGCCCCAGCGATTTGGCCGCCGCGCTGGGTCATCTCGGCAATGCTTCTCACCCTGACGTGCAGCAGACGATTCAACATATTTTCGCCCGCGCTAAAGCGCACGGTAAACCGTGCGGCATTCTGGCGCCGGTAGAGGCGGATGCCCGCCGTTATCTGGAATGGGGCGCGACCTTTGTCGCCGTTGGCAGCGATTTAGGCGCATTCCGCGCCAGCACGCAGAAGCTTGCCGACACCTTTAAAAAATAATCCTGGTATGGAAAGAGAGAACGCTATGACGATGAAAGTTGGCTTTATTGGCTTAGGCATCATGGGTAAGCCCATGAGCAAAAACTTACTGAAAGCAGGGTATTCGCTGGTGGTGTCCGATCGTAATCCTGAAGCGATTGCTGACGTCATTGCCGCAGGCGCGGAAACGGCCTCTACGGCGAAGGCGATCGCTGAACAGTGTGACGTCATCATCACGATGCTGCCTAACTCTCCGCATGTGAAAGAGGTTGCGCTGGGCGAGAACGGTATCATCGAAGGCGCGAAGCCAGGAACCGTATTGATTGATATGAGTTCTATCGCGCCGCTGGCAAGCCGTGAAATCAGCGATGCGCTGAAGGCGAAGGGCGTTGAGATGTTGGATGCGCCGGTCAGCGGCGGCGAGCCGAAGGCGATTGATGGCACGCTGTCGGTGATGGTGGGGGGCGATAAAGCCATTTTCGACAAGTACTACGACCTGATGAAAGCGATGGCGGGTTCCGTGGTGCATACCGGCGATATCGGCGCAGGCAACGTCACAAAACTGGCTAACCAGGTGATCGTGGCGTTGAATATCGCCGCCATGTCTGAAGCGCTGACGCTGGCGACTAAAGCGGGCGTCAACCCGGATCTGGTCTATCAGGCGATTCGCGGCGGTCTGGCTGGCAGCACGGTACTGGATGCGAAAGCGCCGATGGTCATGGACAGAAACTTTAAGCCAGGTTTCCGTATCGATCTGCACATTAAAGATCTGGCGAATGCGCTGGATACCTCCCACGGCGTTGGCGCGCAGCTCCCGCTGACCGCCGCCGTTATGGAAATGATGCAGGCGTTACGCGCGGATGGACACGGTAATGACGACCATAGCGCGCTGGCGTGCTACTACGAAAAACTGGCGAAAGTGGAAGTCACTCGCTAACGACGTTGTGCCCGGATGGCGTGTAGCGATTCGGGCCTGAATTTCAGGCTGGATAAGTGAAACGCCATCCGGCGTTGTGCAGTAACAGGCTACCACTATGAAAATCGTAATTGCCCCCGACTCCTACAAAGAAAGCCTTTCTGCCGCCGAGGTAGCGCAGGCGATAGAAAAAGGATTTCGGGAAATTTTCCCCGATGCGCAATATGTCTCTGTTCCGGTTGCCGATGGCGGCGAAGGAACGGTCGAAGCCATGATTGCCGCGACGCAGGGCGTTGAACGCGCCGCATGGGTGACCGGGCCGTTGGGTGAAAAAGTGAAAGCCTGCTGGGGAATGTCCGGGGATGGTAAAACCGCGTTTATTGAAATGGCGGCGGCCAGCGGACTGGCGCTGGTTCCGCCAGAAAAACGCAACCCTTTGATTACAACCTCGCGGGGAACGGGGGAGCTGATATTGCAGGCGCTGGAAAGCGGCGCAAGCAATATCATTATCGGCATTGGCGGCAGCGCGACAAATGACGGCGGCGCAGGGATGATGCAGGCGTTAGGCGCAAAACTGCGCGATGCAAACGGCGCGGATATCGGTTACGGTGGCGGAAGCCTTCATTGTCTAAGCGACATTGATATTTCAGAGCTCGATCCCCGTTTAAAACTCTGCGCGATTCGTGTCGCTTGCGATGTCTCTAATCCTCTGATCGGCGACAACGGCGCATCACGAATTTTTGGGCCGCAGAAAGGCGCGACCGAAGAGAACATTGTTGAGCTGGACAGAAATCTTGCTCACTATGCCGACATCATAAAAAAATCGCTGAATGTCGACGTAAAGGCGGCGCCCGGCGCAGGCGCGGCAGGCGGTATGGGGGCGGCGTTAATGGCTTTTCTCGGTGCGGAATTACGCAGCGGGATCGAAATTGTCACGGCGGCACTGAACCTGGAGGAGCATATCCACGACTGTACGCTGGTGGTGACGGGAGAAGGGCGGATTGATAGCCAAAGTATTCGCGGTAAAGTGCCGATTGGCGTCGCGAATGTGGCGAAAAAATATCATAAGCCAGTGATTGGCATTGCCGGCAGCCTGACGCACGATGTAGGGATAGTGCATCATTATGGCATCGACGCTGCCTTTAGCGTACTCACGCGCATCGTGACGCTGGAGGAGGCTTTTCGGGGCGCTTTTGACAATATTTATCGGGCATCCAGAAATGTTGCTGCCGCTCTGGCGATAGGAATGCGCAGCGCAGGGTGACAAAGTCGCGCGAACCCTCTATACTGCGCGCCGAAGCTGACCAGACAGTCGCCGCTTCGTCGTCGTCCTTTCGGGGAGACGGGCGGAGGGGAGGAAAGTCCGGGCTCCATAGGGCAGGGTGCCAGGTAACGCCTGGGGGGGAAACCCACGACCAGTGCAACAGAGAGCAAACCGCCGATGGCCCACGCAAGTGGGATCAGGTAAGGGTGAAAGGGTGCGGTAAGAGCGCACCGCGCGGCTGGTAACAGTCCGTGGCACGGTAAACTCCACCCGGAGCAAGGCCAAATAGGGGTTCATAAGGTACGGCCCGTACTGAACCCGGGTAGGCTGCTTGAGCCAGTGAGCGATTGCTGGCCTAGATGAATGACTGTCCACGACAGAACCCGGCTTATCGGTCAGCTTCACTTCTTCATAAAACCCGCTTCGGCGGGTTTTTGCTTTTACAGGGCGGCAGGATGAATGACTGTCCACGACGCTATATCCAAAAGAAAGCGGCTTATCGGTCAGTTTCACCTCTTCATAAAACCCGCTTCGGCGGGTTTTTGCTTTTACAGGGCGGCAGGATGAATGACTGTCCACGACGCTATACCCGAAAGAAAGCGGCTTATCGGTCAGTTTCACTTCTTCATAAAACCCGCTTCGGCGGGGTTTC